>DBGDSC010000054.1:0-32106 GCA_048402045.1 Collinsella sp.
ACTGGAACACGAGCCGGAGGCAGGTAAGATTGAAGGGCCTGACCCCGGAGGAGTACCGGAATCAGGCCCTTGCGGCCTAGTCGCTATTTAGGGCGTCCAAGATTTGGGGCGCAGTTCATCTTGATGCGGAGCCGGGCCTTAGTCGCTAGAACGGCGGAACCAACTACTCGACCGTGACGCTTTTCGCCAGGTTGCGGGGCTGGTCGACGTCGCAGCCGCGCAGGATGGCGACCTCGCGGGCGAGCAGCTGCAGCGGGACACTCGCCGTGATGGGGCTGAACACGTCGCGGACTGCCGGCACGCGGATGATGCAGTCGGCAATCTTGTTGATCTCATCGTCGCCCTCGGTGGCAACGACGATGACCTTGGCACCGCGCGCCTTGCACTCCATAAGGTTCGACACGGTCTTGTCGTAGGTGGCACTCTTGGTGGCCACAGCGATGACAGGGAAGCCCAGGTCGATCAGGGCAATGGGGCCGTGCTTCATCTCACCGGCGGCATATGCCTCGGCGTGCAGGTAGCTGACCTCTTTGAGCTTGAGCGCGCCCTCGTAGGAAATAGCGGCACCCATGCCGCGACCCACAAACAGTGCGGACTGCGCGTCCTTGCACAGCAGGGCGGCCTCATGAACGGCCTCGGTTTGGGTATCCAAAATCCACTGGATCTGCTCGGCCGTATCGGAAAGCTCGCGGAACAGCATGCGCGCCTGCTTGGTGGTCAAGCGGTACTTGACCTGCGCCAGCAGCAGGGCCAGCAGCGTCAGGCTCACAACCTGGCCGATGAAGCTCTTGGTCGAGGCGACCGCGATCTCCTTGTTGGCCTTGGTGTAGATGACGCCGTCGCTCTCACGCGCCACGGGGCTGCCCACCACGTTGGTGATGCCGAAGACCTTGGCACCCTTGATGCGCGCATCGCGGATGGCGGCGAGAGTGTCGGCCGTCTCGCCCGACTGGGACACGGCCACGACGAGCGTCGTCGGCGTGATGATGGGGTTGCGATAGCGGAACTCGCTGGCCGCCTCCACCTCGGTGGGGATGCGAGCCCAGCCCTCAATGAGATTCTTGGCAATGAGGCCAGCGTGATAGCTGGTGCCGCAAGCGATCACGTAGACGCGGTCGATGTCGTTGAGTTCCTCGAGCGAAAGGCCCAGCTCGTCGATGTCGAGCTCGCCGGCCGGTGTCATACGACCAACCAGCGTGTCGCGCACGACGCGCGGCTGCTCGTGAATCTCCTTGAGCATAAAGTCGGGATAACCGCCCTTTTCTGCCATATCCAGGTCCCAGTCGATGTGGGTGACCTTGGGCTCGATAACGTTGCCGGCCTCGTCGGTGTACTCGACGCCTGCGGGCGCGAGCTTGGCAAACTGACCGTCCTCGAGCACCACGACATCGCGGGTGGCGTCGATGAGCGCGATGACATCGGAGGCGACATAGGCGCCGGTCTCGCCCACGCCGACCACGATCGGGGAATCCTTGCGGGCCACGGCGATCACGCCGGGCTCGTCAGCGCACACGGCGGCCAGGCCATAGGCACCGACCACGTGGGTGCAAGCCTCGCGCACGGAGGCCATCAGGTCGTGCGTCTCGGCATAAGCCTCTTCGATCAGATGCGCGAAGACCTCGGTATCGGTCTCGCTCTTAAAGTGGTGGCCGCGGCCCTCCAGCTCTTCGCGCAGCTCGGCGAAGTTCTCGATGATGCCGTTGTGGACGATGGCGATACGACCGTCACAGCTGGTGTGGGGGTGAGCGTTAACGACGGAGGGCTTGCCGTGGGTGGCCCAACGGGTGTGGCCGATACCGCAGGTAGCGTCGCTGTCAATGTTGGAAAGCTCGCTCTCCAGGCCCGCGACCTTGCCCACGCGGCGGATGACATCGAGGTGCGCCGCGGCGCCCTCGCCCACCTCGAGCGCGACGCCCGAGGAGTCATAGCCGCGATACTCCATACGCTTGAGGCCCGTGACCAGGATGTTCTTTGCAATATCAGAGCCGGTGTAGCCGACAATTCCGCACATAGGATAAATCCCTTCGTCCGCTTGACTGCAAAACGTCCACGCACAGGGGGCGCTGAGACGCATAACGTTCGAGTATTGTACTCACGCAAACGCAAGCTGATATACCAGAAGTGGTATCTCAACTTAGATACCACTCGATGCACACACGTCCAGCCGGTTCAAACCACCACAAAGGTACCTGCCCCCTTCGTGGTGGTCGCGCCGGCAACGGCGTTTCCCCAGATAAACCTGCCAAAATAAACCTGTCCCTTTTTGGTAGGTTTGGGATGCTACAATCTGGCTTGTACTTGAAACGCATCAAAGGGGCCGCTATGGCAAAGGTAAAAATCAGCGACGTCGCGCGCGAGGCCGGGGTTTCGTTGGGCACGGTCTCCAACGCGCTCAACCACCCCGAAAAGCTACGCCCCGAGACCCTCAAGCTCATCAACGAGACCATCAATCGCCTTGGCTACCTGCCCAACCAAAGCGCCCGTCAGCTCGCGGGCGGCGCCACCAAGTCCTTTGGCCTGGTGCTCCCCCGTCTCGACCACGGCTTTTCGCTCCAAATCGCCAGCGGCGCCCACAACGAGGCCCGCAAGCACGGCTACGACCTGCTCATCGCCAACGCCGATAATGACGATATTCTCGAGAACCATTACCTGCGCTACTTTATGGGCACCCAGATGTCCGGCGTCATGGTTCAGCCCATGGCGTCCCCCGACTGGCATCCGGCCATGACTAAAATGCCCGTGCCGATCGTCCATCTGGACATCCACTGTTCCGAGCCCGGCTACTACGTAGCGGCCGACAACGAGGCCCAAGGTCGCATCATTGCCGAGCTCGCCATCGCCCGCGGCGCACACCATATTGTCGTCGTCGGCCGAGCAGCATTTATGCAGCTCACCCTACGCGTGCTTGGCATTCACAAGGCCCTCGCCCTGCACCCCGATATCAAGATCGAAGTCATCGACGCCGGCGAATGGAATACCGCTGCCGACGGCTACGGCATCGGTGCCCAAATCGCCGAGCGCCCCGCGAACGAACGCCCCGATTTTGTCGTCGGCCTGACCGACGTGTTGGCCTCGGGCGTTATCTCGGCGCTGGTCGACAAGGGCATCTCTGTCCCCGGGCAAGTACGCGTAGCAGGCTGCGATGGCAACCCGCTCGCTTGGAGTGGATCGGTCCCGCTCACTACGGTAGCGCCCCCGGGCTACGAGATTGGCCGCAAGGGCGTTCAATTGCTCATGGAGCAAATCGAGAACAAGGCCCCGGCAAAGACCAAGCATATCCACGTCAGCTCTGCCGCGCGCACCGTCACCGCGGTCACGGCCATCGAGGACATCAACCGCCAAGAACTCGTGCGGCCGTTCCTGCTGGAACGCGCCAGCACCCAGGCAAGCAGCCAGACCGACGCCACGGCCATCAACCTCGGTGCGTATCTATAGCACGCCCGCGAGTATGCTAAGTCGCCGCTTAAGCAAAAGGGGCCCGACCATTGCCGGGCCCCTTTTGCTTAAGCGCAAACGTAAGCAATTGCTCGTTTCAACGCCGCAATTGTCTAGCGCACGGCCTTGACCGCCGCCGCCAGATCGAACAGCGTATCGAGCACGGCCTCGCAGCCATCCACCACGTCCTGCGGCAGCGGCACGATATCGGGGACGGCAAAGACATGGCAGCCGGCCGTAATGCCCGAGACGCAGCCGTTGCGCGAATCCTCGACCACGGCACATTCCTCGGGAGCAAAGCCCGCGCGCTCGCAGGCGAGCAGATACATCTCGGGGTCGGGCTTGCCGTGCACGACGTCCTCGCCACACGTTACCGTTTCAAACTTGTCAAAGAGGCCAACCATCTTAAGGTTGCGCTCGGCCGTAACGAGGCGCGACGACGTCGCTAGACCAACGTGATAGCCCGCAGCCAGCAGCTCGTCTAGGCACTCGGCGGCGCCGGCCTTAAGTTCCAGTTCGGTCTTGACCATCTCGTCGCGAATCTCCTTGTGGCGGACATAGACCGCCTCGGTGGTTTCGTGGCTGCCGTAATGCTCATCAAGGATGTCCATGACATCGGGCAGCGTGCGGCCGATAAACTGATGGATCAGCGCTTCATCAATCGCGAGCCCCAGCTCAGCGGCGCCTGCCTTCCAGGCCTTAATCCCCAAACGCTCGGTATCGACCAGCGTTCCATCCATGTCAAAAATAACAGCCTTGATCATATCGGTCCCCCATCGACTCTCGCTGTCGCGTTGCTGCAACTCTACCGCATTTGGCAACTTGTATATAACGTATATACCATATTGCACTTTCGTTACACAGATAGAAGTCTTATGGCAAGTAACGCATTAGGATTATAGTTTTAGATCGAGTACTCAACGATAAGGAACGTTTCATGATTTTAGACACCACGGCACCCGCAGAGGAGCTTCAAGACAAGCTATCGGCGCTCGAACAGCTGCTTTTGGCATACGGGCGCGTGGCTATCGGGTTTTCCGGCGGCGTTGACAGCAGCTTTTTGGCCGCCGTATGCGCCCGCATCATGCCTACCAATACCCTCCTCGTCCATCTCACCACGCCGCTCATCGGCACGCCCGAGCAGGCTTCGTTTGAGCAGTCCGTTGATGGACAAGCCAATGAAGGGGCGCATTTTAAGCTCCCCGTGCTCAATCTTTCGGTCGATCAGTTGCAGCTCCCCCAAGTAGCCTGCAACGATGCCAATCGCTGCTACCACTGCAAGCACGCTGGCTTTACCGCCATCGTCAACCACGCCAAGTCGCTCGGCTTTCCCACCGTCATCGATGGCAGCAATGCAAGCGATCGCGGTGACTACCGCCCCGGCATGCGTGCGGCAGAAGAGCTCGGCGTACGCTCACCCCTTATGGAGGTCGGCTTTACCAAGGACGAAGAGCGCGAGCTGCTGCGCGCATGGGGTTATCCCGTTTGGAACCTGCCGGCGGGAGCATGTCTTGCCACGCGCGTCCCCACGGGCGAGGAGCTTACGCGCGAGAAGGTCTCCCTGATTCGCGCCTGCGAGGATTACCTGCACGATCTTGATCTGGCACAGGTACGCGCGCGCCTGGTCGGCGGCTGCATGCATATCGAGGCCGCACCCGCAGATGTCGCCAAGATTGCCACCCTCGGCGGTGCCGCCGTCGACGACAAGGGCAAGACCCCGCTGCCCGCCGTTATCGAGTCCGCGCTGCGCGAGCTGGGCTGCGACCATATCTCCCCTGAGGTCACCCCCTACATTCACGGCAACATGAACCTTTAGGTTACGCCGTTTTACAAACGGCGTAACTGCGCGGCGCTGCGCAGGCCCCGGGCACGGCAATCTGACGTTCAACTTCACGGGCGCGACCAAAAGGTCAGCGCCCGCTTGTTTCACGTCACCTTACCGCACCCGGAGCCTGCTCGCTCGCATATGCTCAACCTGGACTGCGTTAACTGACCTACCAAAAAGGGACAGGTTTATTTTGGCAGTTTTTACCTGGGGAAATATCGCAAGACAATCGCCCCTCTAGCACCCCTCTAGCTTCGAGAGACGCTAGAGGGGCGACCCGGCTGCATCTACTTCTTCCGATATCGGCGATTGCGGCTCGTCGATGAACCCATTACTTCGATGAGCCCTTTATCCGCCATTTTTGGCAGATGGTAACGGACAGACGAAATTCTGACCCCCGATGCAACCGCTATTTCTCGCGCCGTCATATCCACTTCGGCGCTGAGAGCCTCCAGGATCCTATCCGCCGTCGAAGCTGACGGTTCTCTGTTCCTATCGATAATTTCGAACGTGTCTTTGCCGCATTTTGACAGGGCATGTTTATCTACAAGGTCCCCGCAGATCAGGCGAATGTCATCCGAATCCCACTTCAGGGCCTCTCGTATTTTTTGAACATCGCATACGCACCCATGCTCCCGCATAAACATGAGCAATGTTTCTTCGCGATCCGTCAGCTCGGTGCCCACATGGTTCTGAATCCACGTGCGGTTTTCAGCAAGCTCCGCCCCGTGCCGGGAAAGCAGCACCGTAAACGAATCGGCCTTAACGATAAATTTCGGCCTGCCAAGCGAACGAGACTCCATCTCGCGAATCATAGCCGGGATACCAGATCCCTGGCTTTCCGCAACGGCCCCCTCGGCATGCTCTAACGGCGTCGCCCCCATTAGGCTCATGAGCTTTGGGTTTCGGCAGCGCGATTCCCCGTCTGCAAGATTGTCCACCGTCTTTCCGCCCCAAAGGCCGCCAGGGTTTTTGATCTCTATTCTGTCTGGATAGATATCGACACTCACGGCCTGCCCCACAAACATGGGCGAATATTCTCGATGGATGCAGGCATTTGCCAAGGCCTCGCGCAAAACCTCCTGGGGAACTTCCCAATCCTCCCTTCTGCCAGCGCCTTGCACTATCGTCGCTTTGCGCAAGTTTCGTCCAATCGCGGCAAGGGCATCTTCGATGCAAGCCGGAATCGGGCCATCGCACAACTGGCGGTCAATAAACCGGGGTTGCCCGGGTGCAGATTTTTCCACATCGGAATGAACGGCGACATCGATCATCAGTTTAGGATAGAACTGCTGGGGGTAAATTCCCGCCGACAGAAGCCCCGCGAGCTTCACGGCACCATCCTTTGTAGTGATATTGAGTCTGACCAGCTGCTTTTCCAGCGTATCGGCCCCGCGCAAAACGCGCGGGGTCTGCAGCCGGCGATTTGCGATAATAGACCGCACGACATCTGGATCCAAATCCTCGACCGTTGCCTCCGAAACCACCGTGCCGTCTGCATCGCTCGGAAGCAACGCACTCTGCAGCTCATATAGCTCAGCGGGTGACATCTTGATATCTTTATCATCCACGCGCTTGTAGCTACCGTTCTGCACGCCGCGCGCGCCGATATAGCAAGGCTTCGCTTTAAGCTCAAGTTCAAAGATGCGCACCAGAAGCACCTGGAGCCCGTCGACCTCGCCTCGATCAAGCTCATACCGCGGCGCATGGGCCACCACTGCCGCTGAGCCTCCGTCTCCGATACCCGAAACAAACTGATCGCGCACCCTATCGATAGCAAAGTTAGCCGAAGGAACAAATCCTTCGGCCTCGTTCAGGCCCAAAATAATGAGCCCACCCGCAGTGTTCGCAAAAGCGCTCACTGTCTCCCATACGTCTGCGCTCAATTTATTCGTGCAGGCTTTAACTTCTACCGATGCGTCATCAGTCCCCCGCCTGCGAAGGCGCTCAACAATAAGGCCAAGAGGTTCATCCAGCAGCATTGGCATTCCGTCTCTCTAAAACGATAGATTTATCTCTCTAAAGTATAGTATATCTCTCTAACTTTAGAGAGATAGGTACCTTATTCTAAAGAGAAATTTAGAGAGATGCATCAAATTCACTGCTAGATTGCCTAAGGTTATCTCTTTAACTGGCTTTCTCTTTAGAGAGACATTTAGAGAGACGAGCGCAACCTCTCTAATCATGGGCTCCTCTCTTTAAAGTGCGCACATCCCAACCGCACCTTAAGCTGCGGTGAAATAACTCACGATCACCCACCGAAAAGGGGCAGGTTTGTTTTGGCAGGTATCATTTGGGGAAACGCCGAATAGCTTCATATACACAACCGCCGCAGCTCCATATGAGGCAAATGAATCCGTAGCATTTGTCCCAAATCTTAAGTATTTGTTCGACAGAACGGCCCCTGCTGGCTCCTGCTAGACTGGTAGACTCCCAACCGTCCATCCAGGAGCCTCCATGTCGCGCAAGTCCGCCTACAAGCAAGTACTTTCCATCGGCACCGCCGTGGTGCTGGGGTTTGCGCTGTTCACAGGATCGCTCGACGGAGCGCCCAAGCTGTTGTCGCCGCAAAGCGATGAGCAGGCAACGGCTCTGGCCGAGAAGCAAAACGAGAGTCCCAGCCGTACCGACGACGAAGCGGACTTGGTCGCCCGACTCGAATCGGGAACAGCGAGCTCCGAGGACTCTCAAAATAGCCAAGGCTCTGGCGATGGCTCCGATTCCGCCGCAACCGACACCGGTGACGCTGCCTCCGCGGATAGTGCCACCACCCCCATCGACGAGGTCGAAAACCCCGATCTCGACCGCGCCCGTGGTGTATACCTCAGCAGCATTCCTGACTACGCGGGTAACCCCTACGTTGCCCTTCGCGCCGACAGCATGCACCCGCTCGGCATGCCGTCATTCACACTCGATGAATACGAACGCGCTGCAGAAGAGGGCTGCTTTAAGAAATTCTCCAAGCTCGATAGCCTGGGCCGCACCCGCAAGGCGCTCGCCTGCGCAGGCCCCGAATCACTCGGCCAGGGCAAGCGCGGCGATATCTCGCGTATCCATCCCGCCGGTTGGCACCAGCAGCGCTACGACTTTATTCCGGGCCAGAGCCTCTACAACCGCTGCCACCTCATCGCTTGGTCGCTCTGCGGTGAAAACGCCAACCGCAAGAATCTCCTCACCGGTACACGCTATCTCAACGAGACAGGCATGCTGCCGTTTGAAGAGCAGATCCTCGACTACATCCGCGACACGGGCAACCATGTGCTCTACCGCGTCACGCCCATGTACAACGAAGAGGAACTTGTCTGTCGTGGCGTGCGCCTTGAGGCGCAATCGGTCGAGGACCACGGCAAGACCCTCTGCTTCCATGTATATTGCTATAACCTGCAGCCGCACGTGCAGATCGACTACGCCACCGGCCGCAACCAGGCCGCCGGAGAGTAGGTTCAACCGGGGCCACACCCGCATCGTTTGTCACCGACGCACACGGAAGGCTGATTCTTGCCTCCTACGGCGCATTTCTGTGACATGGGGTCATCTCTCCAAGATACCCGTATTGTCGATGAAGAGTAGACGGCAAACGCAAGACAGGCAGCCAAAGCAGCAGGAGCCTTACACTAAATACGTGATTTATTCTTTGCAATCACAATCTCGATAAGTTAATCGAAGCAAAACAACGTAAAATGAAGGTAATTTTGCTTCAAAGTAATCAGGAGAAACTGTGACCAATCGCGTCAACAATTCACATATTAAAAAGGATTGTCCCACCCCCATCTATATGCAGGTGGTCGACTATCTGCGCGAGAACATCGCCTCGGGAGCTTGGGAGCAAGCATCCAAAATCCCGTCGGAAGTCGAGCTCATGAGTACGCTCGGCGTCAGCCGCGGCAGCATCAAAAAGGCCATTTCCAAGCTTGTTGATGAGGGCCTGCTTGAGCAAATTCAGGGAAAGGGAACTTACGTTAAGTCAAAAGACATCTCTTTCCCCCTTACAGAGGGTCTTATCTCTTTCTCCGAATCTCTAATCGAACAAGGTCTTTCTTTCGAAACAAGCATTCTCGATTGCGAAATTCGTAAGTCGGACGAAGATATTTCCGGACATCTCGGTATTGTCGAAGGTTCTGACTACCTTCATCTCGAGCGAGTGCGCAGCGTTGAGGGTGAACCTGTGATGTTCATCGAAAACAACATCAATATGGCGCTTGTCCCAGGTATTGAAACAGCCGACTTTGTTAACGAAGGTCTCTTTGCAATAATCGAGCGGCTCTCAGGCCACCAGATCGAATACTCAAAGACCTCCTTTGTGGCAAAGCTCGCGGATACCCAACGCGCGGATGCGCTCGGTCTCTCTACGCAGTCCCCGCTTCTTCAGCAGCTTCAAACAGTCTACTTGGACAATGACTCTGCAATTGAATATGCGCGCGTATGGCTTAAATCCAGCAGGTTCCAGCTTGGCACCGTTTTTCAGCGCCGCCATTAAAACTCTTGAGAGCGGCGGCATTGCGCCTAACATAATTCCAAAACGCAAAAAGGCGAACCCGTGGGTTCGCCTTTTTGTAAACGGTTTTAGTCCAGCGCGTCAAACAGCTCCGTAAGCAACGCTGCCCTGTCGTCCGTAATCGCCAGGGCACTCGAAATGCCGGTACCTTGCGCGCCAAGTCCAATCAGGCGACGAACGTCGCCTCCGCACCTGATTCCCGCTCCCTCCATGATAACGATGTCGGGATTGATGGACCGTACGGCAGCGATGGTCTCTGCGATGTAATCATCGCCGCTTGTATGGCCGGTTCCCACAAGGCTGCTCGGCTCGCAAAGAATCACGTCCGGGTCCATCGCCGCAACCGCTTTGGACTCTGTCACGCTATCGGCTGCAACAATGGTTAGAATCTCAAGCTCACGAGCGCGATCGATCGTTGCCGCCAACTTATCAACGGTCAGGGGGTGTGCCGTGTGATTTAGAAAGACAGCTTGAACTCCCGCGCTCTTAAGCGACTCAAGAGGTGTCAGTCCCATTCCTTTTCCGTCACCGACAAGATCGGCATGCTGCGCTGTGGGAATTGCAAATTTCAAATCCTTCGCAACTGCGCAGAGCTCGGGAACGGGAGCAGTCCAAAAAATCGAATGATCTCGATCTTTTGCGATTTCATCCGTAAGATGAGCCGCTGCAATTGAATCGTCCGCAAGCAAATAGGTCTTAGGACTGACTGTGAAAAGTGGCAGTTTTAAATCGGAACGTTTCATGAGAACACGTCCTTTCCGACTAATACATGGCCTGCCATACCGAGCGATTTAGCCGTTGAAGCTAATCTCGATGCCGGTTTCCAGCTTGGGAAGCACGCTTGGTGTCACGAGAACCGTTCCAGGAAGCAGCTCTCGCTCGCCATCGAACGCAATAGTTAGATGACCGAGCCCTCCCATGTTCTCGTTCGCAGCTTCACCAAACTCCTTAATCGTGTAGACCTGATCGCCGATGGAAATGGTGCCGCCCTCAGCAAGCACGTTATCCTCTGTAGGAGTTCCATCGTGAACGACGCAGATGTCGCGCAACTCTGCAGGAGCGGTCGGGCCAAACAGGACCACCATCTTCTCGTTGAGAAGCTCCTCAACAAACGAGCCGATCTCAGTGACCTTAACCTTGTACATTTGATTTCTCCTATCTTTGTTACGCCGCAGGCGCAGTCATTGACCTGTCGATAACACGAATAGCCTGGGCAAAAGCATCGTGATAGCTTTCGTTGGCCAGATGGTCTAGGGCGGTCTCGATATTCAACCCCAACATCTCGCTCATCTCCGAAAACTCCGGTTTGAGGGAAAGCCCTTTGAGCTCATAGCAACCGTTAATCACGCCGTCATGATCAGTCAAGATCATCACAAACGCCTTTCGGCTAAAACTCACCTTGCACATACCCGTGCCCAAGTATCCCTCATGATCGCGAGCGCGCTCATGGATGAGAACACGCACCCTCTTCCAATAGCGATACTGGGTGAATGTTCCTGCAAGCCATACAAGAATAAAGAAGGCTATTGTAATGAGCGCGTTGAGCATAGCGGGCCTTTCCCTCTTAAAGCATTCAGTTTACAGGCCAAAGGACAGTACGTAGGCGAGAATAATCTGGATCGGGGTGGTAATCAACTTACCAAACAGGAATGCAGGGTAACCGATTTCGATCGTCTCGGGCTTTGCCTCCATGAGAGTCATGCCAACGGGAGCAAAGTCGGAACCAACCTGGCAGTTGACGGCAAAGAAGCCGGGAAGGGCAAAGTTGGCGGGAATCGTGCCGTTGGCGATTTGGTTGCCAACAAGAACAGAAAGCACAGAAGCGATGATTGCGCCCGGGCAGATCAACGGCGAAAGGAACGGGATTGAGCAGAACATGCCAATTGCCAGCATACCGGGCAGCGAGCCCGCAAGCGGAGTGAGAACGCCGGCGAGAACGTTCGCGAAACCCGTGTAGTTAATAATGCCGATCAACACCGAGACAAACGCCATAAAGGGGATGATATTGCGGATAACGTCATTCACGGTATCACGTGCAGCCTGATAGATGATGCTGATGACGCGACCAACGCCGGTGCCGATCTTAGAGACAACGTCCATAACCCCGTTAGACTGTTTGGACGCAAGCTCGGCACGTCCCTCGGCAATCTTTGCGTGAACGTTTTCCTTCGTCGTCTCCTCGTATGCCTTTTCGGTCTTTACCGGCTCAGCGGGAACATCCGCGGCATCGACAAGAGCGATGCAATCGGGATTGACATCGGACGCAAAGAGATCCTCGGTGATGGACTGTGCCAGAGGGCCAGACGGGGAACCAGGTTTGATGTTCAGCGTCTTAAGGCCCATCTTGGGATAAGTGCCGCAGCGGGCCACGCCAGCGCAGTCGATAACAACAGCGCATGCCTGATCGGTCTCGATCGGGTCCTTAAACTGGTCGTGCGCCTCGGCGCCGGTAAGCTCCGCGATGCGAAGGGCAACCGGGCTGATTCCGCCCAGGGTCACGCTCAGAACATAGGGCTTTTCGGCCGTGGGGGTAATGATAAGGGGTCCGCCCCAACCGTTGCCGCCGTGGGACGCCTTTACGCTTTTGAATTCACTCATGATCTAGACTCTCCTTTTGCGCTGAACTACTAGGCGGCAAGCTTAGCTTCGTTGCGCTTCTTCATGATGAGGTACAGCTTCTCGGTGACGATGCCCTTGATCAGGCAAACGATCAGGCCAACGACGAGGAAGCGGATAGCAAGCTCAGAGGAGTTCTTCCCCAGCGCCTCGTAGCCAGCCGAGATGCCAAGCCAAACAAAAAGCTCGGACGAGTTGGCGTGCGGGAAAAGACCGACGATGGGATGCATCATGGACACGACTGCATCGTAGAATGCAGGTTTATAGTCCTCCTCGACAAATACACCAAAGGTGTACGCCATCGGGTTGCAGAGGAAGAAGGTACAAAGGAATGGAATGAGGGTATAGCGGAGAACTGCATATTTGGTGCACTTCTTCATGAACCCATAGACACGCTCCTCGCCAATCAGCTGGATGATTGCCTTGATCGTAAGGATCAGGCAAATCAGCATGGGGATCATGCCCGTGATAAACGAGGCAAACTGCTCGCCCGCAGCATTAAAAAGGCCGGTAAAGCCCTCCGCAAGGAAGATAAGGAAATCGTTTACTGCTCCCATTTTCATTCTCCTTAATTGATGTTCGTTACTGCTATCGTCCTACCTGAGCGCCCGCTCCTCCCCTTTCATTCGGCCATATACGCTCATGGTTGTCTACGGTCGTCTATATATTACAAAGCGACCGCCTTCTGAGTTTTGCCCTTGCATTCCTTTCGGTGAATGGTTGGTTTTGTAGGGCAAACGGCTATGCGCTCTTTAGCTCATAGATGTTTTCTAATGCCTTAAATATGCGCATATACCTGTCAAAACGCACATTGTATATCTCGTGGACTTTGTCGTTTTTTTCAACGGAATCTAGCCTTTTGCAGACCCCAGCGGCAACATCGGCCAAATCTTGTCCGCAAGAAGCTGAAAGCGCTAGCAATGCCGCGCCCTGACCGGCACCGGACGATTCCATACGCACTAAATCGATTCCCAACACGTTTGAGAGCGTTTGCGCCCAAAAATCGTTCTTAGCCCCTCCGCCAACAAGCCTAATGCCGAACCACTCCTGCGAATGGTTCACGGATTCCTTGAGTTCCCTGAGGGCATATGCCGTGCCCTCCATAAGTGCCCTCTCAAGCTCCGAACGCGTCGTGTCAAGGTCAAGCCCCAAAAAGGCACCTCGAACCGACGGGCAACCGTGCAAGACCTTTTCCCCCGACAGATGCGGATAGAACATGAGGTCCCTCATTTCGTAGAAAGGATCCTCAACGGCCTTGTCCTCGAGATCGTAGGAGTCGCTGTCTAGAATCTGCCCGTACCACCACTCCTTAGCTCCGCCACACGACCTAATACTGAGCTGAACTTGCGTCTTAAGGGTATTACCCCATTTAAACAATACGGGCTTACCGACATCTGGAAGTTCAACCCCTTCGGCCGAATACATCAGCACACCGCTTGTGCCAAGCGAAATGGTGGGAATGCCCTCCAGGAGACAACCCGTACAAATCGCCGCCGCAGGATTATCACCCGTTCCCCTTACAATCGAAGCGTCTGCGGGAATTCCCGTCTCAGCCGAAGCCCTCTCGCTAACGACCCCGATAACCTTGTCGGAAGGCTCGACAGCGGGAAGCAACGACTCGGGAACCCCAAAATGCTCGCAAACCTCGTCAATCCAAGTTTGCTTCTTATTATCGAAAAGCCCCGTTGTCGACGCTCCGCAATAGTCCATGCCGGGATGTCCGCCAAACTTGAGAGCGATCCAATCCGAAACCGAAAGGAATACCTCGCTCTTGGAAAGAGCTGCTGGGTTGTTTTTAGCCATCCATGCAAGGTTCATTGCCGGAACCCCAGTTGAAAGGAAGCTGGCAACCTGAGGAAGACCTACAGCTAGCGCCCACTGCTTCTCATCAAAAACAGTGTCAATCGTGCGTTGATCATTCCACATTATCGCCGGACATGTCGGAACCCCAGCAGCATCAACCAGCACCGTCGTATGCATTTGCCCGGTGGCCCCAACGCCCTTAATTAGAGACAGGTCGACCTTCTCCCCAAGCAAGGCGCACGCCGAACAAACGGCATCCCACCATATCCCGGGTTCGATCTCTCTCCAACCGGGATGAGGCTCAGAGCATTCGTAAGCCTCGCTTGCAGTTGCGACAACTTTTCCACTTTCATCAATGCACGTAAGCTTCACCGATGACGTGCCAACATCGACACCAAGGTAGAGCGCGCCCATTATCGCCTCATCCATATCCATAATTCCGCTTTACTCAGCGATGCCGTTGATGGCGCGGGTCGTTTTGTAGGCAACGGTCGCAACGTCTTCTCGAGCATCGATTAGCACCTTGGCAAGATTGTGCTCATTGTTGTTTGCCTCATACGCCTTGCCAACAGTTGTGATGTAGGCCTTGCGCAGGTCGCTTGCGATATTGATCTTGGACATCTTGTGCGGCTGCATCGCGTGGATGGTCTCGTAGGGAATTCCCGAGCCGCCATGAAGAACGAGGGGACACGGAGATACCTCTGCAAGCTTCTCAAGCAGCGGCAAATCGATGCGCGGCTCATCTTCGAGGCCATGAACATTACCGATGGACACAGCCAGCAAATCACAGCCCGTGCGCTCTACGAACTCACAAACCTGATCCGGGTCGGTCTTAAGATCCGCCTCGGAAACATGATCGTCCTCCTTGCCCTTAATGGCGCCAAGCTCCGCCTCGACGGGCACGCCATAGCAATGGCAATAGTCGACCGCCTGGCGCGAGAAGCGAATGTTCTCTTCAAAGGAAAGCGCGGCACCGTCGATCATGACAGAGGTGAAGCCAGCCTGGACCGCCTGGCGTACGTCCTCGAGCGTCTTGCCGTGATCGAGATGCAGACACGTGGGAACGATATAATCCTCCGCCGCGCGCTTTACGATGGATGCGATCATGCCGTAATCGGACAGCTTGACGTTAGTAGGGGCGATCTGAAGAATACCCGGCATCCCGGCCCTCTGTAATCCATCCAGGATACCTAAGGTCATCTCCATGTTCGTCGTGTTATATGCGGGAAGGAGCCATCCGTTCTTGCGTGCAATCTGGATCAGCTCAGTCGAAGTTACAACTGCCATGATTCCTCCAACCGGGTTACGGCAATTCGAGTTGAGTTTTCGTTCCAGATACTTATATAGACGTCTATGTACCTGTTTATAGACGACTATATACCTTTTTGATTTATGCGCAAAGCACTAAATGCAGCAAATCGAAAAAAGGGGCTGCCGAGAAGCACTCGACAGCCCTTTTCATTTGACATGCTTACCCCAGCGCCCCATTTGCCAGCATATCGGTAACGTCATTTAGGCTCGAAACTATTGCCGTGGCCAATCTTTCCATCTCATCTGTTGGCTCAGAGAGATCGGGGACCATGACAGTGCAAAATCCTCCTGCAAATCCCGCACGCACCCCGTTATAGGAATCCTCTAAAACGAGGGATTTCTGCGGCGAAGCTCCTAGCTCATCCGCCGCTTTCAAAAAGACGTCTGGATAAGGCTTGGCGTGTTCGACCTCAATACCAGAGACGATCGAATCGAAATAAGGGAGTATTCCTCCCCTTATCAAATTTGCCTCGATCATTTTTCTGCTCGATGATGAAGCAACTGCCATCGGAATTCCCTCAGCCTGAAGATAGTCGAGAAGCCGATCTAATCCGGGTTTCTTCTCTGCGCCCTGAGCCAGCGCTTCATGCGCTATTTCGTAAAAACGGTCAACAAACGCTTGAGAATCGACCTCATCACCATACCACTCGCGAATAATGGACACCGCTTCTGATCCATTGGTGCCACGCATGGCGTCCGCAAGACCCTCTTTGCATTCAACCTCAAACTCAATTGCGGTTTTGGGCCAGCAGGAAGCCCAAATCGGCTCAGTATCGAACATGAGCCCGTCCATATCGAAGATAACCGCCTCGAACATATTGCCTCCTAGTTCAAATAGACGTCTATATACGTTTATTCTATCAAAGGAGATCTATCTTTTGCGACGGCATGAAAGGAGACGGGCCCAGTAAAAGCCGGCAGGCACCTCGCCCACCAAAAACCACCACGATGGGGACTATTCCCATCGTGGTGGTTGCCCTACATCGATCTACTTGGCGTGGCACTTCCAGAGCGGCCCTTGCATCGGCATGCATGTTGCAGGCAAAATCACACGCTACTTGGCGCGACCCTCCTCATAGCGCTCGACCAGCTTGGCCTGAACGTCATAGGGAACCTGCTCGTAGCCAGCGGGCTTCATGGTAAAGTCACCTGTGCCGCGCGTGATAGAGCGCAGGCGCGTCGAGTAATCCGCCAGCTCTGCCAGCGGCGCCTGGGCAATGACCACGGTGTCTCCGCGCTCATCGGTCTCCATGCCCGTCACGCGACCGCGCGAGGCCGAGATGTCGCCCATCACGGCGCCGGCGTAGCTCTCGGGGATAGTCACCGTAATTTCCTCGATGGGCTCCAGCACCACTGGGTCGGCATCGGCGCATGCCTTGCGCAGGCCGATGCGAGCCGCCGCGCGGAACGCCATCTCGTTGGAGTCGACGCTGTGATACGAGCCGTCGTACACAGCCACGCGAATGCCCGTGAGCGGGTAGCCGGCAATGATGCCGTCCTTCATGGTCTCCTGGACACCCTTGTCCACGGCGGGGATCAGCGAGCGCGGAATGCGGCCGCCCACAACCTCATCCACAAACTCGTAGCCGTCGCTCGTGCCGTCGGGCCCAATAAGCGGCTCCACGCGCAGCCAGCAGTCGCCGTACTGACCGGCGCCACCGGTCTGCTTCTTGTGGCGACCCTGGGCGCTCGCCGTGCGGCGGATGGTCTCGCGATACGGAATGCGGATCGGCACGCTCTTGGCCACGACCTTGGTGCGATCCTCCAAACGGTTGAGCAGCACCGAAACCTGCGCCTCACCAACGGCGGAGATGATAGTCTGGCCCGTCTCCTCGTCACGATCGATGCTCATGGTCGGATCAGCCTTGCACGCCTTCTCGATAAACGTATAGAGCTTCTCTTCGTCGCCACGGTTCTCGGCCTCGATGGCAATGCGGTACTGCGAGTTGGGGAACTTAAACGCCGCAGCCTCGACCTTACCGGTAATGGAGAGCGTATCGCCCGTCTCGGCCGCCAGCTTGGGCGCCACGATGATGTCGCCGGCATAGGCGTGACCGACCTCGGTCATGTCGCGGCCGCACATCACATACAGGTGGGCCAGACGATCGCTCTTGCGGGTACGCGCGTTGATCAGCTCAAGACCCGGCTCAAGCGTACCCGTCAGCACCTTGATAAAGCTGATGCGACCCTGCTGCGGATCGGCCAGCGTCTTAAACACAAACGCCACCGGACGGTCATCGTCGCTCGAAATCTTGAGCGAATCACCGTCGATGAGCGGCATCTCGCCGTAGTCCGTCGGCGCCGGGAAGTACGTGGCGATGTCGTCCATCAGCGAGTTGACGCCCTGCTCCTTAATGCAATCGCCCGCAAAGACCGGCACAAAGATGCGCTCGGCAATCGCCTTCGACAGCAAGCCCTCAAGCTCCTCCTGCGTCAGCGTCTCCTCGCCTTCCAAGTACTTCATCATCAGTTCGTCGTCAGCCTCGGCCACCAGCTCGCACAGATGGTCATGGGCCTCCTCGGCCTGGGCACGATACTCCTCGGGAATCTCCGACTCAACGGCTTCGGCGCCGTTGCAATGGCGCGCCTTCATGCGCACCAGGTCGATGATGCCATCAAAGTCCTCGCCCTCGCCCCAGGGAAGGGTCACGGCGCCCAGTCGCGTGCCAAAGCGCTCCTGCAGCAGGTCCATCGTGGTCGCAAAGCTGGCCTCGGAGCGCGACAGGCGGTTTACGAACACCGCACGCGCCAAGCGCAGGTCCTCGGCGGCATACCAGAGCTTAACCGTCGTAGGCTGCGGGCCGGCCTCGGCGTCGACCACAAACAGGGCCGTCTCGCAGACGCTCATCGCGGCAAAGGCGTCGCCGATAAAATCGGGGTAACACGGGGCATCGAGCACATTGATGCGCGCGCCCTTCCAGTCGATCGGTGCAATGGTCGTCGAGATGGAAAATGCACGCTTGACCTCTTCGGGGTCATAGTCGAGCGTGGGCTTGGTGCCGTCGTGGCCGCCCAGGCGGGCGGTCTTGCCAGAAAGGTGGAGCATGGCCTCGGCGAGTGAAGTCTTGCCCACCCCGCCTTGGCCTACGAGCACCACGTTCCTTACATTGCCGGTCTTGGGAGCACCCATGATGACCTCCTTGCAGGGCCGCGCGCATTGCGCGACGCCAACGGGGAGAGTTCGCGGTCGGTGCCATCCCGGGAGCAGCATGGTCGGCAGCCGAGCCGACTCACCCTCCAAATGTCCTATGCCACCACCCTACCCTCACGGGCGGCTGTCCATGCATACCTTTCGGCACACGTATGAATACAGGCGGCGAGAGGAAGAGACAAGCTTGTGAGGCGATTATTGAACCTCGTCGATGTAAACAAAAAGCCGCCACAGACCGTAAGACCTGTGGCGGCTTCGCCTCAATTAATAGTTGAGTAGATACCTGAGCCTATCCCTCGATACGGCTCAAGAACTCACGCGTGCGCCGCTCGCGCGGATGGTCGATGACCTGCTCGGCAGGACCCTCCTCGACAATACGACCGCCATCCATAAAGACCACGCGGTCGGCAACATCGCGCGCAAACTGCATTGCGTGGGTCACGATCACCATCGTCATGTTCTGCGCAGCGAGGTCCTTAATGACACGCAGCACCTCGGCCGTCAGCTCGGGATCGAGCGCCGAGGTCGGCTCGTCAAAGAACAAGATCTCCGGGTCGAGCGCCAGTGCGCGGGCGATACTCACACGCTGTTGCTGACCGCCCGAAAGCTCACATGGCACCTTGTTCTCGTTTCCCGTCAGCCCCATTTGTGCAATCAGCTCGTGAGCGCGGGCTTCCGCCTGCTCGCGCGGACGCTTAAGCACGCGAATCGGCGCATCGATGATGTTTCTCATCACGGTATAGTGCGGGAACAGATTGTAGTTCTGGAACACCAGACCAAAACGCGAACGCGCCTGTTTAGGTACATCGCCCTTTGCGTACACCGCGCCCGAACCCGCATCCGTCGCAACCGCAAGGTCGCCAAACGAGAGCGAGCCACCGTCGAGCGTCTCGAGCAGCGTGGCACAGCGCAGCAGCGTGGACTTACCGCCGCCCGAGGGTCCGATAATCGCCACGACCTCGCCACGCTTGACCTCGAGCGAGATATCCTTGAGCACCTCATTGCCGCCAAACGCCTTGCGCGCGCTTTCGATTTTCATCACTGAGTTAGTCATGATAATAGTCCAGCTTCTTTTCGGCGGCGCCCAGCAGCATCTCGACCACAAAGTTAAAGATCCAGTAGATCAGCGCCGCGATCGCAAACGGCACCATGCTCACCTGCGAGGCGACCAGCGCCTTGGCCGTCGAGAACATCTCACCCACGCCAATGGCAAACGCCAGCGACGTGTCCTTGACCAGCGTGATGATCTCGTTGCCCATCGCCGGCAGAATACGCTTGGCGACCTGCGGCATCACGATATACAGAAACGTCTGCATGCGCGAATAGCCCAGCACCTCGGCTGCCTCGTATTGACCGCGCGGAATGGACTGCAGGCCCGAGCGATAGATCTCGGCAAAGTAACCGGCGTAGTTGATGATGAACGCTACGACGCACGCCGTCCACTTGGAATCGGGCGTGAGCGAAATGCCGAACACGTAGTACGGGGCAAAGTAGATGGCAAACATCTGCAGCATGAGCGGCGTACCGCGCATGACCGAAATGTAGATGCGCGCAATCCAGCGGAGCGGCGCAATTTTGCTCATGCGCATAAACGCCACGGGGATTCCCAGCGGAATCGACCCCAGCAGCGTCAGCACAAACAACTGCAAACTGACCAAGAATCCCTGGCCAAGCATTTGCATCATGACCTGAATAGACATTACTTGAGCACCCAATTATCGAAAGATAGACCATAGCTTGAATACTTGTCGCACAGGTCCTTAACCGTGCCGTCCTCGTAGAGCGCCTTGAGCGACTCGGTCACGGCGTCGGCCGACTTGGTGTCGCCCTTCTTAAAGCCGACGGCGTAGTGCTCGCTGGACAGCGGCTCATCAAGCTGCGTATAAGCATCGGGCTTGGCGGCAAGCTGATACTGGGCAATCGAAAGGTCGCAAGCCACGGCATCGACCGCGCCGCTCTCGAGCTGCATAAAGGCCGTGTTGTACTCGCCGATCGTGTCGAGCGTGGCAAACGTCGCCGCCAGATCCTTCTGGTCACCCTCGAGCACATCCTGCGCAGCGGAATCGGTCTGGGTAATCACGGTCTTGCCGGCAAGATCGTCCCAGCTCTTGATACCCGCGTCCTTCTTGACCACGAGCACCTGCTCGTTAAGCATGTACGGCTCGGAGAACGTGTAGTCGTCCTCGCGGCCCTCCATGGTAAAGCCGTTCCAGATGCAGTTGATGGCACCCGAGTTGAGCAGCGTGTCCTTGGCATCCCAGTCGATGGCCTCGTAATCGACTTCCCAGCCCTGCTTATCGGCAACGGCCTTGGCAAGGTCGAGGTCAAAGCCGGTGTACTCGCCATCGTCGCCCACAAAGCCATACGGAGGATAGGACTTGTCAAAGCCCACCACGAGCTTCTTGGACTCCGCGGCGCCCTTCACGTCCTTGGCTGCAGCAGAACCGGCGGCGGAGCCCTTATCGGCACCACCGCCGCAGCCTACCAGGCCGAGGCCAAGCACCGTGGCAAGCGAACCGGCTAGACCAACAAACTGACGACGAGACATATCGGTATTCATGGTATCCCCCTTGATGGCACTTTAGTTAGGTAAAGTGAGTCATGTAACGTTCAGAATCATACACTCTACCTTGATAAAGTACAAGGGAGGGTTTGCCCGGCGTGGGCGGGGAGCGGCGCGTAATTAAGTTTCCTGCTCTACAGTCCTGCGCAAGACGGAAAGCACATTAAGTGCTTTCCTTTGCGTGCGGAACTCGCGATAAACTTAATTACGCGCCGCTCCCCGCCCACGCCGGGCAAACGTCGTTGGGCTTATCACTGACAGGAAATGGACGCCTGCATATCGTCCGCTAGCTTGGCACGGTACAATGCTTTCAGATTTCAATTTATGCATTAGTGGGGTTAATTCATGGCAGAATCTCGTGCGGAGCGTAAGGCTCGTCGTGCTTTGATCGAGGCGGCTGAGGAGTCGGGGGAGAGAAAATCTTCTAAGAAATCCAAGTCGTCTCTGAATGCGAAGGGTAAGTCGGCTAAGGGCAAGCGTCCCGGCTCTCGTCGGAACGAGGATAAGGCATCTCAGACTCGCTCCAAGCGCTCGCATAAAGATCAGGTTTCGTCTGCGCGTAAGGCTGTGGACCCCAAGTCTCCCTGTTCGATCATGAAAGCTTGCGGTGGGTGTACGGCGCTTAATCGTCCTTATAAGAAGCAGTTGGCTGCTAAGCAGGCTGCTATGGAGGAGCTGTTTGCTGAGCTTTGTGAGCGTGAGGGCATTGCTGTCGATCCCATCCGCGGCATGGGCGTTACTCTGGGCGATCCCGGCAAATACCCTGCCCCGCGTGGCTTTCGTCATAAGGCTGCCACTCCCTTTGCTCCCGGTAAGGAGGGCGCCGTCCGTTGCGGTTTCTTTGAGCGCGGCACGCACAAGATCGTTGCCGTACCCGAGTGTCCTGTCGAGGCACCGGGTGCCCGTCAGATTCTCAACGGCATCGCACGCGAAGCTGAGCGGCTGCATATTCCCGCCTTTAATGAGGACAAGCATCTTGGTTTGCTTCGCTATGCCGTCGTCCGCTGCGGTTGGCGTACAGACCAGGTCATGGTTACGCTCGTGACCGCCCAGCGTGACTTACCGCATGCGCAGGAGTTCTTTGAGGCCGTCGCGGCGCTCGATCCGCATATCGTCACCGTTGCCCAAAATATCAATGGCCGTCCCGGTAACGCCATCTTGGGTGAGGAGACTCGTATCGTTTATGGCGCCGAGTGCATGCGCGACCAGCTGCTCGGTTGCGAATTCGATATCTCCCCTACCGCGTTCTATCAGACCAATCCGCAGCAGACCGAGCTGCTCTATCAGCTCGCGATTGACGGCATGGACCTGCAGCAGGGTGACATTCTTATGGACGCGTACTGCGGCAGCGGCACCATCGGTCTGTGCGCCGCGAAGGATGCCCAGGACAGAGGTGTCGGCATTATGCTGCTCGGCGTGGAGCGCAACCCGGCAGGCATTGCCGACGCACGTCGCAATGCCGAGCTCAACGGCCTCACCCGCAGCGCTTGGTTTATGGCCGACGATGCCACCGACTACATCCTAGATGCCGCAGATAACAACGAGCGCGTCGACGTCCTTTCCATCGACCCGCCGCGCGCCGGCTCTGCCCCCGAGTTCCTCGAGGCCGCCTGCGCGCTTAAGCCGCGCCGCATCACCTATATCAGCTGCAACCCCGTGACCCAAGAGCGCGACCTGCACCAGCTCCTCGACGGTGGCTATCGCCTGCTCAAGATCACGCCGGTCGACATGTTCCCTCATACCGACCACACCGAGACCGTCGCGGTCCTCGAGCGCCGCTAATCCACCCCGGTAGATTTTTGGGACAGGAAGGGGGGCGGCCCGTCTGGACCGCCCCCTTTCGTTGGACATATGAGTCTCGTTACATCCCCTTGCGCAGGTCGCATACGCCGGCTGCCGCCATCTCGCGCAGCAGCGTCTCGCGGTCGCGCGTCACGATCAGGTCCAGCGGGAAGTGAATCTCGTCGAGCAACTTGCGGGCGTGCTCGAGCTTGCCAATGGCCATACCAATGTGGGCATCGGTCGACACACCAATACCCACGCCCAGCTCGGCGCAGCGCTCGGCAATCTTGCGGCATACGACCCAATGCTCAGTGTCGGCACCGTGCTCAAGACTATGGTTGTTGATCTCAATGATCTTGTGCTTGGCTTTGGCCGCCAGCAGCACCTCGTCGATATCGAACGGTACGCCCGAGCGCCCCGTATGCCCCAACATGAACACCTTGGAATGTTCCAAGGCGTTGATATACATCTGGGTCGTTTGAGCCAGCGTCGCGCCCTCGGCAAACTGCGGATTATGCACGCTTGCCACCAAATAATCCAAATTGCGCGTCACCAAATCGAACAGCGAATGCTGTTGACTGTACGAATCGCCGGCAATATCGAGCGAAACGGGAATGTCCTCGCCAAACAAGCTTCCGTCCAGCGAAACGATATCGACCTCGGCGCCGCGAAGCACCAGCACGCCGCTCCAAATGCGCGGCCAGATATCCTGGTTAATAAAGAACTGGAAACTGCGCAGGTCATTGGGGCAAGCCGTAACCATAGAGCTCAGATGGTCGGCAGATCCGAGCACCTGCAGGCCACGTTCCGCCGCCCAGTACACATTCTCCTCAATGGTTGAGTACGCATGCGCGGAGAACAGCGTATGAGTATGAATATCACAAGAAAGAAGGTAGGGCATCGGGTCTCCTTATCCGGTATGGCCGTCGCGTATATTCATTGTACGCATAGCTTTCGGCAGTCGTAAAACCACTCCATCCCAAAGACACAACGTCCATGACAACGGGGTCCGGCTTAACACCAAACCCCGTTTCACGTAAAACATTGTAGGCAGAGCGCTTTACTTTTAACGATACTCGTCCGCCAACTGTTTCCAAGCGGGTAGCGAATTGACAATCGTTTCGTAGCTCACGCAATAGCCCAGGCGGAACCAACCCGGCATACCAAAGCTGTCCGAGGGAACCGCAAGCAACTCATACTTCTTTGCGCGCTCGCAAAACGCATTCGCATCGGGCTCGAGTGCCTTCACCCACAGGTAGAAAGCACCGTCCGGCTCAACATAGGTATAGCCGTAGTCCGTCAAAGCATCGGTGAGCGCCGTGCGGTTGCGGGCATAGGCCCCGACATCACTCGGCTCATCGATGCAATCGATGATCACGCGCTGAAAGAGTGCCGGTGCGCATACAAAGCCCAGCGTACGGGCAGCGCCCGCAACAGCCGGCATCAGACGGGCAGCCTGCGGATTGGTGTTGGGAACCAAGATCCACCCCACGCGCTCACCCGGCAGCGACAGCGACTTGGAATACGAGTAGCACACGATGGTGTGCTCGTAGATCGAGGGCACCCAAGGCACCTCGGCACCGTACACGATCTCGCGGTACGGCTCATCCGAGATGAGCATAATCGGATTCTCGGGATCGCGCTGAGCGTTGGCCTCGCGCAGAACATTGGCCAGTCGCGTCAGCGTGTTGCGTGTATATACGGCACCAGTCGGATTGTTGGGCGAGTCGATGATGACGGCAGTCGTCTTATCGGTAATCGCCTTGAGCACGTTGTCCACGCTCAGCTGGAACGCATCTTCATCGGCGAGCGCCTCAACACACGTACAGCCGGCCTTCTCAATCCAAACGCGATACTCCGGAAAGTACGGGGCGATAACAATAACCTCGTCGCCCGGGTTCGTAACGGCGTTGAGCGTGCAGGTGAGCGAAGCCGCGGCACCCACCGTCATAAAGACGTCCTTACCCTCATAGTTCGTTCCAAAGCGGCGGTTGAGCGATTCGGCGACGGCTGCTCGACATTGCGGCAGGCCCGGAGCGGGGGTGTAGCCGTGCAACTGGTCACTCGGCAGCTCCAGGGCCTTCTTAATGGACTCCGCCACAGCAGCGGGTGCCGGAACGCTCGGATTGCCCAGCGAAAAATCAAATACGTTTTCCGCACCGATCTGCGCCTTGCGCTCAAGGCCATAGCTAAAAATCTCACGGATGATGGAGCTTTCCGCACCGCGAGCATACATAGTTTCGTTGATCATCTGTTCCCCTTTCGCATAGGCGCTATTGTACGCTTTAGCCGAGCAAAGTGCCGCAGCAATGTTGATTGGGGACAGACTTAAATGCGTGAAAACGCTCATTTAAGTCTGTCCCCAATCAACAGGCGGCCCCATATCGCTCAAAAGAAAAAGCCTCCGCAGGTTTCCCCGCGGAGGCTTTCGCCACAAAGACTATTTGTCGGCATCGGCATCGGCATCGGCATCGGCATCGACAACGGTATGGTCATCGCCAGCATCATCGGACGCGGCCTCGGCATCCTCCTGCATGGCCGCCTGCGCAAAGGCCGCGGCATCAGCCGCCAGCTCCTCCTCGCTCATACGAGGCGTGCGCTTCTTGGTCGGCAAGCCAGCCGCCTTGGCATTGCGCTCCTCCTTGGCCGCCAGGATATCGCCCTCGCGCTCAAGGTAGGCGTCCCACTCGTTATCGAGCAGGGCATTCACGGCGTCGCCTTCGACGGTCTCGCGCTCAAGCAGCACCTTCGCCATCAGATCGAGCTGATCGCAACGGGCGTCCAGGATCTCGACCGCACGACGATGGGCCTCACGCATGATGCGCTGAACCTCGATATCGATGCGGCGCGCCGTCTCCTCGGAGTAATCCTGATGATCGGCGTAATCGCGACCGAGGAACACCTGATGTTGCGCCTCGCCAAACACTTGCGTGCCCAGCTCCTCGCTCATGCCCAGGCGCGTGACCATCTCGCGCGCCATCTTGGTCGCACGCTCCAGGTCGTTGCTCGCGCCCGACGTGATGTCATCGCACATGAGCTCCTCGGCAACGCGACCGCCCAAGAACACGGCAAGCTCGTCGAGCATCTCGTTCTTGGTCTTGAGGAAGTGGTCCTCCTGCGGAAGCTGCAGCGTGTAGCCCAGCGCCTGGTCACGGCTGACGATCGAGATCTTGTGAACCGGATCGGAATGCTCCAAGATGTGGCCCACCAGGGCGTGACCGCTCTCGTGGTAGGCAATCGTGGTGCGCTCGGCCTCGGTCATCACGCGACCCTTGCGCTGCGGTCCGACAATCACGCGCTCCATCGATTCCTCGACCTCGTCCATCGAGATCACGGAACGATGACGGCGAGCGGCCAGCAGCGCAGACTCGTTGAGCAGATTTGCCAGATCGGCGCCGGTGAAGCCAACGGTCATCTGGGCGAGCTTCTCAAACTTCACGTCCTCGTCCATCGGCTTGTTCTCGGCATGCACGCGCAAGATCTGCTCGCGGCCCTTCACATCCGGACGGTCGACCGTAACCTGACGGTCAAAACGACCGGGACGCAGCAATGCCGGATCCAGGATGTCAGGACGGTTAGTCGCAGCGATCAGGATGACCGACTCGCTCTCCTCAAAACCGTCCATCTCGACCAGCAGCTGGTTGAGCGTCTGCTCGCGCTCGTCGTGACCGCCGCCCAAACCAGCTCCGCGCTGACGTCCCACGGCATCGATCTCATCGATGAAGATGATCGACGGGGCCTGGGACTTGGCCTCCTTAAAGAGGTCACGCACACGGCTGGCGCCGACACCCACGAACATCTCGACAAAGTCGGAACCAGAGATGCTAAAGAACGGCACGCCCGCCTCGCCGGCAACGGCCTTAGCCAGCAGCGTTTTACCGGTGCCCGGAGGCCCCACCAGCAACACGCCACGCGGGATCTTGGCACCCAGTTTGCGATAGCGGTCCGGATCGCTCAAAAAGTCACGGATCTCCTCGAGCTCCTCGACTGCCTCGTCCACGCCGGCAACGTCTTCAAACTTGACCTTGGGGCGTGTGGCCTCGCTGGTCTTGGCGTTGGTCTTGCCAAACTGCATGTTCCTGTTGTTGGCGCCCATCATCTGGCGCATAAAGTAGAACATGATGGCGATAAGGGCGATCGTCGGAAGCACACTCATCGCCAAGTCGCCCCAAAAATCGGGATCGTTGGTGTTGACGATGTACTTGGTATCGGGGTGCTCCGCCATGAGCTCGGCAAGCGAATCGGAGCCGACATAGGTCGAGGAGAAGCTCTTGAGCTCGCTCGTATCGCCCTTGTCCTTCTTCGTCTTCCAGTAATGACCCGTCACGCTTCCGTCTTGAACCGTATAGGTCAGATCTTCGACGCGATCCTGCTTGATGGCGCTCACCATCTCGCTCGTCGCGAGCTTTACGGTATTGCTGGAATTGGCAAAGCCGGAGCCCATGTTAAAGAAGGCGTAGCCCAGAAGTGCGCAAGCCAAAATAAAATACAGCCAACCCGTACGCGTGGGCTTCTTGCCTCCGGGCATCCCCGGGATCTTAGGCTCCCGGGGAGTCTGGGAATTGTTCTCGTTACGGTCGTCGGGCATCTTACGAATAAACCTCCGGTTTCAAAATGCCCAGATACGGAAGGTTACGATAGCGCTCGGCATAGTCGAGGCCGTAGCCCACCACAAAGGCATCGGGGCAATGGGTTCCAACATACTTGGGCGTGATGGCCGAGGTGCGGTCCTCAACGTCCTTCCACAGGAAGGCAGCGACCTCCAGCGAAGCGGGCTTGCGGCTCTCGAGGTTCTTCATCAGATACTTGAGGGTCAGGCCCGAGTCCAGAATGTCCTCGACGATCAGCACGTCGCGACCGCGGATGTCGATATCCAGGTCTTTAATGATACGCACGATGCCCGAAGACTTCACACCGTCGCCATAGCTCGAAACAGCCATGAAATCGATGTTGGTCGGCAGCTCGATCTTGCGCATCAGGTCGCCCATAAAGACCACGGCGCCGCGCAGGACCGCAATCAGCACCAGATCCTTACCCGCGTAGTCGCGAGTAATCTCCTCGCCCAGGCGAGAGACGATGCCGTCGATATCCTCCTGCGTAAACAGAACCTTCTCGATATCCGGATGTTGAGAAGCCATGACAACCCTTTCTTGTGCTTATCGCCCACACACCGCCGTATGGACGCGAACTTCACATTCTAGCAGCGCACGGGGTAAATTTACCAGCCCATGCGCCATCAGCGCGGGAATACCGTCAACGTCGCACAGAATAGCAGGCGTGGGACGCTATTCCGCATCGACCACGCGGAGCAGATATGCCACGCGCGTTGCTGCCGTGCACTTAAAACGCTCGTCCGCGCGAACTCCGGCGACCCACACCACGGCACCTCCCGGCGCCGTCCTCACCATGGGCACGCCGGCGCGCTCGGAAACGGGAATGCGAGCCTCGCCTAGCAAGTCGGATACTTTCTTGCTTCGGCCACTCATCCCTAACGGGCACATCACGTCTCCCGGTGCGGGACCGTCCACCCACAGGCGCGCCAATCGCGCCTCGACAGGGATCTCGCCACGCGAGCCCGCCAGGATCCGCTCACTATCGCTGTCGGCAAAACCCAAGGCAGCCGCGTCTACCAAAGCTGTCACTTCCCCGGCAGCCGCAAGCTCACGGGCGCGGCGCACGATACCGCATCCCGGCTCAACGGCCATCGGCTCTGTGACCAGCATACGTCCCCCGCCCAACGGCAAACGACCGGGTACGGTAACCCAGTCCGCGACCAGGCCCTCGCGAGCCACCGGGGCCTTAAACGCCAGCATGCCAAACTCAACGCGCGCGTCAATTCCCGCCGGAAGCGTGACCGAGCCGGCACCCTCGGCAACGCAGGAAAGGACTCGCTCAACATGCCGCATCTCGGGACGAGCGTCCGGATCGATGCGCTTAATCGCCAGTCGCACGATGCGCCGCGCGATTACCACCTCGGCCGCAGCAAGGCGCCTGGCATCGAGCACCAGTGCGCCCGCTGCCTCTTTGCGCAAACAGCTTCGAAACGCCTGTGCCGACAGCTGGGATAGAAACGCGTCCTCATCGCCTAAGATCTCGCAGGCGGCGCCAATCGTCTTGCAGACGCTCGCGTTGCGCTGTGCCACCGCCGGCATCACTCGATGGCGCACGTAGTTTCGCAGATACGAGATATCCTCATTGCTCTCGTCTTCACGCCACGGCTGACCATGCACCTGTAGATAGCCCACGAGCTCGCCATGAGTTAGGTCGAGCAAGGGACGCACCACGATATTCCTCCGGCGAGGAATGCTCGATAGACCAGCGGGCCCTGAACCCTTAATCGCGTTCATCAAAAACGTTTCCGCGCGATCCGAAGACGTGTGCGCGGTGCAGATACGAGCCGCCGTTCGCGGCGCCCCCGTCTGGGCGCAGAGTTCGCGAACATACCTCCGCGCCGCGGCATAGCGCACCTCGCGGGCCGCGGCCTCAATATTGCCCGACTCCCCATCAAAATAAGCGTGCTCCACACACAGCGGTAAACCATATTGCGCGCAGAGCTCACGCACAAAAGCCTCGTCGCCATCGGACGCCTTGCCGCGCAGATGATGGTTTACATGCAGCACATGCAGGCGCTCGCGAGCAATGGGGGCAACACCGCGTCCGTCTTGGATATCCAGCTTTGATGTGCACGCCATAAGAAGCAGTGCCGTCGAGTCCGCGCCGCCTGATACCATGAGCACGACAGGAGCAGCCTGCTGTCTCGTCCGGGTCTCATCGACTGCCCCAGGCACGGCATGGTGTCCGTAATGCTGTGATACCGTTGGCATTCGCTTCCTCCTCTATTCGTCCGCACCCATTGTATCCTTTGGAATCTTATGTCTCGTCTGCACCTTCATATCCTCGGCAGTGGCTCTAAAGGCAACTGCGCACTCATCGAGGGCCCGCAGGGGCTCATTATGGTCGATGACGGACTGTCTCGCCGCGAGACATTAAAGCGTATGGCAGAACTGGGGCTCTCGGCAGACAACGTCTCGGCTCTTCTCATTACTCATGAGCATAGCGATCACATCAAGGGTCTCGATGTCTGGTGCAAGCACTGGCACGGCCCCCTCTTTGCCAGCAGGGGCACACTTTCGAGCAAAGAAAATCTTTCGCATCTGCCTGTCGAGGAATTCGATCCCGGTGACACCCTATCCATTGCCGGCATCCACGTGCAAACCTACTCAACGTCACACGATGTCATCAATCCAGTCGGCTATCGATTCGACACCCTCGATGATTCCATCGGCTTTGCCACCGACACCGGAGAGCTATCGAGCCAAGCCATGAACACCCTCGAAGATTGTCGAGTCCTCGCACTCGAAAGCAACCACGATGTGACCATGCTGCGCGAGGGAGAATATCCCCGCTTTCTTCAGGAGCGCATCCTGTCTGAAAGGGGACACCTCTCCAATGGCCAAGCCGCCGAAGCCGCGCGCGAACTTGTTACCGATCGCACCGAACAGCTCATTGCCATGCATATCAGCCAAGATAACAATCGTCCGAGCCTTACCGTCAAAAGCTATGCCAAAGCTCTGGCCGCAACCCTGGATGACGAGGTCGGCAGCTCCGCAACCCTTCTCCAAGGATCGCGAAAACTCTCGATACGCCCCGCAAGCCAGCATCGGCCAGTAACCATTCAATAGACTGTCCTAGACAGCAAAAGGGGCCGAGAATCGCTTCCCAGCCCCTTTTGCTGTCTTTTAATAGCGCAGAACACCAACGAAGTTAGTCGATGGAGATCTTCGTAACGTTCTTCTTCTCGACGATCTTGGGGACCGTAACGGTCAGGATGCCGTCAGCGTACTTAGCCGAGAGGCCCTCGCTCGAAGCGTCCTTTAGATACACGCCACGCGTCGCGCTGTACGAGCTGAACTCCTTCTGCAGGAAGTTCTTGCCCTCGTTCTCCTCGTCTTCCTCGACATTCACGCTAATGGACAGACGACCCTCGTTAAGCTCGACATCGATATCGTCCTTGGCGACGCCGGTCAGATAAGCCTTGACCTCATAGCCGTCGCCCTTATCCTCAACGTCAACGGGAAACGCCTTGGAAGCAATCGAGTTGTTTGCAAGGTCAGTCATATCATCAAACAGATCGAACAGCGAGCTAGCAGAAGGACGAACGCCAAAAACCGAACGATAAGGAACCATGCTTGCCATGTTTACCACTCCTTTTAAGGACTGCCGAGTCATCTTCTAGGTGACTGGGACTTCTTTTGACGCTCTTATATATGCCCGCCCAGTGCTCATATATACATCGACTATAAAGTTTTTTGAGTCTAGTACTATAAGCATATCTAAGTGTGTTTGACTCAGGTTTTAATAAGGTTAAGGTTCTTTGAACCAGAGCTTAAATAACAAGTATGTTCACAGCTACAAATAGCAAGGGGCTTACAATGAGCGCGTACACGTTGTTGGTAACGAGCTAAAGGGCATCATGGACGACCAAAACCAGAACAAAATGTTTATGCCGACGCAGGGGGAAGATACTTCCACGCAGCCGCCGCGGTTCCATCGCCCCCACATCTCGCAAGAGCCCATTAATGATCCGGAGCCCGAGTATGTGACGAGAAATCGATATCAAACGCTCGAGGATGCCCAAACGGGACGTAAACATATGGGCGTCGCCTCGGGAGACCCTGTATATCTGAAAGACGCACCATTATCTAAAAACAGCGCAGCTAGTGATGAGCCGATGAAAGCATCCGCCACTCATCGACAAAGAGGTCCTCGACCAAAGCAAACCTTGACGCATTCGGCTCGCTATCTCGAAACGCCAAAACAGGGAAAATCAATCTTCGTTTCGACAAGTAAACGACGCAAGCAGCATCGACTGACAATCCTGCTTTTGATCATTGCGGTCATAGCAGTTGCCCTTGTTATTCGATTTATTTTCTTTAAATAAAAGCTCAATACCAAAAACGATAAGATCGTCTGGTGTAAATGAGTCATTTACGCCCGGTAAACGCAAAAAAAGGGGAGGCCGCGAGGCCTCCCCCTTCTCAGTTCAAGCGTACGGCTCGGTGCCGTCCACCGGTCAGCGGCGCCCTGGCCTCCCACGGGCTGACCCCGCAGTACTCTCGGCGCGA
>DBGDSC010000055.1:0-32116 GCA_048402045.1 Collinsella sp.
CTGGAACACGAGCCGGAGGCAGGTAAGATTGAAGGGCCTGACCCCGGAGGAGTACCGGAATCAGGCCCTTGCGGCCTAGTCGCTATTTAGGGCGTCCAAGATTTGGGGCGCAGTTCACACGCGCTGCAGGGTCTTTTTGCATGTCATGTTTAGTTGTGGCCAACGCCTTAGAGAGCGGCAACGACCTCGATCTCGACCAGACCGCCAGCCGGAAGGGCGGCAACCTGGAAGGCGCTGCGCGCGGGGAACGGGGCCTCAAACTTGGAGGCGTAGATCTCGTTCACAGCGGCGAAGTCGGCGATGTCGGCCAGGTAGACCGTGGTCTTGACGACATCGGCAAAGGTAGCGCCGGCAGCGGTCAGCAGGGCCTCGACGTTGGCGAGGGACTGCTTGGCCTGGGCCTCGACGCCCTCGGGCATCTTGCCGGTCGCGGGATCGATGCCCAGCTGGCCGGACAGGAACACCATGTTGCCGGCCTGGATACCGGGGGAATACGGGCCGATGGCTGCGGGTGCGTTATCGGAAGACACGACGGTCTTGCTCATGTTTTTCTCCTTACGATCAATTGAGAGAGCGTGAGCGCGGTGTTCACACCGGGAGGCACAGTTCGGTCTGAACACCGCGCTTGATTGGGATAGTACTCAAGGTTTCTGTTTGATGCAAGAATATTATCAGCTTGCGAGAATATTTTATCGCCCAACGGTTTCCCCGAACCGCTGAACGGTTCTCATGTGGAGCAGCCAGTCCAAGCTGCTGAAGACTTTGTCCTGCTTAGGCTGCGGGCGTCGCCCACCGCAGCGACGCCACTATACTTTTGAATATCTGAGCATTTTGAAAGGCAGGATATGACCGCAACCGCCAGCCGAACCACTAACCGCAGGCCCGAGCTTTTGGCCCCCGCCGGAGGCCCGGAGCCCTTTGCCGCCGCGCTCGCCGCCGGGGCAGACGCCATCTACTGCGGCATGGGCAGCTTCAACGCCCGCCGCAAGGCAACCAACTTTACCGACGAGGCCTTTGAGCAAGCCTGCCGCGCCGCGCATCTAGCCGGGTCGCGCGTCTACGTCACGGTCAACATCGTCATCAAGCAGTCCGAGATGGGCGATGCACTGCAGCTCATTCATCGCTGCTCCACGCTGGGCGCCGATGCCTTCATTATCCAGGACTGGGGTCTGTTCTTTGAGTCCAAGCGCACCATGCCCGGCATCGAGACACATATCTCGACCCAGGCGAACATCCACGACGACCGCGGAACCCTTTGGTGCCGTGAGCAGGGCGCCGACCGCGTGACTCTCTCGCGCGAGCTCTCCATTGACGAGATCGCCGCCATTCACGACGCCGCGCCCGATGTGGACCTTGAGGTCTTCAGCCATGGCGCCATCTGCTTTTGCTACTCGGGCCTGTGCCTGCTGTCGAGCTTTGCCATGGCGGGACGATCGGCCAACCGCGGCATGTGCGCCCAGCCCTGCCGCCTGCCCTACGAGTTGATCGACGAGAACGGTCGCGCGCTCTCCCCTGCCGGTCGCGAGCGCGCGCTGTGCCCGCGTGACACCAACACCTCACAGCTTGTTCGCCGTCTGTATGACGCCGGCGCCGCATCGCTCAAGCTCGAGGGCCGCATGAAGGCACCCGATTACGTGTACTCCATCGTTGATGTGTATCGTCACGAAATTGACGACATGCTATCCGGAGCCGCCGTTGCCAAGGACGAGGAAGCCGCCCGCCAGCGACAGCTCAAGCGCTGCTTCAACCGCGACTTTACGCACGCCTACCAAGACGGTACCTCGGGTGACGAGATGATGAGCTACGAGCGCTCCAACAACCGCGGCCAGATCGTGGGCACGGTGCTGAGCAGCCGCCCGGCCAACCGCGATGTGCGCGGCCTCAAGCCCGACGACCGCCGTCGGCGCGCCGCCATCGCCCGCATTGAGTTGTTTGAGCCCGTGGGCAAGGGCGACCTGCTGGAGCTTCGCCACGATAACGAGTTTGACCAGTTCCTGACCACCATTGCCGCCGATGATGCCGCCGCCGGTGACATCATCGAATGTCGCGTGCCCCGCAGCATGCCCGAGGGCTGCCGCGTGCGCGTGATTCGAAGCCAGTGCGCCATTGACGCCGCCGGCGCCGCGCTCAAGCGCGATGTGCTGCGCCGCCGCGCCGTAGACGTGTCCGTTGTGGCGCGTCTGGGCGAGCCGTTTGCCGTTACGCTCACCTGTTGCGACGACCCTTCGCTTACGGCCACGGCCACGGGCTTTACCGTCGAGGCTGCCAAGACCCGCGCCGTCGAGGCATCCGATCTGGTTGAGCATGTGGGCCGCATGGGCTCCTCGCCCTTTGAGGCCGCGAGCTTTGATGTGGCGCTCGATGAGGGCTGCGGTATGGGCTTCTCCGCCGTGCACAAGGTGCGCGCCGCCGCCTGTAAGGCGCTGGAAGAGGCCATTCTGGCACCGTACGAGGAACGCGCGAAAACGCTCGAGCTGCCGGCGATTGTAACCAGTGATTCCCGCCCCGCGCCCGAGCACTACCGCGATGAGCCGCAGATCTGCGCCACCGTCACCTCGCTCGAGGCCGCCGAGGTCGCTCGCGCCGAGGGTGTAACGCGCATCTACATGACCACTGATGCGCTCGAGGCTGTCGGACTCTCCCCTGCCGATGCATTTGACCAGGGTATCGTGCCCGTACTCGACGAGGTCTGCCGCGCCGTCGACCACGTACGCGTCGACCCGTGGGTTGTTGCCGGCGCTACGGTCGCTATTGGCAACATCTCTGAGCTTGCCCTGGCCGCCCAGGTTGGCGCCACGGCCGAGATACGCTCTTGCCTGCCGGTGCACAACACGCCCTGCATGGAGGCGCTTGCCGGGCGCGGAGCCGGTGCGTTTTGGCTCTCGCCCGAGATCACACTCGACGAGATTGTCTCGCTCGGCGCCGCCGCGCCCGCGACTCTGGGCATCACCGTCTTTGGCCGCCCGCGCGTCATGACAAGCGAGCATTGCATTCTGCAAGTTGCCAACGGCTGCATCCACGATTGCGCCAACTGCCGCCTGCGTGCCCGCAAGCTCTCGCTCAAGAATATCGACGGCAAGGTCATGCCCGTACGCACCGACATCCATGGCCGCTCTCGCTTGTACGACGCCTACCCCATCGACCTCACGCCTCAGGTTCCACAGTTACTCGATGCCGGCGTGCGCCGTCTTATGGTCGACGGAACCCTGCTCGAGGCCGATGAGATCGCCCGTGCCGTCGCTCGCGTCCGTCGCGCCGTCGAGGCGGCTCAAGCCGGCCGCAAGCCCGCCGCCCGCCTGCGCGGGGCGACCTCGGGCTGCATGTTTGTGGGAATCAGCTAACCGAAAGGCTTACACGTGAACGAAGAACCTCAAGTCCTCTACTGCGATGCCTGGCTCATGGCCATCGACAAGCCTGCCGGCATGATCGTCCACGGCGACGGCACCGGCGAGCGCACACTTACCGACTACGCCAGCAACCTGCTGCTGGCGATGGGCGACGGCTTTGCCGCGACCGACATGCAGCCGCTCAACCGCCTGGACCGCAACACCACCGGCGTTGTGCTGTTCTCGCTCGACAAGCAGACGCAACCCGCTTTTGACCAGATGGTCATCGACCACGCCTTCGAAAAGCACTATCTGGCGCTCGCCGAGGGCAAGATCGACTGGAACGAAAAGCTCATCGACAAGCCCATCGCCCGCGATCGCCACGATAGCCGCAAGATGCGTGTCGGCGCCAGCGGAAAGCCCTCTCAGACGCGCGTCAAGGTACTCAAGCGTCTTAAGAGTCGCCGTGGCCTGCCCACGCGCTCGTATATCGATGTCGAGTTGCTCACCGGCCGCAAGCACCAAATCCGCGTGCATCTGGCGAGCGAGCGTCATCCCCTGGTTGGCGACGACCTGTACGGAACGCCGCGCCCCTGTGGCCTGATGCTCCACGCCCACAGCGTGTCCTTTACGCATCCCGTAACCGGCGAGCACATCCACATCGAAGCCCCCTGCCCCTGGGAGCCCTAAAGTCTGTCGAAAATGGACAGGTTTATTTTGGCAGGTTTTATCTGGACAAACGTCAAAACCACCACGATGGCTCAGCCGTGGCGCCAAAACGTCTCGATCTGTAACAGTTAAAACCCATTTTCCGGTCTGTCTGTTACAGATCGAGACATTCGAATCTCCCTCAAGGAAAAATCTCAATCTGTAACAATAACTCGGCAAAATCGGTCCCAGATGTTACAGATCGAGACAAAGGGACGGCGCGGTTCGGAAGAATCTCAATCTGTAACATCTAACCCACTTTTAACGGTCTAGTTGTTACAGACTTAGACAAAACCGGTAGACAACGAAAGCGGCAACGCCCGTGATGGACGTCGCCGCTTTTCTATTGAGAAAACTACTCGGTTTTCGTTACTAACCACCGCAATGGGGACAGGCACCTTTGTGGTGGTTTTGGCCTTAGCCCGTCCCCTGCTGTTAGACCGTGATGACGTTGTCCATTGCCCGGTACTTGGCGGGGACCTCACCTGCGGTAATAATCGTTGCGTCGCGAAAGTCCGCGAACTTGACGGGCGCCACCATGCCAAATTTACTGGCGTCCGAGATTACGAAGCGTTTGGCTGTATGGCGCATCGAGATACGCTTGACCTGCGCTTCCTCGATATCGGGCGTCGTAAAGCCCTGCTCGGCGGCAATGCCGTTAGAACCCCAAAAGCCGCAGTTAAAGTTGTAGCGGTCTAGGGTTGCCAGAGCATCGGGGCCAACGAGCGCCTCGGTCTCGGGTTTAAGCTCGCCGCCCAGCACCACGGTGCGCATGCCGCGCACAGCGAGATGCTGAGCATGGAGCACGGAATCAGTCACATAGGTGACCGATTCGAGATGCGGAAGATGCTCGATGAGTCTGAGCGTTGTCGAACCCGAATCGATGTACACAAAGCTCTCGGGCTCCACGAGCGCCGCGGCGCGGGCGCAGATACGCTCCTTGTCGTCGTTATGGAGATCACTGCGCTCACTGATCGTTAGGTCGCGCGTCACGTGCGCGCGCTCAAGACTCGTCGCCCCACCGTGGACCTTGGCGATGCGGTGCGCTCGGTCGAGCGTCTGCAGGTCGCGCCGAATGGTAGACGCTGTCACGCCCAGGGCCTCAGCAAGCTCCGGCACGGTAACCGAGCCAGCTCGCTGCACCATCGACACGATCGCGTTGAGCCTATCTTCCGCAAGCATCGCTTACTCCTCCTCGGGGTAGACGACTCCCCAGTCGGCGCGGAGCTTGGTCATAAGCTCCATAACATCAGAAGCATAGCCCAGAAGCTCAAGCTTCGAATCATCGCCGGCAACGGCCCTCTCCAGGTCGGCCATCTCGTAGCACAGAGCGTATGCCTCGGTGCCAGCGTGGACCTCCTCACGGTGACCGTCTGCAGTCCACACGATGGTCGCGTGATCGGCACGCGGATAATCGTTGACCTCGATATAGCACTTGTCGAAGCTAATGACCGAACGCTTGGGCTGCTTGGAGTGGAGCGTGAGGCTCACCACGCCCAGCTGCTGTTCGGCATTACGGCAGACGATGCCGCCTGCAACGTCAACACCGGTCTCGCAGGTGTTGCCCAGCGAAACGACCTCAGCGGGCTGGCTTGCCATAAAGAGACGCATGACGGACAGGGCATACACGCCAATATCGAGCATGGCACCGCCAGCAAGGTTGCGGTTGTAGAAGCGATTGGTCAGATCGCCGTACTCCTTATAGCTACCAAAGTTGAGCTGAGCAAGGTTCATACGGCCAAAGTCGCCCGCATCCATGCGACGGCGCAGCTCCTGATACAGCGGCATGTGGAGCACCGTGGTGGCATCCATAAGAACCACGTTGTGCTCGTCGGCGATGGCACGGGCCTCGTCAAGCTCGGCGGAATTGAGGGTAATGGCCTTCTCGCAGAGCACGTGCTTGCCGGCGGCCAGCGCAGCACGCAGATAGGTGATATGCGTGTTGTGCGGCGTGGTGATATAGACGGCGTCGATGTCCGGATCGGCGTAGAGGTCCTCGACCGTCTCGTACACCTTCTCGACGCCATACTGCTCGGCAAAAGCCTGGGCTTTGGAAAGCGTACGGTTGGCGACACCCGCGAGCTTGCGGCCGGCCAGCGCGAGGGACTGGGCCATTTGGTTGGCGATAACACCGCACCCGATCACTGCCCAACGAAGCTCGGGAGCCGTAAAGATGTCGTTTGGGAACGGCTGATTCTGGACCGAGGCAAACGCCGCCTTTGCGGCTGCCTCGGCGTCGAGCGGAGCCTGTTTGGAATCTGCCATGATGTGCCTCCTGAGTCATCGGAAGTCCTTCATTTCTAACAACCCTATAGTCGCACAATTGCGCGCGTATCTGCTCGTGTTTGCGTATTTATTTGTTTATCGGTCATTATTTAGCCATAGATTGCACATTTTTACGCGGTCATACGCATTAACACGCAATGCTATGCGCGATAATGCGCATGCGAGGATCCTTGTAAAGGATAAAGAAGCGGAACACCAAAGCCCAAAAAGGCAGAGCAGGCTGTCTTACTCTTCCCCTCTAGGGGCATCAGGCATCAATGGACCGTCCCAAACTGCCGACACATGGGGACTGTCCCCAACTGCCGGGACTACTCATTTAAGTCTGTCCCCAATGAGCACAATCACTCATGTAAGTCTGTCCCCAATGAGTATTTAAGTCTGTCCCCAATGAGTGGGGATAGAAAAAGGCCCGGGTGCCGTGGGGCATCCGGGCCTTTGCTAGCAACTTGATGTTGCGGGCAGCTTAGAACTTGTGGCCGCACTTCTTGCAGACGCGCAGCTTGTTCTTGCCGTCCTTCTCGTGACCGACGCGGGTAACCTTACCGCACTCGGGGCAAACGAGATTGACGTTGGAGGCGTCGATGGGAGCCTCCTGCGAAACGATGCCGCCCTGCTGGTTGGCAGCGTTGGGCTTGACGGCCTTCTTGACGACCGAAACGCCCTCGACAACGACCTTGTTCTCGGCGGGGAGAGCACGCAGGACAACGCCCTGCTTGCCGCGATCCTTACCAGAGAGAACCTGGACCTTATCGCCCTTCTTGATATACATATATCTCCCCTAACTACAGGGTCTCGGGAGCGAGCGAGACGATCTTCATGTACTTCTTGTCACGAAGCTCGCGAGCGACGGGCCCGAAGATACGGGTACCGACGGGCGAACCATCGTTGTTGATGACAACGCAGGCGTTCTCATCAAAGCGAATGTAGGAGCCATCCTTGCGGCGGATCTCCTTAACGGTGCGAACGACGACGCAACGGACAACGTCCTTCTTCTTGACGTTGGCGCCAGGGGTAGCCTCCTGGACAGCACCGATGAACACATCGCCGATGCCTGCATAACGACGCTTGGAACCGCCAAGCACCTTGATGCAGCGAATCTTGCGAGCGCCGGAGTTGTCGGCGACGTTCAGCATGGTTTGCATCTGAATCATGGTAGATGTTCCTCCGAACTAAGAACCGAAGAGAGGTGCGCAGCCTTTATGCGGCCCGTGGTATGCAAGCCAGGCATACGCACATCTTCGGAAACGTACAAGTCGTAAGAGCGACTGCTTATTTAGCGCGCTCGACGACCTCGATGAGGCGCCAACGCTTCATCTTGGACATAGGACGGGTCTCCATAACGCGGACGGTGTCGCCCACGCCAGCCGTGCACTCCTCGTCGTGAGCGTGCAGCTTCTTGGAGCTGGTCATCATCTTGCCGTACTTGGGGTGACGCTTGCGCTCGGTGATGGTGACAACAATGGTCTTGGCACCGGAGACGGAGGTAACGACACCCGTACGGACCTTACGCGAGTTACGCGAATCAGTCATGTTCTCTCCTTAGGTCCTACTCGGCGACAGCGGACTTCTCCGCTGCGATCTCGCGGGCGCGCTGCTCCGTGAGGACGCGAGCGATGTCCTTCTTCACGGTGTTGACGCGAGCGGTGTTGTCCAGCTGGCTGGTGGCCATCTGGAAACGAAGGTTAAAGAGCTCGGCGCGCATTTCCTTCAGCTTCTCAACGAGCTGAGCGTCCGAGAGCTCACGAATCTCTGCGGGCTTCATTAGTTCTCCTCCTTGGCGGCGGCGGCGTCCTCAGCAGCCCACTTGGCCTCGAGAGCGGCCTCCTCAGCCATCTCCTTCTCGATGCGCTGCTCAGCGTTCTTGGCAGCAACAATCTTGGTCTTGATGGGGAGCTTGTGCTGCGCAAGACGCAGAGCCTCGCGAGCGACCTCCTCGGGAACACCCTTGACCTCGAACATGATGCGGCCGGGCTTGACGACGGCCACCCACTCCTCGGGGTTACCCTTACCAGAACCCATGCGAGTCTCGGCAGGCTTCTTGGTGATGGGCTTATCGGGGAAGATCGTGATGTAGACACGACCGCCACGCTTCATGTAGCGGGTCATGGCAATACGAGCGGCCTCGATCTGACGGTTGGTGATCCAATGGGCCTCGAGAGCCTGGATACCAAACTCGCCGAAATGCAGCTCGGTATTACCCTTGGCCTGGCCCTTCATGGAGCCACGCTGCACCTTGCGGTGAAGAATACGCTTAGGGGCAAGCACTACTGACCCCTCCTCTCGGAGTTACGACGACGAGGACGGGAAGAGCCCTCGAGTGCAGGGTTGGGAACAGGCTGGCCCGGGAGCTTCTCGCCCAGGTAGATCCAGACCTTCACGCCGCAAGCGCCCATGGTGGTGCTGGCGACAGCCGTGCCGTAGTCGATCTTGGCACGGAGGGTGTGCAGAGGCACGCGACCCTCGCGGTACCACTCACGACGGCCCATCTCGGCACCGCCGAGACGACCGGAGCACTGGATACGGATGCCCTTAGCGCCGGCCTTGCGGGCAGACTGGACAGCCTTGCGCATAGCGCGACGGAAGGCAACGCGGCCCTCGAGCTGCTCGGCGATAGACTGAGCAACGAGGTTGGCGTCGAGCTCGGGGCGCTTGATCTCGACAACGTCGACGGAGAGCTGGCCCTTGGAGACGCCAGCGACCTTCTCGAGCTCGGTGCGGAGGGTATCGATCTCGGCACCCTTCTTACCGATGACAACGCCGGGGCGAGCGGTGAGGATGATGACCTTCACCTTGTCGCCAGCGCGCTCGATCTCGACGCGGGAGACAGCTGCGCGGGAAAGACGCTTCTCGAGGTACTTGCGGATCTCGAGATCGTTACCGAGGGTCTTAGCGTAATCCTTCTCTGCGAACCAGCGGGAGCGCCAGTTCTCGGTGATGCCAAGACGGAAGCCGGTGGGGTAGACTTTCTGACCCATACAGCTTTACGCCTCCTTTCGAGGAGCAACGACGACGGTGATGTGGGAAGTACGCTTCAGAATGCGAGAAGCGGAACCCTTGGCGCGGGGACGGATGCGCTTAAGCGTCGGACCCTCGTCAACATAGGCAGCGGCGACAACCAGGTTGTCGGCACGCAGACCGTTGTTGTTCTCGGCGTTCGCAACGGCGGAACGGAGAACCTTCTCGACATCCACGGCGACGGCGCGGTCGCAGAAGTGGAGGATGTCGAAGGCCTGAGCGACAGGCTTGCGGCGGATCAGATCGACCACCAGGCGGGCCTTGCTGGGGGAAACACGCACGTACTTAGCGACGGCGCGAACCTCGGTGGCCTCAGTTTCAATAGACTTAGTTGCCATTTACGGTTAACCCCCTATTTGGCCTTGTGGCCACGGAACGTACGAGTCGGCGCGAACTCGCCGAGCTTGTGACCAACCATGGACTCGGTAACATACACGGGCACATGCTTGCGGCCGTCGTGGACGGCGATGGTGTGACCAACCATCTCGGGGAAGATGGTGGACGCGCGGGACCAGGTCTTCACGACGTCCTTCTTGCCAGCCTCGTTCATCGCGGTGATACGCGAGAGAAGGCGAGTCTCCACGAACGGGCCCTTTTTGAGACTTCTGCTCATAAGTGCTTTCTCCTAAAACTCGGTATCCGAAATTACTTCTTACGGCGACGAATGATGTGCTGGTTCGAGACCTTCTTCTTCTTGCGCGTACGAAGGCCCTTCGTCGGCTTACCCCAGGGGGTAACGGAGGGACGACCAGAGGTGTGGTTCTTGCCCTCGCCACCGCCGTGCGGGTGGTCGACAGGGTTCATGACGGTACCGCGGACGGTCGGGCGCACGTTCATGTGACGCTTACGGCCGGCCTTGCCGATGACGATGTTGGAGTGATCGGCGTTGCCGACCTCACCGACGGTGGCGCGGCAGGTAACGAGGATGCGGCGCATCTCGGAGGAAGGCATACGGACGATAGCGTACTTGCCCTCCTTACCCATCAGCTGGCAGGAGTTACCGGCGGAACGGGCGATAGCGGCGCCCTTGCCCGGCTGGAACTCGACGGCGTGGATGAGCGTACCGACGGGGATGTCGGCGAGGGGCAGAGCGTTGCCCGGCTTGATGTCGGCGTCAGAACCGGACATGATGGTCTGACCGACCTCGAGACCCTTGGGGGCCAGGATGTAGCGCTTCTCACCGTCAGCGTAGTGCAGCAGAGCGATGCGAGCGGAACGGTTCGGATCGTACTCGATCGTGGCAACCTTGGCGGGCACGCCGTCCTTGTTGCGCTTGAAGTCGATCACGCGATAACGACGCTTCACACCGCCGCCCTGGTGGCGGGTGGTGATGCGGCCGTTGTTGTTACGACCGGCCTTCTTGGGCAGGGGCTCGAGAAGAGACTTCTCGGGCTTGGTGCAGGTGATCTCGGAGAAGTCGGAGATCGTCTGCCAACGCCTACCAGCGGAGGTCGGCTTAAGGTGCTTTACAGCCATTACAATCCCTTTCAATAGGAATCCGTTAGCCATCGCAGACAGGGATTCGAGGTTCTGCCTCGGGTGCGATGACACCGGACGTATACACGGTTCCGGGCGTGTCCATTTTATACGCCCAAAACCTTGAGCTCCCGCCTCCCCTATTTGGGAGGCATGAGCTCACTCAACAGCAGCGAGTCTTAGGCCTGGTTGCCAAAGACCTCGATGGTGTCGCCCTCGGCCAGCGTGACGATGGCCTTCTTCCAAGAACGGGTCTTGCCGGCGACATAGCGCACGCGCTTGGTCTTGGGCTTGACCGTCAGGGTGTTCACGCGAACGACCTTGACGCCGAAGATCTCCTCGACAGCGTCCTTGATCTGATACTTGTTAGCATCCTTGGCGACCTCGAACGTGTACTTGTTCAGCTCCATGCCGGAGAAGGAACGCTCGGACACGATCGGACGGATGATGATCTCGTGGGCGGTCATTTATGCAAGCACCTCCCCGAAGTGAGCGGCGATGTCGGCGGGCATCAGCACAGCGTTGTTGTTGACGAGATCGTAGGTGTTGGCCTCGTCAGCGGTGATGATGAACGTCTTGGGAATGTTGCGGAACGACAGGTAGGCGTTGACGTCCTCATCGCGAACGATGATGGTCAGACGCTTGCCCTCAAGGCCGAGAGCCTTGAGCATGGCGACGGCAGCCTTGGTAGAAGGCTTCTCGAAGCCGTAGTCGTCGACGAGCACGAGCTCGCCATCGGCCAGCTTGGCGGACAGCGCGGAGCGCATAGCCAGCTTGACCTCCTTGTTGTTCATACGCTTGGCGTAGGAACGGGGCTTGGGGGCGAAGACAACGCCACCGTGACGCCACTGGGCAGCACGGATGGAACCCTGGCGGGCACGGCCGGTGCCCTTCTGACGCCAAGGCTTCTTGCCGCCACCGGAAACCTCAGAGCGGCCCTTAGCGGACTGGGTGCCCTGACGCCAAGAGGCCATCTGGCACTTGACGATGTGGTGCATAACGTGGATGTTCGGCTCGATGCCGTACACCTCAGCGGCGAGCTCGGCCTCGGCGACCTTCTTGCCCTCGCTGTTCTTAACTTCAAACTTTGCCATTTAAGTGTTCTCCTTGGTATGACGCTGGGCTAAATGGGCTGGGCCCTTAGGCCATACGGATGGCGACGAGACCATTCTTGGCACCCGGGACAGCGCCCTTGACCAAGATGAGGTTCTGCTCGGCATCGATGCGGACAACGGAAAGGTTCTTGACGGTAACGCGCTCGTTACCCATGTGACCGGCCATCTTGACGCCCTTGAGGACGCGCGCAGGATAGGCGCACTGACCGATAGAACCGGGGTGACGCTGGAAGTGAGAACCATGCGTCATAGGACCGCGGCGCTGACCCCAGCGCTTGATGCGACCCTGGAAGCCCTTACCCTTGGAGGTACCGATGACGTCGACCTTCTCGACATCAGCGAAATCAGCGACGGTGACGACCTCGCCGACCTTGTGCTCCTCGCCGTTCTCGACGCGGACCTCACGAAGGAAACGGACAGGCTCGACGCCAGCCTTGGCGAAGTGACCAGCCATGGGCTTGTTCACGTTCTTGGCCTTGATGTCGCCGAAACCGATCTGGACGGCGTCATAGCCGTCGGTTGCCTGAGTTTTAACCTGCGAGACAGCGCAGGGGCCAGCCTGGATGACCGTGACGGGAACGACGTTGTCGTCCTCGTCCCAAACCTGGGTCATGCCAATCTTGCGGCCGAGAATCATGCTGATCAAGATATGATCCCAACTCTCGCGTGGTCTTGGGACAATGCGTACACCACCGAGCGTACGCCCCTAGAGGACCACTACTTACACGACGTGCTCCCCAGCCTTGTATAGCGTCCGGACTACCTGACAACCCTATTAAGCAGGCATTTTGTCCAGCCAGAATACTCCCCTGGTTTCACACAGCTGTTTAGTATACACGGCTGCGGGCGTATCCATCGAGATTCATATTTCACTCACATTGTTTACGCAGGTAAAGTGCGTGGAGTCGCCTGGGCTTGGCAGAGGGGCGGCGAAATATATTAAGTTTGCTGCTCTAAAGTCCTGCGCAAGACGGAAAGCACATTAAGTGCTTTCCTTTGCGTGCGGAACTCGCGACAAACTTAATATATTTCGCCGCCCCTCTGCCAAGCTCGGGAGACGACACGTTGATGTCTGCTTAACCCTGCTCACTCTGCTAATGACTTTGTTGGGGGTCCACTATTTGCTGGAGGGTGAACTTACATTGCATTGGCTCACCTTCTGCTTGTGGCTTTTCCTCGTCAAAATCGAAGATCATGATGGCGCAGTTGGGGAGTTTTGTTGGGAGCTCGAAGCCCTCTGGGGCTGCAGCCTTGATGAATTGGCGGCTGGCGCTGCCGTGGCTTACTGCTAGGAGGGTTTCGATGCCCTCGGAGCCCATGATATTGGTGAGGGTGTCTACCATGCGCTCTTGCAGTGCCTGGCTTCCTTCTCCTCCGAATGGGATTAAGTCCTCGCCTGGATCCCAGACGTCGGTGGGCAGGGCGTCGTGGGGGCCCTCTTCGAAGGTGCCGTAGCAGCGCTCGATGATGCCTTCGCAGGGCTCGACTGCTGCGTCCGGGCCGAGGAGTTCGGTTGCAACGAGCTGAGCTGTGTCCATGGCTCGGCCTAAGGGCGAAGAGACCACTTTGTCGGGGACAACGTCGTGGCCCTTGAGCCATGCGGCTGCCATTCCCGCTTGTTTGCGGCCCAGGTCGGTCAGCGGTGAATCGCAGCGACCCTGGACGAGCTTTTTGACGTTGAATTCCGTCTGGCCGTGGCGGAGCAGATACAGCTTCTTCATAGTCTCCCCTTCTGTATAACTTGCTTTGCCGGCACAGCCCTACTCGTGGGTATGGCCTACGTAGTCTTCGTCGATCGTAATCTTGGCAATCGACTTGGGATATTCCGATTCGACCCGTTGTGCCAGCTCGTGCTTTACATCTTCGGCACTCATCTGCAGATCCGAGGGACGCACGCAGTCAAAGATCACGTTAGTGTGCGTAGGACCCGGCACACAGCGCAGATCGTGAATCGAGAGGCGGCTATCGATCTGTTGGGCCATGGCGTTAATGCGTAAACGCATGCTCGCCACCTTGGGGTCGTCGGTCACGATGGGGTCGTAATGGAGCGTGACAATCATGCCGTCTTCGTTCCTAAACGCCTGCTCGATGTTATCGAGCGTGTCGTGACTTTCCATCGGGCTGGCCTCGGCCGCCATCTCGGCGTGAGCGCTTGCGAACTTCCTGCCCGGGCCATAGTCGTGGACCATCAAATCGTGAACGCCCAAGACGCCGGGGTAGCTCATGATCTTGCTGCGGATATGCTCGACGAGCTTAGGATCGGGCGTCTGGCCCAAAAGCGGGCTAACCGTATCCTGGATAAGTTCAAAACCGCTCCAGCCAATATAGGCGCCAACGGCAAGGCCGACCCATGCGTCAAGATTGATGTGCGTCACCTGCGAAACAATCGCGCACGCCAGCACGGCGCCCGTGGCAAGGACATCGTTCTTGGAATCTTGCGCAGTCGCATGCAGCGTCTCGGACTCAATGCGATCGCCGAGCTTTTGGTTGAGGGCCGCCATCCAGAGCTTTACGACCATCGAAAGCACGAGAACTGCCACCAGGGCAAGCGAGAACTCGACAGGTTCGGGGTGGATGATGCGCTCAACCGAGGACTTCACCAGCTCAACGCCAATCAGCAACACGAGCGCCGCCACGACCAGACCCGAGAGATACTCGTAGCGACCGTGGCCGTAAGGATGCTCGGGGTCGGCCGGCTTGCTCGCCAGCTTAAAGCCCAGCACGCTCACGATGTTCGAGCTGGCATCGGACAGGTTGTTCATGGCATCCGCCACAATCGAAACCGATCCCGACAGCACGCCAATTACGCCCTTCGCAGCGCATAGTGCCACATTGGCGAGAATACACACCACGCCCGTCAACGTGCCCACGCGCGCACGGTCGCCCTGCGCACGCTTAACAATCCACTCGACCATCTACATCCGCCCCCACGGTACTACCTATATATCTATTGCTCAAACGGATTGTAGTGTAGCCACTTTGTCCCCCAGATACAAAAAAGGCCGCGACCCACACGGGCCACGGCCTTGGAGCATGGCAAAGGAATCGTCCTTGTGTCGCACAGGTTTACGCGCTTACTTCGGCCACGCTCTTCGAGGTTTCGGGTGAATCGGCTCCGTCCCCCGTCGTCTGCCCCTTCGTCGGCACCACACCAAAGCAGTAGCTCAGCGCCGCAGACATCGCGAATGCTACACCACCGGCAGCGCAGCACCACAGCAGGTTCGAGATGCCGCCCGTGGCAAAGCCAATGACCATGAGGACATTCGTCATGCCGATGGTATAGGCCGTAACGTGGCCCACGGCCGCAACAAGGCCTCCGACGGCGCCGCCAATGGCCATGCACGTCAGGCACCTGCCATATTTAAAGCCGCAACCGTACAGCGCCGGCTCGCTTACGCCACCAAGCACGCCCGAGATCGAATAGCCCAGCATGAGCGCCTTCTCGTCCTTATCCGCAACGCGAAGCGACGCGCCAAAGGGCATGCCCCAAACGGCGAACGTTGCCATCGTCGCGGCGATCAGGATGCACGAATCCGTTCCCACACTCATAAACTGCGCATAGGCGAGCGATAGGACGACGTTGCTGACGCCCGCGATCTTTAGGAACTCCCAGCCTGCGGCAAGCCCCATGAGCGTGAGCAGCGACACGATGCCACCGGAATTGCCAAGCATAAACATAAGCTGGCCCAACAGCATGCCCAGATAGCTGCCCGCCGGCGCCGTAATGCACAGCGAAACCGGAACCATGACAAGCAAGGTCGCAAACGGAACAAACGAAAACGCCACGGCCTTAGGGATAACGCGCTTAAAGAAACACTCCACTCGCCATAGCACGGGCACCGAGATGAGAACCGGAATAACAGTCGTCGTGTAATCGTTGACCGGCGCAGGAAGCAGACCATACACGGAAGTCATCGATGCCCCCGTCGTCGATGCGGCATCGACAAGCTTGAGTAAATCGGGTGCAATCAATACGCCGCCCAGCATCATGCCCAGCTGCTCCGAGCAACCGAGCTGGCGGGCGGCCGCCCAACCAAGATAAATGGGCAAAAAGTAGTAGCCGGCGTTATAGAGCCAACTGTAGAACAGGCGATAGATATCGGAATCGGCAGACCACAGGCCCAGCATGCCTTCGCCCATAATGACAGCGACGGTGCGGAACAACGCCGCGCAGACAATAAACGGCAGCGCCGACATCATGCTTTTGGACAGATAGTCCACCACGGCCATGGCGTTTGATGAAACCGACGTTGTAAACGAGGTGTTAGAAACTTGTAGCATGGAACGCCTTTCCCAATATGACATGCGGGCTGTCCCTTTGTCACATCGTGCGGTATCGACCGATTGCGCGGTACTTTTCGTAGCGGAGGTTTGTGAGGGTCGCGTCGTCGAGCTGCCCAAGCGTATCGAAGGCATCAAATGCCGAGGACATGACGGCACCGGCGATCTCCTCATGCGACAGGCCCTTATCGTCAACAATGCCGTCGATGATGCCGAGCGCCAGCAGATCGGGGGCCGTGAGCTTAAGCGCCTCGGCGGCCTCATCCGCACGCTCGGTATCCTTCCACAGGATCGACGCACAGGCCTCGGGGCTCACGACCGAATAGGCCGAGCTCGAGAGCATCAGGATGCGGTCGGCCACGGACAGCGCCAGCGCGCCACCAGAGCCGCCCTCGCCTGTCACCACCGAGACAATCGGCGTCTTAAGGCCGCTCATCTCCATGAGATTCTGGGCGATGGCCTCGCCCTGACCGCGTTCCTCGGCACCGATGCCGCAAAACGCGCCCGAAGTATCGACCAGGCACAGAACCGGTCGACCAAACTTTTCGGCCTGGCGCATCAGGCGACGCGCTTTGCGGTAGCCCTCGGGATGTGCCATACCAAAGTTGCGACGCATGCGCTCTTTGGTCGTGGTGCCGCGCTCGATGGCGATGACCGTTACGGGGCGTCCGTCTTTCCAGCCAATGCCAGCCACCACAGCAGCGTCGTCGCCAAAGTAGCGGTCGCCGTGCAGCTCCACAAATCCATCCAGGCCCAGCGAGATCATCTCGCCTGCCGTGGCGCGATCTGCCGAGCGGGTCTGCTTGACAATCTCGAGCGCGGTTTTTGGTGCGGCCGAGCGCTTGAACAAGTGTCCCAGCTTTTTGCCGCGGCGACCCGTATGCACGATCTCATGCGGTGCCCCCAGGCCGGGCGCGTGCCCTTCGTGCAGCGCCAGCAGCTCGCCTACCGTGAGCGCAATCTCGCCACGCGGAACAACGGCATCGCAAAAGCCGTGCTCCAGCAAAAACTCGGAGCGCTGGAATCCCTTGGGCAGGCGCTTGTGCATGTTCTGCTCGATCACGCGCGGGCCGGCAAATGCCGTCAGGGCATCGGGCTCGGCCAGGATAATATCGCCCTCCATGGCAAAGCTCGCGGTTACGCCTCCGGTCGTGGGGTCGGTGAGCACCGTGATATACAGGCCGCCCGCCTCGCTGTGGCGCCTAACCGCCGCAGAAATCTTGGCCATCTGCATAAGCGATGTCACGCCCTCTTGCATGCGCGCACCGCCCGAAACGGTAAAGCCGACAACTGGCAATCCAAGCTCGGTCGCTCGCTCAAATGTGCGACAGATCTTCTCGCCCACCACGGAACCCATCGAGCCCATCATAAAGTTGGCGTCCATAAAGAAGAGCGCGGTATCGCAACCGCAGATTTTGCCCCTGCCGCACACAACGGCATCGTGCTCGCCCGAACGCTCGCTCACGCTCTTGAGCTTGTCGGCATAGCCGGGAAACGAGAGGAAGTCCTCCGGCGCCAGACTGGCATCCCATTCCTCAAACGTGCCCTCGTCAATCGTCATGCGCATGCGGTCGCGCCCGCTCACGCGAAAGTGTTTGCCGCAACGAGGGCAGACCTCGAGGTTGTCGTGCAGGCGCGCCTCATCGATCACGCGGCGGCACTCCGGGCACTTGATAAACACGTGGCGCGCGGGAAACTCGGCGCACGACTCGGTCATCGGTCCCTCGAGGACGTTGACCGTCTTCGCTTTTCTATTCATCAGCATAGAGATGCCCCATCAGATCGGTGTGATACATGCCCGACAAGAACTCGTCGTTTGCCAGCACGTCGAGCTGAAGCTCGCTGTTTTCGCTCACGCCCTCAATCACGAGCTCGCCCAGGGCCGAGCGCATCTTGCGAATGGCGCCGTCACGCGTGGGCGCACACACGATGAGCTTGCCAAGCATGGAGTCGTAGTACGGCGGAACTTTAGCACCGGTAAACATGGCGGAATCCCAGCGCACGCGCGGACCACCCGGCACACGCAACGCGGTGACCGTTCCGCATGACGGCAGAAAATCCGGCGTTTCGGCATTGATGCGGCACTCCATGGCGTGGTTGCGGACCGGCATGTCCTCCTGCTCAAAGGGCAGAGGCTGGCCGGCTGCCACGCGCAGCTGCCACTTGACCAAGTCGGTATCGGTCACAAACTCCGTAACCGGATGCTCCACCTGCAAGCGCGTGTTCATTTCCATAAAGTAGAAATTGCCGTCGTCCGAATACAGGAACTCGATGGTACCGGCTCCTTCGTAGCCGACGGCACGAGCCAGGTCACGCGCTGCCTTGTGCATGCGAGCACGAATGTCGTCGTGTCCGTCGAGGCACGGCGCGGGGCTCTCCTCGATTAGCTTTTGGTTGCGCCGCTGCACCGAGCACTCGCGCTCGCCGAGCGAAAACACATGGCCCTGCTTATCGGCCATAATCTGTACCTCAACGTGATGCGCCGGCGCGACGAACTTCTCCATGTAGCACTCGCCGTCGCCAAAAACGGCCTCGCCCTCGGCGCGTGCTTCAATAAAGGCCTTTGCCGCATCTTCCACGCGCTCGACCTTACGAATACCGCGACCGCCGCCGCCCGCACGCGCCTTAATAAGCACGGGGCAGCCAATGCGCTCAGCCTCGGCCGTTGCCTCCTCGGGACTTTTGAGCAAATCGCAGCCCGGCACGATGGGCACGCCCGCCGCGGCAGCCGTTCGACGTGCGGCGTCCTTGTCGCCCATGCTGTCGATCACCTTGGCCGAAGGACCAACAAACGCCAGGCCATACTTGTCGCAGTCGCGCACGAAGCTCGCCTTCTCGGAGAAAAAGCCATAGCCGGGATGAATTGCCTTAGCTCCCGACTTTACGGCACAGGTGAGCACAGCATCGTCGTTGAGGTAGCTCTCGGCAAGACGCGGACCGCCGATGCAATACGCCTCGTCGGCAAGCTGCACGTGCAGCGCGTCCGCATCGGCCGTGGAATAAACGGCGACGGTCTTGATGCCCATATCGCGGCACGCGCGGATAACACGGACCGCGACTTCGCCGCGGTTGGCGATGAGCACTTTGTCGAACATGAAGCCTTCCTTAACTTTCGTGCATGAGTGCAAAAGACATATCGGCGCGGCAGCAAACCTCACCGTTGACGCTCGCAGTACCCGTCGCAAAGCGGAACGGCCCGCGCGCACGCGTGATGGTGCACACCAGATCAACCGTGTCGCCCGGGCGCACCGGACGCTTAAAGCGCACCTTGTCCAGACTCGTGTAGAACGGCGTCGCGCCGCGCGCTTCCTCATCGCCCATCAGCAGCACGCAACAGTTTTGGGCGAGCATCTCGCACTGAATCACGCCGGGGACCACCGGGTTTCCCGGAAAATGCCCCTGCAAAAAGTACTCGTCGCCCGTAATCGTGATCTTGCCGTGGGCCTCGTCGCCCACCAGCTCGGCCTCGTCGAGCAAAAGCATCGGTTCGCGATGCGGCAACAGTTCCTTAAGCTCTTCTTTGTTCATGGATATCACCTATCCGATCCTCATGAGGCAGCTGCCAAACTCCACGAGGTCGCCGTCGGCCACGCAGATCTCGAGCACCTCGCCGTCTGCCTCTGCCGTTACCTCGTTGAGAACCTTCATGGCCTCGATGATGCAGAGCGTCTCGCCGGCCTTGACCTTAGAGCCCACGTGCACAAACGGCTCGTCGCCCGGCGCCGGGGCAGCATAGAAAACGCCGACCATGGGAGCGGTCACCTCGGTGCCCTTGGGCTCCGGTGCGGCGGCAGGTGTCTGCGCGGCGGGCTCCGGTGCGGCAGGCGCGACTGTGGGAGCTGCAACTGGAGCGGCCATAGCGCTCGGCATGGGCATGGGCACGGCAACCGGCTGTGCGGCGCTCGCGCGCTCGAGTTCGACCGCGGTGCCATCGGGCTCCTCAACGCGTACGCGCGTGAGGCCGCGGTCCTCCATAACATCGGCTATCTCGGCAAGTCTTTTGGAATCCATGCTCTAGCTCCTCGTATATCTACGCAGCGCGATGGCGGCGTTGTGTCCGCCAAAGCCCAGGTTGGTCGAAAGCGCCCAGGTAAGGTCAGCGCGAACCGCGCGATTGGGCGTGTAGTCAAGATCGCAGGCGGGATCGGGCGTGTGGTAGTTAATGGTCGGCGGCACCACGCCCTGCTCGAGCGCCATGGCGCAGGCCATGACCTCGATGGCGCCCGTGGCACCGATCATGTGGCCGGTCATCGACTTAGTCGACGAGACGTGCGCGGCGCGCGCCGCGTCCTCGCCGAGCGCACGCTTAATGCCCGTCGTCTCGGACGAATCGTTGAGCTTGGTCGATGTGCCGTGGGCATTGATGTAGAGACCCTCGGAAGGCTTGACGTCGCCCTCGGTCACCGCCAGCGATATCGCGCGGGCAATGCCGGCAGCCTCGGGATCAGGACTCGTGATGTGATAGGCATCATCGGTGTTGCCGTAGCCCACGACCTCGGCATAAATGTGCGCACCGCGCGCCTGCGCATGTTCCATGCTCTCGAGTACCAGCACGCAGGCGCCCTCGCCCATCACAAAGCCGTCGCGGTCTGCATCGAACGGACGGCAGGCCGTCGCGGGATCGGGGTTGGTGGTCAATGCGCGGCAGGACGTAAAGCCCGCAACGGCATCGGGGATAATTGCAGCCTCGGCGCCGCCCGCGAGGATCGCGTCGGCATAGCCGTGCTTGATGGCGCGGAACGCCTCGCCCACCGCATGGGCCGAGGTTGCGCACGCGGTCACCACGGGCAGGGTCGGGCCCTTTGCCTTGTGGCGGATTGCGATATTGCCCGATGCCATGTTGGGGATCATCATCGCGATCATATAGGGCGATGCGCGGCGGGGCCCACGTTCGGCAATCGTATGGACGTTGTCGACGAGCGTCGTCATGCCGCCCACGCCCGAGCCCACGTAGACGCCCAGGCGCTCGCGATCGATGGCGCCTTCGACATCAAAGCCCGCATCGTGCATGGCTTCGTCCGAAGCCGCCATCGCAAACTGAACGCAGGGGTCGAGATGCTTGGCGTCACGCTTGCCAAAGTACTCGTTGCTGTCAAAGCCCTTGACCTCGGCTGCCACCTTGACGGCAAACGCATCGGTATCGAAGTGCGTGATCGGGCCGATGCCGCACGTGCCAGCACACATTGCCGCCCAGGTGGCAAGCGCGGTGTTGCCGAGCGGCGACACGGCACCGATACCGGTGATTGCAACTCTCTGTTCCATCATGGTCTCCTCATCCAAGCCGTTCTTCGGCCCTGGTTTCTACATCGCCATTCCGCCGTCGACGCGCACGACCTCACCCGTAATGTAGGCAGCCGCATCGCTCGCCAAAAAGCGCACCACGCCGGCCACCTCCTCGGGGCGCGCCATACGCTTAAGGGGAATCTGCTCCTCGGTTACCGTACGCACCTTCTCCGAGAGCTTTGCCGTCATATCCGTCTCGACAAACCCGGGGGCAACCGCGTTCACTCGTACGCCGCGGGGCGCAAGCTCGCGCGCCACCGCCTTGGTCAGGCCGATCACGCCCGCCTTGGAGGCAGCGTAGTTGGCTTGCCCAGCATTGCCCATCAGGCCCACGACCGAGCTCATGTTGACGACGCAGCCGCCGCGCTGGCGCATAAAGGTCTTGGTGAGCGCGCGCGTCGTGTTAAACGTTCCTTTAAGATTGACATCGAGCACGCGATCGAAGGCGTCATCGCCCATGCGCATGAGCAGGCCATCGCGGGTGATGCCAGCGTTGTTGACGAGCGCCCAAATGGAGCCAAAGTCGTTGAGGACCGCTTCCACGCACGCGTTGACGGCAGCGGGGTCGGCCACGTCGCATTGATATGAGCGCGCCGTGGCGCCAGCCGCCTCGCAGGCGTCGCACGTCTCGCGCGCCGCATCGACGCTGCCGGCATAGACGACGGCGATATCGTAGCCATCCTCCGCCAGACCGATAGCGCAGGCGCGGCCGATACCCCGCGAGCCGCCCGTGACCAGTGCCACGCGACGTGAGTCGTTGCGCTCGAGCGCGCCATTGTTCAAGTTGCCCATGTCATTCCTTTCGGGTTACAGCCCTGTGGACTATGCGAGCTCGTCGGCAATAGCTGCGACCTGCTCGGCCGTCTCGCACGAATACACACGAACGTCGCTCAGCGTACGCTTGACCAGGCCGGACAGCGTTTTGCCGGGGCCGACCTCAATAAATGTGTCGATGCCTTGATCCTGCAGAGCATGCAGCGTATCGACCCAGCGTACGGCATGGCTCACCTGATTGGCCAAGACATCCGATGCCGTCTGGGGATCCGCCGGATAGGGCGCCGCTGTCATATTTGCCAAAACAGGAATGAGCAACGGGGACGGCGCGTGACCGGCCTCAATATATGCGGCAAGGCCACAGGTCGCCTCGGCCATATAGGGGCTATGAAATGCACCCGACACCGCGACCTTCATGGCGCGGCCGCCGGCCTCTTTTACTAGGACGTCGAGCTCCTGCAGCGCCTCGGGCGCTCCGGCCACAACCGTCTGCTGTGGGCTGTTGTAGTTGACTGGCCAGCAGTCCTCGCCGGCCTGTTTTGCCAGGCCCTCGACTTGCGCCGCATCGAGCTTGATGACGGCGCGCATGCCGCCCGGATGGCGCTCGGCAGCCGCGGCCATCAGCGCCGCGCGCTCGCACACGAGCTCAAAGCCCGCTCGCGTATCGAACGCCCCCGCAAAGGTGAGCGCGGCGACCTCGCCCAGCGAGAATCCCGCACAGGCGGCAGGTACCACGCCGCGCTCACGCAGGGCGGCAGCCGCTGCTAGGTCGTGAACGAACACGCACGGCTGCGTGTTCTCGGTCTGCGAGAGCTCCTCCTTGGAGGCACTCCGGCATTGCTCGCTGGTCCCCGGGCGCACCTCGTCGGCAATGGCGAACACCTCGGCGGCCGCCGGCGATGTCTCGATCAAGTCGACGCCCATCGCGGGGTGCTGGGCACCCTGGCCGGCAAACAAAAACGCTACGCCACCCATGCGCACGCACCCTTCAGGACGTGCTCGGCGCCATCGACCAGGTCGTCAACGATTTCGCGTGCGCTCTGGCGCTCGTTGACCATGCCGGCAATCTGTCCACACAAAAACGAACCCTCTTCGTAGTTGCCGTCCTTGGCGGCCTTACGCAGCGCACCGGTTCCCATAGCACCGAGCTCCTCGGCACTCGCGCCGGAACCCTCGCTCTTGGCATAGGCGTTGGTGAAGGGGCTCTTGAGGGCGCGCACTGGATGTCCCGTCGAGCGACCGGTCGCACGCGTTGAAGTGTCGTTGGCCTTCAGGACCATCTCTTTGTACTGCTCCGAGACGGTGCACTCGTCTGCGACCAGAAAGCGCGTACCCACTTGCACGCCTTCGGCGCCCAGCATAAAGGCGGCCGCCACGCCGCGGCCGTCGGCAATACCGCCGGCGGCCACGACGGGAATGTCAACCGCATCGACGACCTGCGGCACCAGTGCCATCGTCGAGGTCTCGCCAATATGGCCGCCCGATTCGGTACCCTCGGCAACAACCGCCGTGGCTCCACGACGTGCCACGAGGCGCGCCAGCGCCACCGAGGCAACGACCGGGATGACCTTGATGCCCGCCTCGTTCCACGCCTTCATGTACTTGGCGGGATTGCCGGCGCCCGTCACGACGACCGGCACTCGCTCGTCAATCACGACCTGTGCAACCTCGTCGGCAAACGGGCTCATGAGCATGACGTTCACGCCAAAGGGCTTATCCGTCTTGGCGCGCAGCTCATGAATCTGGTCGCGAAGCCAGTTGGCGTCGGCGTTCATGGCCGCGATGATGCCTAAGCCACCCGCCTCGGACACTGCGGACGCCAGCGAAGCATCGGCAATCCAGGCCATACCGCCCTGGAACACGGGCTTTTCGATGCCGAGCAGATCGCAGAGAGGAGTCTTGAGCATCTCTACTTCTCCAATGCCGCCTCGACCGTATCGGCGAACTCGCCGACCGTCTTGGGGTTCTCCTCGGTATCGAGCTGAATGCCAAACTCGTCCTCGACGGCGACGAGGATCTCGACGGTACCCAGACTGTCGAGACCAATCTCCTCGAGCGTGGAGTCGGGCTTCATCTCGACATCGTCAAGACCGGCGGTCTCGCGGATAACGTCGCAAACGCGCTCGAAGGTCTTCTGATCTGCCATGGTAGTTCTCCTTTGGTTGTGCCCTAGGGCGTTTTTATTTCCTATGTGCGACTACTTCCAACGAAGCAGATAGCCACCTATATCCAGACCGGCGCCAAATCCAACCAAGGCGATGGTGTCGCCCGTGTGAAGTGCACCGGCGTTTGCCAGCCGGTCGAGGGCAAGCGGAATGCATGCGCTCGAAATGTTGCCGGTCTCGCGCAACGTGCGAACCACGCGCTCGTCCGGCACGCCCAGGCGCTTGACCGCCTGGCTCAGGATTCGTTCGTTAGCCTGATGGAATACAAAATGATCGATGTCTTCGACCAAAATGCCCGCATCGATCGCAAGCTTATGGACCGTGTCGCAGATGGCGTTGACGCCGAACTTGAACACGCGGCGGCCATTCATGGACAGCACACTCACGCTATCTGCGGAAGCCTTAAACGGCGAGGTACCGACCAGACCGGGAACGCGCAACGTCTCGACGTCGGGCGCCGTCGAAAGCTCAACGGCAAGGGGGTTGTCTCCCCCAGCTTCAATCACTGCGGCGCCTGCCCCATCGCCAAAAAGCACGCAGGTGGCACGGTCGGTCCAGTCGAGCGCGCGCGTCATCTGCTCGGCAGCAACAACAAGCACGCGCTCGGCACGGCTGCGGGCGATATAGCCCTCGGCGACATCGAGCGCAAATACGAAGCCGGCACAAGCCGCCGAGACATCGAAGGCAGGGCACGTCGCGCCTAGTCGCTCAGCAACGGCACACGCCTCAGCGGGAACAAGGTGGTCACCCGTCGTCGTCGAGCAGACGATCAGATCCAGCTGGCTCGCGTCGATTCCGGACACCTGGAGTGCCCGCTCGCTCGCCGCTACGGCAAGGTCGTCAAGTGACTCGGTGGTGCAGACGTGGCGGCTCTTGATACCGGTGCGAGTAAAAATCCACTCATCCGAGGTATCGAGGAACTCAGACAGCTCGTCATTGGAAACACTGTGCTCAGGAAGTGCCGAACCTGTTCCAAGAATCGTGAAACCCATCACTAACCTCCTTTGAGTTGTTGACGTGTTTACATCGACCAAGAGAGGATAACGCATTTCAGTCTTTGTTGACGTGTTAACATTAAATTGTCCAAATGCGACAAAGGCTTCACATTGTGTCTATCTCTCGACACCATTACGCGATTGCCTTATTACCTTAGGAGGTACCAGCTGTTATGGATTTACGTTTAACAGTGGTCGACGTAACCGGATCGACCAACGATGACCTGCTCGAAGCAGGAAAACAGGGGGCGCCGCACGGCACAGGACTTGCCGCCCGGGCTCAGACAGCAGGACGCGGTCGGCGCGGGCACAAGTGGGACTCAACCGCCGGCAACCTATTGCTTTCGATTGTCCTGCGTCCATGCGTTAATCCCGCAAAGTACTCTGGTCTTGCCGCTGTCAGCGGCCTAGCGGTGCTCGAAGCACTCGAAAAGCAGGGTCTTGCAAACGAGATTGGCCTCAAATGGCCCAACGACCTGGTCGCGAGTGGACGCAAACTCGGCGGCATTCTGGTCGAGGCCGCACGCGATAACGAAGGCAGCCCCTTTGCGGTCTGTGGCATCGGCGTCAACGTGAACTATGTGCCCGCGGAGGTTCCCGATGGCGGCCTGCCCGCAATCGGTCTCTCGTATCTCAACGAGAACGTTCCCGCCGTCGATGTGCTACTCAAACAGGTCTATCACGCAGTCGTGAACGCTGTAGATGCGTGGGCAGAACGCCTCAACGCCATGGAAGAAGACGCCGGACCGCTCGCGCCCGTCCACGATGATTATGTAGCTCACCTCAATTGGATAGGGGAAACCGTTATCGCCCGTTCCCCTGTCGGTGACGAGCTGGCGCGTGGCATCTTTAAAACGGTCGATGGCTTTGGTCGCGCGTGCATCGAAACGGAAGACGGCTTTCGATCTTTCCATTTTGAGGAGGCATCGCTGCGTCCCATGAGCGAATAGGGCGCCGCAACCACCTACTCGGCAGCATTACCCCGCAGTCCAAACCATCATTCAAAACAAAAGGGCCCCACTGCCGTTACGGCAGCGGGCCCCTTTAAGCTATGAGCGATATCGCTTAGAGCTTGATGTCGATGTCGACGCCAGCGGGGAGGTCGAGACGCATGAGCGAATCAACGGTGCCCGAGGTGGGGTCGAGGATGTCGATGAGGCGCTTGTGGGTGCGCATCTCGAACTGCTCACGGGAGTCCTTGTTCACGTGCGGCGAGCGGATAACCGTGTACAGGTTGCGCTCGGTGGGCAGGGGGACAGGACCGGAAACGCGAGCGCCGGTCTTCTGAGCGGTCTCGACGATGAGCTTCGCGGACTGATCGACGACCTCGTGATCATAGCCCTTGAGGCGAATGCGGATCTTCTGGGTAGCCAACTTAAACCTCCAAAGAGTGCGAGAGATGTTCTCGCGGATTACGTAACAGGGAGCTCGAACTTAGGCGTTCTTGCTCATGACCTCGTCCACGATGGACTTGGGCGCGGGCTCATAAGAGTCGAACTGCATCGTGTAGGATGCACGGCCCTGGGTCTGGGAGCGAAGGTCGGTAGCGTAACCGAACATCTCGCCCAGCGGCACCTTGGCACGGATGAGCTTGCTGTTCTTGCGATCCTCCATGCCCTCGATCTTGCCGCGGCGACCGGAGAGGTTGCCCATAACGTCGCCCATGTACTGCTCGGGGGTCTCAACCTCGACAGCCATGATCGGCTCGAGCAGCTGCGGATCGGACTTCTTGAGGGCGTCCTTGATAGCCATGGAACCGGCGATCTTGAAGGCGGCCTCGGAGGAGTCGACCTCGTGGTAAGAACCGTCGAACAGGGTGACCTTAACGTCGAGGACCGGGAAGCCGGCGATAACACCGGTGTTCAGGGCCTCCTGGATGCCCTTGTCGATGGACGGGATGTACTCTTTGGGCACGACGCCGCCGACGATAGCGTTGACGAACTCGTAGCCGAAGCCCTCCTCCATCTTCTCGAGCTTGATGACGGCGTGGCCGTACTGACCGCGACCACCGGACTGACGGACGAACTTGCCCTCAGCCTTCTCGACGTCGTGACCAGCGGTCTCGCGGTAGGCAACCTGGGGCTTACCAACGTTAGCGTCAACCTTGAACTCGCGGAGCAGACGGTCGACGATGATCTCGAGGTGCAGCTCGCCCATGCCGGCGATAATGGTCTGGCCGGTCTCGTGGTTGGTGGACACCTGGAAGGTCGGGTCCTCCTCGGCGAGCTTGGTCAGAGCCAGGGACATCTTGTCCTGCTCGGCCTTGGTCTTGGGCTCGATGGCAACGTCGATAACGGGCTTAGCGAACTCGATCTTCTCGAGGACGATCTCCTTGCCCTCGGCGCACAGGGTGTCACCGGTGGTGGAGTTCTTGAAGCCGACGCAAGCGACGATGTCGCCAGCGGCAGCGTCGTCACGGTCGATACGCTCGGCGGCGTTCATCTCGAGGATGCGGCCGAGGCGCTCGCGCTGACCGTTGGAAGCGTTGACCACGTAGGAGCCGGACTCGGCGCGGCCGGAGTAAACGCGGACATAGGTGAGCTTACCGACGAACGGGTCGGTCATGATCTTGAAGACCAGGCCGGAGAAGGGCTCGTCGAAGGAAGGATGACGCTGAATCTCCTCGCCGGTGTCCGGATCGGTACCGGTGACGGCCTCGACGTCGAGCGGGCTGGGCAGGTAGTCGACGACAGCGTCGAGCAGCTCCTGAACGCCCTTGTTCTTGTAGGCGGAACCCACGAAGACGAGGTTGAGCTCGTTGGCCAGAACGCCCTTGCGCAGAGCAGCCTTGAGCTCCTCGACGGTGAAGTCCTCCTCCATGAGGATCTTCTCCATGAGCTCGTCGTCAAAGCTGGCAGCAGCGTCAAGGAGCTCCTCGCGCTTGGTGGCAGCGATGTCGGCAAACTCAGCCGGGATCTCGTCCATCGGCTCGGGGTAGGTCATACCCTTCTCGTCGGCCTTGAAGTCCCATGCAGTCATGGTGACCAGGTCGATGACGCCCCAGAAGTTGTCCTCGGCGCCCATCGGGACCTGAGCGGCCACGGCGTTAGCATCGAGACGATCCTTCATGGTCTCGATAGCGTTGAAGAAGTCAGCGCCCACGCGGTCATACTTGTTGATGAAGGCGATGCGGGGGACGTTGAAGGTAGAAGCCTGACGCCAAACGGTCTCAGACTGGGGCTGAACGCCGGCAACGGCGTCGAAGACGGCGACAGCGCCATCGAGGACGCGCAGGCAGCGCTCGACCTCGGCGGTGAAGTCAACGTGGCCCGGGGTGTCGATGATCTGGATGCGGTAGTCCTTACCGTCCTTGTTCCAGAAGCAGGTGGTAGCAGCGGAGGTAATGGTTACGCCGCGCTCCTGCTCCTGAACCATCCAGTCCATGGTGGCAGCGCCCTCATGGACCTCACCGATCTTGTGGGTCTTACCGGTGTAGTAAAGAATACGCTCGGTCGTGGTGGTCTTACCGGCATCGATGTGAGCCATGATGCCGATGTTACGGGTATCGGAAAGCTTGTACTTAGGCTTAGCCATGTTAGTTCCTTACCTTAACTTACCAACGATAGTGAGAGAACGCGCGGTTGGCCTCGGCCATCTTGAAGACGTCCTCACGCTTCTTGACGGAAGCGCCCAGGCCGTTGGAAGCGTCGAGGATCTCGTTGGCGAGACGCTCGGCCATGGTCTTCTCCTTGCGAGCGCGGGAGAAGTTGACGATCCAGCGGATGCCCAGAGCGGTGGAACGACGGGAGTTGACCTCCATCGGGACCTGATAGGTAGCGCCACCGACACGCTTGGGCTTAACCTCGAGCGTGGGCTTGACGTTGTCCATAGCCTTCTTGAAGGTAGCGAGAGCGTCGCCACCCTCGGACTTCTCGGCAACGATCTCGAAAGCGGTGTAAACGATGCGCTCAGCGGTGGCCTTCTTGCCGTCAAGAAGGACCTTGTTGATGAGCTGAGTCACCAGGCGGTTGTTGTAAACGGCGTCAGGCTGAACCTCACGACGATTAGCTGCTGCACGACGCGGCATGTGAAATCTCCTTAAGTGTCTACCGTGCGGCCCTTAGGCGGCACACGGCGAAAGTATCAAAACGTTATCTGGCTTATTTAGCCTTGGGGCGCTTAGCACCGTACTTGGAACGGGCCTGCATACGGTTCTGGACCGGAGCAGCGTCGTAGGCGCCACGGATGACGTGATAACGGACACCAGGGAGGTCACGGACACGACCGCCGCGGACGAGCACGATGGAGTGCTCCTGCAGGTTGTGGCCCTCACCCGGGATGTAAGCAGTAACTTCGATGCCGTTGACGAGGCGAACACGGGCAACCTTACGAAGAGCCGAGTTCGGCTTCTTGGGGCTCGTGGTGAAGACGCGGGTGCACACGCCGCGCTTCTGGGAGTTGTGCTGCAGAGCAGCGTTCTTGGACTTCTTGGGCACGGAACGACGGCCCTGGCGAACCAGCTGGTTAATAGTAGGCAAAGCGTACTCCTTCTCGAATGATTCCAGCTTTCTGTAAAGTGCAACGGCTTGAATCGAGGGGTCAGCATCCCCCTACGAAACACGCAGTTCGATAGGATACGTGGCGTTAGCTGTGCCGTCAACAGACCACGCCGCCGGGCGTATCCCAAAATAGCCATATTTCCGCAAAGCCTACACAAAAGGAATCCCCTCCTGTGCGCGGGGCCGGGAATCCGACGTGCTTGTCGGGGCAACGTTCCCTTCCAAATAGGGACAGGTTTATTTTGGTCGGTTTTATCTGGGGAAACGTCGCGCTCCAGCGGTGATCTGCTCTCATCTGTCGCATGGAAATCGGCGGCGTTTCCATTTAACGCAAAAGAGGCCGCTTCCCCTAGTAGGAAGCGACCCCAAATCTTACGAATAGACGATGGTAAAGGGCTCTTTCGTTTCGGTCTCCCCTGTTGATGTATACCTCACAATTTCAAGGGTTACCGAGACAACTTGATCGACATCAATCAACTTCGTTGGCACCCAGATGTTCTCTCCGCTATTGCGCCCATAAGAAAAATATAAGTTGAACACCCCTGCGTCGTCATCTTCGATAATCTGCTCCGATCCATCCTTGTAGCTGACGGTCAGCTTATTATCAACTGCTTCATAGCCCAAATCATCGATGTGCGTCTGGATGGAAAACGGGCTAATCTCAAGAGGCGAGTCACCGGAGCGGAGTTCCTTTGTATCGACGTACGCTCCAATATTGAACTCGGGTGTCGACGCCTCAAACCGCCTCGCACTCTCACCTTCACCCTCGGTCCAATGGATATTCCAGGTGACAGCATGTTGCAAATCTCGCTCGCGATCCATAGCGGCAAAGTACATCGTGCCATTAATGACAGTATCGCTTGATGTGTCCTTATCAATTGTGTTGCGTGTGTCAGGCCATTCCTCGCCGAACTTCATATCGGGCGTGCCGATGCCCTGCTCTTCTTCACCATAGAGAACAAGTTCGCCAATCTCTGCTGCTGGCTTGTAGTAGTTAACTCCATTTGGATTGGACAACGTAAACGTCACGGCTCCGCAGCCGTTTTGGTCGATTGCCATCTCATGGATATCAAGCGTATAGCCGTTGCCCTCGACGGACAGATTAACCTCCTGGACTGCGCCTTCCAGGCTTTGGGGCGCGATGCCATCGCCAAACTCTCTGGTGTAGGTATATTTAGTTCCCGATGAGCCGCCGTTGGTCCAGGTAATGGAATCCCCGTTGCCGTGGTTTCCCCAGGCAGAGGCAAAATAGCTGGAATTGACGAAGGCGTAGGCGACCCCTCCGGTCGCCAGCACTCCGGCAAGGCATCCGATCACGGCAACATACAGAGGCTTCGCGTGACCCTTTCGGCGAAGCGGCTCACCAGCAGCGGCATAAAGAACACGGTCAGCAAGATCGCTATCGGCTTGGACGGACTCGAAGGCCTGCTTGATTTGATTGGATTTCACGGTCGCCCTCCTCTAGGATGAACTTGAGCTTCGATCTGCCGCGAGCCAAACGCGTTCGAACAGTCGCGGCTGGCACATGCAATAACTCGGCAATCTCTGAGGTCGAAAAGCCCAGATAGTAATAGAGCATGATGGGAACACGGAATCGTTCCGGAAGTCGCATAACGTCTGACAGGACCGCCTTGGTCTCCTCCTGCGCCGTCGAAAGCGAATCGGCCAGGTTCTCAATATCCTCCACACGCCTCCATGGCTTTCGAAAGAGAGATTTGCATTCATTGATCGTGACCCGGATAAGCCATCGACGAAGATGTTCCCAGCTTTCAAATTGGGCATCGCTTTTGAGTAACTTCAGAAAGACGTCTTGAGCGACATCGTCGGCATCGGCACGATCGCGCAGATACGTCAATGCGATTCGAAACACGACATCACGGTGATCCTCGACCGCCTGTCTAAATGCTTGTTCTTCCATAATCACCTCCCGGTGATGCTGATGTTTCTTGCTGAGGCCCTCACCATAGATACGCTTTGACCGAACGAAATGTTTCAAATTCAAGCAGGAATAACCTACCAAAATAAACCTGTCCCTTTTTGGTAGGTTTTCTTCAACAAAAAAGACCCGCTCCCCTGTGAACTGCGCCCCAAATCTTGGACGCCCTAAATAGCGACTAGGCCGCAAGGGCCTGATTCCGGTACTCCTCCGGGGTCAGGCCCTTCAATCTTACCTGCCTCCGGCTCGTGTTCCAG
>DBGDSC010000056.1:0-14813 GCA_048402045.1 Collinsella sp.
GGCTCGACGCTGCAAACGCCCCTAAGCGGCAATCTGACGTTCAATCGTCGGTCGCGTACCGAAGTACGCTTCCCTCCTCTTTCACGTCACCTTGCTCGCTTAGGGGCGTTTTCGCTGACGTGAGCTCAACCTGCGGCGCAATGTCAGCAACCAAGCCGAAAACAAAAAAGGCCGAAGTCCCAAAAGGCTTCGGCCTTTGTTTTTTGCAACGTCCAAGAGCAGTTTATCGATTCTCAATACTTCCGATGTTCTTGAGCTCGATGGAGATGAGGCCGTTGGGCTCGTTGACAAACTCGATGTACTCAGAGTTCGAACCCATCTCGGCCGGGAAGCTGATCTCGATGCCCGTATCGGTACGAATCTTGTGATTGCGCACGGCCGCGCGTTCGACCTGTTTGCGCTCCACGGGCACACGCTCAGGCACCTTCTCCTCGGTCAGCGCCGCGCGCACGCTCTCCTTGATAACCGGTTCGTCCTCAAAGACCTCATCGACGATATCCCAAGGCGGCAGTTCCTCGTCATCCTCAACCTTCTCGGCAACGGCAGCCTTAACCTTAGCGAGCGCTACGGCCGTGTTGGCACCGTGCTCCTCGGCGACTTCCTCGACCACACGCGTCACGGTGTCGATGACCTCCTTGCCCGACACGCCCGTGTCGCACTGCAGCAGGCCATCAGGAATAAGCATACGGTCCTCGCCGGCAATCTTGCGCTTCTTGTCCACGTAGCCGATCTCCATGGTACTCGCACGCACGATGGCATAGCTCGGCACCTTTTGCGAGGGGTTCGGCAGAATGGCGTAGTGGCGCGCGATGTCGTTGCGCACCTCCCCCTCCTCGCGGCCCACTTCGTGCATAAAAGCCTGCTTGGAGCCCAGCAGCATCACGGCGAACCAGCGGGCATCCTCATCGTCGTCAAAATCGGCCACGAGCACGTCGGTGGACTCGGCTTTCTCGGCTTTGGTGAGCTCGGAGGAGATAAACTCCGCAATCTGCTGCGACAGGTCCACGAACTCGCGATCGCCAAAGAAATAGCCCTTGAGCTCGCCGCCGAATGCGGAGTTCTCGGCAAACGTGGCGCGTTTATTGTCGGCCGAGGTGCGTGCGCGGCGCAGATGCGTGGTTACGAAATTGCGCACGGTACGGCTTTCGATATCCAACTCGCGCTGGCTCATAACGTTGACGGCAGAGTCAAAGTCCAGGATATGCAGAATCGCGTGATTGATTTTCATATACGGCATTCCGTTCTAGATCGATTTCGGCACGAATCAGTATAGCGGTCGAGCCCGCCCCAGGCGCATCGAAGATTGGTGCATCGGGGACAGGCTGCTTTGCACCAATGGTTAGCGCAGGAGCTCGGACTGCCAAGCCTCGAGCTGTTCTGCCAAACTCTTGCCGGCAGCGGGCATGTCGATCTGAGGGCGTTTGGGCAGCAGTGCGCATTTAAGGATTGCCGCGATGGTCTGCGAGACAAAGCGTCGCGTATCCTTGTCAAAGCCTTGCGCAGCCTGGAGCATCACGGGCAGGCTCTCGCGCAGATTCCCAGCGATATCCGCAAACCGCTCAGCACCCGTAGCCTCAAACACGGAGAACAACGCATCTACAAAACGCTCGCGCTCGCTAGGCGACACCGCAAGCAGCATCTCGCGAATGGAGCCATCAACGTATCGAGCACCGGCGGACAGGCGCTCACAGTACACGAAGTCGCGACCATCAACCACCCAGCTAAAGGGATTGTGCTGCAGCAGGCTGAACTCAGTGCTCTCGACGATGGCATAGTCCTCCTGTGTCTCGAACATCATGCCAAAAATCGACGACCGAGGTAGCGTCTTGTCGATTCTACCGGAAAGATCGGCAAAGGCGTTGCCGTTCAGAAACTCCTCGACGAAGCCCGGACCATCATGGGAATACGCCCGTTCGATTCGCTCACGAGCGACATCGGAGCACATCGCCGCACCGTACACCGCAAGGTTTCCACCCTTGGAATGACCTCCGCACAAAAGCGGCCCGTCAATCGCATCCGCCGCCTCGTCCACATAACGCGCCGCGGATTCCTGGGCCGGCACAGGACACCGGAACGCCATGTTAAAGTCCTCTTTCCAGCCCACAATCGTGCTGTCGGTCCCCCGGAAGGAAAGATAGCTAAACCCCGCCGGAAACCGGAACGCCATGGCTGCAAACTGCTCCGTTGTCTCGGCATCACTCACGCTACGATAGCCGCAAACACGAACGCCACGGTAGCGAGGGCTTGCTGCCACAGCCTCCAACAGGGCACGGCTCCCCTCCGGATCCCACAGGTCGCCAATCATGTCTTGGTAGCACTCGGCGCGCAGCAGCTCGCGTACGTCTAGGCCCTGCCAGTTCGTCAGCTCCGCCATATCACCCGGCAAACGCAAATAGGACAACCACGCAAAGACCAGGCTATCCACCGCGCAGAACGGCCGTTCCTCAAACGGATCAAACGCCGTCTGGGCATAGGTCAAAAAATTAGGCGAATCCGACATGGCCCTCCCATCAACTATGGTGCATTGGGGTGGTGCAAAGTAACCTGACCCCCTCGCACCAAAAAGGCGCCCGGACCGTGTGGCCCGGACGCCTTTCATTGTAGTCTGTTGCCCAAAAGAGCTTGATTTAGCAGGAGAAGTCGACGCTGTCGATGATATCCTTGAGGGCCTTGGCGGAGGCGGTGAGCTCATGTTGCTCGTCATCGTTCAGCGGCACGGGTACGCGGCAGACGACGCCGTCGCGGCCAACGACCGTCGGCATGGAGATGGCCAGATCGGACAGGCCATACTCGCCCACCATGAGCGAGGAGACAGGCAGAACGGTCTGCTCATCGCGCATGACGGCAGTGCAGATGCGCTTGACGGCCATGGCAACGCCATAGTAGGTAGCGTGCTTCTTCTCGATGATGGTGTAGGCGGAGTTCTTGACGTCCTCGGCGATACGCTTCTCGGCAGCCTCGTGCTCCAGATGACCGTGAAGCTCGCAGAAGGTGTTCAGCGGAACGCCAGCAACCTGAGCGCTGGACCAAGCGACAAACTCGGAGTCGCCGTGCTCGCCCATGACGTAAGCCTGAACGTCGCGCGGATCGACCTCGACGTGGGCGCCGAGCATCTGCTGCAGACGGCCGGTGTCGAGCACGGTGCCGGAACCGATAACGTGGCCCTCGGGCAGGCCGGACATCTTGATGGCAGCGTAGGTCAGAACGTCGACCGGGTTGGAGACGATCAGCAGGATGCCGTCAAAGCCGGACTTCTTAATCTCGGGAATAATGGACTTAAAGATGCTGACGTTCTTGTTGACCAGGTCCAGGCGGGTCTCGCCGGGCTTCTGGGCGGCGCCAGCGGTGACGACGATCATGGCGGCATCGGCGACATCAGAGTAATCGCCAGCGTAAATCTTCATCGGCTCGGCAAACGTCATGCCGTGCGCGATGTCCAGGGCCTCGCCCTCGGCGCGGTTCTTGTCCACGTCGATGAGGACCATCTCGGAGAACAGGCCGCTCTGCATCAGTGCGAACGCCGAAGACGAACCGACGAAACCGCAGCCGACAATAGCGACCTTCTTCTCGTTAACCATTACAAACTCCCATCTCTCTCCACAAACAAACCGCCCAGGGCGACCCGAGCGGCTTGCCGTAATCCCAATACATCCAATCGGGACTTTGATTATGCTCCTATTGCAGCCAAATATCGACCGTTTACCGAAATTGTTTGCAGAATTCGTATAATAACTGCACGAAATCGGTTTCGAGCTATTGACTCACGGAAACGTATCCCTAATACAGACCCGCTTCGCGAATAGCCTCGACAGCCAAAGCAATCTGATCGGGCGGCAGCACCAGCGCCATGCGCACGTGTCCCTCACCCGAAGGACCAAAGCTCGCACCCGGCGTCACGACGACACCGGCCTTTTCCATGAGCTCCTCGCAAAACGCCATCGAGTCGGTGCGACCCCCGGGGAGCTTAGCCCACACAAACATGGAGCCATGCGCATTGGGGCGCTCCCAGCCCAGGCCCTCAAGGCCGTCACACAGGGCATCGCGACGCTCCTGGTACTTCAGGCGCTGCGCCTCGACCTCATCGCGCGGACCGTTGAGGCAGGCGATGGCCACCTTCTGGATCGGGAAGAACATGCCAAAGTCGATCTGGCTGCGCAGCTTGGCAAAGGTCGAGACCACGTCCTCGCGACCGACCAAAAAGCCGATGCGGGCACCGGTGACGTTAAACGACTTGGAGAGCGAGAAGAACTCCACGCCCACCTCGAGCGCACCGGGATACTGGAGGAAGCTGCCGCCCGGCTCGCCGTCGAACACGATGTCCGAGTAGGCGTTGTCGTGGACGATCAACAGGTCGTGCTCGCGGGCGAAGGCGATGATCTCCTCGTAGACCTCGGGCGTACCCACCGAGCCCACCGGGTTGGCAGGCAGCGACACGATCATGTACTTGGCGCGATCGGCGACCTCGGGGTCGATGCCCGCCACGTAGGGCAGGTAGTTGTGCTCGGCGACCAGCGGGTAGTACTCGAGCTTGGCATCGGCAATCTTGGCACCCGCCTCAAAGACCGGGTAGCACGGATCGGGCACCAGGATGGTGTCGCCCGGGTCGAGCAGCGCCAGGCCCAAGTGGCCCACGCCCTCCTGCGTGCCGTTACACGACTGCACCATGGACGGCGTAATGCCACAGACACCAAAGCGGCGCTCGTAGTAATCGCACACGGCCTGCTTGAGCTCGAGCAGATCGCGCAGGGCGTACTTCCACATCTCCGGGTCCTGCGCGGCCTGGGTCAGCGCCTCGACCACGTGGTCGTACGGTTTAAAGTCGGGCGTGCCCACGCTCATGTTGTAAATGGTCTTGCCCTGGGCCTTAAGCGCAAGAAGCTTGTTGTTGAGCGAGGCAAAAACCTCCGCGCCAAAGCGGTCGAGACGCTGCGATGCCTGCATGGTGCCACCTTTCGATACAAAAAACGCGGCGCTCCGACAAGAGCGCCGCGCGATACGGGCCATCAGATTGCAAAAGTGTAACGCTTGCATCCCCTGTTTTGGTTCAATTTAGTCAACCTTAGCCAATCGGGGCGCGGCGTTAGTCACTCGGGCGCAGCGCGTCGATCTGTGCGAGCCACAGACGCGAACTGGCGTCGCTCGGCATGCGCCAATCGCCGCGCGGGCTGAGCGTGACCGAACCCACCTTGGGACCGTCGGGCAGACAACTGCGTTTAAACTGCTGGGCGAAAAAGCGACGGTAGAACGTGCGCAGCCACGTGTGGATGGTGGCCTCGTCGTAGACGCCCTCAAAGCTCTTGAGCGCCATGCGGTAGATCTTGCCCGGCTCAAAGCCAAAGCGCAGCAGGTAATAGAGGAAATAGTCGTGCAGCTCGTACGGACCCACCAGATCCTCGGTTTTCTGAGCGATCTCGCCATCGCCCGTCGGCGGCAAAAGCTCGGGCGACACCGGCGTGTCGAGAATATCGAGCAGCGTCTCGGCGATGCGACCGCCAAAGACATCGGCAGCATAACGAACCAGATGGCGCACGAGCGTCTTGGGCACGCTCGCGTTGACGGCGTACATGCTCATGTGGTCGCCGTTATAGGTGGCCCAGCCGAGCGCCAGCTCCGACAGGTCGCCCGTGCCGATGACAAAACCGCCAGCCTGGTTGGCCAGATCCATCAGAATCTGCGTACGCTCGCGCGCCTGGCTGTTCTCGTAGGTCACGTCCCGCACGGCCGGATCGTGCTCAATGTCCTTGAAGTGCTGCTCCACGGCCGCGTGGATCGAAACCTCGCGGAAGCTCACACCCAGGTCGCGGGCGAGCGACTCGGCATTGGACTTGGTGCGGTGCGTGGTGCCAAAGCCGGGCATCGACACGGCTGTGATACCGGTGCGCGGCAGGCCCAGTGCATCGAAGGCGCGCACGGTCACAAGCAGCGCCAGCGTGGAGTCCAAGCCACCCGAAAGACCGATGACCGCAGCCTTGGTACCCGTATGGGCAAGGCGGGTCTTGAGGCCAGCGGTCTGCAGGTCGAGGATGGTCTCGCAACGCTCGGCCAGATCGCCATGGTCGGCCGGCACAAAGGGAGCGCGGGGGAAGATACGGTCGATGTCGAACGCATCGCGCAGGACAGGTTCGTCTGCCAGCACGCCCTCAAACGTAAATTCAACGGTCGTGGCCTCCGGCGCATCGTCCGCGCGCGTCCACGTCGTCGAGCGACGGCGCTCGGCAACCAGACGGTCAAGGTCAACGTCGGCGACGGCCATATCACAGGTAAGCAGTTTGGTGGCGGCGAGCTTGGAGCCGTTTTCGTAGACGAGGTTCTCGCCCGCAAAGACCATGTCGGTCGTGGACTCGCCCTCGCTCGCATCTGCATAGGCATAGGCACAGTACAGGCGCGCACTCTGATTGGAGATAAGGCTGCGGCGGTAATCTGCCTTACCGATAATCTCGTCCGAGGCCGACGGGTTGAGAATCACCGTCGCACCGGCAAGTGCCATCTCGGTCGAAGGGGGCGCCGGCACCCACAGATCCTCGCAGACCTCAACGCCCAGCACCATATCCTCGGCACCTTCATCACAGCAACGGTAGACAAGCCCCGAACCCAGCGGGACCGGACCCTGACCGGCATATTCAACCCACACGGGATCCGCAGGCGCCGGAGCAAACCAACGGCGCTCATAAAACTCGCCATAGTTGGGCAGATACTTCTTGGCCGTAAGACCCAAAAGCTCGCCCGCGCAGCACACGGCGGCGCAGTTGTAGATATTCTCGGCAGCTGCAACGGGAAGACCGATGGTAAAGACAATCGGCAGCTCGCGGGTTTCATCGAGAATATGTGCCAGTGCGATCTCGCAGGCATGCAGCAATGTGCGGTTATGGAACAGGTCGGCCGCGGTATAGCCGGTCAGGTTAAACTCGGGCAGCACCAGAGCACGAACGCCGCGCTCGGCAGCCTCGCGAACAGCTGCCAACGCAACCTCGGCATTGCCCTCGACATCGGCAACGCGAATCTGCGGCGATGCCGCCGCCACACGCAAAAAGCCATCAGACTGAGAAAGGTGAAGATTCATAAGAATGCTCCCGTGCGTAGACGCCATTCACAACAATTAGCAAGTCCTATTGTAGTTCAACCGCCGGGTGTAACCGCATCCCACCAACTTGGTGAGCAATTGATGAGTTGATGGTATCTGTTAAATGTCACGTACGATTCACATCTGGTGGGTACCCTGATGGCTACACGAAACGAAGCAGATTTACACCGGGAGGACCCCGTATGACAACCAAGTACACCGACGCGCCGCGCACGCGCGTCATGACGCCGGCATCGCTCAACAACGGCGTGCACGAGAACCATTCCATCGGACAGACCATGGCCATCGCGCCCAAAAAGGGCCTGTTCGATGGCATTTCCATTCCTCAGATCATCGCTGGCGCCGCAGCCGCCGCCACGAGCGTAGCGCTTGCCTCCAAGATTGGTATCGCTGGTTCAGTAATTGGTGCCGCCGTGAGCTCGGTCATCACCGTTGTGTCCTCGCAGGTCTACCGCCACTTTATCTCTGCCAGCGCCAAAGCCCTCAAAGGTACGCACGCCGACGTCGACTACCCCGCCGGCGCCTATGAGCCCGTTGAGCTTAATGCCGAGGAGCACCTGGGCGGCGCCGCGACTACGCAGGAGATGCGCCAGGTTGCGGGGCGTGCGACCACGGCGCGCGTCGCCCCTAACAGTCTGCGCGCCAAGGCCGCGGCAGAGCGCAGCCAGACGCAAAAGAAGGTCATCGTCTTCTCGATCGCCATCGCCATCGTCGCGGTCATCGCCTGCACCGGCGCCATCCTTATAACCACCGCCGGTGAGGGTCTGGGCGAGCGCCCCGAGCCAATCCTTTCGTCGCGCACGACCGAGAGCGATGCAAATGGCAACACCCAGTCGCAGGATCAGCAGGCACAGACGGACGACACGCAAGACAGTTCTACCTCTGCCAATTCGTCCTCGAACACCCAAAACCAATCGCAGAGCACCGATTCCTCTACGGCAAACAGTGGCACGCCGTCCGGCACGACCGACTCAAGCCAAACGACTGACGGTTCGCAGCCGAGCACGGGCGGCCAGACGAGCGACACCACGTCGGGAACGGGCACAGCAGACAGCAGCAACACCAACGGCTCGAACAGCTCGAGCGGAACCGCTTCCGGCACGGCATCTGATAGCTCGAGCCAAGGCACGGCATCGGGCAACTAAGCACGTTTGCCTCTCATAGATAACCGACCTGCACAACGGGCGCGAACCGGCAACGGTCGCGCCCGTTTGCCTTGGGCGACGAGATGGCAAGCCCTGTGCGATGGTAAGATGCTTTGGTGTGTAAAGAGGAGATTTGCCATGAGCAAGACAATAGTTAGGCCCACGCTATCGCCGGGCAACCACATCTATCTGTATCGCCTGCTGCGCGATGCGATTGGGTGCGGCAAGCAAACGTTTATGACGCAGGTCGAGGAGGCACTCGCCGCCGGCGACATGACCGCTTACGACCTGGGCTTTGAGTCCACGCGTGAGCTGCTCGAGGAGCTCGACGACTGCATTAAGCTGACCGTCTTTAAGGGCGGTCGCCTGTATGCCACCGTCATCGCCAACGAGGCCTGGGATACCGCCCTTGCCAAGGGCGAGGACAAGCCCAAGGCTGCCAAGGGCGCCAAGCAGTCCTACAAAAAGAAGAAACGCGGCGAAAAGGACCTCAAAGCCGTGCGCCCCAGGCACGTCAAGCGTCCCGAGCCCGAAGCCATGGTTGAAGCCGCGCCGGAACCCGAGCCCGAGACAGAGACCGAAGTCGCTATTGAGGTAACAGCAGGAACCGAAATCGCCGCATCGACCGATCCCGAAGTCATATCCGAGCAGGAAGCCACTGTGGAGCTCAACGAAGCGCCCAAGTCGACAACCGAAGAAGCCGCTGACCAGCCCGAGACGTCTGCGTTCCAAAACAGCGATGTCTTTGGTGACGAGGCCGAGGACGATCAGTCCGACGAGCCCGCCGATCAAGACGCTACCGAGTCGGCGCCGCAGCCCGAGACGCCGCAGCCCGCCATCTCGCTCACGGTCGTCTATGACCCCGAGAATGCCAATGCCGGCATCACCACCATGGCATCCACGCCCATCGAGGCAAAGCCGAGCGTCGAGAATCAGAGCGCTCCGCAAGTCGAGCTCGACACCGCGACCGCAGACGCACCCGCCATCGTCGAGCCCGCAGATTCCGCGGCGATGCCGAAAGCGGACACCGAATCAGTACTCGGCGCCGAACCCGCGCCCGTCATCGAGGTGACGCCCGTCAATGAGCAGGCCTCCGCACCGGCGATGGTACCGGCCCCCGCACCTGCAGCGCCCGCCATCCCCGAGGACTTCCCCGTCGATTTCGCAACCGAGGTCTTCTGCCCCGGCCCGCTTCTGCACCAGTTGTCGACCTATCTCCCCTACGGCGCCGATACCCTCGGCATCGTCGGCGAGTACTACTGGATCGCCCGCGAGCGCGGTACCATCGAGGCCGCGCGAAACCGCGCAAGCTTCCCCCTGCGCTACACGCAGGCCGGCGAGCGCCGCGAGGTTACCGTGCGCATCCGCCGCAACACCACCGGTGGCCTCGGATCCACCTGGGCCATCGATAAAGTCGAAGAACCCGAGCAGTAACGACAAACGGCTCAAATTCAAATCAGGATTTGAGCCGTTTTTATTTGTTGATGCTGCGTAACCAACAGCGAGCGGGCCGCAAGTGCCCCAGGTTGCCGTGAAAGAGGAGCGACGCGTACTTCGGTACGCGAACGACGGCTTGAACGGCAAGATGGGGTGCTTGCGACCCGCGCAGCGTCGAGCAGTTACGCGGTTTGGAAAACCGCGTAACGATCTAGTCGCGCGTCAGCTTACGGTGGATACGATGCGGCTGGGCCGCGTCCTCGCCCAGGCGCTCGATGCGATTGGCCTGATAGGCCTCGAAGTTGCCCTCGAACCAATACCAGCTGCCCGGATTCTCGTCGGTGCCCTCCCACGCCAGAATGTGTGTGGCGACGCGGTCCAGGAACATACGGTCGTGGCTAATGACCACCGAGCAGCCCGGGAACTCGAGCAGCGCCGCTTCGAGTGAGGACAGCGTCTCGACGTCGAGATCGTTCGTGGGCTCGTCGAGGAGCAGCAGGTTGCCGCCCTGCTTGAGCGTGAGCGCCAGGTTCAGACGATTGCGCTCACCACCAGAGAGTACGCCAGCGCGCTTCTGCTGGTCCTGGCCCTTAAAGCCAAAGCTCGCCACGTACGCGCGGCTGGGGACCTCGGTCTCGCCGACCATCATGTGGTCCAGGCCATCCGAGACGACCTCCCACAGGTTCTTATCGGGATCGATGCCAGAACGGTTCTGGTCGACATAGGAGATCTTGACGGTCTCGCCCACCTCGAGCTCGCCCGAAGTCAGCGGCTCCAGGCCCACGATGGTCTTGAAGAGCGTAGTCTTGCCCACACCGTTGGGGCCGATGACGCCCACGATGCCGTTACGCGGCAGGGTGAACGAAAGGTCGTCGATGAGCACACGGCCATCGAACTCCTTGTGCAGATGATGGGCCTCGAGCACCTTGTTGCCCAAACGCGGGCCCACAGGGATGCGGATGTCGGTCCAGTCGAGCTTCTGGCTTGCGCGGGCCTCGGCCTCCATCTCCTCGTAGCGAGCCAGACGGGCCTTGTTCTTTGCCTGGCGAGCCTTGGGCGAGCTGCGTACCCACTCGAGCTCGGCCTCCATGCGCTTGGCGAGCTTGGCGTCGCGGTTGCCCTGCGCCTCGATACGGGCGGCCTTGGTCTCCAGATACGTGGAGTAGTTGCCCTTGTAGGGATAAAGGTGACCGCGGTCGACCTCGCAGATCCACTCGGCAACGTTATCTAGGAAGTAGCGATCGTGCGTGACGGCAAGCACCGCGCCCTGGTAGTTGTGCAGGAAGTGCTCGAGCCACAGGATCGACTCGGCGTCCAGGTGGTTCGTGGGCTCGTCGAGCAGCAGCAGGTCGGGAGCTTCGAGCAGCAGCTTGCACAGGGCCACGCGACGGCGCTCGCCGCCAGAGAGCACGTTGACCGGCATGTCGGAATCGGGCAGCTGCAGGGCGTCCATGGCCTGGCCGAGCTTGGAATCGATATCCCAGCCGTCGGCGGCGTCGATCTCGTCCTGGAGCTTTCCCATCTCGGCCATGAGGGCGTCCATGTCGCAATCCGGGTCGCACATCTCCTCGCCGATCTTGTTGAAGCGATCGACCTTGGCGATCATGTCGCCAAATGCCATGCGCACGTTCTCGATGACGGTCTTGTCGTCGTCGAGCGGCGGCTCCTGCTGCAGGATACCCACGGTGTAGCCGGGGGTGAGCTTGGCATCGCCGTTGGAGACCTCCTCGATGCCGGCCATGATCTTGAGCAGGGTCGACTTGCCCATACCGTTGGGGCCCACGACGCCGATCTTGGCACCGGGGTAGAAGCTCAGGGTCACGTCGTCAAGGATTACCTTGTCGCCATGGGCCTTGCGAGCCTGATACATCTGGTAGATAAACTCCGCCATATGTCTGTTCTATCCTTTCTACCTGCTGTTTCCCTATTCTTGATTCGCTTTAGTGGAAACGAAATGAGGGAACCAGCTCTGAAACGCAACGAAAAAGGGGCATGGTTGCCCACACCCCCTAATACTACCTGGGAAAAGTCCCCCGGAACATACTATGAACTGCGTACGCTAGTTTTCCGCAACCTTAACGAGCGGCTCGCTGCGATTTGCGCCACAACAGATACGAGTAGACGTAGACGGCTCCAACCGAACCAAACGCCAGAACCGCAATCACCGCGGCGACGACTTCACTCGAAAGCACGCTGCCTGCCACGCCCATCACAATCAGGCCAATACCCAGCACCATAAAGCAGGCGCCGCCAAAACGCTGCGTACGGCGCCAGTTCTCGGGATCGGCAAGCGCCCAGGGCGTCTTGATACCGAGCGTATAGTTCTGCTTCACACGCGGCAAGTAGTTGCCTACGCCGATGAACAGCAAACCGACAACACCGGAAATCAGCACGTTAACCGAACCGACCGCCGGCACCACGCCCCAGACCGTAAGCTCTCCCAGCCAGCTTATGGCGCACATGAACAAGGTGAAGGCGATTACGAAGCCCTGGTAGAACTTGCCCGAGGTTCGATATGCCTCACCTTTGGGGTCGATGCGCGGCACCACGCAGAACATTGCGAGAAGCGCCAGAGGCAGCACGCCGAGCGCGGAGGCCATCCAGCTAGGACCCCAACCGTCGACGGCGCCGTTCGCGCCCCAGTGCGTGGGAATCTGCGCAGGCAAGCTCGGCATCACCATGAGGTGCGCTACGACATTGGCGACGCACAGAGCGACCAGCACAATCCACACGCGCGACGATACCCCCGTGGGGTGAATGCCCTTGTTTTCGTTATTCATCCTTTTCACCTTCCGTGTTTGTAAAGCCCATAAACCAGCCAATCAAATCCTGCATGACGGTGGTGTTTAAGCTGTATACGATGTTTTGGCCATGGCGCTCGTCGGTCACCAACCCGGCGTTTTTGAGCGTCGCCAAGTGATGGCTCAGCGACGGCTTACTGATATCGAAATGCTCGGCAAGCTCCCCCGCCGTGCAATTGCCCTCGCGCAGCAACTCCAAAATGCGCCGTCGCGTTGGATCGGCAAGCGCCTTAAAACCCTCTCCCGGCATAAGACCTCCTCTCATCATCTCTCATGACGCGCACACTATACTCGATATTTAGATGTTTGTCTAACTATCTAATCTTGTACTCAAAAAAATAGCCGCCTCCGCGTAATGCGAAGACGGCCACTTCTCACGCTACAAACGTGTTTTGGAGTTGGCCAACCCGCTGCAACGGGTGCCATCTGCTTCAATCTTATGCGAACCCCGATCCCATTTCAACAAGCCCAAGGGCTCAAATGGAATCGCGATAACACCTATAATGGCGATAGCTAAAACACGATTCGCTTCCCCATCGGAGGATGTCTATGACCGAAACCGCTGCCGCTCTCGTCGAGACACGCGACACCAAGCTCGAGATCATCATGGGCCGCGAGGCACTCGATAAGCTCGCCGATGCTACGGTGTTGGTGCTCGGCTGCGGAGGCGTGGGCTCCAACTGCTGCGAGGCACTCGCCCGCGGCGGCATTGGTCATTTCGTCATTCTGGACAAGGACATCGTCGCGCCCAGCAATATCAATCGCCAGGCTATCGCCTTTCACAGCACCATCGGCAAGCGCAAGGTCGATGTTATGGAAGCCATGATCCACGACATCAATCCCACCGCCACCGTTATCAAACGCACCGAATACCTGCTGAGCGACAACATCGACGAGTTCTTCGCGAGCGTTTTGGAGCAGACGGACGGCAAGCTCGACTACGTCGTCGACGCCATCGACACCATCTCGGCCAAGCTCACCATTGCCAAATATGCTCAGGACCACGACATTCGTTTGGTTAGCTCCATGGGCGGGGCCAACAAGCTCCATCCCGAGTGCCTCCGCTTTGCCGACATTTTCGATACGGTACGTGACCCCATGAGCCGCATCATGCGCAAAGAATGTAAGAAGCGCGGAATCAAGAGTCTGCACGTGCTGTTTAGCTGCGAGGAATCGGTTAAGACCCAACCCCGCGACCCGTCCAACATCCACGAGCGTACCGAGTTGGGTACCGCTAGTTTTATGCCACCCATCATGGGTCAGATGATTGCCGGCGAGGTTATCCGCCAGATCAGTGGACGCGGCACCGAGCGTGTGCGCGCCGACGGCCAACGCCTGGACTAGCGGAGTGCGCCGAGATGGAGCCCCGGTTATTTGATGCACACTGCCATCTTGATTTGATGGCTCACCCGGACGCCGTTGCCGATGAGGCGACGGCACTGGGCTTGGGCCTATTTGATTGCGGCGTCGATCCACGTGACTTTTCGGCCGCAAACGAGCGCGCCCATCGCCAACCAAGCATCATCGCCGGCATTGGGCTTCACCCCTGGTGGCTTGCCGACGGTCGCTGCGGTCCTGCCGAAATCAATCTGCTTTGCGAAGTTGCAGCCCAAGAGCGCTATATCGGCGAGGTGGGACTCGACTTTTCTGCGCGCTTTGCCGGAAGCGAGCCGCTGCAAACACAGGCACTTGACCGGCTCTGCGAGGCTCTCGCGCAACATCCTCTTACCGGGCGTGTGATATCAATTCACGACGTTCGTTCGGCAGGAGCCGTACTGGACGTCCTCGAATCGCATGGACTACTCATCCCAAACCCCGACTCCCCCGCTATCATCTTCCACTGGTTTAGCGGTACTTCGGACGAACTCGTCCGCGCGCGTAATGCGGGCTGTTATTTTTCCGTGAACGAGCGGATGCTCGCCACCAAGCGCGGTCGCGAATACGCCCGACAGATCCCACTCGATCGTTTACTGCTCGAGACCGATGCGCCGGCGGAGGCAAACACCGAAACAAGCGCACAGTCGCTTATCAGATCGCTCACATGGACCTCAGAACGCATCGTCTCACTCAAAAACCGCGACGCAGAGTGCATCGAGTCGGCAGTTTTAGCAAATGCGCACTCTGTTTTTGACCTTCGCTAGCCCCGGTGGGCAAAAAATGCCAAATATGAGTACTGTTGCAAATCCAGTCACATTATTTTACGGCAAAATAGTGCCTTGATAATGTACAGCTGGTAGCGCGCAGAGATGTGGTGTAAGAGGCGGGGCATGCCCCGCCTCTTCTCTTTCTTGAAAGGGAGGGGACACCGCCTAGAATTCGTCGTTGGAGTAATGAAGGTGACGAATGGAA
>DBGDSC010000057.1:0-20831 GCA_048402045.1 Collinsella sp.
GGCTCGACGCTGCAAACGCCCCTAAGCGGCAATCTGACGTTCAATCGTCGGTCGCGTACCGAAGTACGCTTCCCTCCTCTTTCACGTCACCTTGCTCGCTTAGGGGCGTTTTCGCTGACCTATGCTCAACCTACGATAATTCCAAGCTGAACGAGTTACTCGCTGTAGCGGGTGGCGATGGCGGCTTGTACCATGCCGGTGCTCATGAGGTAGGTCACCAGGAAGTAGCCACCGTATGCTGCCAGGAAGATTGCACAGGTGAGGCCCACGGTGCCGCCGATGCTCATATCTCCGAATATGCTCACCAGCTCGATAATCACCTTGAGCGCCACAAAGGAGTGCGCCAGGCCCACTGCCAGCGGGAACAAGAAGAATACCGCTTGCTGCGCCATCACCGAATGGCGAATCTGGCGGTCGTCACAGCCGATCTGTGCCAGCACACGATAGCTGCGGCTGCCGTCGGCCACATTGGAGAGCTGCTGGATCGACAGTATCGCCGCGCACGCAACGACCAGTACAAAGCCAATGTAGATGGCCAGATAGCTAATCATGCCGTTCATTTGCGCTGCTTGCGTGTACATCTCGGAGCGTGTGATGAAGATTCCCCATGACCCTGGCTCCTTGCCGTCAACGAGCAGATTGTCGAGCAAAGTGTATTTAATGCTCTCGTCTGCCTCGGTCGTATCCATCCCCTGTTTGTAATTAACGAGCAGGCTACTGGAATACGGCTGCAGATTAAGTTGGGACAACAGCTCGTCGGCAACGACGACGGTACCCGGATTACTGCCCATCGCCGAGTTGGCGATGGCCGCCGTGTCCTTGTCCGACTTATCGGTTGCGGGCTTGAGCTCATGCCCGCCCAAGGTGAGGGTATGGCCGCCGGCCATGTACTTGGTGTACAGGTCGCCCAGCTCACCGCCCATATCACACGTAAGCAGGTACTGGTCGCGGCCAATGCTCACCGGCTCCTCGCCCATCATCTGGCGCAGTTTGTTGTACTGGCTCGCCGGCGTCACAAACAGACCCATCGTATCGGCATTGCTACCCCCGAGCGCCTTGGGGAGCTTTTCGCCCATGGTCTTGCACATCTCACCCGCAGACACCGAAGGATTCGAACCGCCAAACGGGTAACTCAGATACGAATCGATCTGAACATGCTCACCGGCAACATCGGCGATATTGACCTTCTTGCCGGTCTCGTCGTTGTTGTCCGTCGACTTGCCCTTGCCGTGCCATGCGGAGTACAAATCGACCGTTGTATCGGCTAGCACCATGCGGTCGGCTTCAGACGGATTGACATATTCTTTGTAGTAGTCGAGCGTATCGGGCGTGTAATAGACATACGTCTGCGACATATCGGCCGGCGTATAGCGCTCCAGATTCTCGTTCATCACATTGGCAATCGACATACCGCACGTCACCGAGGTGATGGCCAAAAACAGGAGCATCGCGATGACGCCCATCGAAAAGCACACCGTGTTGACCTTGGCCGCAAGCTGGCGCACGGTAAACATGTTGAGGCCGCGCCAATACACGCCGCGCAGGCTCTGCAGCAGCTTGATGAGCATGCCCGAGAGTCCCCAGAACAGGGCAAAGGTGCCCACGGTAACCATAGCGGTCGTAATACCAAACTGGTTCATGGCCTCTTGCAGCTTGCTGTCCGTCGCGGTTAGCGGGAACCCATCACGTAGCAGACGGTAATAGGCCACGCCCACAAGCACCACGCCCACGGCAAAGATGGCAATCGCGATCCAGGGGTTGCGTGTCTTGATGCTCTCGTTGCGACGCTCGGCACCCATAAGCTCGATGAGTTTGGTACGACGCACGGCGCGAAGGTTCAGCAGTAGCGTGAGCACAAACATCACGAGCATGCAGGCAAGGGTCAGATTGAACGCATGCACCGAGAAAAAGAAGTGGAAATTGGCGATCTGTGTCTTAAAGAGCGAGGCCGTAAAGAACGTCATGAGCTGGGAGAGTCCCACACCCAGCACAATGCCGGCGACAAAGGCCACGACCGATACTATCGCGGTCTCGAGCGCCATGATCGTGGCGACGCGCCCGCGCCCCATGCCGAGCACCTGGTACAGGCCAAACTCCTTCTTGCGGCGTTTCATGATGAAGTTATTGGCATACACCATCAAAAAGGCCATGACACCGGCCAAAAAGTACGTCAGGGAGCCGAGTATGCTGCCCATAACCTGCGCCAAGCCCTCTTCATCGATGCCGGCGATGTCGACCTGCATCGAGATGGTGTTAAAGGCATAGAAGACCGTGACGCCCAGGGTGAGCGTCAAAAGGTAGACAAGGTAGTCGCGGCCGGCGCGGCGGACGTTGCCCCAAGCGAGTTTACAGAGCATCGGAGCCCTCACCGCCCATCATGGCAACGACCTCCATAATGCGGTCGAAGAACTCTCGGCGGTCGGGAGCGCAGCGGCGCAGCTCGGTGAAGATCTTGCCGTCGCGGATAAACAGCACGCGGCTCGTGTAGCTGGCAGCAAAGCTGTCGTGCGTGACCATGAGCACGGTGGCGCGTAGGCGGCGGTTAAGGGCCTCCAGGCTCTCGAGCAGCAGGCGAGCGCTCTTGGAATCGAGGGCGCCGGTGGGCTCGTCGGCCATGATCATGGTGGGGTCGGTGACGAGCGCGCGAGCCGCGACAACGCGCTGCTGCTGACCGCCGGACATCTGGTAGGGATACTTGTCGAGCACCTGACTGATGGACAGGCGCGCTGCCACATCCTGCACGCGGGTCGAGATCTCTGCCGAGTTTGTGCGGGCAATGGTGAGCGGCAGGGCGATGTTCTCGCGTGCCGTAAGTGTATCGAGCAGGTTGGAGTCCTGGAAGATAAAGCCGAGCTCCTCGCGGCGGAACTGCGAGAGCTTGGCCTGCTTCATGCGCGTCACGTCCTGGCCGTTGATGCGGATCGTGCCGCTCGTGGCGCTGTCGATGGTCGACACGCAGTTGAGCAGTGTCGACTTTCCCGAGCCCGAGGCACCCATGATGCCCACGAATTCGCCGCGGTTGACGGTAAAGCTGACGTCGTTGAGCGCGCGGGTCACGTTGCCCAGCGCGCCGTATACCTTTTCGAGATGCGCGACCTCCAGTACCGGGGTCGCCATTTGCGTGGTTTGCATACCGAGTCCTTTCTTGCGATTAGTCTACGGCATCTATAGTCGCAAGAAGACGAGTCGGCTACCATCGATATGGCTTACGCTTGCCTTACCGTTGTGTAAGGTACGGGTAGCTAGCCTGTCACGTGTTGATGTTGAGAGAGGACTCCTGTTGAAGACTATTCATGTTGCCGCTGGGATCATTCGCAAGGATGGATCTGACGAGCTGCTTGCCGTGCAGCGCGGCTACGGCGACATGCGGGGACTTTGGGAGTTCCCGGGCGGCAAGCTCATGCGCGGCGAGACACCCGAAGACGCCGTGCGACGCGAGCTTATGGAAGAGTTGCAGGTAAAAGTCACCAACCTGCGCGATTTCTACACCGTTGAGTATGACTACCCCGATTTTCATCTCTCCATGGAGTGCTATTACTGCTCGCTCGCCGATGAATCCGATGAACCCCAGAAGCACGACCGCCAGCTCGATATCCGCTGGATTCCGCGCACCGCGCTTGCCACCGTTGAGTGGATGCCCGCCGACAAAGGGCTCATTGATGCCCTGATTGAGCTGAAGGAAGACCGGCTTGAGGCCAACGGCAGCACCAACGACGCCGAGACCGCAACGGCTGACGAGCCTGCCGCCAAACCCAAGCGCAAAACCAAACGCCGCAGCAAAAAACACCCCAAACCAGGTCTGTTGGACGGTATCGACACCTCGAACCTCTCCGCTGACGAGCGCGAACTGGTCCGCCGTCGCGCCGCCATCAAAAAGTCCATGAAGGGCAACAAGCGCGCCAACACCAAGCCCGAGCTGCTCGTACGACAGCACCTGCGCGCAGCGGGCCTTACGGGTTATCGCTTGGAATGGAAGGTTCCCGGCAAGCCCGACATCGCCTTCCCCGGCCGCAAGATCGCCATCTTCGTCAACGGCTGCTTTTGGCACCGCTGCCCCAAGTGCAAGCCCAGCCAGCCCAAGCGCAACGTTGAGTTTTGGGAGGCAAAGTTCCGCCGCAACGTCGAGCGCGACCGCGCCGCCGTGGCAGCGCTTACCGAAATGGGCTGGACGCCCATAACCATCTGGGAATGCGAGCTCAAAAAAGACTGCATCGACGCCACGATGGAAAAGGTCATCGAGCAAGTTCGTGCCGCGACCCCGCAGCGCTAAAACAAGCCATTCACAGGTCCCGCACGCGCGCGCCACATCCGCATCACAAACCTTAGAAAGCCCTTAAGCTCAAAACCTTACAAGAGTGTTACTCAGTACCTCTGACCTGCGGTTTCATCGTAATTGCAAACCTCATTAAGCCTTTCTTTAGCGCTTCTTTGCAACGACCGCGGCATAATACTGCCAACGCACGGGACCTAGCAGCACACCCCGTGCGCAACCTTTTGGTGGACATCGAGGAGGCCGCATAAGCATGCATTCTTCCAATGACGCAGCACAGCAGCCATCCCTAAAACATGCAAACCTTTTCTCCTTCCCCCCGACACAGAGAAACGGCCTCCTCGACTCCCCCACCACAAAAACCAACCGGTCAACCAATCAGAGCCTCAACTTGCGAGCATCATTCGAAAAGCTCCAAGCATCTCTAGACAAGGCGTTCCCCGAACAGGCAAGAGCAATCTAAGCCCATCGCGCTTTATACTGATGCCATGCGAAACATGGATCACATAGAATTGCACCGCGGAGGACGCGAGGAAGCCTTTCCCGAGACCGCCGAAGACTGGCCCTATATTGCCGAACGCGCAGAATTCGCTCGCTATCCGGGCAATTCCGTCCCCTTGCATTGGCATTCCGAAGTCGAGCTTTTCTACATGGAGCAGGGAACAATTGACTATCGCACGCGTGCGGCTCATGAGCACATGCGCTTTGAGGAAGGGTCCGTCGGCTTTATCAACGGCGGCGTTTTGCACAGCACCCTGCAATCACCCAATTCGGCGCCAGCCATTCAAATGCTGCATATCTTTCAGCCGTCGATGCTCGGCGATCCCGCGGGACGCCTTCAAAAGCGCTACATCAATCCTTTACTGCAATGTCGAGGCGTCGATGTGCTCAAATGGTCGCCCACCAACCCCGACGATATGCCCTTTATCGATTTACTGAAGAGCTCCTTTAGCCACGACCTTCAACAGCCGCAGAACGAGATGGCGCTTCGAAATAGCCTGTCCGAACTCTGGATTCAGATCTATGCCAAAGCTGAACTGCTCTTTTCCTCCGACGACGCCTCTTGGATGACCAGCCGCGACGTACAGTTCAAGGCAATCCTGGACTTTATCCGCGCAAACTATGCAGCCGCTATAGATGTGCCCCAGATGGCATCTGCAGCCGGCGTAAGCGAAAGAGAGTGTTACCGCATTATCGAAGCTTGCGCAGGAACGACCCCGGCGGCATATCTACGCGCATACCGCATCAACCGTGCTTGCGAACTTTTGGCGCACACCACGCGAACGGTGCAGGCAATCGCTCGGCAATGCGGATTTGCGACAGCAAGCCATCTAGGGCAGGTATTTAAAGAACAAATGGGATGCACTCCTTCGAGCTATCGAGCAGTGAGGCAGAATTTCGATAGTACCAGGCAGAAATCCCGCTAGCCCTTCTTCTGTCACTGCATCAAACTTGCAGGCAAACAACAGATAGGAGCAACCATATGAAGCACTTTGACCATATCGTGTTTGATGTTGATGGAACATTGGCAGATACAGAAGAAAGCGTTCTGTCATCGCTTGCCCAGATTGTCCAAGAAAAGACCGGCAAAACGCTCCCACGAAACGAGCTTGAATTTGCCCTCGGCATACCCGGCAAGAATGCCCTTGAGAAACTTGGAATCTACTCGCAAGCAACGTTGGATCGCTGGTGCCAAGTTGCCGCCAGCTTTAAAAGCACCATCAGCGTGTTTCCAGGTTTGCTTGAAGTCATCGCAAAACTCGCCGATAGCGGTTGCAATCTTGGCATTGTCTCCTCACGTGCGCGCGACGAATACGCAGAAGAAATAGCACCTCTTGGCTTCGATACGTATTTTGAGCACATCATCCTTGTCGAAGACACAACCGAACACAAACCCGCATCCGCACCCATGCTCGAATATCTCCGACGTACGGGCGCAAACCCCAACAGCGTCATCTACGTTGGCGACACCGTCTACGACGAACAATGCGCAACTTCAGCAGGGGTCAGTTTTGCCCGAGCAGCATGGGGATCACACCAAGACATCCCAAACGCCACCTACAACCTCAAAACCCCCAACGACCTGCTAACCCTAACAACCAAGTAACCCTCCCATCCCAAATTCGCAGTCCTAACGCCACAAGGGCGACGACCTCGAGAAGGTCAACTTGGGAGGGATGAGGGCTTAGTTCCCCAATCTTTCCGCAGGGGGCAAAAAGCCTCGCCGCACGAAGTGCGCAGCGAGGCTTTTTGCATGCCCGAGGACGATTGGGGGACTAAGCCCTCATCCCTCCCCGGGATATGTAGCGAGTCGGAGTACCCTTGCTGTTACTCTGCTTTACCCACAGAGTTGAGGTTGGTCATGCGGATCTTAACCAGCTCGGTAATCTCGCGCATGCCCTCCTTGGCCGGCTTCTTGGGGTCGAAGCAGGCAGGGTTCTCGGCCATGTATGCCATGAAGCCCTTGGTGTAGGCCTGACGCAGCTCGGTGGCGTAGTTAACCTTGCAGATGCCGTTCTTCACAGCCTCGGCAACCTGCTCATCGGGCACACCGGAGGTGCCGTGCAGAACCAGCGGCACGTCGACGGCGTCGCGGATAGCCTTGACCACGGACTGCTCGATGTGCGGATCGCTCGTGTACACACCGTGGCTGGTGCCAACGCCAATGGCCAGCGAGGTGCAGCCGGTACGCTCGACGAACTCCTTGGCCTCGGCAGGGTCGGTGTAGGGGCTCTCGCCCTCAACCGCGGGACCGTCGTCCTCCTTGCCGCCAACCTTGCCGAGCTCAGCCTCGACGGGCACGCCCATGGCGCGGCCAGCATCGGCGACGGACTTGGTCAGGGCGATGTTGTCCTCGAAGGACTCGTGCGAACCGTCAATCATGACAGAGGTGTAGCCCGTGCGGAAAGCCTGCATGCAGCGGTCATAGCCATCGCCGTGATCGAGGTGCAGAGCGACGGGCACGGAAGCGCGCTCGGCGGCAGCCTTGACCATGCCGTAGAAGTAGTCCAGACCAGCGGTCTTGATGGTGCCCGGGGTGGTCTGCATGATGACGGGGGACTTGGTCTCCTCGGCAGCGGCCAGAACGGCCATAACAAACTCGAGGTTCTCGACGTTGAACGCGCCAACGGCGTAATGACCGGCCTGAGCGTCCTTGAGCATCTTTTCGGTGGTAACAAGTGCCATGAGCGTTTGCTCCTCTCCCTCGCCCGCATCTGGACATCGGGCGTAGTTGTTCACAAGGCGTTTTACCTTGCGTTTTGCTGTGCTCATTGTATGAAATTCAGCGGCTTTACACGCGCGAGATATTGAGCCCATGCAGGTCAATACAGTCGTTTTTGAAAAGTAAACGGAAGGAATTTGAGCCGAGTGGACATGTTCGATATTGAATTTTGGGCGTTCAGCGTCTTTCTTTTATAGAAAAGATAAGTAATCGAAAGGTGTTTTCTTACTCAAAAAGAAAATGAACGAAAATAGAGTCAACACAATTCCTGCAAATTTCAGACGATGATGGAGCAGATATGGCCCACGCAACAACCCGAGCTTTCGCCGACGAGCGTCGTTCCGCCATCATGGAGATGCTCGATCATAATGCCTCGGTGCAGGTAGCAGAAATCGCCCAGACCTTTGGCGTGTCCTCCGTCACCGCCCGCGCCGACCTGGACGCGCTCGCCGAAGCAGGCAAGCTGCGCCGCACGCATGGCGGTGCCGTATCGCTCCACAAACGCCTGACCGTCTCCACGCAGGATCGCCGCATCAACGTCAACGTCGCCGCCAAGCAGGCCATCGCGCAAAGCGCCATCGAGCTCGTCAATGACGGCGACACGTTGCTCGTCGACTCGGGCACCACGGCGCTCGAGTTCGTCCGGCTCCTCGATCAACGCGACGGTATCACCGTCATCACAGCAGACATTACCATTGCCGATTACATCGACGAGAGCATGCCCTCGGTCGATGTCGTCATGCTGGGCGGGGCGTTGCGCAAAGGCCATCGTTATTTGTACGGACCGCTCACTATGCAAGCGCTCCAAATGGTCCATGCCGATCTTGCCGTCATGTGCCCTGGCGCTTTTGTCCCCAGCTGCGGCTTTACGACCGACTTTCCCCAGATGGCCGAGACCAAAACGGCTATGATCGCCGCGGCCCATCAAAGCGTCGCCCTCATGGACGCCAGTAAGGTCAACGGGCGCGGCATGTATCGCTTCGCCGAACTTACCGATGTCGACACCATCGTGATGGACCGCGACCCCGATGGCTCCATCGCCACCTCAATCGCCGAGGCCACCGGCATCGACGCCCCAACCCTCATCATCGCCACCGCCTAAAACCAAAAACCACCACAAAGGTGCCTGAGTCCCCTTTGTGGTGGTTTGAACGGCACGGCGGTTCGCTCCGCCAGTTTGTCTCAATCTGTAACAACTAGACCCCTAAAAGTCAGTTAACTGTTACAGATCGAGATAATTCCGCTCGACCCCCGCCCTTAATCTAAACCTGTAACAGATAGAGTCGATTTAGCCGCCCAGATGTTACAGATTGAGACAGTTGGACGCGAAACGGTCTTGGCAGAAGTGGCCCTCTAGCAAAGAGACGCTACATATCGACCGAAGCCCGGCAGCGCAAACTCGAAACGTCCCTGTAAGGGTTCTTCAATCACCCTTGCCTCAATTAGACGTTTTTTATACGTCGAGATCGAACCGGAACTTTTCTTAAGCCGCGCAGCCAATTCTTGCCTGGTCGTCGTCCCCTCCGGATTCATTGCACGAAGAAAATCCAAGTCCCCCTGTGAAAGTTCCGCTGCAGTCGAGGCAAAAACGCGCGATTCGAGTTCCTCTTGCGCAAGCTTCGCGCCACGTTCGACGTCTTCAAGGGAAACATCAGCCGCCTGGCGCGAAGCGTTCCACGCCCGATATCCCACCAACTGGAACATAAACGGAAAACCATCGATTGCCTCGGCAGCACGGTCAACCGCCTCATCGGAAATCGTTTTGCCACCGTCTTCAATCGTCAGCCGAAACGCTTCTTTTACCTCAGTCGGCGAAATAGATCCCAGCGAATGCTGGGCAGCACGACGAAGAAACGATGTCGATTTTCCCGTCAACAACGCCAGCACGCGAAACGGCAGCCCCGCCATAAGCAAAGCTACTTTTTTGTTCTCGCTCACAAAATGTTGGTAGGTGGTAACGAGCTCGGTCATTTGAGCAAACGATGCATCAACTTCGTCAACGGCGATAAGCACCCCGGTGCCAGTCGCTTCAAGCTGAGCAAACAGAGCGTTCATCTTAGTACGCCAGTTGGCGCCCTCAAATTCAATATCAACGTTTTCCCAGCTCATACTACCTATGGGGGCAATCCCAACACTGTTCACACGCCTAGAAGCGGGCTTTTCGATCAGATGGGCAGCCGATTCGTTGAGGCGCTGCAGAATGTCTTCGAGCATCCCGTCCGAAGCCGTCACATTCGCCGTAATCCAGCCTTCTTGCTGGGCGCGGTATGACAGATATGCCAAAAGGGCCGTTTTGCCCGTCCCGCGCGCTCCGTAGAAAATCGAGCATAGGTTGCGGTCGGAATCGGCGCTTTCAAACGCCAGCACCATATCATCAATGATTTGCTCACGGCCGGCCATGTATGCCGGTACACGTCCGAACATCGGCGTGAACGGATTTGCTTGCCTGTACGCTGTCGCCGCCGCCATAAAGCCTCCCTTGAACTCACGTAATTCCATTATGCCCCACAGCTCTTGATTTCTTTGAGCATCTTTGAGTTTTTTGAGCACCTTTGAGTTTCTTGAGCACTCTTGAGTTCTTTGAACAAAAACCACCACAAAGGTGCCTGTCCCCTTTGTGGTGGTTTGAGCGTCAAACGTGAAAGTATCGCTACTTGGAAAGCTCGTCGGCGAGGGCCTCAATCTGAGCGCGCGAGGCGTCGTTGAGCGAGCCCAGCACGGTCACCTTGTTCTGCACCAGGGTGATGTCCTTCATGCCCTCGAGCTCCTTGGTCATAACCTTGGCAGCTGCGGGCGCCCAGGAACCGGCCTCGACGAGCGCCACCGTACGGTTCTGATAGGCGTGCTCGGCAAGCGTATGGATAAAGGTGCTCATGAACGGGAAGATCTCGCCCTGATAGGTGATGGAAGCGAGCACCAGACGGTCATAGCGGAACGCATCCTCAACGGCCTCGGCCATGTCGTCGCGAGCCAAGTCAAAAACGGAGACCTTCTGGCCGCGGGCCTCGAGCGCAGATGCAAGCCCCTCAACGGCAGCCTTCAGATGGCCATACACGCTCGCGTAGGCAATGGTGATTCCCTCGTCCTCGGGTTGATAGCTCGACCAGGTGTTGTAGGTGTCGAGGTAGTAGCCCAGGTTCTCAGTTAGCACGGGGCCATGGAGCGGACAGATAACCTGAATGTCCAAATCGGCGGCCTTCTTGAGCACGGCCTGCACGAACTTGCCGAACTTTCCCACGATGCCAAAGTAGTAACGGCGTGCCTCGCAGGCCCACCCTTCCGGATCTTCGATGTCATTGGCACCAAACTTGCCAAAGCCATCGGCACTAAAGAGCACCTTGTCGGTGGCCTCGTAAGAGAACAGCACCTCGGGCCAGTGAACGTTGGGAGCGCCAACAAACGTCAGGCTGTGGCCGCCCAAGTCGAGCACGTCGCCCTCTTTGACGACCATCTTGCGCTCGGGATAATCGGTGCCAAAGTAGTTGACCATCATGCGGAAGGCGCCCATGCTGGCCACAATCTGCGCCTGGGGATAGCGCTCCATAAAGGCGGCGATGCCAGCGGAGTGATCGGGCTCCATATGGTGAACGACCAGGTAATCGGGCGTGCGACCATCGAGCACGGCTTCGATGTTACCGAGCCACTCGTCGACAAAACCGCCGTCGACTGAATCGGCGACAGCGATCTTCTCGCCCAAGATAACGTAGCTGTTGTATGCCATACCGTTCTCGGACACATCGTACTGGCCCTCGAACAGGTCAATGTCGTGATCGTCGACGCCAACGTAGCGGATATCCTTGGTGATCTCCATCAGGCAAAGCCTCCTAGATAGACAAAAGAGCCCGTCTATCATAGCACTCGGCTGCATCCCAACAGCTATCTGCCGGCATCCTTACCGATTGTTATTGAAATGCGATAAATCGCCGTTTACCAGCACAAACTATGCGCGCGGTATCGCCGTGCTATGTCGAATGATGAGCTGGCCGGGAATACGAATGGCAACGGTTTTGCCCACCATACCCGCCTCGGGAACCGCATGCTCGAACACCTCGCGTCCACGCTGATGCAAATCGAATCGAACGGTCGTGAGCTCGTTATGCGCGACAAAGTCGTCAAGCGAGTCATCGACGCCCACCACGCTCACGTCCTCGGGCACGCGCAATCCGCTGTCGCGCAGCGCTGCAATTGCGCCATTCGCCATCTGGTCGTTTGCCGCGTAAATCGCCGTCATGGTGCGGTCGTGCTCGGCCAGATATCTGCCGGCCTCGTAACCGCTGTTGGCAGACCAGTCGCCCTCGAGCGGCGCCTGTGGCTTAATGTGCTTACGCTCGAGCGCATCCTGCCAGCCGGCGCGACGAAATTGCTCGTCGACCGAGAACGACGGGCCGCCGATATAGCGAATTTGCTCATGCCCCAGCTCAAACAGGTGGTCCATGAGCAACAGCGAGCAGCCGTAATGGTCGGAATCGACCGTGGTCACGCGCGGATGCGCGTACATGGTAACGATGACCGTGCCAATGCCCGGCAGTGGATCAAACGTCTCAAAATCGGGCGCCATGCGACTCATGCCGATAATGATGCCGTCCACGGGCAGCGCGGCCATACGACGCGTGGCCTCGGCAAGCGAAAACTCCTCGGTCTTGGACATCTCGACCAGCGTGATGGCGCAATTATGCTCGCGAGCAGCACTGGCGATGCCGTCGATCATTGAGAGGTTGCCAAATTTGGTGACATCGTTGATGCACAGGCCGACCGAATGGTAACGGCCGTCGCGCAGCGAGCGACCGGCATAACTCGGACGAAAGCCGAGCTCTTGCATAGCGGCCTGCACGCGCTGGCGCGTCTGCTCGTTGACGTTGGGCAAGCCGTTGGCGACGCGCGAAACCGTCTGCTGCGAAACGCCAGCAGCGCAGGCAACGTCAGCCATGGAGACCGGACGCGAACTGGTATCGTTGGACGGGCGCCTTGCCACAGGATCACCTTCACCCTTGCGAGATCTGAATAGCGTGAATACCGGCCCGGGCAGAAATACACCCCGCGCCGAGGCCCGCTATCGTCGGACGCATGTTAACGTACTCTACTTTTTCTATCTGCATCTCTTCTGCTTTATAAGTCCATACGGCAGTACCGTTCACGGCTGTATTTCTACCGATTACCAGATTCTCAAAAAGTGACAAGCAATGTGTTATGAGTACGTTAACATAACCCGTAACGTGCGGCATCGTGAACGCTTGGTTCATGCCGCTTCAAGTTGTTAACGTACTCATAACGACGCAAAACTCACCCGTGCGCGCCAAGGAAAGGACTCCCATGACCGCCCCCGACGAAAAGACACTCGCCACGCTCACCAAGCTGTTTGAGGAGGAGTTTGGACCCATCGGCGACCGCCAGGTGCTCTACGTGCACGCGCCCGGCCGTTCCGAGATCAGCGGCAACCACACCGACCACGAGGGCGGCCACGTTATCGCCGGCTCGCTCGATGTCGCCGTCGATGGCATCGCCGTGGCAACCGATTCCAACAAGATTCGCGTCGCCGACGAGGGCTATCCTACGTTTGAGATCACGCTCGACACGCTAGACATTCAGGAGTCCGAGAAGGGCACGTCCGCGAGCCTCGTCCGCGGCATGGCCCATGAAATCGCTGCTCTGGGCGTTGAGCCCCAAGGCTTCGACTTCGCCTTCACCTGCTCCGTTCCCTCGGGCGGCGGCCTTTCCAGCTCTGCTGCCGTCGAGGCCGCGTACGGCCGTGCCATGGAGACGCTCTGGGGCGCGCCCGCCATTGAACCCGTCGCACTCGCCCAGATGAGCCAGCGCACCGAGAACAACTACTACGGCAAGCCCTGCGGTCTGATGGACCAGGCAGCCGTGTGCCTGGGCGGCCTCGCCTACATGGACTTTGAGGACCAGGCTCAGCCTAAGACCCAGAAGCTCGAGCTCAACTTTGAGGATCACGGCTACGCGCTCGTGCTCGTCAAGGTCGGCGCCGACCATGTGGCAGCTACCGACGACTACGCCGCCGTTCCGCGCGAGATGCAGGACGTCGCCGCCGAGTTTGGCAAGGCACGCCTGTGCGAGGTAAACGTGGCCGACTTTGACGCCAAGCTCCCCGAGCTGCGCGCCAAGCTGGGCGACCGCGCCTGCCTGCGCGCCGTTCACTACTGGTACGAAAACGGCCTGGTCGACAAGCGCTGGGCAGCTCTGAACGCCGGCGACATTGACCAGTTCCTGGTCCTGACTCGTGAGTCCGGCGCCAGCTCCGCCATGTACCTGCAGAATGTTGTTGCCAAGCTGGGTTCCGAGCAGCCTTCCATGTATGCCTTGGCGCTGGCCGAGCATGTGCTCGACGGCCGCGGTGCCGTGCGCATCCACGGCGGCGGCTTTGGCGGCACCATCCAGGCCTTCGTGCCGCTCGACCTGGTCGACACCTTTATCACCAAGATGAACAGTTGGCTGGGCGAGGGTTCTGCCCGTCACTACGCAATTTCTGACAAGGGGGCTTACGCGGCATGGCTGTAATGACTGATGTGCGCGAGGCCGCGCAGGGCCTGATTGAGTACGCTATCCACCGATCGATGATCGGCCAGGACGATCGTTTCTGGGCGTATAACACCATTCTCGAGTGCATCGGTGCTACGGGCCCGGCGCTCGACATGGCCTGGGCGCTCCAGGCCGAAAAACTCTCGCTCTTGCACCCCGACACCCTGCCCAACTTTGACCTTGAAGGCACACTTGCCGCGCTTGCCGAGGCGGCTGTTGCCAACGGCGCCGCCGAGGACACGGCATCGGGCCGCGACCGCATCGCCATGCGCATCATGGGCGCGCTCATGCCAAGGCCTTCGGTTGTAAACGAGGAGTTCAACGGACGCATGGGCGTCAACGAGCCCCGCGCCGCGACCGACTGGTTCTACGGCCTGTGCTGCGACGCCGGCTACGTGCGCCGTGCCGCCATCGCGCGCAACATCAAATGGAGCACCCCCACCAACTGGGGCGACCTCGAGATTACCATCAACCTGTCAAAGCCCGAAAAGGACCCGCGCGATATTGCCGCGGCCGGCGCCGCCAAAAACACGGGCGAGAAGTATCCCGCCTGCCAGCTCTGCATCGAAAACGAAGGCTATCCCGGACGCTCCGCTGCAGCCGACGGCGGCGCCCATCCCGCCCGCCAGAATCTGCGCGTTATCCCCATTAAGCTCGACGGCGAGCGCTGGGGCTTCCAATACAGCCCGTACGCGTACTTTAACGAGCACTGCATTGCCATGAGCTCCGAGCATCGTCCGATGCACGTCGACCGCAAGGGGCTGACCTGCCTGCTCGACTTTGTCGACCTGTTCCCGCACTACTTCATTGGCTCCAACGCCGACCTGCCCATCGTGGGCGGCTCGATTCTGTCGCACGACCACTTCCAGGGCGGCGCGCACGAGTTCCCCATGATGCACGCCGCCGAGGTCTCGCAGTTTAGCGTGCCGGGCTTTGACCAGGTCATCGGTACCGTGTTACAGTGGCCGCTTTCGGTGCTGCGACTACGATCGCACGACCGCGCCCAGCTGCTCGACGCCGCCGAGAAGATTATCCTTGCCTGGCGCGAGTGGACCGATGAGTCGGTTGGCGTCATCGCACACACGGCCGACGGCGTGGCCCACAACACCGTGACGCCCGTCATCCGCCGCGTCGACTCCCGCGGCAACGCCGGCGGCGAAATCTACGAGGCCTACCTGGCGCTTCGCTGCAACATCACGACCGACGAGCATCCGCTGGGCGTATTCCATCCGCATGCTGAGTACCACCACATCAAAAAGGAGAACATCGGCCTGATCGAGGTCATGGGCCTGGCCATTTTGCCGCCGCGCTTGGTTCCCGAGCTCGGCGCTGTCCGCGAGCACCTGCTGGCGGCCAAGGCAGATGCCAGCTACGACCTTGCCGGCGCGCTCGAGGGCGACGACCTTTGCCGCAGCCACGCCGCATGGGCTGAGGACGTCTTTGCCCGCCGCGCCGATGAGCTTACGGCCGACAACGCCATCGACATCCTGCACGAAGAGGTCGGCGTGGTGTTTGGCCACGTGCTCGACAACGCCGGCGTCTTTAAGTGGGACGAGGCAGGACGCGCCGCCCAACAGCGCTTTATCGACTCGCTATAGCATGCGAGCTCGAACGCACGCACTCAACAAATAGCGTCTACACGACAACGGCGCCCGCCGGCAACATCACCGACGGGCGCCGTTTTTGAGTGTAGTCATTGGGGTCATTCTTAAGGGGCGTTCTTAAACGACTAGTCATTAAAGAGCGTCCCCAATGACTATTTGCGACCAAGGCAACGCCGGTGTCTTGGCAACGACAGCGAAAACGCCCCTAAGCGAGCAAGGTGACGTGAAAGAGGAGGGCATTGACCTTTTGGTCATGCCCGACGATTGAACGTCAGATTGCCGCTTAGGGGCGTTTGCAGCGTCGCGCCGTTACGCGGTTTGGTAAAACCGCGTAACCCTACAGTTCAGTCACGACAACGCTGTTGTAGACCTCGTCCCAGCGGTCCATGACCAGGTGGCCGGTCTTGGGATCCATGGCGTTGAGCTTGCCGCAGGTATTGGCGGTCTTGAGCACCGTGACGTCGTCGGCACCAGCAGCAATGGCATGCGCAAAGCCGGCGATGGTCGAGTCGCCGGAACCCGTCGCGTTCACAGCCGCAATCGCGGGCGTCTTGGCGCGGAACGCGCGACCCTCATGGAAGCCCACCGAACCGGCAGCGCCCATCGAAACGACAACCCAGGGGATACCGGCAAAACGGTCATCGGCGGCAAGCGCCTCGCGCAGGGCATCGACATCATCGGTCGTAAAGGACGTACCCAGCAGGCCGTTAATCTCGGTCAGGTTGGGCTTTACGAGCTCAGGCTTAGCGTCGGACTCCAGCGCGGCCTCCAGCGATGCACCCGAGGTATCGAGCAGCACCTTGGCGCCCGCCTCCTCGGCGATCTTGACGAGCTCGGCATAGTAGCCGGCATCGACGCCGCGCGGCAGCGAGCCCGAAAGCGTCACAACGTCCGCCTTCGCTGCGAGCTCGGCGAACTTGGCCGTAAAGGCCTCGAGCTCGGCCGGGGCGATCTGCGGGCCGCTCTCCAGCAGCTCGGTCTGATTACCCTCGTGCAGAATATTCAGGCAAATGCGCGTCTCACCGGCGATAGGCACAAAGTCGTTCTTGACGCCATCGGCATCCATAAGCTCGGCCATATAGGCACCCATGTGGCCGCCGAGCAGACCGGTCGCGAGCACATCGTCACCCAACTGCAGCAGCACACGGCTCACGTTGAGGCCCTTGCCGCCAGCGGTCTTTTCGGGCGTCACGCGGTTAACATCGTCGATGATCAGCTTGTCGAGCTGATAGCGCGTATCAATCGACGGGTTCATGGTAACGGTCAGAATCATGTTGAACTCCTGTTCCGGGGCACGACACGCGCGGCCCCAAACATACGATAGCTCGTTAAAGGATCTCGATCTCAAAGCCGCGGGTAACGGTCTCCCCCGGCTTGGCCACCAGGCAGCCGCGCTTGTGCTCCAGAATATCGTCCTCGTCGGAGCAGGTGGACAGGCCGCCCCACGGTTCCACGGCCACAAAGTCCCCCTCGGGCTTGCTCCACACAATCAGGTACGGCATATCGGGGAACGTCAGGCGCACGCCCTTGTCCTCGGTCTTCTTGGTCAGCGTAACCACGCGGCTCTCGAGCACGTCAAAGATGGTCTCCGCGAAGTCAAAGAGTTCGTGGGTCAGCGGCAGGTCATGGCCAACCATCGGGTTCTTGCTGCGACGCTCAACATCAATCAGGCCCGTCGAGGGAACGGCAGTACAGAGCTCGGCGGCCTCGCGCTGCTCAAAACGGAGCTCGTAGTCGTCATAGGACTCGCCCTCGTCGAGCGGGCACTTAAAGCCAGGGTGACCGCCCACAAAGAATGGCATGTCCTCGGTGCCCTCATTGGTCACCTCGTACGAAACGGCCACCTTTGCCGCATCGATCGTGTAACGAGCAACGATCTTAAACGGATACGGGTACTGCTCGAGCAACTCGGCATGGTCGGCAGAGCTTAGGCTCAGCGCAACCATGTTGTCGCTCTGCTCCTCGAGCTTCCACTCCTGTTTGCGCGCAAAGCCGTGGCGGGCGAGCTTAACCTCGCGGCCGCCCATGGTCATTGCGCGACCGTCACGAAGACCGCCGCAGATCGGGAAGCAAATAGGTGCCTGGCCCGACCACACCGCCGGATCGCCCTGCCACAGATACTCGCGACCGTCGGCCACAATTGAGGTGAACGAGCCGCCCGCCGTGCTCAGTGCTACGCGGATAGAACCGTTATCAAGAACAAGCTCCATAGGAGCCTTCCCTTTCTTACGACAGCCCGCCAAGTCAATAGGGCTGATAGAAAACCGGCCCGCGCCCCCTCACAGAAACGCGAGCCGTCAATTGAAAAGCTGCAGAATACCGGGTCCCGCCAAAACGAAGCCCACAAGCTCAGCAAGCAAACGTGTTATCGGAGCAGCTTACTGAACCAGAAAGCTTCGCAACAACAGCGGCGACCCCACAGGCACCCCCAACGTCAGCGAGCGTCGCGCAGCGTCGACCCGTTACGCGGTTTGGTAAAACCGCGTAACCTCCCTAGTCGTGATATTCGCCGCGGTCCCACTTCTCGAGGAACTCGTCAAAGAAGTGCGGGTCAGCCTGAGCCTCGGCGTCGGCCTTGTTGCAGGCATCGATCTTGGCGATCAGGGCGTCGTGCTCGGGAGTCTTCTCGTAGGGCTCCTCCAGGAAGGCAAGCATGATATCGGCCATCAGGAACTCGCCGGTGATCTTGCCGCCAAAGCCCACGATGTTGGCGTTGAGCTCGCGACGGGCATACAGGGCAGAGGTCATGTCGCGGACCAGGGCGCAACGGGCGCCGGGAACCTTGTTGACGGCGTTGGTGATGCCGATGCCGGTGCCGCACAGGGCCACGCCAAAGTCGGCCTTGCCGCTGGCAACAGCCTCGCCCACGGCCTTGCCGTAGATGGGATAGTGCGTACGGGTGTGGCTGTAGGTGCCGCAGTCGAGCACCTTGTAGCCAGCCTGCTCCAGGCGGTCGGCCAGATAGATCTTCTCGTCCGTAACGATATGGTCGCAACCGATTGCGATGGTCTTCTTCATCAGAACGTCCTTTCGTCTGAATTCACAAGTTGAGGTAGAAGTTCGAGTTCTCGGTGGCTCTCGTTAGGCCATCTTGTTGAGCATGTCGACACGGATCTGGTGACGGCCGCCGGCGTACTGCGCGCGCAGGAACTCGCGGGCGATCTTCTTGGCGACCTCGGTGCCCACAACGCCCGGGCCCATGGTGACCATGCGCGAACCGTTGTGCTCGCGGGTCATGTAAGCGGAACGCTCGTCGGAAATGTTGGCGACGACCATGCCCTTGATCTTGACGGCGGCCATATAGGAGCCGACGCCGTACTTATCGAATGCAAAGCCCTGGGAATCCTTGTGCTCCAGCAGGTCCTTGGCAACGGCGGTCGCGGAATCGACAAAGTCCGCGGCAGGGGTCTCGGAATAGTCGACGACCTCGTGACCGTCGGCGATGAGCATCTCCTTGATGGACTCCTTCATCGACATACCGTCGGCATCGGAAGCGATTACAACCCTCATGACATCCTCCTTGAGAGATACGCAGGTGCGTAGTTTCTGTTTGGAAGTGTTGAATCGCGTTCAGGTCCGGGCATCTGAATGTGCGGTTCTTCACTGTTCATGTTTATTTGAACACATTCGAACAGTAACTGCAACAACTATTTGTTTATCTTTGTTCTTTTTTGAACAAATACCGTTCACAGATGATTGTTGACCGTTTGGACTGGGCGCGGACGTAGCGACCATGTGTTCAACAAACAAAAGGGCGACCGAGAACATGTCTCGGCCGCCCTTCTTACGGTTGATCTTCCAAAGATCGCTTTGCCGCCTACTCAGACTGCCCGCTCTTCTTGGCATGTCTGGACGGAGCGCTCAAGAAACGACCCGTCAGATAGTTCGCGGGACCGGAGATATCGATCCCCAGCAGCACGTGTCCTAGCCATAGGAACGCCACGAGCACCAGTAGAGGAATCACACACGAGGTCACGATCATCACGATGACGCCTTCGATGAGGTCGGTCACCTGCTGCACGATCTCGTCGGTCATCTGCTTGGCACCACTGGTTACCGACGTAACAAGGCTCGAGGCCCCATCAGTCAACTGCTCGAGCACGTTTTTGGACTCCGTGGCCTCGGATTTATTCTTGTTCGATTTTGAGCTGGTCTCGGCTGACTTGTCCGTGGTGTCGGCTGCGTCCGCAGCCTTTTGCTCAGCTTGCTCAATACTTACGCGATACGTTTCATCGACCTTCTGCGACACCCATACGCTCGCAGGCACGAGTGCCATGCCGATCACGGCAACCACCAGCACGCGTGTCGCCACACGGCGCAGGACAGCGCTCGTGCTCCAGCGCCCGTGAATGCCGAGCGACACCGCAAAGAGCACTAACGCAGACGGGATTAAGATGCCCAGGCCAATCGACCTCAAAATCGTGAGCAAATATTTCTCTAGGTATAGCACGGCAAGCACGATACCAAGGTTGCCTGAAAGCTGCGCGAGCTGCTCGGCAACCGGCGTTCCCGTATCACCCGGCAGCGCGGTAATGCCCGCAGACAGCGCCACGCACGAGGCTGTAAGCGCCAGTACGTTACCTTTCTTTTGATCGATGACCTCGATGGTGGAGTCCCAAGTTTTGGTATCGGCGAAATGCGGACGAGCTACAAAGCCCGACAGCAACGCCAGCACCACGAGCGCAACGATAAAGCCAATCTGCAGCTTTTTGTTTGCGCACACGACATCGGACAGGCTGGGCTGCAGCTCGGTTACCGTCGTGTGCTCGGTTATCTGGACAGGACGCCCATGAGCCATCTCGTGCGCGTCTCTTTTTTGTATTGACCCGTTATCCGGCATTTGGATATCTCCTCAGTCCGGGGCTTAATGCGAAAGGAAGTATACCCACCGAGCAAAAATCGAACGGGAGGACGAACGGAGCGCACCAAGACTGTCCCCAATGACCAGTCGTTTAAGAACGTCCCCAATGACTATCTCGGGATGAGTTGCGGTGGAATAGGGATTGTTTTGCGCCCGCCGGCCCCTATTCAGTCCCTATTTCACCGCAACTTGGAGGAGGACAGAAAAAGCCCTGTCGCGGGTGAACTGCGCCCCAAATCTTGGACGCCCTAAATAGCGACTAGGCCGCAAGGGCCTGATTCCGGTACTCCTCCGGGGTCAGGCCCTTCAATCTTACCTGCCTCCGGCTCGTGTTCC
>DBGDSC010000058.1:0-59309 GCA_048402045.1 Collinsella sp.
TGGCCGCGCACGAGGCCATAAGGGAGGTCCTTGACCGCCACGGCGTGGCGGAATAGCCTTAGGCGCAAGGGGCGCTGACGCGGCCCTCCCTCTTACACCACAAAAATTCGCGCGATCCATCGACATTTTTAAGGACTCAATTCCTGCGGTTTTTGTCTAAGAATCCTGCAGTTTTGTTCGAAAAAGTGTGCATGTTCCAGGGGTCCAGATTTACTCGTTCACTTCGCGGAAAACCATTCACCTTCGATTCGAGCCTTAACCAAATGCCCTCTCGAACTATGGCCCCTGTCTCACCACAGCGATATCAAAGCTTCATGGCGGGACGGTATCATCGGACGAGCGCCGTAAATCTGGCGCGGTTGTTCTTTGGGGAGGCATTTCACCCGTGTCGTGGGTCGTCGCAGCATTTGCGTCAGCATTCTTTGCCGGCATCACATCCATCTTGGCCAAATGCGGCATCAAGCAGACCGACTCCGATGTCGCGACGGCCATTCGCACCTGCGTGGTGCTCGTTTTCGCCTGGGCAATGGCGGGCATTTCTGGATCCATTGGAACCATTGGCAGCATCGAACCCAGATCCTGGCTCTTTCTCGTCCTCTCGGGACTCGCTACCGGCGCTTCGTGGATCTGTTACTTTAAGGCGTTGAGCATCGGAGACGTCAATAAGGTCGTACCGGTCGACAAGATGAGCACCGTGCTCGCCGCGCTGATCGCCATCGTGCTTTTTGGCGAGACGAGCAACCTTGCGGTTAAGCTCGTGGGAACCGCCGTCATTACCCTCGGCACTTTTTTAATGACCGAGAAGCAGCAATCCGCCGGACCCGAGCAGCAGCAAGACCGGACCTGGCTCGCTTACGCCCTCGGCGCCGCCATGTTCGCAGCACTCACCTCCGTCCTCGCCAAGATCGGCATCGAAGGCGTCGAGTCAAACCTGGCCACGGCAATCCGCACCTGCGTGGTACTGGTTATGGCATGGGCAATCGTGGCAGCTAAAGGCAAGATGGGCCAAGCCGTGCACGTAGACCGCTACGAGCTCGTATTTCTCGCGGCATCGGGCATCGCGACCGGAGCATCGTGGCTGCTCTATTACTATGCCATCGCTGCAGGCCAGGTGAGTGTCGTGGTGCAGATCGACAAACTATCGATTGTCGTATCGGTACTATTTGCGCGCCTGGCATTCAACGAAAAACTCTCACGACGCAGCGCCATCGGTCTCGCCCTCATCGTCCTGGGCACCGCCGCGCTCGCAGTTTGGAAGTAGCGCGGCCAGCGGCCGCTACATCCTCACACCTGGCTTGGGATGCCTGTACTGACCGTGGGATGCCGTGCGCTTACCGTGCGAGATGGCAAATTTGGGACAACAGTGCAGGCAACGAAGGCAGGCTGCGCACTCCGGCTTTGTCCAGACGGGAAGGCCGTCTCGCATCTCAATCGCCGCCATGGGGCAGCGCTTGGCACACAGGCCGCAGCCGATGCAGCGATCGGCATCGACAGCAAACTTGCTCGTCTGTTGCATGCGCGGCAGCCCAATTGCGTGATACGCGCACGATGCAAACAGAGGCACGCGATGGCGCATCATGTTGCCCGTGCGGCGCGCCCGCACCGCCTCGATCACGGCATCAATCTGCGCCTCGGCAGCCCTATTGATACCCTCAACCTTTTGAGGGTCAGACAGGTCGAAAACAGGCGTCCAGGTATCGGGCATCTTGACGCTCATCGCCGCATCTAACTCGAGCCCACGCTCGTGTAGCAGATCGCGGGCGAACTTGACCGATTGCCCGGTCGTCGAACCATATGTCGAGACATAGAACGTATAGGGGCGCTCGCCGCCCTTTGTGCCGGCAGCAACCGATAGGTCGACAGTCTTCAAAAACTCGATCATTGGCGTCGGCAAGCCCCAGGCGTATACCGGGGCGACAAACCCCAGCCGACAGGGGCCTTCCATCACAGCAAGGTGAAGGATCTCGGCATCAAAGCGCTCAATCGACATAACTTTGTCGCTTGTCGCCGCTGCAATGCGACGCGCCACATGCTCGCTGTTCCCTGTCGCACTAAAGTACAGGATCATCTCGTACCCCTGGAATTGACTCGTGAAAAACCGCGCTACTTGCGCAGCGGCTTGGGCAGCGGAATGCCGGAAGCGATAACGGCGGCGATGATCATGCAGACGATACCTTTGAGTGGGAAGCACATGAGCAGCAGGCCCACGACCATGACCGGCTGGCGCATGACCGCACCCATCGTCGATGTCGTGCAGACGGCGACGCAAAAGACCGGATCTGCGCCGGTGAGGATAGCAAGGCCATAGCCCAAGCTTACGCCCGAGAAGATAACCGGGAAGAAGTGGCCGCCGCGCCAGCCCAGGTTGATGAGGGCGGGGGTCAGCATGGCTTTGACAAGACCGGTCGCGATAAGCACGCCGGCGGGAATGGTCAGGTAGGTTTCCATGAGCACGTCGGCCTGGGTCTCGCCGGCAAACATGGTGTAGGGCAGGACCGTGCCGCAGATGGCGAGCGCCAGACCGGCCAGCATGGCTTTGACGACAGGACGCTCCCCTATTGCATGAGACAGCGCCTCGCTTGCGTGCTCGGAGACAAAGTACAGCCAGCCGCAAACGGTGCCGACCAACGCCAGCGGAATGAGCCAGGCAAGTTCCAGGTTGCCCACCTCGGCGGACTCGAACCTGGGCATGCCCATGCCGCCGCCCACAAGCTGGCCAAGCAGCAGGTAGGTGCCCAGACCGCCGGCAATCGCGATGCCATCGACCACGGTCTTTTGCACCTTGGGCAGCTTGATGGTGATCTCGCCGGACGCGGACTCATCGTCGGCGTCTTCGCCCTGGCCGTCGGCGCTACCGGCAAGCGGTGCTACAAAGCCAAAGACGGGCGCGGTAAAGAGCGCCGTCAGGGCAGCCTGGGTGCCCAGCAGCGTGAGCTCCCTAAACTCGGCGCCAAAGCAACGCATACGGTCGCCGACCCAGCTGCACAGACCCGCGATAACACCGGTCAGACCGGCCTCCGGTCCAATGCTGCCGCCAAACAGCAGCGGCAGCAACGCCGCGAGCGAAAGCTTGCCCAGGTTGTCGTACGGGTAGCGCCCGTCTTGCTTAACCTTAGCCATCACCTGGTTGAGGTCATCGGTCTTGGCGCCTGTCATCTTTTCGTACAGACCGATTAATAGGCCGCCCAGCAGACAGACAAAAAACGGGTACGGCAAAAAGCCAAACGGGCCGCTGGCGAGCTCGGGCGAAGCGACGCCCAGCGCGTGCGGAATCTCGGTCCACAGATAGTCGATACCGTGCTCCATCGCAAAAAAGAACAGCCAGACCGCGGCACCTGCGAACGCACCGGTCACAGCAACGCTAACTAAAAACAGCGCGCGGTTTGTGGGTTTGGCAAGGTTATCCATCGGGTCCTCCCGCGGTCAAAGTCGACATAGTTATGTTTTATTGTAGAGCGAGCGTTGCCCGAACGAGCCAACCGTCTGCGCCGCAAACGGCACCATTGGGAGCCATAGCGGGACAGGCTTAAGACTCATCCGTTGATAATCGAGACAATCTCGCGCAAATCGTCGGCAAAGTAGATGCCGTGCTGGCGCCTCGGGCTCGAAAGCCCTTTATCAATCATGTGCCCGAGCAGCGCCTTGAGGTCGTTGTAGTAACCGTCCAGGTTATACAGGATGCACGGAGCACTCAGGTGCCCCAACGACACCGCGGACATGACCTCGGCAATCTCCTCGAGCGTGCCCGTCCCACCGGGAAAGGCGATGAACGCATCGCCGAGCTCAATCATCTTGGCTTTGCGCTCGGCCATATCACTCGTCACGATGAGGTCGTCGATACCGTCATGTTGAAACTCGGCCTCGATAAAAAAGCTCGGCTCCACACCCGTCACATGTCCGCCTGCCTCGAGCACGCTATCGGCGAGCGCACCCATCAGGCCCGATTTGGACCCGCCGTATACCAACGCGTGTCCGTTGGCGCCAATCCAGTTGCCCAGCTCCTGTACCGCAGACAGAAATGCTGGGTCGTTACCGACACTGGCACCCAGATACACGGTGATATTCATATTCAGTCCCCCTCATCGTGACGCACGGCGCCCGTTCTAGCGCTGGCGTCGACGATACTCGCGCACGCGACGCGAAAGATCGGCAAGCTCGTCGCGATCGAGCTCTTCCAAATGCTCCAGATCATCCATAAAGCGCGCCATGGTGTCCTTTTGACGCATTTTGATGAGCGTATTGCAGTAGTTCACCGCCACGCCCGTGAGCATGGCGATGTAGAAGATGCTAATAACGCTCAAGACGACGGTAATGGCGCGGGCAACCGGCGTTTCGGCCGGAATGTCGCCAAAGCCGATGGTCGAGACCGTCTCAAAGCTAAACCACAGGCCATCGCCAAACGTGAGGGTCGTGGGCTCGGACAGCCAGACAGCCGTCGAGCACAGCAGGTAAAAGATAAAAAACAGACCCGTGATGCGCGCAAAGCCAGCCTGTCGCAGCACATCGGCAAGCGTCCTCAACTTGTTCATCGCGACCCCTTTTCCCAGACGCCCAATCACGTTCGCCCGGTATTGTCCCACAACCGGCAGCTAGGGACGTTCCTTTTGCGCCGGCAGAAAGGGACTGTCCCCAGCTGCCGGGCGGGAGCGTTTAGCGGTACAGCTGCCAACTGGGCAGGCTGAGCTGGTATCCTTATGCGGTAATGTCTCGATTCGTTAGGATTGCATGTGAGAGCTGCCACTGCCCTTCGTTCAGTTATATGTCGCGCCCTGACCATTGTGCTTGCCGCGCTTGCCGTGCTGAGTTCAATCGCGCCTGTTCAGGCTTTTGCCGATGACTCTAGTCAGCCAGTCAAGACGGTCCGCGTCGGCTGGCTCGTCAACAACGAGGGCTTCCAGGACGGCACCCCCGGCGAGCGTCTCTCGGGATGGGGTTACGAGTACCTCCAGACCCTGTCGTACTACACGCCCGGCTGGCGGTACGAATACGTCTCCGGCACCTTCACCGAGCTTTTGGACATGCTCGAGGCGGGCGAGATCGACCTCATGCCCAACATCTCCTACTCCGAGGAACGTGCCCAAAAGCTGCTCTTTTCCTCGAACCCCGAGGGCACCGAGCGCTACTTCATCTACGCCAAGCCCGATCGCGACGATCTGGCCAAGGGTGACCCCCAAGCGCTCCAAGGCCTTACCATCGGCTGCAACCCCGGCGTTATGCAAACCTTCGTTGGCCAACAGTGGCTCGCCAACGAAGGCATTACCTGCACCTATAAAGAAATCAACACTGGCGGTGCCCTCTTTGACGCGCTCGCAAACAACGAGGTCGATACCATCATCATGAACGACACGACCTCGTCGCCCAGCGCCTCCCCCATGTTCTACATTGGTTCGAGCGACTACTATTTTGCCGTCCCCAAAAGCCGCCCCGACCTGATGGACGACATCAATGCCGCCATGTCGGCAATCGCCCGCGTCAACCCACGCTATATCGACGAAGTCAAATCTAACTACTCGGCCCAAAACAGCGGTTCATCATCGCTCAACGGCCCCGAACGTTCCTGGCTCAAAACAAATGACAACACCATCGCGCTCGGCTACATTACGGGCAGACTCCCCTACTGCAACGAAGACGAAAACGGCGAAATGGAAGGCTCGCTCGCATCGCTTGCGACGACGTTGCACGATAAATTTGGCATTACGGTCAAAACCGTCGCCTTTGATAGCTACAAGATGATGTCAAAGGCCCTGTCAAAGGGAAGCATAGACGTTGCGCTGCCGGTATACCGAGATTACTGGTTTGCCGAGCAATCAGGCGTTGTGCAGTCGGTATCGTTGGGGACCATATCCCTCACCGCCATCCACACCGGCAGCGACCTGAACAAAGACCTTCAGAACATCGCCTGTACCAAATCATCGTTTGTCAACAAAAATGCACTTGAAAGTCTGTTCCCCACAGCGACCGTGACCGAATACCAATCCGACGATGAAGCGTTCGACGCCCTCAGGAAGGGAATGGCGCACTGCATCGTCGCTCCCAGCTCACGCATAAAAACCATCGGCGACCGTCATGATCTCAAGGACTACGAGACGGTCGAGCTCCCTGACACCTGTGAGCTCTCGTGCTGGATTTCGCACGGAAAGCCCGAGCTGCTGGGAATCATCAACAAGGGCATCATCAATGCCGGAGAATCGCTCTCCGCAAGCAATTACTCCTCCACGTCGTACACGACCCAGGAATCAGACACGCTTCAATTCCTTTTTCGCAACCGCACCGCCATTGCCGCTGCCCTCATCGGTATGTTGTCGGTCGGCATCGTCCTGCTCATCTGGGCGCTCGTGCGCGCTCGAACCGAGCGCAAAAAGCCGACGCTGCCAACGCCGCTAAGACGGCATTCCTCACGCGCATGAGCCACGACATCCGTACGCCGCTCAACGGTATCCTGGGCCTTATCGAGATTGAGGAATTGAAGGAAGGCGATATCAAGGTCGCCCGCGAGAGCCGTGCCAAGGCGCGCGTTGCCGCCAATCACCTGCTCTCGCTGATCAACGACATCCTCGAGATGGGCAAAATCGAAGACCGCAAGCTAACACTGGAGCATGCGCCTTTTAACCTCAAAGAACTCTGTGACAATACGCTGGTTCTGTGCAAGCTCCGCGCGTCCAGTAACGGCATCACCATGCAGGACAATAGTCTGCCGTACGCCACGGGGCCATACATGATCGGCAGTCCCACCCATATCCGACAGATCATGATCAACCTGTTAGACAACAGCATTAAGTACAACAAGCACGGCGGCTCCGTCACCTTTAGTTCAAAGACCAGGCCACTCGATGACGGGCGCGCGCTCTTTTGCTTTAGCGTTTCGGATACCGGCATTGGCATGACTCCCGAGTTTTTAAAGCATATCTATGAGCCGTTTGCCCAAGAAGGTGACGATGCGCGCAGCAAGTTCCAAGGAACCGGCATGGGCATGCCAATCGTCAAGTCGCTTATTGAACTGATGGGCGGCACCATCGAAGTCACCAGTGAGCTCCATGTGGGCACCTCGTTCTACGTGGAGATTCCGCTCGATATCGACGAGAATCCCCAGGCGCGGGCGAATACGGTTGAGAGTGCGCCCGACTGCTCGCTCACCGACATGAACGTGCTGCTCGCCGAAGACAACGAATTGAATGCCGAGATTGCCCAGACGCTGCTAGAATCCGAGGGCGTCGTGGTCACCCGCGCCGCCAACGGCAACGAGGTCGTCGATCTGTACCTGTCGCATCCCGCCGGCAGCTTCGATGCGATCCTGATGGACATTATGATGCCGGACATGGACGGCTATGAGGCAACCCGCGCGATTCGTCTGAGCGAGAAGGTCGATGCAGCCGATATCCCCATCATCGCGCTCACCGCCAATGCCTTTGCCGAGGACGCCAAGGCGGCACACGATGCTGGCATGAACGCCCATCTGTCCAAACCGCTCGACTTTAACAAGCTCAAAAACATACTCGCCCGCATCAAGAAAAAACGGATCCGTTGTGCTATGGTTTTTGCAGCAACCACGCACGACCAGAAAGGAAGCCAACGATGTTTAGGCCCTTACGTCGAAAGAAACGCGCCATCACCGACGAGGAAGCGCGCGAACTGCTCGCCACCTGCAAGCGCGGCGTCTTTGCCGTCAACGGCGACGATGGCTACCCGTACGCCATTCCCGTCAACTACTTCTTTGACGCCGAGCACGACAAGATTTATTTCCATGGCGCCAAGGCTGGCCACAAGGTCGACGCACTCAAGCGCGATGACAAGGTCTGCTTTACCGTTTACGGAAACGAGTGGTACCAGGACGGCGACTGGGCTCCCTACGTTATGAGCACCGTCGTCTTTGGCCGTTGTCGCCTGGCGAATGACACCCCCGCGTTTATCGAGGACAAAGTCCGCCAGCTCGCCCTTAAGTACTACCCTTCTGCCGAGGAAGTCGAAGAGGAAATCGCCAAGGACATTAAGGGCGTCCAGCTCTACGAGATTACGATTGAGCATCTTTGCGGCAAGCAGATTCAAGAAAAGTAAGCCTCTCAGCAGGCCTCATCAATAACAATATGGCCCGGTTCCAACCCACCTTGGAACCGGGCCATATTGTTATAAAGCGTCGGCGGCGATGTGCGCCAGCGCCTCGACGAGCTCTTGCGAGCTCACAGGCTTGCTCAGGTGCGCGTCCATGCCTGCCTCACGCGAAAGTCTGCGGTCGTCGGCAAAGGCGTTGGCGCTCACAGCGATAATCGGCGTGGTCACGGCATCCTCGCGATCGAGTGCTCGAATCTGACGCGTGGCCTCAAGGCCATCGATGCCAGGCATCATGATGTCCATCAACACCACGTCGTACTCGTGCGGTGCGCTCGCGGCAAACGCCTCAACGGCAGACTCGCCATCCTTAGCATGCGTCACGACGGCACCGGCACGGCTGAGCGTAAACTGCGCGATCTCGGCATTCAGATCGTTATCCTCTACGAGCAAAACGCGCAGGCCCTGGAGCGCATCGCCGTCGCCCGCATCTACGCGAACTGCCTGAGGAATCTCGGAGCGGTCGCACTTCTCGAACGGCAGGCGGATGATAAACGTCGTCCCCTGCCCCAAGACACTCGTAAAGCTCATGGTTCCGCCCATAAGCTCGACCAACTGTTTGGCAATAGGCGCGCCCAGGCCAGTTCCCGATGAAGCGCCCTCCACTTGCTGCTCCTCGCGGCAAAACGGCTCGTAGAGGTGTTGTTGGAACTCCTCGCTCATGCCAATGCCGTTGTCGGCGATCGTGTATTCATAGACGGGGACGCCATCCACCGACTCCACCTCGCGACACACCAGACGAACATAGCCGCCCCGGCGGTTGTACTTGACGGCATCACCGGCAATATTGACCAATAAGCGCTTGAGATGCGTCACGCTCACCCGTGCATAGGGATGATTAAGCGTCTGCTGGTCGCAGATAATTGTCACCAGACGCTCCTCGGCCTGGCGCTCCAGAATATCGCACATCTCGCGATTGAGGGCCACCAAATTTGCGGGCACGAGTTCCAAGTCAATCTGCCCGCTCTCCAGGCGACTCATATCGAGCGCCTCGTTGGCAAGGTCGAGCAGCAGTCCCGATGCCGTCCAGATTTTTGAGCGGCACTCGGTCTGCTTTTGCAGATCGTCCGCATTGGCATCGCCGACCTCGACCATGCCGCGAATGCCGTTGATGGGCGTGCGCAGATCGTGGCTCATGCGACGTAGAAACTCCGTCTTTGCCGAGTTGGCAGACGAGGCCTCACGCGCTGCCTTAGCCAGCCTGTCACCATAGTCGCGCTCCTGCTGCAGCAAGTCCGTCAAACGTCGACGATCAGCGCGGCGGCGCGCCATCACAACAACGGCTATAACACCGCCGTAGAGCACCAGCACGCCGGCAGCAACAGCCGCGACGACCTCAAAGTAGCGCCGCGCCGAGGCATAGGTGTACACGTAGAACCCGCGCGCTTTTCCAAATGTGCCCAAATACCACTCGCCGTTGGCGTTGACCAGTCGGACTTTGCCGGGCAGGCATCGATCCTTAATACCGTCGACAATAAAGACATCCGTTGCAGGCAGATCGAATACGCCCAATATGGTGGGTTCAACGACATTGGTCGCAACGACCTTGCCATCGCTTTCGATCACGATATTGCCACTGTCGATGGTCTCATAACCACCGAGCAGGCTCTGCAGTTTGAGCGTATTGCTTGCAACTGCCTTCGCGCTCTGATGCCTTACCGCAACAACGATGCCCTCGTCATCCCGCCGGGTTACGCAGCCAATGTCTGCGACCGAATCATCCGCAAGCGTGATGCGGGCGGTATAGGACTTAAGCGGATGGGCTGCCACCTCCAGCACGGGTGCTTCCTTGAGATACGTAGCGAGCGACTCGTAGCCCACGCCATCCGTCGAGGACTCGGACACCAAATTGCCCGATGCGTCCGTCACGATCAGTGCGCTCACGTTGAACTGGTCGGCATATTGCTCCAGCATGGCGTTATCCACCGAACCGTCGCGCTCCATATCGCGCGCTGTCTCTCCGGCGATCTCCATAACGCGAATCAGGTTTTTGGTCGTATAGGCGCTATTGAATGCATCGTAGGAAAGGCTCTGCGTCGCCACGTAATCGACAACGTCGGCAAAGCGCTGCTCGGCCTGAGCTGTCGTGTAGCCGTAGCTCATCATACCGGCAACAACCGAGAGCGCTATCCCCAGCAGGGCGACAAGGAACCATGCCCCTGCCGAACGATTGCCCCGCTTCTCTACGGCGTGGTCGGGTGCACCGATCATGACAGGCCCTCTATATTCAAAAAGGGCGAAGGGTCATCAAAGTACTTTGACACCAGGCGTTTCATGGTGCCGTCGGCTAGCATTTCCTGGTAGGCATGGGTGAGCTTAACGTCGATGCCGCGCGTATCGTTGATATCGAAAGCGGTACCCAAACCAACCTCAAGCAGCGGCTCATCCAAAATTCGATACGTCACACCATAGTCTTTTTCGTAGGTGAGCAGCGAAGACTCATGCGCGGCGATGGCGTCGACCAGACCCTCGACGAGCGCCGGGTTCAGGTATGAGCGGTCCGAAAAGCAGTAGAGCTCTTTGATCTGCGGAACGTTTTCATTTGTACGATTGAGCAAAATGTCCTCGGGCTTGGTGGTGGACTGGACCGCCACGACCTTATCCTCAAGATCGGCAAGCGTGTAGATATCGCTCTGGGAATCGACCGCGACCACCTGGCGGCTCGCGAGGTACGGGCCGGCCCAACGATACTCGTTTTCGCGACCCGTCATGCTAAAGCTACCCATGACGCAATCGAGTTCGCCGCTCGCCAGCAGCTCTTTCTTCTTTTCCCAATCGATCAGCTGGTACTTTGGCTTGTAACCAATGCGGGCCAAAGCCTCGGTCAATATCTCGACATCCAGGCCAACGATATCGCCGTACTCGTCGGTATACACAAACGGTGGATAGAGGTCGCTGCCGACGTTGAGCGTCTTAAGGTTGTCGTCTTTGGCCTGCGAGGCATCCAGGCCTTCTAATGCAGACGTCGAGGCTCTGCCATTCGACCCGGAACAGCCGGCTATCGCTACGACAAAGGCGCACGCTACCGCAAGCGCAACAAACAACGAAATGGCAACCGAGCGACGGGACCTTTTCATCGAGCTCCATACGATCCTGTTTACAGACTGAAATGGTAAAAAATAATAGCAAACAAAACCACACGAGTGCCCAATGGCTACAGACGTTTTACCATGTGGGGCCTTCCAGCCGACTTGGCAGAAGGCCCCGCATGCAGTGCTCACTTACCGTGCATTAAAAACGTAGCGGTCCAGGCGGTCGCACGCTTCCTTTACGCGCGAAAGCGGCAGCGCCAGATTCACGCGAATGTGGCAGGGCCCGTGGAACGGGCGGCCGTCCTGATATCCCACGCCCACGCGCGCCCCCTCGTCGAGCAGCCACTGAATATCGCGGCCATGCTCGCGACACCACTCGGTGCAGTCCAGAAACACCATGTACGTGCCCTGCGGACGCGAATAGGACACGCCCTCAAAATGCCCGTCCACGTAATCGCAGAAGTACTCGATATTGCCGGCAAGCACCTGGTTGAGCTCGTCCACCCACTCGTAGCCCTGCGGCTGGTAGGCACCGATAAGCGCATGCATGGAGAGGACATTCATCTCGTTGTAGTGGGTCTTGTTGGACACGGCGCAGATGCGGTCACGCAGCGTCTCGTTGTAGACAATGTGGTAGCTGCCGACAAGGCCCGCCAGGTTAAACGTCTTGCTCGGCGCATAGAGGGCAACCGTGCGCATGCGGGCATCCTCGCTCACCGACTGCGTCGGGATGTGCTTGTGCCCCGGCAGGATGATATCGGACCAAATCTCGTCCGAAATCACCACGCAATCGTGCTGGCGATAGATGTCCATGGCGCGCTCGATTTCGTCGCGTTCCCATACGCGGCCGCAGGGATTGTGCGGCGAGCAGAACACCGCGGCATGGATGTGGTTTTGGGCGAGTTTGCACTCCATGTCCTCAAAGTCCATGCGCCACACGCCCTGATCGTCGAGCTTAAGCGGGCTATGGACAATACGATAGCCCGCGGCCTCAATGGACTTGGTAAAGCCGATGTAGGTGGGGCTGTGGACCAGCACCGCATCGCCCGGCTGGACATACGCGCGCAGCGTCGACACGACACCGCCCAGCACGCCGTTTTCGTAACCGATATGTTCAGGGCGCAGGCCCTCGACGCCATTGCGGCGGCTCTGCCATTCGATGATGCGGTCGAAATACTCGGAGCGCGGATTGAAATAGCCAAACATGGGGTGCTGGGCGCGCTGAATGATGTGTTCCTGGACCGTGGGCACCGTGGCAAAGTTCATGTCGGCCACCCACATGGGAATGCGGTCGAAGCCCTCGTCGGGTGCGTTCGGGGCCATACCGGGGATCTCACCCCAAGAGTCAACGGCGATGGCGTCCATGCCGTGGCGGTCGATGATTGAAGTGAAGTCGTATTTCATGCTGGACTCCCGTGCAAAGTTGATTGTTTTGGTAGGCGTTATTGTCCACCAGCGTGGGCGGTTTTGGCGCGGGGTTTGGCGCTTAATTTGACGGGTGCGGACGAATGGCTGGTTAGTCTTGCGCGTCGTTGACGGCAACTACGGTTAGCTGGGTTTCATCGACCGTAAACGATATGTCGAGCCCGGCGTAAGCCAGATGATAGACGCGGTGTGGCTCGTGCTTGCTGCCCGCGCGGCGCGGGTCTTGGCGAAGGACCTCGACCAAGCCGAGGAGCTTTGCGGGCGGGACCATATCCTGCAGTGCTTGCGGAAACTCAACATCGAGCTCTTGCCACGGAGCATCCTCGATCCAGCCTCCGGTCGCATCCGGGTGGCAGTCCGCAAACGGAATGTAGGGCTTGATGTCGTAGATGGGCGTACCGTCGCGCAGGTCGGCCCCCAACACATGGATGATGGGGCCATCGTCGGTGAGCTCGACACGATCAAGCTTGACGCAGGTGAGCCCGATGGGATTAGGGCGAAACGGACTGCGCGTGGCAAACACTCCCACACGTTCGGCTCCGCCCAGACGCGGCGGGCGCACGGTTTTCGACCATTTTGCGTTGGTGCCGGACCTGTCCTGCGTTTTAGCGTCGACGGCAATATCCTTAGCCGTGCCGCCGGGCGTTCCGTTTTCGAAGCGCCACAGCAGCCACAGGTGAGAGAAGGAGTCCAGGCCCTCAACCGCTGCATTGGAGGCAAATTCCGGCTCAAAAAAGATTCGTCCCTGCAGATGGGGCGCCAAAAAGCTGTTGCGCGGAATGCCGAACTTCTGCGGCAGGTCGGTATGTATGCGTGCGATAGGTTCCATGCCGGTCATTGTACGGCATGGAGGCGTGGGGCGTTGCGCGCAATTCTTCGCCGCGGTCCCCCGTCGTGCAACCAACGGTTGCTTGGAAGGGCGCCTGCCGCCGCGTATGCTTAAGCCATCAACCAGCAGAAAGGAGCCGCTATGGCCTTTGCAGAAAAGCTCATTGCTGTCCGTCGCGCCCATCACCTTACCCAAGAGCAGCTTGCCGCTAAGCTCTTCGTCACACGCCAGGCCATCAGCCGGTGGGAGCGCGGCGAGGTCACACCGGGCATCGACATGATGAAGCTCATCGCCGCCGTAACCGGAGAACCGCTGTCCCACCTGCTCGAAATGCCTGAGCACTATTGCCAGAGCTGCGGCATGATACTCACGCCCGACGACTGCGGCACCGATGCCACGGGCACCGCGACCGATCATTACTGCAAGTGGTGCTACGACCACGGCAAGTACACCTATGACACCACCATGGAGGCAATGATTGAGGATTGTGCCCCGCGCCTGGCACAAAACACCGGCATGTCGCTCGACGAAGCCGTCTCGCTCATGGGCGCCGTCCTGCCGCAACTGGAGCGCTGGCGCACCGTGCAGGAAAACGAGGCGCGCTACGGTGCCGAGGCGCGGGCGCGCTACGGCGATGAGGCTATCGATGCAGCAAACGAAGCGTTGCTGGACATGGACCCCGAGACATGGAACGACATGAAGGAACTTGAACGCGCTATTCTGGGCCAGCTCTCGATTGCCATGGGCATTGGCGACCCAGAGAGCAACGAGGCTCGTAAGCTTGTCGCGATGCATCGTCGCTGGATTGCTCTCAACTGGGGATGCGAGCCCCAAGACGAGGCGTACCTGGGCCTCGCCCACGGTTATCTTGCCGACCAGCGCTTTGTTGACTACTACGACAAGCCCTGCGCCACCGGAGCCACGGCGTTTCTGGTCCAGGCCATCGAGTCTTCGTTGACGCGCGCATAGACCGCGGCGGCTTTGGGTATTTCAATCAAAACCTCAACCGATTGGAGACCTATGGCTACTAATCACGAGCTCGCGCTGTACGTTATGACCGGCTGCCCGTATTGCTTAAAGGTCAAGCACTTTTTGGCCGATAACGGCGTGACCATTCCCGAGCGCAATATCTCGACCGATTCCGATGCCGAACAGACACTCATCGCCGTCGGCGGAAAACGCCAGGTTCCCTGCCTGTTCATCGACGGCAAACCACTCTACGAGTCAAGCGACATCATCGCATGGGTGCAGGAAAACCTGCTCTAGTACGCACGCTCTGTCCGTCCAGGGCCCCAACCCATACGACCCAAACATGTACACCAGCATCCAAAGTCGACATTTTTCGACATCTTTGGATGCTGGCGTACAGCTTTTTGGTAGTCATGGACGCTCTTGGCCGGCTAATTGTTTGAGGAGACCTTTGGATTATGGCTGTTTGACGCCTCTGGAAAGGTTTCCGAGAGGGCTGTGGTCAAAAAAGGGCAAATATGAGTACTGCTACCTGTTTAGTAGCAGCGATTTTGATCACTTCAGGAACTATTCAACGTTCCACTCGTCCGCAGACGACGTTATTTCTCCTCATATGTTCAATAAAAGTAGCTCTTAATGGGAACAAATCTCATCAGGAGCTACAATTTATAGCAAATAAATGCAACCATAATGGCAACAGTACTCATATTTGCCCTTTTTTGACCACGACCCTCCAGAATAGTCGCTGAGAGCAACACTAAATGACAAAATCCGACACTTGAACGTTCTTATATGAGTAGCCATTGAAGGACACCTAACGACTACTCCCATTCGCGACACACTGTGTCGCGAATTAAGCTGGCCCCATTACCGAAGACCAGTGAGAGCTCCTGCCCAGAATCTCAATAGCTTAATAAAGGGTTCCCCTCCGGAAGTTCAATGAGCATCCAAATTCCAAGCTGAAAAGCAAAGGAGTATCGAAGCCGTCAATGCTCATTTCCTATCGAACAGGCAGGTCAAAACAAGCTAATTAGCCCGATGAACTGCTTGTATTTTTGTCTACAAAATTGTATACAAAAAGAGAATCCGAGAACCGGCGCTCGACATTATGTCGATCGATAGGAGGCGCCATGGATGCTAAGCAGCTCGAAAAGATGATGGGGTTTGCTCCCGGAGAGTTGAAGAAAGCCGCGGAAGCCTACGAAAAAGATGAGTGGCCGAAAGGTCACACCATCAAGTTGGGAAGGCCACCAATCTCCGATGAGCCGAGCGTCGTTATATCAGCACGTGTGGGCGAATCGATTCTTGAGGCGTTTGACGAAAAAGCCAAACGCCATGGGCAAACACGCACGGAGCGGCTCAGAGAGCTCATTACACTTGATGCACTGATTGCCTAGGCCCGCTCCCCCGTCGGACCCAAACATGTACACCAGCATCCAAAGTCGACATTTTTCGACATCTTTGGATGCTGGTGTACAACTATTTGTGGGTAGTCATCGGGGACGTTCTTAAATGACTAGTCGTTAAAGAACGTCCCCAATGGCCAATGACTAGCTAGCCGTGGAAGCGGGCTGTGGGTGCGAGTGGCTGCTCGCGAAAGACGCGCTCGACGGCGGCGCGGTATTCGTCGACCTTTTTGGTCTTACGTACGAGTTTGTGAACGGTAGCGGGGTCGGCGAAAGCGCACTTGGCGTAGAACCACCACTCCTTCATACGAAAGACCGCATTACCGCCAATCTCTTCTGCATAGGCCGCAAACAGCGTATCGTGGAAACGCTGCAGCTCAGCAGCCGTTGCAGTGGGGCCGCCCTTGACCATGCGAGCCAGCGCGGGGTTCGCAAGCAAGCCACGCCCCAGCATCACATGGCGTGTCCCGGGATAGGCCTCCACCAGTGCGTCCATATCCTCAAGATCGAAAATGTCGCCGTTATAGGCCACGGGGAACGGCGCGCGCTCCAGCGTCTCGCCATAAAACTCTTTGCGCGTCGAGCCCGTATAGCGGTCCTTCTGTACGCGCGGATGCACGATCAGCTCTGCCAGCGGCATGTGGCAATATAGATCGAGCACGCGCTCGTATTCGTCGTCGCTCTCCAGCCCCAGCCTGATCTTTACCGATACCGGCAACGGCGACCGCTCGCACACATCACTCAAGAACACCTCGAGCTCGTCGAGATTGCGCAAGAAACCCGAGCCCTTGCCCTTAGCGACAACCGTTCCCGAAGGGCAACCCAGGTTGAGATTGACCTCCCGATAGCCCATGTCGGCGAGCACCTGTGCCGCCCACACAAACTCGTCCGCGTTCTTGGACATGAGCTGGGGCACCACGTTGAGCCCTTGGTTGTTAGCCGGATCGACTTCCTTAAACGCCTTGCCGCCAAAGCGGTTTCCCACCCGCGGCGGCGGCAAAAACGGCGTGTAATAGCAATCGAGCGCACCGAAGCACTCCGCATGCACACGACGGAACACATGCCCGGTAATCCCCTCCATAGGGGCCAACGATAGAATCATCAACATCTACTCTCAAATCAATGCAGCAAAGGGACTGCCCCTTTGTCACATGCATTATGCCTTGTGCTTCAGGCGATTCACAAGAAAGAGGTAGCTACTGAACGATGACCACCCTCCAGCCGCACCCCATACAACGAGGTCTAATACTTTTCCGAGAAGTGAACGACCGTATTTGGACCCCCGAAGCATCGACATTTTCAGACGTCAAAACCGCAGGATTTTGCTGGTAAAACCGCAGGTAATTGCATCTCGAAAGTGTCGACGCTTCGGGGGTCCATTTTGACTCGTTCACTTCTGGGGAAAGTATTAGACCCCAATTTCGCGAGGGTCTCAATGTGACAAAGGGGCTGTCCCTTTGTCACATTATTCGGAGCGAAGGGCCTCCACGGGATCCTTCCTGGACGCGCTGCGGGCGGGCAGCAGGCCGGCAACAACCGTCAGCAGCACCGAAATCGCGATGAGCACCAACGCATCCTGCACGGGCAGACTCATTAGGTTGGGGACCTGTTTGGCCGCAAGCGCCCAGGTATTAACCGGGAAGCTCACGAGCACCACGACGACAACAGCAAAGACGCCGGCAATGAGGCCCTCGATAAAGGTCTCGGCGTTGAACACGTTTGCCACGTTGCGCTTCGACGCGCCAATCGCACGCAGAATGCCAATCTCCTTTTTGCGCTCCAGCACGCTGATGTACGTGATGATGCCGATCATGATGGAGCTCACCACCAGGCTGATACTCACGAATGCGATGAGCACCAAGCTGATGGTGTTCACGATGTCGGTCACCGAGCCCATGATGATGCCCATGTAGTCGGTGTACGAAATTGCCCGATCATCGTGGCCAGCGGCTTTGACCTGCTTGTTGTACGCATCGATGTGATCGAGCACGCGCTCCTTGGCCTCAAAGTCGCGCGGGAAAATCTTAACCGAGATGGGGTCTGCCTCATCCGCATAGCCCAACGTGGTCAGATTGTTGTCGTAGGTGAGCTTCGAAGCCTTGGCATAGCTCATCATGAGCGAACTCAGGTCCTCGGCGTCCATGTTGAAATGGATGGCGCGGGCAAAGGCGTTCGCATCCACGTGCATGGCGCTCGCCAGGTTGGCAAAACTCGAAGACATCTGCGTCGCCATCTGGTCCATGAGCCCTGCCGCGCCCGCCTTGAGCTGGGACGATACCGTCGACGCTATCTGCTCGCTGATCGACTTCATCACCTGATCCATAGCCTGCTGCAGATACGGAGCCAGCTGCTTTTGCACATAGTCGGTCATCGCCTGTTCCAGGCGCTCTGCTAGGGTATCGCCGCCGAGGGCCTTGAGCTGAGCTAGGCATTGCTGGGCTGTGGCATCATTCTCAAGATACGTCGAGAATGCGGCGGCGAGCTTTGACGCGTCCTTAAGATCATCGGGTGTCAGCGCCTTAAACTGATCAGACTGCAAAAAGCCCTCAAACAGCTGGTTGGCCAGTGTTCCCACCTGCTGCATTTGCTCGGGCGTGAGTTCCAGACCGTCAAAGATACCCGAGAAATCTGGGGTTGGCGCTTTTGCCATGATGTCGCTGAAGTCGATGTCCTTGCCAACGCCCGAAAGGTCAATGTCCAGCCCCGACAGATCGATGCCAGAAAGGTCCATACCGCTGGCTGCACCCGAGAGCGCAGATGTATCGAACGAAAACGCACTCTTCAGCGCCGCCTCGTCCACACTAAACAGGTTGCCCAGATCAACGCCTTGCTTGGCCTCGCCTTGCAGTTCGTCGAAGGTTTTGCCCGTAAAGACATCCGTCTCGGGGTGGGCAAGCTGCTCCTGCACAATCTGCGAATTTGCGGCGCGCTCCATAAGCTGGCGAGTCAGCGCATGCGTGTAGGCAATGCCCGGGGACAACGCGCTCGCGTTGGCGGTCTCGTTGGGTCGCACCACGCCCACAATGTGCACGTCGATACCGTCGGCAACCTTGGCGGCCATAAAGTCGGTGTCGCCAGACATATCGGTCCACATGCCGGTCTCTTCGTTTTTGCGATACGCATCGGCCGGCGACAGCACCTTAAACGTCGTGGACAGTGCATCGTCGTAGGTAAAGTCGGTGCCGGTCTCGGGCGTTTCGACCCCACCGTCAGCCGTCATAGCGCTGTTTACCAGATCGTTGAGCTCATCGATATCCAACGCACCGATGCTATAGAGCGTGTAGTCGCCCACCGTGCCACGGCTCGAAAGCACCATTACGGCTTCGTTAGCAGACGTAGGCCAATGGCCGGCGACGACATCGTACTGGCTGTTGAGCAGGCTCTGGTCTTCAATCATCTCGTTAAAGACCGAGGTTCCCATGGATTCCATGCTCACCGTTGCCGCCGAGCTCGCGCCTCCGCTCATGGCCTCGGTCATAGCGTTGGGAACAAGCCGGACGGGCTTCTCATCGCCCCTGCCGGCACGATAGACAACCGGCGTCACGCCGTAGCCGTACTGGATGGCGTTGACCTCTTTGTCGATACCGTCGCCACCGGCATCGAGCCATGCCTTAAAGCTCGTCATGTCGTTGGACTTAACACTTGCAAACATATCCTTTACGGCCGTAACCACGGGAATCTTATCGGTTCCCTGAGCCTTGCCGTCGGTACCGTCGTCGGACGAATCCTCGCTCTTGGACATACCGTCATCCGTGGCCCCCTGTCCGCCCATCATGGACGACAGGTCGTAATCCTGCTTGGAAATGGTGAGCGGGTAGCTCGAGAGCGTATCCTCCTCGACCTTTTTGATGTAGCCGTTTACGCCATTGGACAGCGCCAGAATCGCCGCGATACCAATAATGCCAATCGAGCCCGCAAAGGCAGTCATGGCCGTGCGGCCCTTCTTGGTCATGAGGTTTCGGGCAGAAAGCCCCAGCGCCGTCACAAAGCTCATCGAGGTTTTGCGCGTAGGCTTAGCCTCGCGACGCGCGGCCTTGGCAACATCAAAGGGGTCGGAATCGTCGGTGATCTTGCCGTCCGCCAGGTTAACGATGCGCGTGGCGTATTGGTACGCCAGCTCGGGATTGTGCGTGACCATAATAACCAGACGGTCGCGCGCCACGTCCTTGAGCAGATCCATGACCTGTACGGATGTCGTTGAATCCAAAGCGCCGGTCGGCTCGTCTGCCAGCACAATCTCGGGATCATTAATCAGGGCGCGAGCAATGGCCACGCGCTGCATCTGTCCACCCGAAAGCTGGCTCGGGCGCTTGTTCACGTGCTCGCCCAAACCAACTGCCTCGAGCGCCTTGCGTGCACGCTGGCGGCGCTCGGCATGGCCCACACCCGTAAGCGTCAGCGCTAGCTCAACGTTTTCCAAGATGGTCTGATGTGGGATAAGGTTATAGCTCTGGAACACAAAGCCGATGCGGTTGTTGCGGTAGGCATCCCAATCGCGATCGTGAAAGTCTTTGGTCGAAATACCGTCGATCAGCAGGTCGCCAGAATCGAAATGATCGAGCCCACCGATAACGTTGAGCATCGTGGTTTTACCCGAGCCCGAGGGACCCAGAATGGCCACGAACTCGTTATCGCGAAAAGACAGGCTCACGCTGTCGAGCGCCACCTGTGTAAACGACTGCGTAACGTACCTTTTGCAGATACCTTTGAGCTCCAACATGGACGGCAACCTCTCCCACGCGGGCACGCTCGCCCGCTCTCCCCCGCCGTTCGTATTCGACGCGTTTGTCCTACTCTATCCCCATTTTTTGCCGGCGCCAGTGAGGAATGTAGTGAACCACGCCAAAAAACGAACGGGACGGCGCCCAAAAGAAGAGGTCCCGAGCGGGACCTCTATATGGTGGAGCTTATTTTGAAAGGCAGCGGACTACTTCGCACAGCGGCCCACGATCCTCGCTATGCTTTACGCGTTTTTTACTGCTCGCTATTCGCAATCGCCTGGTCGATAAGTTTGTTGAGTGCTGCGCGCTGCTCGGCGGAGCTGATGGCTCCCACGATGGGATCCCCTACGATGTTGCCATTCTGATCGATGACATACGTTGTCGGGAACGAGAACAAATTTGACGTAAACTTACCGGCCTCGCTATCCGACTTGAACCAGATGTTCTTATATGTCACGCCCTTCTTGCTCAGTACGTCCTTGGCATCTGCAATCTCGCCCTTGTTGCCATCGAGCGTAAAGGAATTGACGCCCACGACCTGGCCGCCCTTCTCGGCAAGCTCCTTATTCAGTTTCTCAAGATCGCCCAGCTCGCCCACGCACGGCTTGCAAGTGGTGAACCAGAAGTTCATGACGGTGACCTTGTTCTTAGCGAACAGCTCGTCGCTGCTCACGTCGTTGCCATCCAGGTCTTTGTCCGTAAAGCTGGGGAACTTCGTCGCCTCGCTCGAAGCATTGGCACCAGCCGTCATGTCAGCGGTCGAAGCGTCGACGCTCTCGCCTGAGCTCGGCGTGCTTCCACAGCCGGGGAACTCCTTCTCCAGGCTCTCGAGCTTGTCCTCGATCTCCTTGATCTGCTGCGCACCGGCCTTGAGCGTCTTAAGCTCATCCGCCGTGAACTCATCCTTGGCGCCGTCGATGGTCTTGAGCAAGAAATCGCCGTAATTGCTGCCGTCCTCAATCATTGTCGAGTCTTTATTTGCCGCATTGAATACCTTTTCCCACAGCGCGTTATCACTCGAAAAGATCTCGTTCTCCTTCTGCATGAGCTTCGCATACAGCTCGGCGGCCTCGTCGGCATTGGCCGGCTTCTGCGCAGTGAGTTCTGCGATCTTAGGATCGGAGCTCGCAGATTCGCTCGCATTGCCACCGGGCGCCGAACATGCCACAAGGCACAAGGCCAATACCGGCACCATAAACAGGGCCGCAATCTTAGAAAGCTTCATAGTCATTCCTCCGTTTTGTCGAAGATTGTTTACTTTTTATCGGCGGTCAAGGGAAGCTTTTCCGCCGACACATCCAGGCCATAGCGATAGCTGATGGCATCGACAGGACAGGCCCCGATGCACTTTCCGCACCGGATACATTCGGCATGATTGGGAGCGCGGACCACATCAACGTCCATCTGACAAACCTTTGAGCATTTGCCGCACGAGACACATTTGCACGCGTCAACCTGAATCCCCAACAAGGACACCCTATTCATGAGCGCATAGAATGCGCCGAGCGGGCAAATCCATTTGCAGAAGGGGCGATAGAACAAAACGCTCAGCACTACCACGGCAATGAGAACGGCAAGTTTCCAGGTAAAGAGCTGCCCCAGCGCAGATCGAATGCCGGCGTTGGCAATGGCCAGCGGAATGGCGCCCTCGAGTACGCCCTGCGGACAGACGTATTTGCAAAAGAACGGATCTCCCATCCCCAGGTCGTTGACCACCAGCACAGGCAGCAATACCACAGCAAACAGCAGCACGAAGTATTTGATATACGTAAGCGCCTTGAGCTTTTTTGTCGAAAGCTTTTTGCCGGGAATCTTATGAAGCAGCTCCTGCAGCCAGCCAAACGGGCACAGAAAGCCGCATACAAAGCGTCCCAGCAGCACGCCGAGCAAAATGAGCGTACCGGTAACATAGTAAGAAAAGTTGAACTTGGATGAACCTACTACCGACTGGAACGACCCGATGGGGCACGTACCCGATGCCGCGGGGCACGAATAGCAGTTAAGCCCGGGTACGCAGACTGTTTTTCCCGTGCCCTGATAGATGCCGCCTTTGGCAAAGTTTGGCAGGTGAATGTTGGTGACGAGCGTCGCCGCCGCCTGAATGAATCCGCGAAATCGAGCCAAAACATGCGACGCAGTGTTTTCTCTTTTATCCAATTCCGATACACTCCAAGCACAGCCTAATCGCTTTGGCCAGCACGGCATCCGCCTCGCCACGCATAACGCCAAAGCACACCATGGCAATTCCGACGATCAACAAAGCGACCTGTACCACGGGTTTTACCGCTTTGAACAACCTGACCACTCCTTTCGTTACGCGACCATTGGACCATATCGGCTATAAAATCCGTGTTAAGCGCGATTTGAAATGTGCAAGGAGACTGTTATGCGTATTTTGATCGTCGAGGACGAGCGGGCGCTGTGCGACGCAATCGCGCGCAGCTTGCGGAACTTGGCGTACAGTGTCGACTGCTGTCACGACGGACAGGAGGCGCTCGACCTACTGGACGTTGAGGCCTTCGACCTCGTGATACTCGACCTCAACCTTCCCCGTATCGACGGCATGACCGTACTCAGGGAACTTAGGAAAACCGACTGCGAGACCAAGGTGCTGATTCTGTCCGCGCGTGGCGAAGTATCCGATAAAGTCGCCGGACTCGATGCCGGCGCCAACGATTACCTCACCAAGCCGTTTCATCTGGACGAGCTTGCGGCAAGGATCCGCAGCCTTACCCTCAGACGCTTTACACAAAGCGACATAGTTTTAACCTGCGGAAAGCTCCGCTTTGACACCAAGGCGCGCATCGCTTCCGTGGACAGCGAGGCTTTATCTCTTACGCGCAAGGAAACGGGAATCTTGGAATACCTGATGCTCAATCAGGGGCGTCCGGTAAGTCAAGAGGAGCTTATAGAGCACGTTTGGGACAGCACCGTGAACAGCTTTAGCAACGCAACCCGCGTTCATATCTCGTCACTCCGCAAAAAGCTACGCAGCGCTTTGGGATACGACCCGATTCGCAATCGGATTGGAGAGGGCTACGTTATGGAGGATGGCGAATGAAAAGGCTTTCGCTGCAATGGCGCATAACGATCATGACGGCACTGCTGACGTGTGCGGCGTGCATGCTGACGAACTGCCTGGTCGGCTATACGGGCATGCGCTACATGGATGCCATCGGCAGCGACATCTCGGCCTTTAACGCTGCCGGCGCGGATTCGCCCCAGGCGTTCGACCCAACGAAAGCAGCCCTCGATGACGAGGTCACAATCGTCGTAAACGACGCACAGGAATCTTTTGGCGCGACAGCCTGGTACATCACGGCTGGAGTCACGCTACTTGGCGGCGTGCTGGCATACTTTGTGAGCGGCCACGCGCTCAAGCCGCTACGGGATTTTGCCGCCCAGGTAGAGCGCGTGCAGCCTGACAACCTAAGCGAAATCAGACTCAGTGAAGATGTGCCCACCGAGCTACAACGATGCAGCGCCTCTTTCAACGACATGATCGCCCGTCTTGGCGAAGGGTTCTCTGCACAGCGTCAGTTTACCGGCAACGCCGCACACGAGCTGCGCACCCCGCTCGCCCTTATGCAAGCACAGATTGAACTATTCATCTCCGAGCACTCCGGTTTGCAACCCGAAACAGCCGAGTTGCTTAGCCTGCTACAAGAACAAACCGAGCGCATGTCTCGAATGACCAAGGTATTGCTCGAGATGAGTGAGCTCCGCAGCGTTCCTTGCGATGACGACGTTGAACTTGGTCCCTTGTCCGAAGAGGTCCTCACCGACCTTGCGCCACTTGCCGAAAATAAGGGCATAGCCCTCAATTGTGCTGGAGACGCTTTAGTAATCGGGAGCGACACGCTCCTCTATCGACTGGTGTTTAACCTGGTCGAAAATGCCATCCGTTACAGCCGCCCCAGCTCGACTGTCAACGTCTCCATCTGCGACAACGACAGCCACGTGTTCCTGCGAGTCGAGGACCAGGGCCCGGGAATACCCAAGCAGTACCGTGAGAGTATCTTCCAACCATTCTTTCGCCTGGATAAATCCCGCAGCAGGGCATACGGCGGCGCAGGACTCGGACTAGCGCTCGTTTGGGAGATTGCAGCTCTTCACGGTGGCACGGCAGAGGTCAAAGCAAGTTCCGAGAACGGGACCACCATGCTCGTAAGCCTTCCAAAACGATCTACAGCGTTAACCGAACAGTAAAACGAAAGGGGCCCCGAGCAACAGGAGTACAATTGCTGCATTGTTGCCACCTGATGGGAGATGGAAGATGGACCGCGATGGCTACCCATGCGTTCCCATGCCGTTGATGTGCACTGCCTTTGTGCCGGGGCAGATTGACGCTGCGGTTGCAGGCATTTCCGACCCCGATTCGCGCACCATCGCCGCGGCAGAAGCGCTGTACTTTCGCGGACAGGCCACACTCGCCGCCGAGACAGCACGCCCCTATCTTGACGCCACCGACCCCGCACTGCGCTATTCCGCATGCTTTATCTGCGGATATGCCAATCTGTCACTCAACCGCATCGCCGATGCCCGCCGTTGCCTTGCGGGCATCCTCGATACGCCAACTGACGAGGAATCGCCCGCCGTCCACGCCACGCATATCCTGTTCGCCTCAGCCGCGAGCGTCCTGCTGCACTTGCCTTCCCCGTATTCCGCCGTAGAGTTTTATCCTCTTGCGGCGCATCTGCCCGAAGGCCTGCGCCTGTTCGCCAGCTACGTGATGGCGCACGCCTTGTATCTGCACGGCGAATACGGCCGCAGCCTAGGCATGGCGGAAAACGCCCTGATCATGAAACAGGGAAGCTATCCCATCTCGGAGCTATTCCTGCACTTGTCGGCTTCTATGGCATGCATGAGCCTCAAGGACATCGACGCCGCAAAATCGCACTTCGGAGCTGCTTGGAACATTGCGCGCCCCGACGGCCTTATCGAGCTCATTGGCGAGCACCACGGCCTTTTGCAGGGGCTCATCGAGGCATGCCTAAAATCGCAATACCCTGACGATTTCGCACGCATCATCGAGATTACGTATCGATTCAGCTACGGCTGGCGGCGCATCCACAACCCCGATTCGGGCGAGGACGTGGCCGACGATCTAACGACCACGGAATTCACCATGGCCATGCTCGCCTGTCGTGGGTGGACCAACGCCGAAATCGCACGCCATATGGGAGTATCGCCGGGCACCGTCAAAAACCGCCTATCAGGAGTGTATGCCAAGCTTGGTATCGGAACTCGCGCCGAGCTGGTTGCCCACATGTTGCGCTAGCGGCAGACTGCCCGTCGTATCGAAAGCGCTCCGGGGTCATGCGCTTTCGCACGCTCAAATTGGACATTTTGACCCTTGAACGGCACTACCGCCACGAGGCGCCTTCTCGCAAAATTGGATTATTTCCACCGATACCTGCGGGATGGGAGCCAAAGATGCTTGATCGCCGTTCGCTACTTGTTGCCGGAGCGTCCTCGCTGGCGAGCATTATGTTGCCGCGCGTGCCGGGAAGCGCAAACGCCTTCATATTGCCGTTCGCGCCCACCGAGGCATACGCCGATGAAGATGATCCCTTCAAGGTCTTGGTGCTCTCGCGCACCATGTTTGGCGTGGTCGTAGTCGACGTCGCCAACAAGAATACGCCCATCACGGGTGCCCAGGTCACGCTCACATCGCGCTATGCCGCAGGCAAGCAGCTCACCGCCACGACCGATGACGAAGGCACGGCCATCTTTGAGGTCGCGCCGCTTTCGGAAGGCTACGTGGACGAGACAACGCTTCTCGACGCGTACGACTTTAACGGCGGCATCTCCATTAGCATGGCGGGCTACCGTGATGTCGAGATTCCCCTTGCGCGTATCCAGGGCGGCACCGCCATAACCGCGCCCACGCGTCCGCTTTCCGACGGCGAGCCGTACTTCCGCCAGCTCACATTCGACGAATGGGACATCCAGTACGCTGAAGCCACGTTCATGACATTGCCGAAGGACGACACGGCAAACGAGCAGCCCGATACGCACGCCTTTACCGTGCAGGCACATCTGCCACAGGGTGGACAGGCAACGCTGCGCATCAACAAAGTGACGCCTGCCGCGGGCAGCTCACCCGAAACCTTCACGCAGATTGGCCAAGTCAAGGCCAGCGCATCGGGCGCGGATAATCTGGCGACGTTCACACTCGAAGACAAGTTTCTCGACGCGGCATCGGGCCTTCTGGAAGAAGGGTGCAAGCTGCGCTTTGTCCTCGACTATCAGGGCAAAACCTACACGCTCTCATCCCCTATGGCCGTTGTCACCGCTCCGGCCGCAAAGGCGGAATCGGGCTCGACCACCATCATTCCCACCACTATGGACCAAGAGATCACTCCGTTTGATTTCCCAGCGGCGTTTCCCGGCATCGGCGGCAATAAGTTCACCTGTTGGATGCCCTCGTTCCCCATTTTGTTCGATTTCTCGTTTGCCGGGTACGTGCTGTTTGGCGGAGGATACAAACCGGTCGGCTACATGAACGATTCGGGCGATCCGGATCCGGAGTACTGGAAGAAGTCACCGCGCGAGTCGGGTGCCAAGCAGGCAAACCGCTACCTCGACGAGATGGAGGGGAAGTGGAATCAGTACAAGAGTATGAGTGCCGGTTCGGGAACCGATCCAAGAAACACTAAGCTCCTTCGCCACCATTGCACGCTGCTGTTCACGATGGATATCGCCACACAGCTGTACGGCTCGCTCGCCTACGATTGGGTGGGCAAAACCTGGGGTAACAACAACGACCCCGCATACGGCAATATTAAGGCACTCTTTCAAGTAAGAACCGACCTCAATTGGACCGAGCAGTTTACCCTAGGACCGGTGCCGTTTTTCCTAAACGTCAACCCCTGGGTGCTGGCGAAGCTGGCGCTCGCCGTGGGTGCCCACACGCACGGCAGCGGCGCGGCGTTTTTTAAAAACATTTCGCTCGACTTTTCAAACACCTCGGGCTCATTCACCATCCAGATCGGGCTTGCCGTCACCTTTGGCGCCGGCGTTGCAGGCGTCGCTTCGTCTGCCGTGCGCGGCGCCGCATCCCTCACGCTGTTCATTGGGTACGAGAAGGCAGATGGACACCAGCTTCCGCGACTGCGCGTAGGTGCAGACGTCGATGTCGATGTGATACTCCAGTTCGTAATGTTCAAGTGGACCACCAAGGCTTGGTCGGGGTCGTGGCCCACACTCCTCGATTCGTGGAATATGTCGGTGAACAATGGCAACCAGTATGTGCTCCAGCGCTCTGAGCTCGCATTGGGTGGAGATACGCCTTACACGTTGGATGCCCGCTTCGGCACGCCCAGCAACATCGAGGCGGGCGGCGTGCCGCAATTTATCGCATCGGCCACCATCGTCACCAACGCCGAGCTGCTCGCACGCGCCGAGGTTAAGACCGCTGTCGTAAACGTCGCGCCCGTCGTGCGCGATTGGGATCAAGCGGTCACGCGCATTGAGCTCGAGGCGGATGCAGAAAGCGACGACACGGGACAGATCGAGCATTTCGTCCATGCACTGATAGAGAACGACGAAAACGCCGCGCCGATGTATAAGTACACCTATATCGGGCAGGCGAAGGACGCCGCTGCGGACCCCAACGCCAATTCTGCTGGTGTATCGGAGGACGAGCGTGGCGGCATCAAGCCCTCGAGCGACAACGTGCTGTTTGCTGGCGTGCTCAGCGAAGCCCACATGAAGCTGGCGATGATCGCCGGCGTGGAGTGCCTGTTCCGTATCGCCTCGGTGCGCTACGGAGAGAATGGTCGCTCGCGCCTGGTGGTGCATACAAAAACGAACGGCACGTGGTCCGCTCCCACGCCCGTGGACTTCCCCCTTGGGTTTGGCGAGGGCGACGTGGAGCGCAGCGGCATATTCGATTACGACTTCGACGTGGTGGAATATACAGACGGGAGGGGAAACCAAGACGCCTACGTGCTGCTGATCTCGGGCGAGCGCCCCGCCGGCGACAACACCCTTTTCGATGCGGCGAGCACATCCGGCATACTGTCCGTTGTGCGCCTACGCATCAGCAACGGCGGAGTTCGCGTGGTGTCGCATACGTCATGGCGCAGCATTTCGCGCGGCCGCCTGCAAGAGGATGGCTACCATTGTCTGCAGTGCCCGCGCATCACGGTGGGCAAGACGCTGGTCGACGGGCGTCTGTCGGGTGCCTACCTCCACCGCCGCGGAATCACCGCAGAAAAGGCGCTCGGCAGCGAGGCTGAGGTTGCGCTGGAATGCTTTGCCCTGTGGTCGGATGTTTCGGGCGACAGCCTCACGTTCCGTCAGGTCCTCCGCTTTCCGCAAGCACCGTCGAGTATCGAGCTGGGTGAGCCCGAGAATATCAACGGCAAAATGGTGGTGCCCGTTGCGTACGAGACCGCAAACGGTTGCGGCTGCGCATCGTACGCCGTGATCGGCCAGTCTATCGCGGGCTGGGGCGTTATGCCGCCGGACGCCGCGGTGCCCCGTGCGGTGCCATGGCCGCAGCACACGGGCTTTTTGGCCACCATCAACGAGCAACTGCAGCATATTACTTGGACGCGAGGCGCATCGGCATTTGCAACGCAGCCCGTGGGTGCCGCAGGCTGTGGCCCAGCATCGTTTAGCGTAAGCAACAACGGCAGGTGCGTGCTCTATGTAGAGAACACCGATGGCAAGGTGGGACAAACCTACGACGAAGAAGGCAACCCGGTGGCGGTAATGGGCAAGCACTTCCGCATCTTCGCCAGCACCTTGGCAGGCGATCTGTTCACGGAGCCGTTCGTGATGTGCGAGCTGGACCATCCCGTCGATCAGATAACGACGTTTTTGACGTCGGGAGGCATGCTCTCCGCACTCGCCACGCACATTGTGAGTGCCGAGCAGAGCGAGGCAGAGCTGCACGGCATCGAAGTACCCTTGGTGGCGTGCGCCACTCCGACGGGCGCGGTCGCTACCTCGGGCGCGGTGGTGCCCGGAGCAGCAGGCGAATCCTTCATGGTCACGGTGCGAAACGACGGCAACACCTTACTGACCGCCGGCACGATCGATCTGTACCGAGAGGGCTCCAGCCAGCCGTTCTCCAGCGCATCCATCGGATTCGGAGTGAACGCACGCATGGCTTCGATCTACGATCCAGAGCTTGCCGAGGACGCTTCGGCCAACGATATGGCACACGTGAAGTACGCGCTCGAGACGCTGGGCGCACGTTTTGCAACGCACCCGCTGGTAGCCGACAACGGCAACGCCGTGCTGGCACCGGGTTGCACGGCACAGTTCCGTATGAGCTTCGCCATCCCCGAGAGTTGGAGCGACGAGGTGGGCAAACGCGTAACGCTGTATGCGAAGGCGCGTAATCTGGTGGCGCTCGATCCCGTAACGCTCGAAGAAATTCGACCGGGCGCGAACTCGGCGCTGGGTGCCGTACTGCACGAGGTTCATGTGCCCGACGCGGCATGCGAACGCTCAGAAGTTCAGGTCGGCGTATGCGACAGCGCGGACGCCACAGAGCTTCACGACGCCCCGATGACGGCGGACGGCGATGGTGGCTCAAGTGGCGGCGGTACTGACGAGGGCGGCGGCTCCGGCGGAAGCAGCTCCGGCAGTGGCAAGGACCACGGCAATAACAAGCGCTCCGGAAAAGCGGGCGCGCTTGCGGGCACGGGCGATGTCAACGCTCCCCTTACGGCAGCCGCTGCAGCACTCACCGCGGCAGGCGCCGGCCTCATCACCTACAGCGCCCGCCGCACGGCCCTCGAAAACGACACCGCCGATGAGGTCAATTCTGATAAGCCTCGCTAGCTCCTAGTTACTTTTATGAGAGACGCCAACTCGGCTCGTCGAACATCAAATGGGCTGGTTCTGGATACCCAGAGCCAGCCCATTGCGCATTAGTTATCGTCAGTGGAGTCGAGTTCTGCCTCGAGCTTGGCACGGCGTCTTTTCGCCGTGAAAAACGTTGCGCACAGGACAGCAAACGTGGCCGCGAAAATCGTCGCACCGCAGAACACGCCCGTGGCCAGATTCGCCAACCAAAAGACGCTTTCGAGCGGTACGATCTGCGCCTCAGCGATACAGCGCATTGCAGCAATAACAAGCGCGAACGCGGCGCCGCTAAGACCGCTGACAAGCAGGAAATATCCAACAGGAAGATGCTCGGTTTGCCCAAAACGATTGGTATCGACATAGCCCTTCCGCGTTTGCAGTCCTGCGCAAATCAACATCACGAGAACGAGCCACAAATACATGGCTGCCTCGAACGGCGTTGCAAAGCCTTGCGGCATTTCACTGGCGTCGCTGTGAACCCACGCAACCTGTCGAGCTATAAACTGGTAGAAAAAGATCATCAGCATGCCAAACGAAAGCAGCACGAAACCAATCTTGTAGATTTTTGCGCTCTCAGCTTCCAGGCGCTCATCCTTTGGGCCGGCATATTCACGCCACTTTTGCACGAGTTTTAAATCTTCAAATTTCATAGTGGACTCCTAAAGAGCGTTAGGGCCGGCTTCGATTTTGTCTTCCCAAAACAAGTCGTTCAACGTAACGCGCAGCGCTTTACAGATTGCCACACACAAGTTGAGCGTGGGGTTGTAGCCGCCCGCCTCGATAAGGCCGATGGTCTGGCGCGTAACGCCCACGGCCTCGGCCAAGTCAGCTTGCGAAAGGCCAACCGCCGCGCGCGCCGCCTTCATGCGTAGGTTCTTTTTGCCCGGCATGGAGTTCCTTTCGTAATAATGGACAGATATCCGTTGCAACATGACAGAAATATATTGCATCTATCAGAAGATGTCAACTATATCTGTCATTATGAAAACCATGTCTGTCATCGCCATGCAGACATACCAATTTCAATTCGCCATTCAAACTTACTCGGACAAAACCGACTCGGGTTTCTCCGAGTAAACGTGATTGATAGTCGATCGATGTGCCCGCTCGTGCGATCAGCATCGTTCGATTTTGTTTAGTAAAACTAGATCCCTATTAAATAAAATTCATCTGTATCCAAATTTGTTTAACAATGCCGCGCTACCACTAAACACTATCCCTGTTAATCCGAACGATTGTTCGATGGATTTCGTGTTGGTTGGAATCGCCCACGGGCTGGGCTATGCTACCTTGACTATCTATATGACTTAAACGCAGCAAGGGAGCACCGAGAGAGCGAGTATGGCAAAAAACACCGCAAACTATGGTAACGACAGCATCCGCCAGCTCAAGGACGAGGAGCGCGTACGTCTGCGCCCCGCTGTCATCTTTGGCTCGGACGGGCTCGACGGCTGCGCGCATGCCGCCTTCGAGATCCTGTCCAACGCCGTTGACGAGGCGCGCCAGGGCTACGGCAAGCTCATCACCCTTACCGCCTTTCGCGATGGTTCCATTCAGGTAGAGGACAACGGCCGCGGCTGCCCGCTCGACTGGAACCCCTCCGAGAAGCGTTTTAACTGGGAACTCGTCTTTTGCGAGCTCTACGCCGGTGGCAAATACAACAACAACCAGGGCGGCGACTACGACTTCTCGCTCGGTACCAACGGCCTAGGCTCCTGCGCGACCCAGTACGCTTCCGAGTACATGGACGTCACGGTCTGGCGCGACGGCAACAAGTACTCCCTGCACTTTAAGAAGGGCAAGGTCGTCGGCGCCAAGAAGAAGGCACTCGAAATCGAACCCAGCGACGAGAACCGCACCGGCACCACCATCAAGTGGCGTCCCGACCTTGAGGTCTTTACCTCCATCAGCATCCCCCACGATTGGTATCGCGAGACCATGCGCCGCCAGGCCGTAGTTAACGCCAACGTGACCTTCCGTCTGCGCATTGAGGGCGACGATGGCGAGTTTTCCGAAGAAGACTTTTGCTATCCCAAGGGCATCGAGGACTATGTGCTCGAGAAGGTCGGTACCGACTACCTCACCGAGCCTTTCTTTATCGAGGCCGACCGTCGTGGTCGCGACCGTGAAGACCTGCCCGATTACAACGTAAAAATCACTGCTTGCATGTGCTTCTCGCGCACCTTCACGATGCAAGAGTACTACCACAACTCATCGTGGCTCGAGAACGGCGGTTCGCCCGAGAAGGCCGCCCGCAGTGCTCTGACCAGCGCCATCGATGCCTACATCAAGCAACAGGGCAAGTACAACAAAAACGAGAGCGGCATCAAATGGCAGGACGTCCAGGACTGCCTAGTGCTGGTGACCAACTGCTTCTCCACCCAGACGTCCTACGAAAACCAGACCAAGAAGGCCATCAATAACCGCTTTATCCAGCAGGCCATGACGGCATTCTTTAAGGAGCGCCTCTCGACCTACCTGATCGAGAACAAAGACGCCGCCAACAAGATCATGGAGCAGGTGCTCATCAACAAGCGCTCGCGCGAGAACGCCGAGAAGACGCGTCAGAGCATCAAGACCAACCTGCAGCAGAAGACCGATATGGCCAACCGCGTGCAGAAATTCATCGACTGCCGCTCCAAGGACAAGAGCCGTCGCGAGATCTATATCGTAGAGGGCGACTCGGCAGCGGGCGCCATTCGCACCTCGCGCGATGCCGAGTTCCAGGGCGTTATGCCCGTCCGCGGCAAGATTCTCAACTGCCTGAAGGAGGACTATCCGCGCATCTTTAAGTCCGACATCATCATGGACCTTATGCGCGTGCTGGGCTGCGGTGTGGAGATCAAGGACAAGCGCATCAAGAACCTGGGCGCCTTTGACCTGGACAACCTCAACTGGAACAAGGTCATCATCTGTACGGACGCCGACGTCGACGGTTACCACATCCGCACGCTCGTGCTCACCATGCTCTACCGCCTGGTGCCCACGCTTATCGACGAGGGCTACGTGTATATCGCCGAGTCGCCGCTCTACGAGATCAACTGCAAAGAGAAGACCTACTTTGCCTACACCGAGCTCGAAAAGAACGGCATTCTTAAGGAAATCGGCGACCAGAAGTGCTCCATCAACCGCTCCAAGGGTCTTGGTGAGAACGATCCGGACATGATGTGGCTCACCACCATGAACCCCGAGACGCGTCGTCTGATCAAGGTGGAACCCGAGGACGTCACCAAGATGGAGACCATGTTCAACCTATTGCTGGGCAACGACGAGGCGGGCCGCAAGCGCCATATCTCCGAGCACGGCAAGGAATATCTGGACCAGCTAGACCTGCAATAGCAGCAAATCGATAACGACGGCCATAAGAAGTTCAAGAGGAAATCGTGGCAAAGAAGAAGACGAAAACCCAGCCAAAGAAAAAGCAGGTCAACGCCGAGAACGTCATCGGCCTGCACTCCGAGGTCACTGACCAGCCGATCACGCAGACGCTCGAGGTCAACTACATGCCCTACGCCATGAGCGTCAACGTCTCGCGTGCATTCCCCGAGATCGACGGCTTTAAGCCCTCGCACCGTAAGCTGCTTTACACCATGTACAAAATGGGTCTGCTCAAGGGCGAGCGCCAAAAGAGCGCCAACATCGTGGGTCAGACCATGAAGCTCAACCCGCACGGCGACGCCGCGATCTACGAGACGATGGTGCGTCTAGCCACCGGCAACGAAGCGCTGCTCGCCCCCTTTGTGGAGTCGAAGGGCAACTTTGGCAAGTACTATTCGGGCGACCTGAGCTACGCCGCCTCGCGTTACACCGAGGCCAAGCTCTCCCCCATCAGCGCCGAGATCTTCAAGGACATCGACAAGGACCCGGTCGACTTTGTCGACAGCTACGACGGCGCCATGAAGGAGCCGCGCCTGCTGCCCACCACGTTCCCTAACATCCTCGTCTCGGCCAACAAGGGCATCGGCGTCGCCATGGCGTCTGACATCTGCGGCTTTAACCTCAACGAGGTCTGCACCGCCACCATGCACTACCTGCAGGATCCCGACTGCGACCTGCTTGAGTATATGCCCATGCCCGACTTCTCTACCGGCGGCGAGATCATCTACCGCCGCGAGGAGATGGAGAAAATCGTCGAGACCGGCCTTGGCAGCTTCCAGATCCGCTCCCGTTGGCGTTGGATTCCCGAAGAGCGCATCATCGAGGTCTACGAGATCCCCTACACCACCAAGACCGATGTCATCATCGAGCGTATCGTCAAGCTTTCCAAAGAAGGCAAGGTCAAGGAGATCGCTGACATCCGTGACGAGACCGACCTTTCGGGCCTGCGTATCGCCATCGACCTTAAGCGCGGTGTCGACCCCGACAAGCTCATGGCCAAGCTCTATCGCTCGACCACGCTGCAGGATTCGTTCTCGTGCAACTTCAACGTGCTGGTCGATGGTTACCCCCGCGTTATGGGCGTGCGCCAGATCCTGCACGAGTGGGTCAAGTGGCGAATTGAGTCCACGCGTCGCCGCATTAACTTTGACCTGGGCAAAAAGTCCGAGCGCCTGCACCTGCTGCACGGCCTCGAGGCGATCTTGCTCGACATCGACAAGGCCATCGCCATCATCCGCGGCACCAAGCTCGAAGCCGAGGTCGTGCCCAACCTTATGAAGGGTTTCGACATCGACGAGACCCAGGCCGAGTTTGTTGCCGAGCTTAAGCTCCGCAACATCAACGAGGAGTACATCCTCAACCGCACCAAGGACATTGCCAAGCTTGAGGGCGAGATTGCCGAGCTTGAGGAGATCCTCTCCAGCGAGGAGAACATCAAGAAGGTCATCAGCGACGAGCTGGCTGCGGTCAACAAGAAATATGTGATGCCGCGTCGTACGGGCAGGATCGAGCCCCACGAGGTCATCGAGGTAAGCCTGGAGCCCGAAGTCGAGGAGTACCCGGTCACTATCATGCTCTCGCGTGATGGCTACCTTAAGAAGATGACGGACCGCGTACTCAAGAAGGCGACCACGCTCAAGTACAAGGACGGTGACAAACCCTTTATCGAATTCCCGTCCTCCAACACCCACGAACTGCTGGTCTTTACCAACAAGAGTCAGGTGTACAAGTGCAAGGTTGCGGCGTTTGAGGACACCAAGTCGGCTCAGCTGGGCTCGTACCTGCCCACCGACCTCGAGATGGAACCCGACGAGAGTGTCATCTGGGTCATCGACCCCGAGGACTACAAGGCCGACGTGCTGTTTGTCTTTGAGAACGGCCGCGTGGTGCGCGTCGCGCTTTCTGGATACGTCACCAAGACCAACCGCAAACGCCTTAAGAACGCCATCTACGGTGGCAGCAAGCTGCTGTATGCCCAGGTGCTCAAGGAGGACCGCGAGATCGCGCTGGTCTCGAGCGACTACCGCCTGATGAACTTCAACACGTCGCTGCTCAAGACCAAGACGACCACCAACACGCAGGGCGTCCAGGCCTTTACCGCCAAGAAGGGCCGCTCGGTCACCACCGTCGGCACGACCGAGGAGATTCTTGGCGCCGGCGTCTCGGCCGAGAAGTTCACCGCGCAGAGCTTCCCCTCCGCCGGTGCACTTATGAAGGAAAACGACATGCCGAGCTTGTTTGACTAGGACGACGGCAACGAGATCGTTAGATACTTCGCAAAGCGACGAGGCCCGGAACGCAACGGCATTGCGCCCGGGACTCGTCGTTTTTCTTCTCAACTATTTTTTAACGCAGATAAATTGATTTCTGCTTATTTTTCTGCGTAAAAAATGTCAGCGCCACTGCTTCGATGCCCTTTGGTCAGTCGTTAGCAAAACTTGCAAAAGTTAGCAAAACTTGCAAATATTAGCAAAACTTGCAAAGGAGCTACCATGGAGTACAGCAAGAACCCCTTTACCCCGACGTTCGGAAGCGTCCCTCCCTTTCTAGCGGGTCGCGAGCATATCCTGCGTGACATCAACCGTGGCTTTATCAACGGCCCGGGAGATCCCAACCTGTCAACCATTTTTACTGGCGCAAGGGGAACGGGCAAGACGGCGCTTCTCTCGCTCCTTTCAGAAACGGCGCTTGAACACGGCTGGATCGCAGCAAATGTCTCCGCCATGCCAGGCATGCTCGAAGATATTATCGAGCGAACCAAAGAAGCCGCAGATAGCTACCTCTCACAGCCTCACGCGCGCATAAACGGTGTTCAAATTGGCCCAGTGGGCATCGATTGGACATATGCTCAAGAGGCTCAGGGCAACTGGCGCACGCGCATGAATGGCATCTTTAAGCAACTCGAAAAACATGACATCGGACTTCTCATCACCATCGATGAAGTCACCGTCGATCTCGAAGAAATGCTTCAATTTGCCTCTGTTTACCAGCGCTTTGTACGCGAAGGTAAAAAAGTTGCCCTACTCATGGCAGGACTGCCCTACAAAGTATCGGCGTTGCTGCGTAACGATTCCGTCTCGTTCCTCAGGCGTTCCCAATATCATCAGTTGGGACGAATCACTGACGTTGAAATTGCAAACGCATTCCGCAAAACCGTTGAGGCCGGAGGCCGCTCAATCACGCCAGAAGCGCTCGAGGATGCCGTGAAGGCCGTCGACGGATTTCCCTATATGATGCAGCTCGTCGGATATCGCACATGGGATGTTTCGGAGAACTCGCCCAAAATCAGTGCACCTGATGTACAGCAGGGTTCTCTGCTTGCCCGCATGGAGCTGCGCGATCGAATTCTCGAAACGACCTATCGGGAGCTTTCCGATAAAGACATTGAGTTTTTGCTCGCGATGCTGCCCGATTCTGGCCCCAGCAGGACCTCGGAGATAGCCAAACGCATGGGCGTCGCCAGCAACTACGCAAGCCAATACAAACGCCGCCTCCTCGAGGACGGCGTTATCGGGGAACGTGGGCGTGGTCTCGTTGGCTTTGACATCCCCGCATTCAGGGAGTTCCTGAGCGAGAAGGCGTTTTAGCACGCCGGAATTGTCCGCGGAAGCATCAACGCATGGCAATCAGCATTCCTCTTGGTAAGGATAGCAAGCATTTTCCACCAACACCGATTGCCATGCGTTCTTCTTGCCCTTAGGCGAGCTTGCGAGCGAGCTCTCGCACCTCTTCCAACTTGGGCGACGATGCCATGCTATCGCGCTCGGTCATACCGCTGATGGTGACAATGCCCAGGTCCTCCCACTTGCAGTACGCGCAGGTTGACTTGTACATAGCGATCGCCGCATCATAGACGCCCTCACTGTGACTATCGAGTAAAAGGGCCGTCTTGGTGAACGGGAAGCCTGTAGCACCGAAGGCGTACAGGCGGTCAATGGCAGCTTTCTCCTGCGCAGTGATATCAAACCAGTAGATGGGCGAAGCGAAGACAACCATGTCGGCGTCTTTCAGCGACTCGATCACGCCGGCCATGTCGTCCTTTTGCACGCAGGTGCCCTCATGGGCAAAGCAGTACTGGCATCCCAGGCAGCCGGCGATCTTTTTGCCGGCAACGCGGATGACCTCGACCGTATTGCCGCCCTCGCGCGCGGTCTCGGCAAACGCCTCGACCATGGTGTCGGTATTGGCGCCCTTGCGCGGGCTGCCGCTCAATACAACGATATTCATAGAAATCTCCCTCCTTCATGCCGCAGGCGCGCGGCACACATTTTGTTGTAACCAAAACAGATGGAGCTATGCAGTCGCCTCGTTTCAGCTACTCCCACTTAGTAATAGGAGCCACTGGTCAAAAGCCTGTCAACATCAAAACAAGTTTTCAATCTATCGATTCTACGTGAGGCAATGGTCCCCATTTGATGCCCGCACTGTTTGCGCACTAGGGAGCAAAAGAATCTGGCCGCCGCTCAAATAAGATCACCGCCATCTTGCATAAACGACGCCATGTTAAGGTGCCTGACGCCATCCCTCTCCTGCAATAGAGGATCAAGCGTGAACAAGTAGCGCGGATACCCATCCCTGATGTGGCCGAACGGCCTGTACTCGCGCTCCTCGACGCCTCTGTCGGCAATCGACATAGAGACCTGGATGTAGGCGTAAGCATTGCGCCTACGAGCGATGAAGTCACACTCGAGCTTCCCAATACGGCCCACAGAAAGCTCGTACCCGCGCGATGCAAGATAGAGGTAGAGCACGTTCTCCAACGCCGGCCCGTAGTTAATCCTCGCATCCGTGTTCATGGCGAAATAGAAGCCGGGATCAGCCAGGTAGTACTTCTCTTCGCGGATAAGCGATCGCCGAGACTTGAGATCGAACCTCGAGCAGCGATAAAGGATCTTCGCGTCAACAAGAATCTGGATATACCGATTGAGCGTTTCGCGCTTGATGGGAATCTTCTCGACATCATTGAAGTACGCAAGGAGGTTCTTCAGGTTCGTCGGCGCACCAAAGTTGTTGATGAGATACGTCTGGACGGCATCGAAAACCGAGACATTCTTAATCTTGTTCGAATGTTTGACGTCCTTTTCAAAGATCTCATGAATAACACTCTTGATATAGGTGCGCTTTTCATCCTCGCCCTCATACTCCAACGCTTTGGGAAATCCTCCAAGGGTCAGGTACTCGGTAAACTCTCCTACGAGAACGTCATTGACAGGCTTGCCGAGAAAACGCTTCATATCGATATATTCCGCAAAGTCGAGTGGGAACACTTCGAACTCGATATAGCGACCCGTCAGCTTTGTAACAAGCTGCCCAGAAAGCAGATATGAATTCGAACCGGTAATGAAAATGGACCAACCGCCATCTGTCCGGTAGCCGTTGATGAGCAGCTCGAATTCCTCTACGTTCTGAATCTCATCGATGAAGAGGTACTTCGTCTCCTCAGTGTCTGCTGAGGTCGACATGTCAATCAGATTTTCGAGCTCATCGGTCGTCTTGACCTTCCTGTTCTCCCGTGAGTCGAGGTCGATATAGATGATGTGGTCGCTCGCTACACCGGATTCCACAAGTTCGCCTGCGATTGATTGCATGAGGCAGGATTTACCACACCTGCGAACACCGGTGATTACCTTGATCATCCCGTCATCGTGGTAGAAACCACGCATTTGCTTCAGATACTTTTCACGTCGGTATATACGCAAGATGCACCCCCTTTTTTAGTGTCAATTTTATCAGTTATGGGGGTACTTTTTTACATTTTATAAAAAAGCGTACCGATAACTTATTCTCACTTAGTTTCGGAAGTCGAGCAGGCGGTCGCGGTAGTACCCGTACTGCGCCCGGCGTGCCTCGATCTCGGCAGGGATACCGTCGGTGAGCGATTTCGTTAGGGTGTCGAAGCGGTCGAGGATGTCGACGACCTTCTGCTGGGTGCCGATGGATGGGGCGGGAATCTCGACCCTCGATAAGTCCACAGGCGCGGCTTCGATTACCTTTTTCGGTTTAGCGTATTGCTCTTCAGATCATCGTGGTGTGCTCGTAGCCGCGCTCCACGAGGAGCCGCTCGGCAACGTCGAGAATCTTCTCGACCGTCTCCTCCGGGTACTTATTGCGTGCCACGGGCACCTCCGTCCTTGTTATCGCGATAAACATACCATGAGTGGCGTACAGGTCGAGAAGGGCTGGCGCCAAAAGAGCCCAACGGCCGTTACGGCTTCGTTAGAAACGCGCCCCACCATGGATGGTGAACCCGAAAGGCAAGGCGCGCGGGCACGGCGACTCGGCCCGTGCGCCCGGAAGAGAAAGGACGAACCCATGGGTTACATGCTCGAGACGCGCGGGCTCACCAAGCGCTTCGGCCGCGGCGACCAGGCGCAGGAGGCCGTGGCCGACGTGAGCCTTCATATCCGCGAGGGCGAGGTGTACGGGCTGCTCGGCCCCAACGGCGCCGGCAAGTCGACAACGCTCAAGATGATCTGCGGAATGCTGCGGCCGACGGCCGGGGAGATCCTCTTTGCCGGGCACGCCTGGCGCCGCGAGGACCTCTACGCAATCGGCAGCCTCATCGAGGAGGCGCCGCTCTACCCCAACCTCACCGCACGCGAGAACCTGCGCGTGCGCACCACGCTGCTGGGCCTTCCCGAGAGCCGCATAGATGAGGTGCTCGCCGCCGTGGACCTCGCGGACACCGGGAAGAAGCGCGCCGGGCGCTTCTCGATGGGCATGCGGCAGCGCCTGGGGCTCGCGCTGGCGCTGATCGCCCGGCCACGCCTGCTCGTGCTCGACGAGCCCACCAACGGCCTCGACCCCATCGGCATCGAGGAGCTGCGCGACCAGATCCGCGGCTTCGCGGCGGCGGGCACGACGGTGATCGTCTCGAGCCACATCCTCTCCGAGGTGCAGCAGATGGCGGACACCATCGGCATCATCTGCGGGGGGGGGCGCCTCGCCTACGAGGATGCGCTTCGGCCCGGGCAGGACCTCGAGGAGCTCTTCATGAGCTTCTGCCGGGAAGGGCGACGAGCACGCGGGGAGGTGGCGGCATGACGGGCGAGAAAGGCGGCCTGCTCGCGGGCCTGCGCGCCGAGGCCCTGAAGTCGCGCCACGCGGCACCGGTTCGCCTGGCCGTGCTCATGGCGCTACCGATGCCGCTGCTCGGCGCGATGCCCTACCGGGGCGTGCAGATCTTCAGCGCGTGGAACTACTGGTACGCGCTCTTCCTGCCCGTGTCTCTCTCGCTCGTGGTGGCGTGCGTCGCGCGGGCGGACGCGCGCACGCGGATGCGGGGGCTTCTGGGCCTGGGCTTCCCGCTTAAGCGCGCCTGGTGGGCCAAGGCGCTCTGGTGCCTCGCGCTCTGCACGCTCTCGAACCTCGTGGTCTTCGGCATCTACCTCGCGGGATCGGCGTTCTCCTCGCAGGGCCTCACGGCCGCGGGCACGCTCACGATGCTCCTCTGCGCGCTCGCCAACACGGTGACCGCGGCGTGGATGATCCCCGCAGGGCTCTTCCTCACGGCGCGGCTCGGAATGCTCGCGGGCATCTTCTGCCCGCTCGCCGCGCAGCTCATGGGTGGGTTCGCCTGGTCGCTGGTGCCGCTGCCGCAGCTCTTTCCGCCGTCGGCGAGCATGGTCATCCCCACGAGCTTCATCCCCGTGCTGCCGAGCGGCGAGCCACTCGCGGCGGACATGGCGCTCGGCGGGGCGCTCGCGGCGGACGGCATGCTCACGCTGGCGGGCCTTGCGGTCTGCGCGCTCGCGTTCGCCGCGCTCACGGCGGCGGGCGCGGCCTGGTTCGCGCGCTCCGAGGAGAGGTGATGGCCATGACACGACTCCCCGACCCGACGCCACGCATGACTCTCCCGCGGGCCCTGCTCTCCGAGGCCCTGCGCCTGGCGCGCTCCCCGCTCGCGGCGGTGCACCTCGCCTGCGGCCTGGCAGCCGGTCTTGCCTGCGGCGAGTACTTCTCCATAACCCGATGGGACCCGGCGCTGGGCGCGGACGCCTACGCCCAGTTCCTCGGCGCCCTCATGCCGCTCATGTCCGCCATCGTCTGCGGACTCGCCGTGGACGAGGAGCGCGTCGCCGGGCGCCTCGCCAACCTCACGGCGGTCCCCTCGCGCGGGCGCGCCGTCGCGGCGAAGCTGCTCGCCCTTGCGGCGCTCGGCGCGGGCGCGCTGGCCGTGGCGCTCGGCGTGTTCGGGGCCGCGCTCGCCGTCGCCGGGCGCCTGCCGCTCGGGCCCGCTCCGCTTGCGGCCGCCTGGGCGGGCATCGTGCTGGGCAGCCTGCCCCTCTACGCGCTGGGGCTCGGCGTGGCCCTGCGCCTCGGCCGCAACGCCGCCATCGGTGCCGGCGCGGCGGGGATGCTCCTCGCGTTCTTCTCAGTGGGCGGACTTGCACACGGCCTCATGACCGGCGAGCTCACCGGTGCCCTGGCGACGCCCCTGAGCTGGGTGCCGCTCGCCTGGCCCGCGCGCCTGGGGTCGCTCGGGGTGGAGGCCTTCATCGACGCCGCACGCGCGGCGGGCCCTCTCCTCACGACTGCGATCGCTGGCCTCGCGCTCACCCTGGCAACCGCCACCGTCCTTATCGCCTGGTTCTGCCGCTTCGAGGACGGGAGGGCAGATGCGTAGGAAGCCGCTCGCCGCCGTGCTCGCCCTCCTCTCCGCAGCGCTCGTCCTGGGCGGGAATGCCCTGCTCGACGCCGGCTGGGGGTCGGCGCTGCGCTCGATCGCCGACCGCGTGCTGCCCAACCCTGAGATCGCCATGTGGGCGCCCGCGCCCGAGCCCGGCAGCCACGCGAGCTCCTACGCCGACGCCACCGGGGCGGGGGCGAACTACGTCTACCTGGTGGACGCGGCGGACGACAGGGGCAATGTCCGAGAGCTCCAGCTCATCTTCTTCGGGCGGGAGTCGGACGGCGAGGGCTGGCTCGAGATCGAGGCGCGCGGCGGCTCGGGCGTGCGCTACCGCGCGTGCGATGCGGCCGAGGCGCCCGCGGCTGCGCGCGGGGCTCTGGACCGCTGAGCGCGGCGCTAGTACAATTCCGACGGAAGTTTCAGGAGGTCGAACATGGCGAGGATACTGGCAGTGGATGATGAGCGGGCGATCCTCGACGCGCTCGCGCGCGTCCTCGGCCGCGACGGCCATGAGGTCGTCAAGGCAGCGGACCCGACGGCGGTCCCGGGGATGGACCTCTCGCGCTTCGACCTCGTGCTCTGCGACGTCATGATGCCGGGGCTCGACGGCTTCGAGCTCGTGCGGCAGATCCGCCCGGACTTCGACGGGCCCATCATATTCCTGACCGCGCGCGTGGCCGAGGAGGACGCCGTGGCCGGCTACGGCCTGGGCGCCGACGACTACGTCCGCAAGCCCTTCGGGGCCGCGGAGCTGCGCGCCAAGGTCGCGGCCCATCTACGCCGTGAGCGCCGGCCGCGCTCGCACGCCCTCTCCTTCGGGGAGGTGCGGATCGACCTCGGGGCGCGCGGCCTCGCCGTGGGCGGCGAGGCCGTACCGCTCACGCCCACCGAGTACGCCATCTGCGAGTACCTCGCCCGCCACCCCGGGCAGGTCATGAGCCGCGCGCAGATCTGCGAGGCGGTGCTCGGCTGGGAGAGCGACGCCGACGACGCGGCCATATCCATGCAGGTCAGCCGCGCCCGGAGGAAACTCTCCGAGGCCGGCGTCGATCAGATCGCGACCGTCTGGGGGATGGGGTACAAGTGGCAGCTTTGAGGACCGGGGCGCGAGGTCGCGGGGGCATGCCGCTCTCCTTCGTCATCGCGCGCTACTTCGCCTACGCGTTCGCGGCGGTTGCCACGGCGTGGCTCGCCTCGTTCATGGCACTCTCCGCGGCGATTAACGCGGGCTTCGTCTACGAGGCAAGCTGGGGGCCGGCCAATACGCGCGAGGTCGCGGAGGGCCTGGCACGCGACGGCGTCTGCGGGCAGCAGGACGTGCCGACGGCGTACCGCTACCTCATCCTGAATAAGGACGGATACGTGCTGATGACAGACCTCGAGGGCACGCGGCTCGAGGACGCGACGGAAATGGCCCGTGCGGCACTCGCCGCGGATCCGGGCACAGTGGAGATCGAGGGCGGGGGCTCGGGCCTCACCTACGCCGCGTTCCCGCTCAAGAGCGGCGGGGCCTGCGCACTCGTCAGCGAGTACCTGCCGCAGTGGGTCTCGCGCGACCTCGCCGGCCTGCTTCCCAACCCGCAGAACCTCATGCTCGTCGGCGCCGCGGCGGGAAGCGCGCTCGCGCTCGCGCTCGTGGCACGCCGCGCGAGCCGCGTGATCTCGCGCAAGATGGCGCCGCTCGCGGAGGCGGCGCGGCGCGTCGGCGCGGGGGAGCTCGACTTCGCGGTCGGCAGCACCAACGTGCGCGAGGTGAACGACGTCCTCGCCGCGATGGACGCCATGCGGGCCTCCCTCGCCGAGTCGCTCGAGGCCCGCTGGGCCGCGGAGCGGGGGCAGCGCGAGCGGGTGGCGTCGCTCGCCCACGACCTCAAGACGCCGCTCACCGTGCTGCGCGCCAACGCCGACTTCGTGGCGGAGGAGCTGGAAGACGAGAAAGACGCCGACCTCGCGGCCGCCGCGCGCGACATAGCCGGCAGTGTCGAAAGGCTCGACGGCTACGTGCGCCTGCTCATCGAGGCCTCGCGCGGGTCCGGCGGGGCGGAGAGGGTCCCCATGCGGCCGGCCGAGCTCTGCGAACAGGTCCTCGCCGAGGCCGCCCAGATCGCCCGGGCGCGAGGCGTGACGCTCGACGCGGCCACGGGCCCCGCTGTCGCGGGCGCGCCCGAGGCCCCGCTCGACCGAACCACCCTGGCGCGAGCCGCCGCGAACCTCGTGGCCAACGCCGCCGAGCACGCGCGCTCGCGCGTGGCGGTCTCCTGCGACGTCGCGGGCGGACACCTCGTCATCGAGGTGGCCGACGACGGACCGGGCTTCTCTCCCGCCGCCCTCGAACGCGGCTGTGAGCGCCTCTTCACAGACGACTCCTCCCGCTCCTCGCGCGACGGAGGCCGCCACTACGGGCTCGGCCTCCACGCCGCCGCCGAGGCCGCGAGCGCCCACGGGGGCTCCGTCTCGCTCGCCAACAGCCCCTCGGGCGGCGCAGTGGCCACCATCGCGGTCCCCCTGTGCGGGGCCTGACGACTCAGGCCCCGCACAGGGGCGTGCCTCGCAACCAAACGCTTCCCGGATAATAATGCCCGTTGCGGGGATCGCCCTGGCTAGTCGCCGCCCATGTGCATGAGCATGTCGGCGATGCGAGTCGCCATCTCGTCCGCCGCTTCACGGATGTTGGCGACCCAGGACGCATGGCCGGCCTGATCGGATGCCTCCGCCTCAAGCACGTCGCAAATGACTGCGGCGACCGCCCCGGGAGCCGCCCGCGGCCGGGCACGCGAGGGAGCCTCGAGACGAAAGGAGCTCGAGGACGACCATGACCAAGAGCATTAGCAGGAGCCAGGTGAGGCTCATCGCATCGACCAACGCGATATTCGGCGCCGACGAGGCGTGCGCGATGCTGCGCATCAGCCGCGACGCCATGTACCGGCTCGCCCCCCTGCACTTACCGTCAGAGCATGCTATAAGGTTATTGGTGGCCCATTGAGCTACTTCCAAGTGCCGGGGGAGTCCCCCGGCTATTTTTTTATCTATTCCATTAGGAATCCCCATTGGCCAAGGAGCTCAACATCTTCGTCGACGAGAGCGGCGACCGCGGCGGCAAAGCTCGCTACTATCTGCTCACACTCGTCTTTCACGACCAGGCAGACAGCATCGCCGAGGCGGTCACGGGCTATGAGACCAAGCTCGCCAGGGCTGACCTCCCCAACATTCCGTTTCACTCCGAGCCTCTCATGAACGGACACAAGGACTTACTGCATGATTCGTGTGTTATAGTTAGATGTCTCTAACTATTTGGGGGCGATAGCAATGCACGAACGCAAGGGCTTCTGGGACAAGAATGCCGGTCGGTACGACCGTTTCATGCGAAAGGACCGGGCGGCGTATGAGAAGATGTATGAGCTGATCAGGCCGGTGGTGAAAGCAAAAACCGTACTGGAGGTTGCCACCGGCACGGGGCTTATCGCAAAGAGCATCGTAAATGCGGCGGCGCACATCGAGGCTACGGACGCTTCTGCAAAGATGATCCTTGAAGCAAAGCGGGACAATCAATCCGCAAAGCTGCACTTTTCCGTACAAGATATGTTCCGCCTGCCCTATGCACAGAAGTTCTTTGATGTGGTGATCGCGTCCAACGCGCTTCACATAGTGCCGCATCCGGAAAAGGCCCTGCAAGAAATCAGGCGGGTGCTGAAGGACGACGGCGTGCTCATCGCGCCAACCTTCACCCACGCGGGGAACTCGGTTTCCGGCAAAGCAAAAGCCCTTTTCATGAGCATGGCGGGATTCCCCCTCCACAGCAGGTGGACAAGCGAGGAATACCTGCGTTTCCTGCGTCAAAACGGCTAGGCGGTGCAGAAAAGCGCGGTGCTGAAGGCCTCGTTCCAGTTGACCTATACGGAATGCACGAAATCGGAGGGGCCAGATGTCGTTCTTTGAAAACACCCGTAAGCCCGTGGGCCTCGGCGGAAAACTAATGGTTGCCATGATGAATCTGGGCCACGGCCCTGTGGCGCGGTGGGGACTTCAATTTCTACGACTTGCGCCAAACGCCAAAGTGCTAGATTGCGGCTGCGGCGGCGGGGCAAACATAAAACGACTGCTGAAAAAATGCCCGCATGGCGTCGTCAAGGGCATCGACTATTCGCCCGTCAGCGTGGAGAAGGCTAGAAAGCTCAACCGAACTGCAATTCAGGAGGGGCGTTGCGCCGTTCTGCAAGGCAGTGTGGCGGATATGGCGTTTGAGAATAGCTGTTTCGATGCTGCCACGGCCTTTGAGACCGTCTATTTCTGGCCTGATTTGCCCCGATGTTTCCGTGAGGTTTGGCGGACGCTGAAGCCAGGCGCGACAGTTCTTATCTGCAACGAGAGCAATGGCGATACGGACAAGGACGAGAGGTGGATGCAGATCATCGGCGGCATGACCATCTACAAGGACATTGAATTAAAGGCGTGTCTGGAGCAGGCAGGTTTTCACGAGGTGCAGATACGCAAAAAGAAAAGGTGGCTCTGCGTCACGGCACGGAAGTAAGGGTAACAAGCACGGGCATTTTTGCATCCATCCTGCACATGACGTTAGGCATGACGGTCATAGCGGCTGTGCTGGCGGCAATTATGACAGTTTTTATTCACTGAGGAAGAAACCTATGAAATGTAAAATTGAGAAAAACACCGTTCAGGAGACGCTGATCCTCCCGCTGTATTCCCGGAAGCTGTGTACGGAGCTGTACCCGAACCTTTACAGGGATGAAACAGCGGTTCGTCTGCTCGACCAGATCGACTACGACTTTTCAGAGGCAGAGAAAAGCTCCCGCAGCCTGATGCAGCGTTTTGGTGCGCTGGAGGTGGCCACACGGCAGAGTGACCTTGCTTTCGAGGTGCGGGATTACCTGAAAGGCCACCCCAATGCGGCGGTGGTCAATCTGGGCTGCGGGCTGGACAACACCGGCAGAACCTGCGACAACGGTAGATGCAAGATCTACAATCTGGACTTCCCGGATGTGATTGCCTTGCGGCAGCAGCTGCTGCCCGCCGGGGATCGAGAACAAAATATCCCCTGCGACCTGAAAGACACCGCATGGTTTAGCAAAATCGATGCCTCCGGCGGGGCGGTATTCTTTGCCTCCGGGGTGTTCTATTACTTTCTGACCCAGCAGGTCCGGGAACTGGTGCGGGGGATGGCGGACGCTTTCCCCGGCGGTGTGCTGGTCTTTGATGCTGCCAATCGGACGGCAGTAAAGATGATCGCAAAAACATGGCTTAAGACTGCAAAAATCAAGGATGTGGGGGCATATTTTGCGGTTTCGGATGCCGCCAAGGAAATCGGCACGTGGAACAGCCGTCTGCAGGTCACAAGTCGCGGCTATATGCTGGGTTACAACGATTTGAGAGACCCTTCTGTCAGCGGCTTTTTCCGGTTTCTCGCAAGGGTCGGTGACAACGGGATGAAAATGCAAATCGTGAAAATAAGATTTTGAGAGACAAAAATGCAAAAGACGAGCGCTTCTTGCCGCCCAATTGGCAAGAAGCGCTCGTCTTTTCTTAACGCGTTGTACGGCGGAGAGAGCGCAAGCTACGCGAGCGCCCTTCTTGCCAGCTCGGCCGCGCCGAGGATTCCTTGGTCGCCGCCGCAGCCCGGGGCGCAGATGTAGCTCTCTATGTCCTTAAGCTCGGCGGTCTGGATGTAGCCACCCAGATATTCGAGGGTCTTCTTGCGGACGATGCCGTAGAGCTGCTCCTGGTGCATCACGCCGCCGCCGAGGACGATGCGGCGAGGCGAGTACATGAGCACGAGGTTCGCGCACATCTGCCCCAGATAATCCCCCTCGAGCGCCCACACCTCAGCGTTGTCCGCGAGCTCGGCCGCGGGCTTTCCCCAGCGCGCGGCGATGGCGGGGCCGGAGGCGAGGCCCTCGAGACAGCTCGCGTGGCTCGGGCAGACGCAGCGTCCCTCCTCGGTGGGACGGGTCTTTACCAGCATGTGGCCGGCCTCGGGGTGCAGCATGCCGTGAAGGAGCCTGCCCGCGCACATGACGCCCGCGCCCACGCCGGTGCCGATGGTCACGTAGACGGCGTCCTCGAGCCCCTTGCAGCAGCCGAAGGCCACTTCGCCGAGGCAGGCAACGTTCACGTCCGTGTCGTAGGTCACCGGAATCCCGAGGGCGTCGGCGAACGCGGCGCGAAGACCATAGCCTCGCCACGCGAGCTTGGGCGTCTGGAGGATGGAACCGTAGCGCCCATCTTTGGGGTCGACGCAGGTCGGGCCGAAGGCGCCGATGCCCAACGCGTCCACATCGCGGGCGGTGAACCACTCGACCATTTGCGGGACGGTCTCGGCGGGCGTAAGCGTCGGGGTCTCCATACGGTCGAGAACCTCGCCGTCGCCGGACACCACGGCACAGACCATCTTGGTCCCGCCGGCCTCGAGGGCGCCGAGCCTCATTTGCTTTTCGCTCATGTGGTCCTCCTTACAAAGGGACGCCCGCAGTCATGGTCAACCGCGGGCGCCCATAACGTTGGCTTGTTTCGAGTCACATTCCGTGCGAGCCCTCGTGCCGTCTCAACCGCGGGCGCCCATAACGTTGGCTTGTTTCGAGGCGACCCTACCTGGGCACGCGGTCCTGCCTTGCGGCAAACGGGGCGAGCACGGCGTGCGGCTCGCTTTGGTACCAGTAGGCGACGGTGGAGATGTCGTCCTCGCGCTCGTAGAGCTTGATGTCGTCGTTGCCGAGGTCCTGGAACGTCACGCGCAGGTCCTCCTTGAACGAGATCGGGTCGGGAAGGTGCCACCTGTAGAGGCCATGCCTGGGCAGCGCGTCGTCGTTGGTCGCGAGCATCGGGTTCGGGTTCGGCTTGCCCGCGCTGAAGCGGTCGCGCGTGGCGTCGCGCGTCGAGCGGTACGGGTAGCCGGCGAACAGCGTGTTGAAGCACTGCGCCTCGGGCAGCGCGTGGGGCGGCCTGTCGAGGAAGGCCCAGGCACCGCCGAAGTAGTCCTCGGCTCCCGTCGAGGTGACCGTGGGGAACTCCTCGTCGCCGTCGAGGAAGAACTTCATCTCGCCCTCGCCCCACCAATAGCGCTCCAGGGCGCACAGGGCCATGTAGGTGCCGACGTAGTAGCCCTTACCGCGCACGCCGTCGAGCACGGTGTAGTCGACGCCCCTGCGGGTGCTGCGCTCGCGGTTAAAACGGGCGTGGAAGTACATGGCGTCGTCCGGCACGTCGGTGAGCGCGTAGTTGAACGTGTAGAAGATGTACTTAATGAACCCGGGGTGCTCGCTCGTAAGCGTGACCTTGGCGTGCTTCCTGAAAGGCATCTCGAAGTAGCAGTTCATGCCGCCCGTCGGGTTCACGCAGATGGGCATCGAGTTGACGATGGCGCGCTCACCGAAGCCGTTGCAGAAGAAGTCGCCGACAGGGCACTCGACCGAGGGGGTCTCCTCGTCGTCCCAGTAGAAGCGCAGCACGAGGTCGCGCATGACGAAGCTGCCGGCGGCGGTCTTGTCGGGGACGGTCATCCAGATGTGGCGGATGATGCCGGGGCCCTCGATGTCCGCGAGCGTGATGGTCTCGCCGGACTCAAGGGGCACGCAGCACGAGCCCTTGCGGCCGACGCCGAGGTGGCTGGCCGACATGGCGGCACGGCCCTTCTCGCCCGTGATGTTCTCGGGGGTGATGGCGCGGCTTTCCTCACCGCCGTGCATCCACACGTCCTTAAGGAACTCTCTCATCGTCGACCTCCTCTATTCGTCGTCTTCGCACTCGGCGGAACTGGCACCGTTCACGTAGACGATCTGCTGGCGCGCCTCGTCGACGAGGGCGTCGAAGTCGAGCTTCTCGTCGGGGCGCGCGAGCGCGACCGTCATGGCGAGCGGGAGGTTGACACCCGCGATCACGTGGATCCGGTCGGAGGCGAAGCGGGAGAAGCGCTGGTTCACGCTGCCGCCGAGCGCGTCGGTGAGTACGACGACCTCGTCAGTGCCCGAAAGAGCCGCCTCGACCGCCGCGTCGAGCCCCTCGCCGTTGTCGTTCACGTAGGCGCACACGGCGTTGACGGCGTCGCTCTTACCCGTAAGGAACTCGAGGGTGTCCTTGAAGCCCTGGGCGAGAAGGGAATGGCTCGCCACAACTATCTTTCTCATTGATTCACCAATCTCTTGGGTCGAAGCTAAGCGAGGATGCCAGCGGCGGAGGCGACCATCGCGAGGACGATCACCACGAGGATGAGGACCGTCATGCTCGCGTTCTTCTTGGTAAGAAGGTAATACGCGCTTCCCGTGATGGCGGCGGGGATCATGGCAGGCAGGATCTTGTCGAGCAGCGGCTGAATCTCCATCGAGACGTCGCCGAAGCTGAAGCTAATCGGGCAGGTGACGCCGATGACCGAGGCGATGAGGCAGCCGACCACGGTGAGGCCGAGCACGGAGGCGGCGGCAGTGAGGTTGGGAAGCTTCTCGCTGAAGTCGGTGACGAGCTTCACGCCCTGCTTGTAGCCGAACTCGAGGGCGTGCATGCGGACCCAGAAGATGGCCAGGATGAGCGCGAACCAGATGCCGGCTCCCACGGGGTTGCCCTCGATGGCCATGTAGGCGGCGATGGAGCCCATGATGGTCGGGATCATGGTCATGAGCAGGGAGTCGCCGACGCCGGCGAGCGGTCCCATGGTGCCGATCTTCAGGTCTTGGACGGCGTCCGCCGCCGCTAGGCCGTCGCGTTCCTCCATGGCCACGCAGGCGCCAAGGATGATGGCGGCGAGCCAAGGCTGGGTATTGTAGTAGCGGAAGTGGTTGTTGAGCGCTTGCTTATAGTCCTCGTCGTTCGTGTAGATCTTCCTCAGGACCGGCGAGAGGGCGTAGGCGACTGAGGCGCCCTGCTGGGTCTGGTAGTTGAAGGTGCACACGCTCATGAGCCAGCGCCAGTTCGCGTTGCGCAGATCCTTCTTGGTGACCTTGTAGCCGGAGGACTTGCCCTCGGCGACGGCGGTGATGTTCTCGTTTTCCATGGTTACTCATCCTCTCCGATGAAGGCGTCTGCGGAAGCGTGGGCGGCGAGCTCGGTGTCCCTCTCGGCACGCTGGTAGAACGCGATCGCGAGGGCAACGCCGACGATGGCGGCGCCGATGATGGGCACGTTCAGGAAGGCCGAGAGGAAGAAGCCGACGAGCAGGTACTGGAAGTACTTGCCGGTGGGCATGTAGCGGAGCAGCATGGCGATACCGATGGCCGGGAGCATCTTGCCGGCGAGGGTGAGGCCGGAGAGGAACCACTGAGGCATGACCTCGAGGAGCCAGTTGACGGCGGGCTGGCCGAGCGTCACGGAGACAAAGACGGGCAGGGCGGCGCACAGGCCGAAGAGCGCGGGGCAGACCCACAGGATGGCGTTCATCTGATTGAACTTACCCTCGTTGCAGAACTTCTGGGACTTCTCGACGACGAAGCCGTTGAGGATCTTGACGATGACGTCGAGCTGGATGCCGAGCATGCCGACCGGCAGGCCGATGGCGAGGCCCGTGTCCGCGCCCAGGGTCACGCCGTAGGCGGTGGCGATGATGGCCATCGTGCCGTAGTCGGGAATCGACGAGCCGCCGAAGCCCGCGACGCCGAGCTGCATGAGCTGGATGGTGCCGCCGATGACGAGGCCGGTCTGCCAGTCGCCCATGACGACGCCGGTGATAAGGCCCCAGAAGACGGCATAGTTGACGAAGATCATCGGGATGCCGTAGTAGTCCACGTGCTTGATGAAGGCCAGCAGGGTCAAAAGGACGACCTGCAGGATAGTGAAGTTGACCATGATCCCTCCTTAGATGAGGTCGGCGACGGAGACGGGCTTGTCGGCGGGCACGAACTGTGCCGTCACCTTGACGCCGCGGGTGATGAGCGCCTTGTAGCTCTGGACGTTCTCGGCGGAGGCATAGGCGCGCTGGGTGAGCTGGACGCCGCCCTCCTTGACGAGCGAGCCGCCGACGATCAGCGACGGGAGCTCGATGCCCGACTCGACCAGGTGAAGGATCGTCTCGGGCTCCTTGGCGATGACAAAGACCTTCTCGCGGTCGTACTTGCCCGCCGCGAAGTTCTTGAGCGCGGTCTGCTCGGAGATGATCGAGACGGCCATGCCCGCGGGGCGCGCCATCCTCATAGTGGACTTCAGGACCTCGTCGCCGGCGACCTTGTCGTCGATGACCATGACTCGGGTCGCGCCCGACACCGGGGCCCACTGCGTCACGATGATGCCGTGAAGCAGGCGATTGTCGATTCGTGCCATAACAACACTCATGTTTGCTCCTATCAAATGAAGTTTTACGTTCGGTACTGCCTCGGCGCTATCCGGATTCGCGCCGGGCAAGGGGTTATCGGATTATTGAGGACGCGCAGTCAGCTTGCGGCGGCGCGGGGAAGGTCACTCGTCGAGCAGGAGGTCCGAGGAGCCAAGGCGCTCTTCTCGCGCCGGGGCGGCGCTCACGCTTATGTAGTCGAAGACATATGCGATCTCGCTTACGGGAACCTCTACGCGATAGCGCGTCGAGATGCTCGAGAAGCTCTGCCTGAAGGACTCGATGAAATCGGCACGCTCCTCCTCGAAGCGGTCCTGACCAACGTAGGTCTCAATGGGGTTTCTGGTAACAAGGCGCTCGACGAGACAGCAGAGGTGGACGTAGAGCCCAATGATGGCGTTGCTGCCGATCTTCTCGCCTGTCCTGCGCTGAAGCTCGTGCACGGCGCTCTCGATCTCGTGGAATAGCCGCTCCGGGTCGAGGATGGTGATGGAGCGGATGACGCTCTGCAGCGTCATGTTCGAGAGCAGCTTCTCGTGGAAAGAAGAGAGCTCGGAAGCGTCAAGCCACCTGCCGAACACGGCATCAACCTTAGAGGCGGACGCCGTCGACATGATGTCCTCGAGGGCGACGAAGGGGACGGAGGCGACCCCGGGGTCTCCCGTGCCGATGACGGCGCAGACGCGGTGCTCGGAGAAAACGGCGTCATTCGACCCGTTCGCGACGAGCTGCTTGAAGGGCCTCGTGAGCAGGCGCGCGCCTATGGTGCGCGGGAGGCTCTGCGAGACGAGCTGGCGTATCCTCTCCGCGGCGTCGACCCCGGACTCGGAGCAGAAGACGATGGCGTCCTCACGGTTGACGCGCTCGATCACCTTGCAGTGCGTCACGCACGCGGCGGTCGCATCGCCAAGAACCTCGGCGATGGACTTGCCGCCGAGCAGCCCGACCCCGATCTCGAGCGCAAGACCGGTAGAGACGTTGTTCACCACGCCGATAGTGGAGTCGGTAACGTTCTCGAGGGCCTTATAGGCCTCCTCCAAGGAGCCCATGTCGACGAGGAACACGACCCCGGTGCAGTAGGAATGGCGGTCGACGAGGCGCTGGAGCGGACCGACGATGTCCTTCAGCTGCTGGTCGTAGGGCATGTCGACCGCCTCGTACACATGCATGCCGAGCATACGGTTCGCCGCGTCGGCGATGCTCGTCGCCGTTGAGTAGCCGTGGGACAAGATGACGCAGAGCGTTCGAAGGGCCTTCGCGTCGCGAGACTCCGATGCGACGCACAGCGTCAGAAGCGTCTTCGTGAAGTGATCGAGCGAAATTCCCAGCGCCCCTTCCACGTCTGCGGCGACCTGATCGGAGACGCTCGAGGCAAACGGCAATTCGGAGGTCACGGCACCGAGGAGATGGGAGATTTGCTCCGCACAGGCAGACTTTCGCTTAGCCGGGCCGATGCCCGGCCACAACTGCGGGCAAATCTCCTGGGCCAGCAGAAAAGCGACCTTCCTCGAAAGCTCGATGCCATAAGAAGAGCCTGCGTCGGCAAGGACCGCGCCCACGATGCGCTCGAAGGCGCGCGACCTCGAGGAGGTAACGCCGCGGCCGAAGATCAAGTGATCCTCAACGCCGCGCACAGCGGAGACAGCTTGCGAGACGAGCTCGGAGACAGAGAGCTCCCCGGCGCAGAATCGCTCATCGAGAGAGCACAGGGCATCGAGCGCCTGCTCGATGCCCTGTGCTCTCGGCGGCATCCAGGGACGCGTCGATCAGAACGCCATCGTCGGGCTGTTGATCGATCTGCGCGGAGGAGAGGAGCCCGCTGGGAAGAAGATACGGGCGAACGACGACGTAGTCGCCCTCGCGATTGAGAAACGCTTTGGCGCAGCAGTTCGTCACGCAGGCGCGCAAGCCGGCGATGTTATCGGAAAAGTCCGCGTTCACGAGGCAACGGTATGCGCCGCGGCTGATCTTCACATCAGAACCGATTCGGCACCCCTCGCTGCGCAGGAAGCTCAAGATGAGATCCTCGCGCTCCTCGGGGGTCCGCTCCTTGAGTGAGGGGACGCGGGCACAGATGGGCATTTTGCTGTAAGCCGTGGAAACCTTCAGGTCATCGGCGGAAAGCGTCGTCGAAAGAACGAGGCGAGCGCGCGGCGCATCCTGGGAGGCATCGAGCCCGAGGGCCGTCGCAAGGCAGTGCTCCATCGCAGAGGGAGAGAGTGCCTCGATGCCGTTGACAAAAACCACACCCCCGCGCGATTTCGCGATCGACTCGTCAAGAAGCCCGTTGAACGAGGCGGCGTCCGGGACCCCGGCGCAGTCGATGCGCACATAGGAGGAGTCGCGGGACAGCAAGCCCTGGTTCTTGCCATACTCGTACACAAGACGAGAAAGGAAAGACTTGCCGACACCCACGCCGCCGCTCAAGAGGATGGGCAGGCCAAACGGAGGGTACTGAACCGCAGCCTTGCACTGCTCGACAACGGAGCTGAGGCTCAGGTCAAAGCCCACGGCACGCGCGAAGTCACGGTGATCGGCGATTCCCGTCGCCTGGATGAGGTCGGCGAGCGAGGCGTACTCGCTTGCAGAGAGCTTTACCTGAAAACGCTTCTGGAACGCGCGGCGATGAAAATAACGGACAGGCCTGCCCGCCACCTTAACCACAAGGCCGGCGCGAACAAGGTCGTTGAGGTACTGGCTCGCCAGACTCCTGGAGATGATGAGCGTCTCGGCGATGTCGGAGGTGGACAGACGGGCAAGGTCGTCGAGCGAGACGGCAGAGGTGAGGGCCTCGAGATGCTCGAGAATCCTGTCCCTCATGTCGACGGGCTTCTTTGCCAAGCTGTCCTGTGCGGTCTTGTCCATGACTTCTTACCTCCTTGTACAAGGAGTATAAGGGGAACACAGAGAACGGAAGGGGGCGCGTGGGGGAATCAACAGCCCCGAGGAGAAGTTCACCACTTGAGGGGCAGAAAACAACGGTCATTGAACATTCAGGGCCGACGCTCAACACTTCGGCTCGACACTTCGCTTTGGAAAGGGCCCTGCACGATGGTGCAGCCCTCCATCTCGCAGCACAGGTCGCCGAAGGTCGCGAGGATGCGCTCCTTCTGTTCCGCGGGCGAGACGACTCGGTGGGCAAGGTCCTCTCAAAAGGGGTCGTCCGACGCCGCAAGACCTCGATGACCGACTACCGCCTCGAGCAAGTGGCGGATTACCTCTGTACTATCGAACTTGCCTTGGTCAAGTACGAGGCCAAGGAGGACGGTGAGACGTACAACAAGTTCTTCGGAGGTATAGGCTCTTTCAAAAGGAACTGGTTCAAGCAAGCCCGCAGCAAGCGGATATAGGTGGCCTCGCGGTTTCGCAAGGAACGGCCAGCTCTCCTCTGGCGAGGAACACCGGGCGACGTGCCTCGAGCAGCGGAAGCTGAAGCGCAAGCAGAAGCAGCGCGGGCAATGATCGGTGCCGATATGGGCCCAGACGTGAACAGTGCTACGTCCCCTGTTCACGGGGCGCGAAACCGCAAAGGTTGCACAGAGGTTGCAAAATAAGAAGCCCCCGACCTGTTTTCGCAGGTCAGAGGCTTGAAATCAACGAATATCGTTTACTCCCACTCGATGGCGTCGGTTCTGCCGTCCCGTCACTCCAGTTACACCCAGTTTTCGGCATCGACACAGAACGCGTGCCGCCGAATGACGCGATGTCGCGTTTCGTCGGCTTCGGGGACAAAAGCTGGGACAACCTCAAAAACTTTTTTCAAACTCAGGGCTTTGAGTTTTTGTTTTTGTCCCAAAGTGCGCGGCGGGTCGCCTTTGGAGGCTCGATGGCGCCGAAAACGCCCGTTTTGAAACTCAACCGCCCTTTTGCCCGCAAGCCGCCAGCTGCAATCGCAAGTGAATTAACGCGGGTGGCTTGCGCGCCATTTGCAAAACCCCAGGTCGCAGGTCTTCGCCATTCGTGAACAAAGTGAGTAGTCTCAGGTGGCTTGCTTATGAGTTGGCGAACGGGCCTTCAGGATTCAGGGCAAACATGCTGGTAGAATAGGATTCTCAAATCAATGACAGGAGACCGAGCATGGCCGAACCCCACGATAGGAAGCCGATCCTCACGATCGAGCAGCAGATAGAGCACCTCAAGCAGAAGGGCGTAGCCTTCGAACTGTGTTCCGAGGAAGAGGCCGCGGACTACCTGCGCGACAAGTGCAACTTCTTCAAGCTCGCATCCTACCGCAAACTCTTCTCGAAATACGAGGGAGGCCCGCGCGACGGCCGCTACGTAGACCTCGACTTCGGCCAGCTGCGCCTGCTCGCGGCGCTCGACCAGGAGCTGCGCCACGCCCTGCTCGGCATGACGCTCGACATCGAGCATTTCCAGAAGGTGACACTGCTTCGCGAGATGGAGGACCGTGGAGAGGACGGCTACGCCATCGTGGCCGACTACATGGCATCGCTTACCACTGCAAACAGGGAGTACCGCCTGCGCGAGCTCAAGATGAGCGGCCGCAGCCCCTACAGCTCGAGCCTCTACGCGAAGTACTCCGGCGACATGCCTGCCTGGGCCTTCCTTGAGCTCACCTCGTTCGGCACCCTCATCGATTTCGTGCGCTTCTGCGCCAGGCGATGGGGCGACAGGCGCCTCGAGGCCTCCCACTACGACCTCAAGCGCGTGAAGTCCGTCCGCAACTGCGCCGCGCACGGCTCGTGCCTGATCAACTGCTTCGCCGAGAGGGGCGCCGCCCGGGGCTCGGCGTCCAGCGGCGTCTCCCGAAGGGTCGCCGCCGTGGGAATTCCCAAGGCGACCAGGAGGAAGTGGATGGGGAATACGGCCATGCAGGAGGTCGCGACCGTGCTCGTGGCGCACTCCGGCTTGGTACCCGAGGGCTCCTCGCACTCGCGCGCCGCATCCGAGCTCGCCGAGATGTTCGCCAGGGCCGACGGCGAAACCGAGGCGCTGCCCGACAAGGGGCCCGACGCCGCAGCTCGCTCCGCGCTCGAGTTCCTTCGCAGGTTGACAGAATCGCTCGGGTTGGTAGAATAGCCTGCAGATAGCAAAACCTTCACGGTTTTAGGGGCGGACTTGCGCAAGCGACTCTGCCCTATTTTTTTGCTCGCACATTCCTCTTCTCGACGAGCAATTCCGGGCTACCTAAAGGAGAACATGGATGAAGCTGTTTTTATGTTCGCACTTTTCAAGTGTAGGAAGTTTGATAAAAGAAGAAATTGATAACAAGAAAGTCGCATTTATTCCCACAGCTTCGCTGCGTGAAGGCTACACCGGTTATGTCGGCTCGGCTCGAAAGCTATTCAATAAACTGGGAGCAGCCGTAACGGAAATTGATATTTCAACGGAGTCTTATTCAACGATACGGTCCATTTTTGAAGATGCGGATGTGATTTATTTTACCGGTGGAAATTCTTTCTTCCTTATGGACCAGCTCCGTAAAACGGGAACGGATGAGCTGTTGAAGAAGGAATTGGCAAAGGGAAAACTGATGATCGGTGAATCAGCGGGGGCGGCTATATGCGCTCCTACCATCCAATATATTGAGCAAATGGATGAAAAGCCGGAGGACTACTCACAGGAAGATGATGCAGGGCTTGATTTGATCGATTTCTATGTTCTTCCGCATTATCTTACGGCACCATTTAAGAAGGTTACCGAGAAAATAATGACTGAGTTTTCGGATTTGAATCTATGCCCAATTAACAACCGTCAGGGAATTGTAATTGATGGTGAAGGCTCAAAGGTTATTTGCAAAGACTAATTTGAAAATTCGAGTGTCCTTGAATTTTCGGACAGTGCATGATACAAGGTAATTGGTTTTCCGTTAGGAAGGCTTCCAAGTGCCGGGGACGTTTTCCCCGGCTTTTTTCTTATCCATGAGAGCAATGCGAGAACTCAGCATCTTCGTCGACGAGTCGGGAAGCGACGGCCTCTCCGACCGCCACTACCTGCTCACCGTTGTCATGCGTGACCAATCGAACAGCATAGCGGACTCGATCAGGTCGTACGAGAGCGCCTTCCATGCCGAAGGCCTCCCCGACACACCCTTCCATGCGTTGTCGCTCATGAACGGCAAGGACTTGTACTCCGGACTCGATCCAAGGACGCGCAAGAAGCTCGTATAGCGGCATGCCGCGCGGAGGCGACGAGGGACATGAAGCGCACTTAGGGGGACGGAAGCTTAAGCGCAAACAAATCCTTACTCCCATTCCTCCGAATACCGCCCCGTTCCTTGCCGTCTCGAAATACGGGGAGTAAATAGCAAAATCGCAGGTGAAAGGGAGTAAAAAGGCAAAGAAAAAGCCTCCGTCCCAGCACGGGAACGGAGGCTCAATTTTCGTATTTACTCACCGCCGTCGCTGACGGCTTTGCCATGACTCTCGTACGAAACGAAACTCAGCGGCACAGTACGGCACTCAAAAGTGCAGGTCAGAACCCTATCAGCCTACTCCCACTCGCAAAATGAAACTTAATTCTAAACGCTTTTGTTTGGGGGATTTGATATCATTTGATTTTTCCTGATACCTATTATCCTTATCCTATGGGCTTGCCGAACTTTTGCTATCATTTGGCTATCAAGGAAATGGCTATCAACGATAAAATTAGATTGGTTTCTCTGGTGGTTTACAACTACATTTTACCACGAAAGACAGGGAAATGCAATAACCTTCCTCGCTGTGGTGTATCAAGTGATCTTACTGAACATATGGCGCACC
>DBGDSC010000059.1:0-2231 GCA_048402045.1 Collinsella sp.
TCGGCATCCCCCGGGGTGGGGGTCGCAGAAAGCCCCACCCCGAATCAACCCGAAAAACCAAGGTCAAAACCTCGCAGTGAAGGACGGGGAAGCTCACCGGAAATGACCGTCAAAGCGACGGAGGCCCATCGCAGGGCCTCCGATTCCATCTCAACCGACTTCGCCTCATGCGAGGGCGAAACCAGGCCTTAGAACGGCTCTCGTTGCCCCCGACGCGGCTTTGAGCACCTTCCTGAAGCGCCTAGAAGAACGCCACTTCGGGAATCTCCGCAATCATGGCCTCGTTCGCCGCGCTGCGCTCCGCGTTCGACAGGCCGAGCGTCGCAAGGAAGCCGCCGTTTTCCCGTTCTGCCGCCCCAGGGCTTCGCCTCCATGATTTCACCGCTTCCTCACGCCGCCTGCTCGATGCCATTCCTACGATTCCCATCTCCCAGTCGATTTGCCTTTCCGACTTCGCGGCCATCCCTTCCGGCTCGTTTTCCAGCAGCCATCCGTACAGGGCGAGCGCCACCGGGTCGGCGCGCCACTTGCTGATGGAGATCCCCCAATCCACGAACTCACCTCCAAGCCCGTTTTCCTCGGCTTCGGCAACCAGCTTTTCGTACAACATCCGATAATCCATCAATGCCACCTTTCCCCGCGATCTTCATTCCCCCATTATGCGACCTCGACGGCAGAAGGGAGGTTAGCAAGAGACGCACGTTGTAACACAAAATAAATTTTGCGCTACAACGTGCAGCGGGGCTTCCGCCCCGAACCCTGGAGCGCGCCGGTTGCGCGCAAGCCGGAGGCGGTGCCTCCGTGCCGTGTCCGGCGGGCGATGTAACGCCCCTCGCTTGCGCTCGCTCGCTCCGCTCGAAACGAAAGAGGGTACAGGGTGCTTGCACCCTGTCACTGCCGAATTTCCGGATGCCTTCCGATTCCCGCATGGCTTTCAAGCGCCTACGCCATCCTGGTCTTGGTTGACTTCGCCGCCTCCTTCACTGCGGATATTCTTCCCGAACCTCGAGCACTATCCTGGCGGCGGCACCGCCCCTTGCTCGAGAGGCGGCCGGAACCGCGCCCGTGGTAGAATCTCCGGCGGTGCTCCGTCATGTCCTGGGCAGCTTCCGAAAGGAGTGCTCATGGACGCACAGACAGTCATAGCGGTATGCGAGTTGTTGTTGGTGGTTGTCGCGCTGATCGACCTGGTCGGTAGGCGCGACGAATGACGGACGGTGTTGGGACAACAAGAAAGCCGGTCTCCCCTGGAAGGTAAAACCGGCTTAGTCAGTTAACCGATGCTGCCCGGGTGGGCGGGGCACCGATTGTCTCGCATTATAGCACGCGCCCGGATGCTGCTCCAGCAACGTCGCGGGAGCGTTCATCAATCCGGCATCTTCGCGAAAAACTCCTTCACCGTCAGTCCGTTCTCGACGGCTACGGCTCCACGTTCTTCAAGATGTCTCCTGGCTGGCATTCCAGCGCATCGCAGATGGCGGCGAGCGTCGAGAATCGTACAGCTCGCACCTTGCCGGTCTTGATCCGGGATAGGTTCACGTTGGTGATCCCGACCCGGTGCGACAGCTTGTTGAGCGACACGCCTCGATCCTCCATGATTTCGTCAAGTTCAATGACGATAGCCATGTCCGTATATCCTTCCACGCTACGACCAGACCACGATACCACGTCGTGCGCTAAATGCTCATTCAAAATGATGCACCCGGCATCCGTCCATGCCAGAACATGGGCGCATGTCCACGATAAGGGTGCAATACGGGTTGAGGATCAAGGATCTGCGCGACGAGCGCGGCCTATCCCAACGCGGCTTCGCCGCGCTGATCGGGATGAGTCCAACCTACCCCGCCGACATCGAACGCGGCGCGCGGAACGTGAGCATCGACAACATGAAGAAGATCGCCGACGGCTTCGGCGTGACGTTCCATGAGATGACGGAAGGAATGGAGTAGGAACTCCGTTCCCCGTGCGAATGTTAGATGGGTCGCTTAGTTAGTTTCGGCTCCAAGCGATCCCCGAAAGAGCCGACGATCTGCGGTTTATTGCCACGCCGTGGTCGGGATCAGCCGCAAAACACCAAGATATTCACTCGCTTATTGTATCATCAAGCCCAACCAATCCTTCCAGGCTGTCAAGGCCGTGCATCGCCAAGAGCTTCACCATGTCGGCCATCGTATCGACCGCCCAGTGTTCGCGCAGTTCATCCCTATGCTGCTCGAAAGCTGCTTCGAGGA
>DBGDSC010000060.1:0-36277 GCA_048402045.1 Collinsella sp.
CGGCCTGAACAATCGTCAATATCGGTCGGAGGGGTGGCTTTGTAAAGCCGTTTGTCTCCACCCGCGTAGCGGGTGGTTTAAAGCTGGCCGCTGCGCGGCCAGCGGACTAAAGTCTTGAACAAAAACCGGGGCCCGCATGATGCGGACCCCGGCTCAATACCGTAACGATATGTCAGTTACGCTCTACACGTAGAACAGGATGTCGTCGTAGGTCGGGACCGGCCAGTAGTCGGCGGCCACGATCTCCTCCATTGCGTCCACGGCGGCACGCAGCGCATCCATAGCGGGAACGACCTCGTGCGCGTACACGTTGGCCTGCTCCTGACCATCGAGAGCCTCGGCCTTCTGATGCACGACGTCGAGCGCCTTGATGGAGTCGTTGATGGCAGTGATACCGTTGCAGAGCTTGTTGAGCGTGTTCTGCTCGCACTGCATGGCGGCCTCAGCACCGGCGGCACGAATAGTCTCAAGGCCCTTAGCGACCTTGGTGGCATAGGCGGTAATGACCGGGCGATAGGTACGACGCGCCTCGCGAACCATCGTGGTAGCCTCGATGTTCATGAGCTTGTTGTACTTCTCGAGCTTGCAGTCATAGCGGCACTGAGCCTCGGCCTTGGTCAGGACGCCCGTCTCCTCAAAGAGCGCAATGGCCTTATCGGAAACAAAGGCGGGAAGAGCGTCGGCCGTGGTCTTGTTGTTGGCAAGGCCGCGCTTCTCGGCCTCGATGGGCCACTCGTCGGAGTAACCGTCGCCGGAGAACAGGATGCGCTGGTGATCGGTCAGCACCTTCTTGCAGTACTCGAGCGCGGCGTCCTGGAACTTATCCTCGGGCGTACCCTCGAGCGCATCGGCGAAGGACTTGAGCGACTTGGCAACGGCGGCATCGAGCACCAGGTTGGAGTCGGAAACGTTTTGCTCGGAGCCGCAGGCACGGAACTCGAACTTGTTGCCGGTGAAGGCGAACGGGGAGGTGCGGTTGCGGTCGGTGTTGTCCTGCATCAGTTTGGGCAGGGTATCGGCGCCCAAGTCAAGCACGCCGCGCGTGGCATGGACGGAAGCCTTGCCATCGATGATCTTCTCGACAACCTCGGTAAGCTGGTCGCCCAGGAAGATGGACATAATCGCCGGAGGAGCCTCGTTGGCGCCCAGACGATGATCGTTGCCGGCCGAGGCAACGGAGGCACGCAGGAGCTCCTGATAGTTATCGACGGCCTCGATCACCGCGGTGAGGAAGACGATGAACTGCAGGTTGTCGAGCGGGGTGTCGCCCGGGTCGAGCAGGTTCTCGGACTCGGTGCCAAGCGACCAGTTGTTGTGCTTGCCCGAACCGTTGATGCCCTCAAAGGGCTTCTCGTGCAGCAGGCAGACCAAGTCGTGACGGGAGGCGATGAGCTTCATCTTCTCCATCATGACCAGATTCTGGTCGATGGCCTCGTTGACCTCGCCATAGACAGGGGCGAGCTCATGCTGGCAGGGAGCGACCTCGTTGTGCTTGGTCTTGGCAGGAATGCCAAGCGCCCACAGTTCATCGTCCAGGTCCTTCATATAGGACGAGACGGTGGGGCGGATAGCGCCAAAGTAGTGCTCCTCGAGCTCCTGGCCCTTGCAGGGAGCAGCACCAAAGAGGGTGCGCCCGGTGATGACCAGGTCCCTGCGCTTGCGGTAAGCGTCCTTCTTGATCAGGAAGTACTCCTGCTCATCGCCCACGGAAGGAACGACCTTCTTGGGGGTCTTACCAAACAGCGCCAAAACGCGCTTGGACTCACGCGAGAGTGCGGTCATGGAGCGCAGCAGCGGGGTCTTCTTGTCCAGGGCCTCGCCCGTGTAGGAGCAAAAAGCCGTGGGGATGCACAGGACATCGTCCTTAATGAATGCGGGGCTGGTGGGATCCCAAGCGGTGTAGCCACGGGCCTCGAAGGTGGCACGCAGGCCGCCGTTGGGGAAGCTGGAGGCGTCCGGCTCGCCCTGGATGAGGTTCTTGCCCGTAAACTTGGTAATGGCGGTGCCGTCGTGGTTGGGCTCGAGGAAGCTGTCGTGCTTCTCGGAAGTAATGCCCGAAAGCGGCTGGAACCAGTGCGCGTAGTGCGTCGCGCCCTTGGAGATGGCCCAGACCTTCATGGCGTGGGCAACGGCGTTGGCCACATCCAGGTCAAGCGGCTCACCGTCCTCGAGGGTTGCAGCAAGGCGCTTCCAAATGTCCTTGGGGAGGTAGTCCTTCATGACTTCCTCCGAGAACACCATGGTCCCGAAGCGGTCAGTAAGTTCGGCCATACGGAACTCCCTTCGTATCGGCACCGCGTGAGAAGCGGTGTTGATTACTAACGAACGAGTCATAGATTAGGCTCGTCGTGTTTCCGCAACATTACCGTTATGTTGCTGTCACGAAACCAATCAATGAGGTTACCGCATCGCGGCGGCGTTGCCGCCCTCAACAGCCAATCAACTGTATAAATTGCAGACCTCTCCCCATGGTTTAAGGGTAGTCAATTTGGGATGGGGCTCTATTAACTGGTATTTCGCATCAGATACCAGTCTTTATAGCCCCATCCTAGATTGACCGCTCTGCTATAGGGAATGTCGATAGCAAGGCATCTTTGATTGGTATCCCCGAATAGCGAGTGAAACTCCACCGTGACACAGTGGTGCTGTAGAATCCTTACAACACATCACACTATTACGTATCTAAAGGAGCACGATATGCGCGTCGACGAGGTTTTTAAGCAGGCGGCATCCCGGGGCACCGCGCCCGTTTCGTTTGAGATGTTCCCGCCTAAGGGCGAGCTTTCCCTCGACACGGCTCGCGAGGTGGCAGGCAATCTGTGCAAGCTTTCGCCGAGCTTTGTCTCGGTCACCTGCTCGGCCGGCGGCTCTGGCAACGGCGCCACCACCGCCCCCATCGCGCATATGATTTCGAGCGAATTCGATACGCCCTCGGTGGCACACCTTACCTGCGTGGGCCGCTCGCACGCCGATATCGCCGCCAAGATCGGCGAGTATCGCACAGCCGGCGTTGAAAACATCCTGGCCCTGCGCGGCGACCTGCCCGCTGGCGCGACTGAGGACGACAAGCCCGCCTCGGACTACGCCTACGCCCGCGACCTCATCCCCGAGCTCGTCGACGCCGGCTTTTGTGTGGGCGCCGCAGCCTACCCCGAGGGCCACATTGCCTGTGAGGACCTCAACGCTTCGGTCGAATACCTCAAGCAAAAACAGGACGCCGGCACGAGCTTCTTTGTGACGCAGCTCTTCTTTGACAACGAGTGCTTCTACCGCTTCCGCGAGCTTGCCGACAAGGCGGGCATCACCGTGCCCATTACCGCGGGCATCATGCCGTTTATGGGCAAGTCGCAAATCAGCCGCATGGTCTTTATGTGCGGTGCGTCGCTGCCCTCCCCCGTCATCAAGATTCTCGCCAAGTACGAGAACGACCCCGAGAGCCTGCAGGCAGCCGGTGTAGATTATGCCGCCCGTCAGCTTTGCGACCTCAAGGAGCACGGTGCCGCCGGTCTGCACCTGTACACTATGAATCGTCCTGCGATCGCCGCGACCATTATGGAGCGCCTAGGGTAATGGAAAAACCGCACATCGATACAACCGCTGTCGAAGTGCCGGCCGACCTTGCGTCGCCGGCGCTTTACCGTGTCGATGCTGCGCACCATCCCCGTGTCGACCGTGCCGAGATGCTGCGGTATCTGGGTTACGGCGGCCAGCAGATTGAGCCCGAGCTGTCACGACGTATTGAGCTTGTGGTCGAGCGCCTTGAGCTGGACATTGAGCCCCGCGGCGTGCGGCGCGTGTTTACCGTCGATGCCACGGGCGTGGACGAGCAGGGAGAGCCTTGCATCCGTCTGGTTGGCACCAACGTTGAGCTGCGCGGTCGCGACATCTATCGACATCTCAAAGACGCCCGCTTTGCCGCGCTCATGGCATGCACCCTCGGCATGGACGCCGAGCGTCGCCTGCGTACCACGGGAGCCCAGCAGCCCCTGGAGGGAGCTGTGCTCGACGCCGCATGCTCTGCCTATGTAGAAGCCGCCGTCGAGCAGATGGACCAGCAGGTTAAGGCTGCGGCCGCCGCACGCGGACTCGCCGGTAACTGGCGCTTCAGTCCCGGCTACGGCGACTGCCCGCTTACGGCACAGCGCTCAATCGTGGACGCGCTCAACGCCACGCGGCTCATCGGGCTTACCGTCACGCCCACCAGCCTGCTCATGCCCACCAAGAGCGTGACCGCGGTGATCGGTCTGTTCGACGGCGAGGTCCACGACGCCCAGAGCCGCCCCACCTGCAATATCTGCCGCATGCGCGAGCACTGTCGCTTCCGCGCCGCCCACACCACCTGCTATTCCAGCCATTAGGAGCCCTCGATGTTTACTCCGCTTATCACTCATGATTCTGACGGCACTGCATTGGCGGCACCCGTTGATGCCGCACGTCGCAACGGTGCCACGTACAAGACGCGCACGATCGACGATCTGCGCATTAAGGACGATCGCCTGCGTGCGGCCATCGAGGGCACGGGGCATCTGCTGTTCGACGGCGGCATGGGCACCATGCTGCAGGCGGCCGGCATGAAGGCCGGAGCCCTGCCCGAGCTGCTCAACTTTGAGGAGCCCCAGGTCATTACCGACATTCAGCGACAGTACGTCGAGGCCGGCTGCGACGTGATCACCGCCAACACCTTTGGCGCCAACGCCCACAAGCTCGACGGTACCGCCACCGTGGCAGATGTCTTTGCCGCCGCTGTCGCCTGCGCCCGCGCAGCCGGTGCCCACTACGTCGCCGGCGACATCGGCCCCATCGGCGCGCTGCTTCGCCCCTTGGGTACCCTCAGCTTCGACGAGGCCTACGACCTCTTTGCCGAGGAGGTGCGCGCCGGCGTCGATGCGAGCGTGGACCTCTTTATTATCGAGACTATGACCGACCTGGCCGAGATCAAGGCGGCAGTCCTCGCCTGCCGCGAGAATTCCGACTTGCCCGTCTTTGCCACCATGACCTTTGAGGAAGACGGCCGCACCTTCCTGGGCACGAGCCCCGAGGTGGCCGCCACCACGCTCGACGCCATCGGCGCCGACGTTTTGGGCATCAACTGCAGCCAGGGACCGGCCGAGCTCCGAGGGCTCGCCGCTCGCATGCTCACCGTTACGGACAAGCCCGTTATGGTGCAGGCCAACGCAGGACTGCCCCGCGTGGACGACGACGGTAACACCGTCTTTGACATCCAGGCCCCCGAATACGCCCAGGCCGTCGCCGGCATGATCGCCGACGGCGTGAGCGTCGTGGGCGGTTGCTGCGGTACCACGCCCACGCACATGGCAGCGCTGCGCACGCTTATCGACAACCACACGCCCAGTCCGCGCCACCGCAAGCCCAGCATGTCGGTCACAAGCGCCCAGACCGTGGTGGACCTCCCCTGCGACGGCCACAAAATCGCCGTCATCGGCGAGCGCATCAACCCCACCGGTAAAAAACGCTTACAGCAGGCCCTGCGCGACGGCGATCTGGACTACGTCGTAAGCCAGGGCATCAGCCAGCAAGAACAGGGCGCCGATATCTTGGACGTCAACGTGGGCCTGCCCGAGATCGACGAGGTCAAGGTCATCCAGCAAGCGACCGAGCAGCTCCAAGGCTCCACGCTGCTGCCGCTGCAGATCGACTCCACCGACCCCGCAGCCGTCGAGGCCGCCGTGCGCCGCTACGCCGGCAAGCCCATCATCAACTCGGTCAATGGCAAGCAGCAGGTCATGGATGAGATCTTTCCGCTGGTCGCCCACTACGGCACCAACGTCGTCGGCCTTACGCTCGACGAAGGCGGCATCCCCGATACCGCCGAGGCTCGCTTCGCCATCGCTGAGCGCATCGTGGCCGAGGCCGCCCGCTACGGCATCGGCCCGGACCGCATCCTCATCGACTGTCTGGTCATGACCGCCTCGACCAATCAACGCCAGGCCGAGCAGATCCTGCGCGCCATGTCCCTGTGCAAGGAGCGCCTGGGCGTCAAATGCGCGCTCGGCGTGTCGAACATCAGCTTTGGTCTGCCCGCGCGGCCGCTGTTGGGCTCGGTCTTTTTGGCCGCCGCCTTTGGTGCAGGTCTGGACGCCCCCATCATGAACCCGGGTTCCAAGCGCTTTATGGACACCGTCTACAGCTATCGCGTGCTGAGCGTTGAAGATGAGGGCTCGACCGGATACATCGAACACTACGCCGGCTGGACCGACCCGTACAAGATTGCCGCCAACCCGGCGGCGACTCAGACCGCATCGACCGACACCGTGCCCGCTGCTGGCACCGCTGGCACCGACGGCAATGACGACCCGATTCGTCGCATGGTCGTCTCGGGCCGCAAAGGCGAGATCGCTGCCGAGACCGAGCGTCTGCTGGCAGACCACGACGCCATGGACCTCATCAACAATCACTTTATCCCCGCTCTCGACGAGGTTGGCGTCCTCTTTGACCAGGGAAAGTTCTTCTTGCCGCAGCTCATGGCCTCGGCCGAGGCGGCGCGCGTGGGCTTCGACACCATCAAGCGCCTGATGCCCGCCGGCGAGATTGCCGACAAGGGCAAGATCTGCGTGGCCACCGTCAAGGGCGACATCCACGACATCGGTAAGAACATCGTCAAGATGCTGCTCGACAACTACGGCTACACCGTCTTTGACCTGGGCCGCGATGTCGATCCGCAGGAGGTACTCAAGACCGTCAAGGAGCGCGATATCAAACTCGTCGGCCTCTCGGCGCTTATGACCACCACCGTCGTCGCCATGGAGGAGACCATCAAGCTGCTCCATGCCGAGGTTCCGGGCGTCAAGATCATCGTGGGCGGCGCCGTGCTCACCCCCGAATACGCCAAACAGATTGGCGCAGACTACTACGCCAAGGACGCCGCCGAGAGCGCGCGCATCGCCGAAGAGGTCTTTGGACAGTAACACAACGGAAACAACCGAGCACCAAAACGTGCCGCACGCGCCACTTGGCACGTGCGGCACGTTAGAATAGAAAAGACTATGCTCGTTTTGGCAGATAGGAGCGCAAGGATGGCGATCACGCCCGCAGAAATCGCGGAAACCCGCGGCATGGTTGAGGAGCAGAACCTCGACATCAGGACCATCACCATGGGTGTCTCGCTCATGGGTTGCGGTGACGAGAACCTCGACCGCATGTGCACGAAGATCTACGACCACGTGACGCACACGGCTGAGCATCTGGTCGAGACCGCCGAGAACCTCGAGCGCGAGTACGGTATCCCCATCGTCAACAAGCGCGTTTCCGTCACCCCGGTGGCCCAGATCGCCGCGTGCTGCAAGGATGAGGACCTCACCCCCATCGCGCACGCCCTCGACCGCGCGGCCGAGACGCTCGGCATCGATTACCTGGGCGGCTTCTCCGCGCTCGTCCAGAAGGGCATCGGCGACGCCGACCGCCGCGTCATCCAGTCCATTCCGCAGGCGCTCGCCACCACGAGCCGCGTCTGCTCCAGCGTCAACGTCGCCAGCCTGCGCGCCGGCATCAACATGAATGCCGTGCTCATGGCCGCCCAGACCATCATCGATGCCGCTAAACTCACGGCCGACCAGGATTCCGTCGGCGCTTCCAAGTTTGTCTGCTTTGCCAACATGGTCGAGGACTCCCCGTTTATGGCGGGCGCCGTCCACGGCGGTGGCGAGGCCGACGCCGTCATCAACGTAGGCGTCTCGGGCCCCGGCGTTATGGCCGCAGCCCTGGAGACGCTGCCCGATTCCGCATCGATGATGGAAGTCGCCGAGAAGATTAAGCAGACCGCCTTTAAGATCACCCGTGCCGGCGAGCTCATGAGCCGCGAGGCCGCCCATCGTCTGGGTGTCGAGAAGGGCATTGTCGACCTGTCGCTGGCTCCCACGCCTGCCATCGGCGACTCCGTTGCCCGCATCCTCGAGATCATCGGCGTGGGCACCTGCGGTGGCCCGGGCACGACCTGCGCGCTCGCCATGCTCAACGATGCCGTCAAGAAGGGCGGCGTCATGGCCAGCTCCAGCGTGGGCGGTCTCTCGGGCGCTTTCATCCCCGTGTCCGAGGACGCCGGCATGATCGCCGCCGTCGAGGCCGGTGCGCTTTCGCTCGAGAAGCTCGAGGCCATGACCTGCGTGTGCTCCGTTGGCCTGGACATGATCGCCATCCCCGGCGACACCCCGGTCGAGACCATCGCCGGCATCATCGCCGACGAGATGGCCATCGGCGTCATCAACAACAAGACCACGGCCGTCCGCGTGATCCCCGCCATCGGCAAGGGCGTGGGCGACTGCGTCGAGTACGGTGGTCTGTTCGGCCGTGCGCCCATCATGCCGGTGAACCCCAACGCCGGCACTGTGCTTGCCCACCGCGGTGGTCGATTCCCGGCACCACTGAACTCGCTGAAGAACTAGCTGAGGGGTTCGGGCGAGGAGCCCCGGGGAGGGCAAATATATAAGGTCGCCTGCTCGGACAGTCCTGACTCGCACGGAGAGCACATTAAGTGCTCTCCGGCTCGTGCGGAACTCGCGATCGACCTTATATATTTGCCCTCCCCGGGGCTCCCGCACAACGGGACCTCAGTTGGGTTCTATCCCTGTTGCAGTTGCTTCGCTCCTGCACCACTTGGCTGGTGCGGCGGTTTGGCGTTGGAACGGTTCTTTTTCTGATATATGCTTGTTGCGGCTCTTCTTTTGGGAGGAGTCGCTTTTTTGTTGCTAGGAGGTTGGCCCGTGGCTGATGGGGACGCTCGCTCTGAGCTTCTTTCCGCTGATTGGAATGGCGAATGGATGCGCCTGCAGGCTGGTCGGCGGCGGGCTGATGATTCTTTTGAGTGGGATAAAAGGGCTCGGCATTTTCGGCCGTTGGAGACTGCCCCGTATGCCCGGGATTTTATGAAGCTGTTGGCGCTCCAGCCTGGTGAGTCGGTGCTTGATATGGGGTGTGGGGCTGGGTCGATTGCTATTCCGCTTGCTCAGGCTGGGCATCCTGTGATTGCGGCTGATTTCTCCCCTGCCATGTTGGGCACGCTTGATGCCGGCATTGAGTATTACGGGCTCGATGATCTTATTACGCCGCTTGAGCTTGCTTGGGATGATGACTGGAATTTGGTTGGACCGATCGCAAAAGCGGTAGATGTTGCCTTTGCCAGTCGGTCGGTTACGACGACCAATCTAAAAGGTGCGCTTGCCAAGCTTGACCGTACGGCTCGTCGGCGTTGTGCTGTCACGATGGTCGCCAACTCCAGCCCGCGCTATGATCTGCACTTGATGAACGCTATCGGCGCCTCGGTTACCTGCAGCAATGGCTTTGTGTACGCCTTCAACATCCTTATTCAGATGGGTGCGTTGCCGCAGGTCACGTACTTTGAATCGCCTCGTCGCGATACCTTCGATAGCCTCGAGGCAGGCGTGACGGACTTCTCCCGTATGCTCGAACACGGCAACGAGGATAAAATCGACCGCCTGCGCGACTACATCGCTCAACACATGATTGAGAACCCCCATGCCGGTGAGCCGGGCTCCAAGGGCGTGCCGCAGGGGCGCTATATGCTCGATCATGTCCGCAAGGTTCGTTGGGCGTTTATTGCATGGGAGCCGGTCTCTGCGCCCAGCTCATAGCCTGTTCGCAGCCCGCACCGCCCACTCACTCGGCATCCGCATTCTTTTTGAACTGGGCAAACACGCTCCACACCGCACCGTTCCTGCGCTATCGTGGGACAGCTCACGTAGATTAAGGCCCCGTCGCGGGGCGCCCCATACATAGAAAGCGAGAACCCATGGCACTGACAGGAGCCCAGGTCAAGCAGCTTCGCAGCATGGCCCATCACCTCAACCCCGCCATCATCATCGGCAAGTCCGATGTCAACGAGGGCACCGTCGAGCAGACGGTCGCCTACCTGGAGAAGCACGAGCTCGTTAAGTGCTCCGTGCTCGATGGCTCCAGCCTTTCCGCCCGCGAAGCCGCCGAAGAGCTCGCTGAGCGCTGCCACGCCGAGGTCGTTCAGGTTATCGGCCGCAAGTTCTCGCTGTATCGCGAGTCCTCGCGCAAGGACATCGAGAAGATCAAGCTCGTCTAAGAGCCAATGATCCGGCGAGCCAACACTTAGCAAGCTTACGGGTGCCCAAGTACTTCGGGTGCCCGTTTTTTATCGCTCGACCAGCACGCGATTGAGCCGCCCCTCCACCAAGCGCTCGTATAGACGCCGCGTCTCGGGCTCGGGCACGCCATTGACCTGCTCCCTCAGATGGTGCATATGCCCGCTGTATAGCTCGACGATATCGCGCCGCCGCCCCGCCGCACTGTAGACACGCATGGCGCAGCGCACCATATCCTCGCGCGACGTTTCCTGCCGAAGCCCCGACTCTGCCAGCCAAATCGCCGACTGCAGATCGTTTTCTTCTAGAGCGGCATTGGCCCCCTTAATCATGCAATCGATGTACTTTGACTGCATAATGCGCCGCATGCGCAAAAAGTAGGTGGGATTACAGCCATTGGGAACATACAGCGGTCCGGCATAAAGCTGCTCAATCTTAAGGCACAGCTCAACTAAATGGGGCCCGCGCGCACCCGTGCGATTTCCCAAAACCTCGCGGCTTATCTGGTCAAACAGCCGTACATCGGTCTTGACGTAGTCGCCGTTGAGTCCGATGCATTCATTTTGGATGAGCACACACGACTTGCCGTCTGGCGTCGGTCCCAAAGCTGACCGCAAGCGCGATATCGTCGAGTACAGGTTGTTGCGGGCGCTATTGAACTCGGCATGGGGCCACAGCTCCATGGCCAGCGTCTCACGGTCGACAAGCGCATCCATGCCCAGCGCAAGCCGCTCGGCAAGCGTCGCCGCCTTCTTGCGGCGCCACATTTTGTCCGTGATGGGAAACCCGTCGCGCTCGGCGCGAAACGCACCAAACATGCGAATCTCGATATGGTCGATGGTATCAACGGCTTCAACCTCGCCGGCCTGGAACAGGCGCTCGCCCTCCCCTTCTAAATCGTCGCGCAGCGAGTACCGCGACAGTTCGCGCACGGGAAGCTTCTTGCGTATCCTGCCCGCCGGCTCGCCCAGACAATGCATGGCAAGGCGCGCAAAGAGCCGATACGATGGCTCCAGAATCCCCGCACGATTCATGGACATCCAGGCCGCAAGATCGCTGTCTCGGCCCGCACAGGCCAAATGCAGCGCCACCATCCAGGCCTCCGCTCCACCAACCTGCGTCTGGCTTATATCGAGTAGCTCCGCTTCCTCGCGCACCGAAACCATCGAGGTGTTACGCAGATACGCCGCGCGCTCCAACAGCAATGCGTTATCGCGCATGTACGCAATCGACTCCTCGGCAAGTTTGAGCACTTGGACCGCACGGAACTTTGCATTAACCGGCCGTCCCTCTGCCAGCGACTGCCAGCCTTCCAGTATCAAGCCAAACAACTGGACTTGATTGTCACGCACACGCACGGCAAAACGGTCGAGCTCATTGAATGCCTGCTCGTCGGTCACCGGCATGCCGGCAAACAGGCGCCGCGCCGATAATACCATGCGCACCCAGATGGCGAGTGCTCGGATGTCACGCGCTTCGAGTGCCTCGAGCGTCAGGGCCATCTCGTCATCACGCTCGTCAGTCCCTGCATACGACCCATCAAATAGCTCCGTCAACATGCGGTCCGCCCGCACAAACGTCCCCGCGATATCGAGCTCACAATCGTAGACCTTATCCGTTTTGAGCCCTGCGAGGATCTCACCACCCTTCGCCCGCTCGGTCAGCCCATGTTTTATCTCGATATGTGCGGACAGCATGTCGAGTGCGGCACAAGACGCCTCACTTCCCAGCGCTGTATGGCTTGCCGGAAGCCCCAGACCACTATCTCCATAACAGGCGGCCGTAAACGCGTGCGCTACCTTCCACGACACGGGATCGAGCTCGCAAATCGCTTGCTCGCCCGCATGCTCGATAATTGAGGCCATATACCGCGCGAGTTTTGTATTGGAGACGCTCACCGCCGCTAGATAGATGCCGAGTGCCTCGCCAGGCGTCGGCTCCGATACCCGGCCATCTGCTTCGGTCTTTCCCAGTGCCGCGCGGCAGACATCCCCTCCATGCCCCGTCAGGGCCAGATCGACCCCATACTGCCCGGCAAGCTCCAACACCGCACTGCGGTCCAAAAACGCGTCGGCAAGGTCCATCGCGGTATCGCAGCGCCCCGCTTTAATCAATATACGCGCCGCCCGCACAACGAGTTCGGGGCGAATTTCGGCGACCAGCTTGCGCAATCGCAGACGTGCGTTATCCTCGGTACCCAAGCAGGTAAAGCTCCGGTCTGCCGGATCAACGCCAAATATGGGATAATCGCGGACAAGATAGGACTGGTCAATCGCCGAAAGCCTAACACCGCAAGCCTCGAGCTCCGAAATATTGCCCTCACCCATTAGGACCATCAAGCATGCCACACTAAACAGGGCGTTGTTCTCGAGCGATGCCAGATCAACAAGTGCCGCACCGTAGATATTAACGATCTCGTTTTCGAGCATCTGGGCAACGTCTCCCTGCCCGTAGAGTCCCGACTGCATAGCCGAGACGAGCTCGGGCACGCCCTGCGTAAGCTGGTAGAAGTCGAGCGATGTGCTGATCGAAAACGCCGATGCCCACGCCGAATACTCATAGGCATGCACCTTGAGCATCTGCGCGTTGACTTTAATCGAATCGCCCAGTCCATGAATCAGCTGGCGATTCGAAGGACGGCAGCTCATAAAGACCCCAATCCCCATAGCACGCAGGCTTCGGATTCGGTCGATCAGCTCCTCGGTCTCGCTCTGGCTGAGATTAGGCACGTTATCGATTGCAATCAGGGAGTGCGGCTTGTCCTTAAGCTCATCGGTAACGACCTCGAGCTGCATAAACACCTCGCGCCCAATAGCACGGTCTGCCTCGATGATCCGCACGGGACCTCGCGTCGGATCGCTTTTAACCTCTTGGGTATACTGCAGCAGCACCGAGGTTTTCCCAAAGCCATCAGGCGCGTAGAGGACTACGATGCCGGCCTTTCGGCCCTTGGCGATAAGTTCGTTCATCAAGCGATCGCGCCGCACCGTATAACTACTGCCCAGCGGCATAAGCTCGAGGTCGTCCGTATTGCCCAAATCGTTAACCATGCCCGCTCCTCAACTCGACCACATGGACACCGTAACGCTAGACCATATGTATCGCTAGATGAATAGAGCGATGCTACGGTTTAGGATGTTTGTTGGTACGCAAATGGCAAGTTTTTGTTCAGCGTGGTCCGATTGAAACTTATCCCCCAACCAATCAGTCTTTGCGCAGGTCAATGCGCTTGCCAGCTTGTCCCATCCTTTGGCAGTGTACCTCAAATGAGCGCTGTTCAATTGTGTTGCGCAACTCACCTAACGCTAGCTACCGTCTGCGACCTTTTCATAGCATTTATGCATAGTATCTGTTATGGAATGAATCATGCTGCACCAGACGCACCCGTCAAGTTCGCTGCAAGATTTTCGTCAAGCACACGGCGCGCGCTCAGCAAAAAGGCCCCCGCAAAGCGGAGGCCTTCGGCAAAGCTATGTCGAGGTGATAGGCTTTCGCTACTTGCAGAGCGAAAGGGCGGCCTCGTCGGCAACGACAACGCAGTTGGTGTGCAGTTGCAGGATCGAGGCAGGGCACTCGGGGGTAACCGGACCATAGCACATATCGTGCACGGCCTGAGCCTTGGCCTCGCCGTTGGCGACAACCAGGATCATGCGGGCATACATGATGGTCTGAGTGCCCATGGTGTAAGCCTGACGGGGTACGTCGTCGATACTGTCGAACAGGCGGCTGTTGGCCTGAATGGTGCTCTCGGTGAGGTCGACGCAGTGCGTACCCTTGGAGAAGTGGTCATCGGGCTCGTTGAAGCCAATATGACCGTTATTACCAATGCCGAGCAGCTGCAGATCCGGGTAACCGGCGGCAGCGACGATCTTGTCGTACTCGGAGCAGGCAGCGGCGGCATCGGGGTTGGAGCCATCGGGCACGTGCGTGTTGTTCAGATCGATATTGATGTGATCGAAGAAGTTCTCGCGCATAAAGTAGTGATAGCTCTGGGGATCGTCGTGCGAAAGACCACGATACTCGTCCAAGTTATAGGTGCTGACCTCGGCAAAGTCAATGTCACCCTTCTCGTACCAAGCAGCGAGCTGTTTGTAAGCGCCAATCGGGGTGGAGCCAGTGGCAAGACCCAACACGCAATCGGGCTTGAGGATAACCTGGGCCGAGAGGATATTAGCGGCCTTGCGGCTCATATCCTCGTAGTCTTTAGCTTTAATGATTTTCATTACGCGTCCTTTCTCGTACAAGAGAGGCAAGGCTCCCCTTACAAGCACTTGCCCGCGGCCCGCGTCGGCCGCAACCAACGTGTGCGGCCACCAGGGCGAGGTCGCGTAATATATGTGTCTCGTGTCTAACCGCGTCGAGGCCCCTGCCCGTCCACGGTGACCCGAAGCCTTTTAGCTTCGGACAAATCCCATCTTGCCACGGAGGGCGTCCTCTTTCAAGGGCGCCCTCCGTAAACGTGTTTGAATTGTAGGCTAATGGCCACGTGCACTTGCTATCGCTCGCGAGCAACGATGAGCTGGTCCATCTCTTCGACATGCACGCCAACGGAGCCCTTGATGCTCGAGAACTCAACGGAGTTGCACACCAAGATGGGAACCGTCACATCGTAGCCCTCGGCAGCAATTGCCTCGCGATCGAACTCAATGAGTACATCGCCCTTATGGACGATGTCACCCACTTGCGCATGTACGGTAAAGTGCTTGCCCTCGAGCTGAACAGTGTCCAAACCAACGTGGATGAGCACGTCCAGGCCATCGACCGTGTTAAGCGCAACGGCGTGTCCCGTGGGAAAAATGGCCTCGACCTTGGCATCAGCCGGTGCAATCACACGCGTTCCGGTGGGCTGAATCGCCACGCCCTGGCCCAAAAGGCCGGTAGCAAACGTCTGGTCGCTTACCTCGGAAAGTGGAATGACGTCGCCCGAGATGGGAGCATCCAGCGTAAGGACTCGACCACGCATACCCAAAGACCTTAGGACTTTAGTGAACATGCTCCCCCTCGGACATACCAATCAATCAAAATAACTTTAACAGTTTACCACTTGGCACCCGTTTTTGACCATTAGGGAAGTTCGCGCTTGACAACCTCGACGATGTCGTCGACAACGCGCTGGGTCAGCTCGTGCGTCTCGGCCTCGGCCATCACGCGGACCAGCGGCTCGGTACCGCTCGGGCGCACCAGAATGCGGCCGCGGCCGTCAAGCTCCTTCTCGGCAGCAGCGACGGCATCCCAGATGGGCTGGCAATCGTCCAGACCGGCCTTGTTGTCGGAATGCACGTTGACGAGTACCTGCGGGTACTTCTTCATGATGCCGGCAAGATCGGTGAGGGTACGACCAGTGCGCTTGAGCACGGCCAGCAGCTGCAGAGCCGTCACCAGGCCGTCACCGGTGGTGTTGTGCTCTAGGAAGATGATGTGGCCGGACTGTTCGCCGCCGATGACGGCGCCATCCGCGAGCATGCGCTCCAGAACGTAACGGTCGCCCACGGCGGTCTGAACCATCTCGAAGCCCTGCTCCTTCATAGCGATGGAGAAGCCCAGGTTGCACATGACGGTCGAGACGATCTCGGAGTTGGCGAGCTTGCCGCGAGCGGCGAGGTCAGAACCGCAGATAGCCAGGATGTAGTCACCGTCGATCTCATTGCCCTCGCTGTCCACGAACAGCACGCGGTCGGCGTCGCCGTCGTGGGCCAGACCGATGTCAGCATGGGTGCGCAGCACGAGCTCGCGCAGGGGCTCAAGCTGCGTGGAGCCACACTCAACGTTAATGTCAGTGCCGCAGTAATCGGTGTTGATGGCATGGACCGTGGCACCCAGGCGCTGCAGCGCGGCGGGCGTGGTCTGGCAGGAAGCGCCGTGACCGCAGTCGACGGCAACAACCAGGCCGTCGAGCCTCAGGCCGTCGAGCGTATCGATGGCATGGTCGACGTATGCCTTGCGGGCGTCCTTCATCTTGATGATGTGGCCCACACCGGCGCCAGTCGGCAGCGTGTCGGCAGCCATGGCCTCCTCGGACATGACCCAGGCGCTGATCTCTTCCTCGACGGCGTCGGGAAGCTTCATGCCCTTGCGGCTAAAGAACTTGATGCCGTTGAACTCCGGCGGATTATGCGAAGCGGAGATGACGATGCCGCCGTCGAGCTCGTTCTGAACGGTGAGCAGTGCCACGGCCGGCGTAGGGATAACGCCGCAGCAGTGCGGACGGCCGCCCTCGGCCATGATACCGGCGGTCAGAGCGCTCTCGAGCATGGTGCCCGAAAGACGCGTGTCGCGACCGATGCAGATATCCGGACCAAGGAACTTGGTCGCCGCGCGGCCCAGGCGAAACGCGAGATCGCACGAGAGGTCGGCATTGGCGACGCCACGAACGCCGTCGGTACCGAAGATGTTCTGGGGCATAGGATTGCTCCTTCCCTAGCGGGCGATATGCAACCGCCCACCCTAGTCGAAAAAGAAAAGCGGGACCCGCCGAGGAATCGGCAGGCCCCGCTTGTACATTGTATCTCGTAAGGAGATAAAACCTTAGCGCTTGGAGAACTGGGGAGCGCGGCGAGCCTTCTTGAGGCCGTACTTCTTGCGCTCGACCACGCGAGCATCGCGCGTAAGGAAACCGGCCTTCTTGAGGTCAGCACGGTAGTCGCCAGCGTTCAGAAGAGCGCGAGCGATGCCCAGGCGCAGAGCGCCGGACTGACCGGAGATGCCGCCGCCATCGCACAGAGCGATAACGTCGAACTGACCGGCAGTGTCGGTCACCTTGAAGGGAGCAAGGGCGTTCTCAACGAGCTGATGACGGCCGAAATACTGCTCGGCGTCACGCTTGTTGATGGTCACCTTGCCGGTGCCGGGGACGAGACGGACGCGGGCGACGGCGTTCTTACGACGGCCGGTACCCTGGTAGACAACGGTGTTCTCAGCCATCTTTAAGCCTCCAGCTCAATCTTCGTGGGGTTCTGGGCAGCATGCGGATGCTCGGCACCAGCGTAGACCTTAAGCTTGGTCATCTGGGCACGGCCGAGGGTGGTCTTGGGCAGCATGCCGCGAACGGCGCGCTCGATGACCTTCTCCGGGTGCTTCTCCATAGCCTGGCGGAAGCTCTCAGCCTTGAGGCCGCCGTTGTAGCCGCTGTGGCGATAATAGGTCTTCGTGTCGGCCTTGTTACCGGTAAGCTGGACCTTATCGGCGTTGATGACGACAACGAAGTCGCCGCAGTCGCTGTTGGGCGTGAACTGGGGCTTGTTCTTACCGCGCAGGATCATTGCGATCTGGGTGGCAAGACGGCCCAGGACAGCACCATCGGCGTCGACGAGAACCCAGTTGTGCTGGACCTCGCCCTGCTTGGCGTAGTGAGTCGATTTCGAAATCACTTAGACTCCTCCATGTACAGTACGTGTTGTTACAGAGATTCACGGGGCTCTGCAAGTAACCCGTCCATATTACCCCGCTCGTCGTCCGAGTCAACAGGTATTTTGGCTCTGACCAGACTTTCTGCACATGTCGTCCATGGGTCGTGACGTCGCGACGCTAGCGCTCGACAAACGCCTCGATATCTCCCAGCAAACGCTTTGCCTCCTGGCGACCTTGAATATACAGGTCGAGGAGCTTTGCCGGATCGTGCTCAACGTGGCCGACCTCGACCGGCTTTTGCGGAGCAATGACCAGCGCGCGTCCCTCGCGCTCATACTTCCACAGGTGCATGCGCTGGATGTTATAGCGGTCGTGGCGCGTCTCGATAGCCTCGAGCAGGTAGGGGTAGTCGGCATAGCGGGCGCGCGCGGCGGGCATAAACTCGTAGGGTTTTTTCTCGTACGAGCGGTCCTGCGTGACAATGACAACCGCGCGATCGAAGCCCGCCTCCTCCAGTACATGCTCGATGGGGACCGAATCGGCTACGCCGCCGTCGACGTATTTGTGCCCGTCAATCTCGACCGGCGGCGTCACCAGCGGCAGCGACGTCGATGCGCGCACGGCGTCGAGGTCGAGCACGGCGCTTTTGACCGGCAGGTACGCGGCGGTTCCAAAGAGCATGTCCGTCGCGACGGCATACATCTCGATGGGGCTCGCGTCGAACGTCTCGTTGTCAAAGGGATCCAGGCGGTCCTGGACATCGTTGAAGATAAAGTCGTAACCCACGATGGAGCCCGTGGACGCAAACGATGCGGCGCCCATGAAGCGGTTGTCGTTGCAGAAAGCCAGGTTGATGCGGTTGGCACGGCCGATCTGGTGCGACTTGTAGTTCACGCCGTTGAGGGCGCCGGCCGATACACCGTAGACAGCCGGAATCTCGACGCCTGCCTCCATGAGAACGTCGAGCACGCCTGCGGTGAACTGTCCGCGAAAACTACCGCCCTCCAAAACGAGCGCGACTTTACCGGCGTTCTTTGCCTTATCTTCTGCAGTCATGTTGACCTCCTGCGATTGCGTTTTGGCTTTCTTCTACCCAGTTTTAGGATGGAGGGCGCATGGGTTTTGGAGTTAAGGGGGCGGGGCGGTCGACGGGATAGCGCGTTCCGGCCTGCGTTGCCAAGGCGTTTTCTTTACGCTCGCGCCCTGCACAGAGTTCGATTCTCCGCGGTTTGGGGGTTCCGTTGATGCGGCGCATGGCCGGCTGAGATTCGATAAACATCGCATCTATATAGGGTTGAGGCTTTGCGCGGAGAATCCGCGTATTTGCTTCGCAAATACGCACCGGCTTCGGCCGCCTGCCGGCGTCCTCGCCCGCTCGCTACAAACGCTTCGCGTTTGCTTAACGCTCGCGCCCTGCATAGAGTTCGATTCTCCGCGGTATCTATAAATAATAAAAAAGCAGGTAGGTGCGTTTACCTACCTGCTTGTAACTATTGGTGGAGGCGCGGAGAATCGAACTCCGGTCCACGAAAGCCCCCTGATTGGCATCTCCAAGCTCAGTCGCTGGTTTTGTCTCGGACGCTTTGCGCGCAGCGACACGCTCGCGGCATCCCAACCGGTTCGGTCTTAGCCCGCGCCATACCGATTACGTGCGCAGGAGCATTCCCCTAAAATGACGTCGCGCCGGTGTCGGGGAAATCACCGGGTTGACGCGCCGCTATAAACTAAGCAGCGAGAGCCATAGGCTCAAAAGAAGAGTTGTTGTCAATTCAATTTGACGGTACCCCTGTTTAACGAGGCGAGGAGACCTCGGCTTGCTTCCTCTCTCAGAGCTATCGTGTCGAAACCAGTCGCCCCCGAATGTCGGGAAAGTCTGGATGGCATTGGACACGAGCGCCCAACACCCGTCGACTTTTCAAGGAACATGCGGGGTGAGCCCCGCTTGTGGAGTGTTATCTTACCACGTTCTGAAAGCGGACAGCTGTTCTATGCACGAGCTGTGAAGACCCCAATGTGCGCCGCACTTCACACTTTTGCTACCGATCGCGTCACGTATATTTTCGCCAAGCAAAATTGACCCGTCGAAAGGACCGTTATGGATGCCAAGCAGCAACTCGTCAATGCCCTCGCAGGCCTGGGCTCAACCATTACCGAAGCGATGGATGTCATCGAAGGCTTTGTCCCCTGCGGACATCCCGCCCTCACGGTATCGAACGCACTCGTCGCGCTGGACGCCGACGATAATGCAGCTCTCGCCCAGCAGCTTGAGACCGTCGAGGGCTTTATCGACCACGTGAGTGAGAACCGCGGCGTGGCCGCCTATCACGGCATCGAGGTCGAGCTCGCAGGTCCCAAAGCCGACCTGCTCGCAGCAATCCGCGAGGTAGGCACCCTTATGCAGACCGCAGGCGTCAAGAACACCCAGGTCAACGAGTGGGTCTACCGCAGCTTGGCAGCACTCAACAGCTCCGAAGAAAAGGCAGCCGAGCAGCTCGCAGAAAGTCACGCCATCAAGGCCGAGCTTTTGTAAATAGCAGACGCGGGCCCTTGGCGCATCGTCGTCCAAGAGGCCCGCAAACAGTTCGCGTCAACCGATAGCCGCGACGCCGCGTTCGGCCAAAGCCAGAATCGGCATCATTTGGCGCGGGGTCTTTGCTGCAAGATCGGCATGTTCGAGCAGCTTGCGATCGTTGGTCACCAAGTAATCGACCTGGGCGCGTTTGCATGCGGCGAGTACCAGGTTGTCCTCGTAATCGCGATGGAGGGCTAAGTATTTGTCGGCCAGCCAAAGGTCCGACGCATCTGCACCCACGGCCGTGGCGTTTTCGGTCATGTTCCGAACAAACGCCGACGCCGCATCGCCAATTGCACGGGCAGATGCCTCGTCGAGCGCTCCCCCGCTGGCAAGAACGCTACGCTTCAGCTCGTGTTGGACAACGTACAGCACGTCCTTGGCAATATGTACCGGAAAGAACAGCAACGCCCCCGCCTCCGTCGCCCGCCCAATAAGCGCACGCGCGGCAAGCGACTCGGCATGGTCGACGCAAAACGAATCGACCCATACGTTGGCATCCACCATTATTTTGAGGGGAGCCCCGCTCACAGGATCATCCCCTTTTGGCGATAGCGCTCGTCCATGACTTCGGAATAGATTGTGTCCCAACCGCGATCGTCGGATACAGGCGACGCAGCGATGCCCAGGTCCGCGTAAAGCTGATCCGCCGCCGCCCATGATGCGGCAAACGGAGTATTGGGCGCGACGGTCTGCTGCCGGTCGTCGACGGCCGCAAGCACTTCCTCGCACTGCCCGCCACCCTGCGCGACCTTGGCCACCACCTTTTTGATGAGCTCGGGCAGTGACCTGCCCGAAAGCTGCAGCGCTTCCTCGGCACGGTTCTTGACCTGGCGATCCACGCGAACGTTCACCTGCGCCATGCTGCTAACAGCACCCATGTCGATCTCGCTCCCTTCAATTGCTAGCCCTGCTAGCAACAGTATATAGAGAAGCTAGCACATGGTCAAATGCAAAAGGCCTGCGCCCGGACGGCATCGGTGCCGTCCGGGCGCAGGCCAGATAACGTGGGCGAACACGTCTGTTAACGCAGGTAAGCCTTCGCGTTGCCCAAGCTGTACGCAATCGTCGAGCCGTTGTGCAGCAGCGACGACGCCTGCGGCGTAATCGTGCCGGTAATGCCGAGCGCCAAAAGCGCCGAGTTCGTGAGCATCACCTTGGAATACGAACTCGTCAGACGGTCGATAAGCCCCTGACTCATGCGGCGCAGGCGCACGACCGCGGCCAGATCCGTATCGGTCAGGATGATATCGGCGACCTCCTTGGCGATGTCGCTTCCGCCACCCATTGCCAGCCCCACGTCGGCCAGGCCCAGCGCCGGTGAGTCATTGACGCCGTCGCCCACCATGGCAACGTGGCGCCCCTCGCCCTTAATGCGCTCCACATAGGCGTACTTGTCCTCGGGTAGCAGTTCGGCCTTAAACTCGTCGACACCTGCCTCTCGTGCAATGCGCTCGGCCGTGCGCTCGGAATCGCCTGTGAGCATAACGACATGCTTGACGCCCAGAGCATGCAGGTCGGCGATGGCCTCACGGACCCCGGCCTTGAGCGGATCCTCGATGCCGAGCACGCCGACGACCTTGCCATCGACCGCCAGATACAGCGGCGACAGGCCCTGCATCTGAGACTCGATTTGTTCCTTAATGTCGGACTCGAGCTGCGCGCCCTCGTCCTCAAACACAAAGTGTGCCGAGCCAATAATTGCGCGACGACCCTCGATAGACGAGGCAATGCCGTGTGCCACGATGTACTCGACCGCAGCGTGACGCTCGCGGTGCTCGAGCCCGCGCTCGCGTGCCGCATTGACCACGGCGCGTGCCACCGGATGCGGGAAATGCTCCTCCAAACAAGCGGAAAGGCGCAGGACCTCGTCCTCGCTCCAGCCATCGGTGGTGAGCACGCAGGCAAGACGCGGCTGCGCCTCGGTGAGCGTGCCGGTCTTATCAAACACGATGGTATCGGCCTTGGCAAACGACTCGAAGTACTTCGCGCCCTTGACCATGACGCCCATCTTGGCGGCATCGCTCATGGCGGTCATGACGGCGACCGAACCCGTGAGCTTGAGTGCGCACGAGTAGTCGACCATCAACGCCGCCGAGGTCTTGATGAGGCTGCGCGTGGTGAGCGCGACCAGACCCGCAAGCAGGAAGTTCCACGGGACGATCTTGTTGGCGAGGTCCTCCATGTGCGACTGACCCTCGGACTTGAGCGAGTCGGCCGTCTGCACGAGCGAGACGATCGAGCGCAGCTTGGTCTGCGCCGTGTTGGCGCGCACGCGCACCAAGATGCTGCCGTCTTCCACGACGGTGCCGGCGAACACGTCGTCGCCCACGCTGCGCTCGACGGCCAGCGGCTCGCCGGTCAGGGTTGCCTGGTTGACCATGGCGCTCCCCTGCTCAACCACGCCGTCGATGCAGATGGACATGCCGGTGCGAACGGCGACCAAGTCGCCGGGCTCAAGCTCGGTGGCGGCAACGCTCACCTCGGTGTCGCCGACCACTTTTTGCGCCTTGTCGGGCACATCGAGCAGCGAGTTGATGAGCTCGTTTTCGCTCATGGCGCGGGTGTAGTCCTCGAGCAGCTCGCCCACATTGAGCAGGAACATCGTCTGCCCCGCGGTATCGACATCACGTTTGACAAACGAGATACCGATGGCCGAAGCGTCGAGCACGGGAACGGTCAGGCGCGGCTGCGAAAGCTCGTGGAGAGCGGCGCGCAAAAAGGTCATGTAACCGGCCACGACAAACACCGCACGCAGAGGCGTCGGCAAGAACCAGCGACGTGCGTAATGGGCGCCGATGAGTGTCGCCAGGTCCATAACGAGTTTGTGCTTGCGCGGCTCGAGTTGCATCACGTAACCCGACTTGGCATCGGCGATGGCTTGAGCATCGAGTGCGCCCAAGGCGTCGAGCACGCTCGCACGACACTGCTCGTCATATTCGAGCGCCATCTGGCCAATACGGCCATATACGCGCACTTTGCGCACGCCGTCGATTTCGCCGCCAAGCTTAAGAAGTGCATCGAGATCGCTCTCTGGCACAGGACCCGCCAATTGAAGACGGGTCCTGCCGGGGATCTCGCTAATAATCGAGAATCTCATAGTTTGTGCCTGGGAGCGTTACTCGGCTGCCTCGTCAGCAGCGGCCTCGCTCTGGGTGATGTAGGCAGCCTCGGCAACCATGTCGTCGACATTAGCCTTGGCCTGCTCGACCATGTCCTGGTAGCAGTTCTTGACGCGCATGCCGCACGCGATGCCCTGCACGCAGGCATTCTTTACCGGAGCGCTAGTGAGCAGTTTGATGCCGGCCGTGCCGAGCAGAAAACCGCCACCAACAAGCAGGGTGTTAAACGTGGACTTCTTCATGATGTCTCTCCCTTTTCCGCAACAACTGCGGCACGGTGCCTTAGCACCCGAGTAAACAAGTTTGCTCGAGCACACTTTTGGAAAATAGTTTAGTTTATCTAACTATTAAGTTCAACAATGGTTAACTTTTTGGAAACTATGGGGGTGAACTCAATATGACAAAGGGACTGCCCCTTTGTCATATTCCTACAGCTGCCAGTCCGCCGCCTCCTTTTGCAGCGCAACCATGCGGGCGAATTCTCCACCTGCCGCCTTGAGCTGCGCCGGGGTGCCCTGTTCGGCAACCACTCCATTCTTGAGCACAACGATTTTGTCGGCATTTTCCACCGTACGCATACGGTGGGCAATAACGATAACCGTCTTACCTGCAAGCAGACGGGAGAGTGCCTGCTGTACCACGGTCTCGTTCTCCACATCCAAGCTTGCCGTCGCCTCGTCCAACAGCACGATGGGTGCGTCTTTGAGCAGCGCGCGGGCGATGGAGATGCGCTGGCGCTCGCCACCGGACAGCTTGGAGCCGTTCTCGCCGATCATGGTGTCGTAGCCCTGCGGCATGCGGCACACAAACTCGTCGCAGTTGGCGGCACGCGCGGCCGCAAGCACTTCCTCATCGGTGGCATCACGACGCCCGAGGCGGATGTTTCCCATCACCGTGTCGTCAAAGAGCAGCACGTCTTGGAACACGATAGCGTAGTCGCGCAGGAGTACCTCGGGATCGACGCCCGCAACATCCACACCGCCCACGGTAACCTTGCCCGCAGTGGCATCCCAAAAGCGCGCGGCCAGGCGGCTCACCGTAGACTTACCGGAACCCGAAGGACCGACCAGCGCCGTAACTTCGCCTTCCTTGGCGGTAAAGCTCACATCGGTAAGAACTTTCTCGCCGGCGCGGCCGTCCTCGCCCGCACCATAGCCAAATGCCACGTGATCGAACACCACATCGTGACCCGCGGGCTCAAATTTCTCGCTGCCCCGCGCCACAGGCTCTTCCATGATGGAACGCATGCGCTTGGCAGACGACTCGGCGGCAAACAGCTCGGACATTAACATTAACGCCTGGTCAAAGGGCGCATAGATACGGCTCACCATAAGCAGGAAGGCAAACATCACCAAAAAGTCGACCTGCCCGGAGGCGACCATCGCGGCACCCGTGACCAGCGTGGTGGCAATGCCCAGACGCAGGATGGCAAAGGCGGAGTTGACCAAAAGCCCGTTAGCGAGCTCGCCCTTGGTGGTCTCGCGCTCCTCGGCATCGATCACGGCGTTGAGTCCCTCAAGATAATGGGCCTCCTGGTTGGTGGCACGGATCTCGCGAACGCAGTCGAGCGTCTCTTGAATCGCCTCGGTAACCTTGACCTTCTCGGCGCGCACGCGATCGAACACCGGAGTCATGGGGCCGCGTGTTAGATACAGCACGGCAAAGGCCACGGGAACGCTCCAAAACGCCGCTATCGCCAACTGCCAGCAAAAGAACAGCGATGCCACGAACACAATAGCGCTTGCGATAATGGCACCCCAAAGCTCTCCCAACACGTGGCTGTAGGCATGCTCCATGGTCTGGACATCGCCCATGATGGTCTCGGTTAAATCGGCCAGATCGCGACGCCCAAAAAACGATAGCGGCAGCCTGCGCAGGCGCTCGGCAATTTCCATGCGCTGCTTGCCGCACTCCTCGTAAAAGATGCAGTAGGTGTAGTAATACTGCTGCCAGTTAGAGGCAAAGAGCAGCACGAAAAAGACCAGGAGGCCGCCCACGATCGGCAGGGCATCCGGCAGGTCAGCCCCGCTGGCGAGATGCTCGACAAAGCCGGCCATGACCAGGAATAAAAAGCCCATGCCGGCCATGGTAATGAGATTAGTGAGCGTGGTCCAGAAAATGCCACGTTTTACGCCGGCGACACCTTTATCGGATAGGAAATACTTCTTTTGGAATGAGGCGAACATTTAGGCCTCGCCTCCCTTCGTGACGGCGGCATCCGCGGTCGCTGCAGTGATTTTCCAGCTCGCAGCCTGTTCGTATTCGGCCCACATCTTGGCATACAGACCCTCTTGGGACAGCAACTCGGCATGGGTACCCGACTCCTGCACGCTGCCCTGGTTGAGCACCACGATTTGGTCTGCGCCCACTACAGTCGAGAGTCGGTGCGCGATCATAATGACCGTGCGGCCCGCCGCCAGCTTGCTAAAGGCGCGCTGGATGAGCGCCTCGTTCTCGGGGTCGGCAAACGCTGTGGCCTCATCGAGCACCACGATAGGCGCGTCTTTAAGGATCGCGCGGGCTAATGCCACGCGCTGGACCTCGCCACCCGAAAGATATGCCCCGCCGGCGCCGAGCATGGTATTGATGCCCTGTGGGAGCTTGGCCACAATGTCGTCGCACTGAGCTGCGGAGAGGGCCGCACGCACCTCGTCGTCAGTGGCCGCAGGCTTGGAGGCGCGCACGTTATCGGCAAGTGTTTGCCGGAACAGCTGGTTGGTCTGGAACACAAAGGCGACCTGGTCCATAAGCTCGTGCGGATCCATATCGCGAACGTCCACACCGCCTACGAGCACTCGACCCGAGGAAACATCCCAAAAACGCGGGATCAAGCTTGCGCAGGTTGACTTACCACCGCCCGAGGGACCCACCAGCGCAAGGGTACTGCCTGCGGGGACGTTAAAGGTTACGTGGCTGACGGCAGGTGCTTCGGCACCCTCGTACGTGAAGCTCACGTCCTCAAAGCGCACATCGCTGCCAACAGGACGCTTAGGCTGAGCGGGCACCAGAAGTTGCTCAGACTCCATGATGCTTCGGATGCGCGCCAGCGAATCGGCACTCATTTGAGATGCCTCGCCCACAAACATAAGCTTGGTCATGGCTGTGGGCACCACCGCCGAAAAAATCGCGTAGAAGGTGAAGTTTGTCAAAAAGTGCGCAAAATCCGTCTCGCCCGGAGCCAGCAGCAACGCCACGGGCAAAAAGAATGCCACGAGGCCGTTGAGCGCCGTAAGATTGAGCACTTGCGGGCCTCGACAGAACGTGCCCGAATAGTTTTGTGCCATATCGGCGTATTCGGCAATCGCATCGTGGAAGGCCTTAAAGGAGTAGACCGTCTGCTGAAACACCTTGACCACAGGGATGCCGCGTACGTATTCGGTGCCGGTCTTGTTCATCTTGACCAGCGCTCCCATGTAGGCCTTCATGAACTCGGCGCCTTTGCCGCCCATCATGGCGGCCATGGCGCCAAGCGAAATGGCCACCGAGATGAGGCATGCCGCGCCCAAGCGCCAATCGAGGGCGAAAAGCAGCACGAGCAAGCCCACGACCATGGCAGCGGCGCCTGCGATATCGGGCAGCATGTGTGCGAGCAAAGTCTCGGTGGAGGCGGCGCATCCGTCTACAACACGACGCAGCTCACCGGTGGCGTGTGTGTCAAAGTAGCCAAGCGGCAGCTTAAGCAGGTGCTCGCTCGTAGTCTTGCGGATATTGGACGCGCAGCGAAACGCAGACAGGTGCGTGCACATGAGCCCCATGAAATAAGCTACGATGCTTGCTAGGGCAAAACCCACGGCCCACCAGCCATACATCGCGATATCGGTGGCTTCGCTCCAGTTAGGCGCCACGGCGATCAAATCGCGCGCGACAAGCCAAATGCACACGTACGGGCCAAAGCTCAGCAGCTGCGAGAGCGCCGAGAGCGCCATGCCCAAATACGTTAGGAATTTGCGGTCACCAGCATACGCGAGCAGCTCGCCGATACCGCCACCTTCCTTTTTTGATCCCTTTGCCATGAGATTCCTTTCTAACGGCTTGAGAGTTAACCGTAATGAACTTATCATTGACGTGTTAGCCATGGCTCACAATCAAGCCAGGCATGGACGTTTCTGCAAAGGAAAGGGACGCTTTTGCAAATACGGCAGGCAGCGACCGACATAACCGAGCTCTACGCACCGCAGTTTGAGCAGTTTGGCCTGGAGCTTACCGGCAAGGGCGCCGTCTTTACCGGCGAGGTGGCAAACGACCGGGCGCACGGCCGCGCATGGATCATGCCTCTCTCCCCTGCCTGCATCGTCATGGAGCATTTCATCACCCCGACGCACGATATGTACCTGGCTGAATACACACCCGAGCCATACGCCTGCGTGAGCCAAATCAGCAGCGCCACGCTCACCTGCATGCCCGAGATAGGCATAACACCCGCAAACCTCAAGCCGTTGCGCGGGTCGTGGCCGAGCAATGCAATTTGTAGTTTTATCCAGGATACCTGCGGAAACGAGCTCAGCCCGTTATACGCCGGACAGCTCTATCACTCGCGCTCGGTGTTATTCCTACCGAGATACTTCGACGATTTCGAACGCCGCTACCCCGGCGAATTCGCTGGGCTTTTTGACGCCTTTGCCGAGTCGTGGGGCGAAGAAGCGCTATCGGCGATCGATCGGACACTCTGCCGCCTCGATGAGACGCGCGCTCGTGTCACGGGCGGGCATCTTTACATGAAGGGTACCGTAGAGACCATGGTTGCCGAGCTGGCGTACGCGCGAACAGCCCACAAGCAGGCACGTCAGGCCGAAGGGACACAGGCCGCTCTGGACATTGTCGAAGAAGCGATCCTGGCTGTCGAGCGCGCCCTTGACGAGGGGCGTCGCATCGGCGTGGACGAGGTCGCCGAGCGGCTCTACACAAGCCGCTCCAAACTCTGCGCCACCTTTAAAGTCCAGACGGGCGAATCACTGGGCTCCTATATGCGGAGGCATCGTATGGAACGCGCGCAGGACCTTTTGGCCGACAGCCCCCTTTCGATAGCCCAAGTAGCCGAGCGACTCGGCTATCCCCAACAGGCGGCCTTCGCCCAAGCGTTCAAACAATACACCGGCATGACACCCACGGCTTGGCGAAGCAAGCACCGCTAAGGTCCAAGCTCCTTGGCCGTTACGGAGCGATTTAATTAGCCGCCGCCCATCAGCTCGCCCAGGATCTAAACGTCAAGATGCGCACAATCAAGCGCCTTTTTGATAAGAGGGACAGATCGATCAGCCAAATACAACGGAATGTTGAGCACCCCGTCGTCGAGCTTTAGGTTCTTAAGTGAGTAGCGGACCCTCAGTGGAGTCGTCTCCGCATGCTTGTCGGCATAGTACTTAAGGCTCTTGGAATGAACGGCCTCTCCCGATTTGACCTCGACGGGAACGATTTCGTTTCCGACTTGAATCAAAAAATCGACTTCGTGTTTCGGTTTCTCGTTTGTCCAATAGCGCGGAGCGACATCCAGCTGCAGAAGCAATGCCTGAAGCACATAGTTCTCGGCAAACGAACCTTTGAACTCGGAAAATAGCGCATCCGAGATGGCAAAAGCGGACGCATCCAGCCTTGCCATGCGGCGTAGCAAACCGACATCAAGACAGTAGACTTTAAATGCCTTGAGGTCATCGTATGCAGAGAGCGGCACGCCACCGGCAGCATTAAGGCGAACCGCCATGATGAGCCCAGCATCGGCAAGCCATTCCAGAGCATCCTCGTATTCTCGAGCACGAGCCCCCTCGCGCACCGCACCCCAAACGAACTTTTTATTCTCGCGCGCCAACTGAGTTGGAATCGAGTTCCATATTTGCGAAAGCTTGGCGAACTGCGCATGGCCACCATGCTTGGCAAAATCGCGCTCGTAGGAATCCAAGAGATCGGACAACACCTTATCGACCTGAACGATATCGCCCGTCTCCACCCACCGACCAAGAGCCTCTGGCATGCCGCCACATGCAAAATAACGACGAAGATGCTCGACGAGACGGATATGGAAGAAATCGGGCACTGTCTCGATCTGATCCAGGCCGCCAAGGTATTCGTCGTAGTTTGCAGCGCCCTCGGCTTTCAGAAACTCGGAAAAGCTCATAGGGTGCATCTCCATGAACTCGACCTTTCCCACCGGAAAAGCGCTGGTCTCACGGGACAAGCGAACGCCCAACAAAGACCCTGCGCATGCGACGTGATACTCGGGGGCCTCGTCACAGAAGTATTTAAGGGCGCCGACTGCAGAAGGGCAATCCTGGATCTCATCAATAATAAGCAGCGTCTCGCCGGGATCGATAGGCTGTCCAAGTGCCAGGGAAAGGTTTGAGATGATCCGCCGAGGATCGCGCGTACCTTCGAAAAACTGAGCGTACTCGCTCTGTACCCCAGGTGACGGTTCCTCGAGCGTCAGATACACAAAATTGCGGTACGAGGTTCGACCGAACTCCTTAAGCGCCCACGTCTTTCCAACCTGGCGCGCCCCCTTAAGGATAAGCGGCTTACGATATTCCGACGCTTTCCAAGCGTTAAGCTTGGCAATGATATCTCGCTGCATGACCGAACCTCCCGCAAAGAAACTTCCGAAAACGTGATATTTCCCACATTTTACCCTAGGTAAAACGTGACATTTATCACATTTACGGAAGTTTTAAGCTCATTTCGCCACACTTTCATCACATTGAAAAGGCGGAGGCGCCAGTGGCGCCTCCGTCACCATCTTTCCTATCAGCCCGCCCGACCCGAACGGCCGAGTCGTCACGGAACCGAGGGGCCGGGCGCAGGGCCTTGCCTCTCAATGAGTTCCCCTCAAAACAATGGGCGTGCCAACGGCGCGCCCATTCACTCTATTCCATTCAGCTCGCCTGACCCGAACGGCCGAGTCGTCTGGCCGGGGAAGCCCCGAGTCGCCGGGGTGTTTGCTCCAAATGAGTTCCGCATGCAAAGAAGGCCACTAAATGTGGCCTTCGTCTTGCATAGGACTGTTTGAAATTTGGAGGAAACACCCCGGTGACTCGGGGCTTCCCCGGCCTCGCAGCTACGAGAGCGACGTTCTCAGCAACTCGTTGAAGAGCTTCGGATTGCCCTTGCCGCGGCTCGCCTTCATGCACTGGCCCACCAAAAAGCCGATGACCTTCTGGTTGCCGTCACGATACTGCTGCGCCTGATCGGCACAGTTTGCCAGCACCTCGTCCACAATCGGCTGCAGCGCGCCGGCATCGCTCACCTGACGTATACCGCGTTCGTCGACGATCTTGTTGGGATCGTCGCCGGTCTGGGCCATGGCCTCAAAGACCTCGTGCGCCTGGTTGGAGCTGATGGCATCGGTCGCCAGCAGCTTGGCAAGGGCTGCCACCTGAGCCGGCGCGATGCCGGACTCGGCCAGCGAGACGCCCGCGCCCTTAAGGTAGGCGATCATCTCGTTCACCAGCAGGTTTGCGACCGTCTGGGCCTCCTTGCCAGCCATGCCGGTAGCGGCTGCCTCAAAGAACTCGGCAAACTCCGGGTCGCCGGCGATCTGCTCGGCATCGGCCGCCTTAATGCCAAAGTCGGTCTCAAAACGGGCGCGCTTGGCATCGGGCAGCTCGGGAATCTCGCCACGGCAACGGTCGATAAACTCGTCGTCCAGGTCGAACGGCGCCAGGTCGGGGTCGGGGAACAGACGATAGTCGTCGGCCGTCTCCTTCACACGCATGACCACGGTGCGCTTGCGGCTGGGCTCCCAGTGGCGGGTCTCCTGGTAGATGATGCCGCCCTCCTCGAGCACCTCGGCCTGACGGCAGATCTCGTAGGCAAGGCCATCATGCAGGCTCTTAAACGAGTTGAGGTTCTTAAGCTCGGTCTTGGTGCCCAGCTTGGTCTCGCCGCGGCGGCGCAGCGACACGTTGCCGTCGCAGCGCATGGAACCCTTCTCCATGGAGCAGTCCGAAATGCCCAGCGTCACAAAGATGCGACGGAGCTTTTCCATAAACAGGCGAGCCTCCTCGGGCGTGCGCAGGTCGGGCTCGGTAACGAGCTCGATCAGCGGCGTGCCGCAGCGGTTGTAGTCGACGAGCGACTCGGCCGCGGCGGTAATGCGGCCCTCGGCACCGCCCACGTGCACCATCTTGGCAGCGTCCTCCTCCATGTGGATGCGCAGGATGCGGATGGGCACCGTGTAGGAGCCGTCCTCGCGGCGCTCGGGCATCTGCAGGTTGGACGCGTCGTAGCTGGCAAGGTGGCCGGCGCGTTGGTTGCCCTCGCGCATGGTCGACGTCATGGACGTGGACAGGCCCTCGGCGTTGGCCGAAGCGCTCGCCAGGCTCTGAGCCTCGGCCTCGCCAAACGCGCAGTCGGGGCGCTCGGCGGCACCGCGACCGGTCACGTCCAGGTCCAGATGGCCGTACATGGCAAAGGCGACCGGACCCTGCGTGGTCTGGAAGTTCTTGGCCATGTCGGGATAGAAGTAGTGCTTGCGGTAGAACATCGAGTGGCGCTGAATCTCGCAGTTGGTGGCGAGACCTGCCTTGACGATGCTCTCGATGGCGCGCTTGTTGGGCACCGGCAGGGCGCCGGGCAGGCCCAGGCACACCGGGCACACGTTGGCATTGGGCTCGTCATCGTGGCTGAGCTTGCAGTTGCAGAACATCTTGGTGTCGAGTGCGGTGAGCTCGGTGTGGATCTCCAGGCCAATCACGGCCTCCCAATCCTGCAGGACCTCGGAAAGCTCCTTCATTACAGCTCGCCTCCCTTCCCGGCAAAATCGGGCGCGACGGAAAGCGCGGGCGCACCCGTGGCGGCATCGGCAAAGCCGCGCTCCAGGGCGCGGGCAAATGTGAGCAGCTGACGATCCTTAAAGGCAGGTCCCACCAGCTGGGCAGAAACGGGCAGCTTGCTGTCCTCGCCCAGGCCCAGCGGCACCGAGATACCGCCGTTGCCGCAGATGTTGAGCGAAATGGTATACAGGTCGGACAGGTACATCTGCGTGGGGTCGCTGATCTCGCCAAACTTAAAGGCCGTGCGCGGCGAGGCAGGCATGAGGATGGTGTCCACCTTGGCATACGCGGCGTCGTAGTCCTGCGTGATGAGCGTGCGGGCCTTCTGCGCGGCGTAGTAGTACTTGTCGTACACACCCGAGCTCAGCAGGTAGGCGCCGAGCATCTGACGGCGCTTGGCCTCGGCACCAAAGCCGTGGGCACGCGAGAGCGAGCTCTGGTCGGACAGGTTGGCGCAGCCCTCCTCCTGGTAGCCGTAGCGAATGCCGTCGAAGCGAGCCAGGTTGGAGAACGCCTCGGCCGGGCCGATGACGTAGTATGCGGCGATGGCGGCGTCCAGGTGCGGCAGGTCGACCTCGACCAGCTCGGCACCCTGGTTCTGCAGCTCCTGGGCGGCGCGCTGAACAGCGGCCTTGACCTCGGGCGTCAGGCCCTCGGCCTCCATAAACGCGGGGATGATGCCCACGCGCTTGCCCTCGATGCTGTCGTTGAGGTGCTCGGTAAAGTCGACGGCGCAGTCCTGGCTGGTGCAGTCGTACGGATCGTGGCCCGCGCCGGTGAGCGCGTTCATGGCAAGCGCGACGTCCTCGACCGTGCGGCCGAAGGGACCGACCTGGTCGAGCGACGAGCCAAAGGCCACCACACCGTAGCGGCTCACGGCGCCATACGTGGGCTTAAAGCCCACCACGCCGCACAGCGACGCCGGCTGGCGGATGGAGCCGCCGGTGTCCGAACCCAGCGAGAGCGCGACCTCGCCCGCGGCGACGGCGGCAGCGGAACCGCCCGAGGAGCCGCCGGGCACGCGCTCGGTATCCCAGGGGTTATTGGTGCGGTGGAAGGCCGAGCTCTCGGTAGAGCTACCGAAGGCAAACTCGTCCATGTTGGCCTTGCCCATGGGCAGACAGCCAGCGTCGAGCATGCGCTGGACGCAGGTGGCGGTGTAGACGCTCTGGTAATCCCCGAGCATGCGGGAAGCGCAGGTAGTGCGCGTGCCCACGAGGTTCATGTTGTCCTTGATGGCCAGTGGCACGCCCGCGAGCGGGGGCAGCGGCTTTCCGGCGGCACGGTCGGCATCCACGCGCGCGGCGGCCTCGAGCGCGAGCTCGGGCGACACCTGCAGGAATGCCTGGACCCCGCCCTCGCGCGCCTCGATAGCGGCAAGGGAGGCCTGGGCCACCTCGGTAGCGGTAAAGTCGCCGGCGGCAACGCCCGCGGCGATCTGGGCGGCGGTAAGGGAATCGAAGCTCTGAGCCATTACTCGCTCTCCCCCTCTCCCAAAATGGACGGCACGCGGAAGTAGCGGTCGCGCGCGCTGCCGGCGTTTTCTAGCGCAACGTCGAGCGGCAGATCGCGCTCGGGCTCGCGCAGGTCGTCGCCCATCACGTTGGACAGGCTTCCGATGGGATGGAACGTGGGCTCCACGTCGGGCAAGTCATATTGCAAGACGGGCTCGAGCATCTGGACGGCGTCGTTCATGTAGGACGTCATCTGGGTGAGCTCGTCATCGGTCAGTGCGATCTTTGCGTACTCGGCGATGCCGCGCACGTCTTTCTCGCTGAGTGCCATAGGCGCTCCCTTCCGCATAACAGTTAAACCGCTCTAGTATACAGGGCAACGCCGGCTTGGAGCAGGCGCTTTACCCAAATGCAGCGAAAACGTAACGAGGACGGCAGGTTGGCAGGGCGCGGTTCGGCGGACCCGCGGCGAAAACCGTCCCGCCCGCAACGAAAACCATCACAATATTCGATGCTTTTCGCCAAAATCGCGATTTTCGTTGAATGTTGGGACGGTTTGGAAGCCCGACCACCACAAAGGTGCCTGTCCCCATTGTGGTGGTTCTGAACAATGGCTATGCCGAGGCCTTGGCCTTGCGGCGTTTGCGGATCGCGTGGATGACGATGTCCAGCAGCAACAGCAGGATGGCCACGACCACGATGAGCACGGCGAACTCGCGCTTGCCCCAGTGGCGGCCGGCGAGCGACTTTTGCTTGTCGACGTCCTTCTTGTTGTACTTGGTGCGCACGCAATGCACCAGCAGGCGGTGGTCGTTCACGCCGTAGGGCGTGCAGGTGACGAGCGTCACCTTGTCGGCGCCGGGCTCGATGGTCAGCGACTCCATCTCCTCGGGCAGCACGACCTCGGAGTCGACCATCTTATAGGCAAGCGTCTTATTCATGGTGTGCAACAGCACTAGGTCGCCGGGCTCCAGCGAGCGGATGTCGTCGAACATGCTCAGGTTGCGCATACCCGAGTGCGCGGTAAGCACGCAATGCGTCGAGGTACCGCCCACCGGCAGGCTCGTGCCCTCCAGGTGGCCGACGCCCGCCATAAGGACTTCCTCGCTCGTGCCGTGGTAGATGGGCATGCTCACGTCGATGGAGGGAATCTCGACCCAGCTCATCATGGGGTCTCGGTCAAAGATAAGCTGCTGATCGTAGGGCTCGATCTGGTCGGCGGGAAGCTCGGTGGCTTCGCCGGCTAGCTGCTCGTTAAAGGAGCGCGCCTGCAGCAGAATGCGCTCGCGCTCCTCGGCAGACAGCGCGTCAACGGTGCTGGACACCGTGCTGATCTGGTTGAACACGCCCGAGGCCTCGAGCCGGTCCAAGATCCACGGCCAGGTCATAAGGCCCACGCCAATTAGGATGATGACGATGGTGATGAGCCGGTCGGCCCAGCGCGGCAGTCGCTTATGATGGCGCTTGGGTTTTGGTTGAGGTTTGGGCTGAGGGCTTGAGCCACCGTTGGCCGCGGCGTTATTGCTCTTCATATGTTTGGCGCCCTGCACCATCGCCTGTCACTCCTCTAAAGCTCAGGTTGTCTAAACAAATAATAGCCGATTCGCGAGCCCCTATCCCGGACAACGCAGCCAGGACCGAAGCACCGCCTACGGTCGGAATTCTTAGAGACCTTCTACAGCGCTTCCTGCCATGGATATTCCTTTCCAAACATGCGATCGACTTCGAGCTGAATTCGTTCATCGTCGATTGCCGCCAAAGATAGCGCAAGTGAAATGTCGTCGATACGGGAGGAGTCGGCAAACACGGGCGCATAGCGCCACACTTGGATCATCGCCGTTTCGTTATCCGACAATTCCCCATCTGCGACTTCAAGGCCACGCAGTTCACGCCATACGCTTCTTAAGACCGCCTTTTGATCCATGCCCGGAGCCGCGAGCATCGAACGCGCAGCGAGCGCTGTCTCCCCAGCGTCAGCGAGACAGTCGATCTGTGGTGCCCTCCTTGCAAAAAAGACCTTCGAGACAGGCGAGAAGAGCTCTGCCATGTGCTCACTGAGCAGAAGATCCACGGCCACGGGAAACACAATGACACGTCGTTCGCGCCGTTCGCGCTTTGCGAGCCCCCTGTCTACAAGCTCGGTTATGGCCTCACTCGCGCGGCTTGCCGAAATCCCAAGCGCACGACAAAGGTCATCGGAATGATATGACTCCTGCCCTGCCCCCCAGATTGCGGCAGCCTGCGCGTTGGGTGACATCTTGGTCGCGCGATTATGAAATCTAGTGCCGCCCCTCTCCGTGCAGGCCGCGCCCATAAATGGAAGAAAGGCCTGTCTACCAGAGCAAACAAAGGGGATTCCTTGTGCGACCAATACCTTGCGTTGGCGCGCATCGGCATCAGGAAACGAAACGACGACAGGAGCCTCCGCACGCAAGGCTAACTGGCTATAGACTCTCTTAGCCTCGGGAAGTCCTACGCCAGCAGGCAAACTTGCAAGCAAAAAAGAAAAACCATTTGCGTCAACGGCGCGGACCTCAATCGACCGTAGATGCAGTGGCAAGTGTGCGGATCCAGGCCAAGTTTTAGCCTTGGCGGAGAGGCCTAGTGCTTCTTGTAAGTAGGTAAGCGCTTCGTTCATTTCCATCTTTTCGCTTAGTTCCAGTTAATATTGGAATTATACATAATTTTCGGAAATAACGAAATTTCTATCAGGTATGGACCCGCATTTGAGTTTTCAAAATATCTCGAATCAACTGAGCGATTCGGGATACAATGTTTATAGAAAACGGCGCATCCCGCGTAAGTGTTAAGGAGCGCGGGCAGCCTAGTTTTCTAACGTGTTAAACGGCCGGGCTGCAACCCCGGCCGTTTTTATTTGCGCTTGCGGCGCAAACGCCGAGAACCGTCCGCACCGCGCGTGCGCCTACGGACCTTAAACCGA
>DBGDSC010000061.1:0-1205 GCA_048402045.1 Collinsella sp.
GGCCCTTCGCTGTTTCTAGTGGTTTGACAGGGCGAACTTGCTAGGGAGCCCACCTTATGGAGCTGCAAGCGGTACCATGGGACACGCAGACGGCGCTACGGAATCGGAGCAGACATGAACACCCAAGCGGCAATGCTCGCGGCTCTTTTCGAGAAGTCCTTGAACCTCGGCCCCGAATGGAAGGTCGTCGATGCGGAGTTCAGGGAGGTCGCAGGGGGCAAAGACGAGCTGCACGTCTTCGTGGAGCGAGCGACGGGCTCGGCCATGTTCTGCACCGCGTGCGGGGGCATGCACGGCGTCTACGACACCCGCGAGCGCGAGTGGCGCCACCTCGACATCTGGCAGTACAGGACGATCGTCCACTGCAAGGTCCCCAGGGTCGGGTGCCCGATCCACGGCGTCGTCACCGTGCGCGTTCCCTGGGAGGCCGACGACGCCAAGCACTTCACGGCCCTGTTCGCCGCCCAGGTCGTCGTCATGGCGCTCTCGGGGCTGACGGTGAGCGCCATAGGAGAGCTTTTAGGTGAAACGGACACGAGGCTTTGGCGGGCGATAAGGGCATGCGTGGCGCGAGCATGCGCGCATGCGGACTACTCGGACGTGCGCGCGGTGGGCGTCGACGAGACCGCCAAAAAGCGAGGGCACGACTACCTTTCCGCATTCGTCGACTTGGACGCACGCCGCGTCGTGTCGGTGCAAGAGGGACGCGACGCGGGAACCGTTGCAGGGTTCGCGGACGACTTGGCCGCACATGGAGGGGACGCAGAGGCCGTGGAGGCCGTTACCTGCGACCTATCCCCTTCGTTCGCGAGCGGCATCGCCGTCCACATGCCGCAGGCCGCCCGCATAGCCGACCGCTTCCATGTGATCCAGCTGTTCACCAAGGCGGTCGATAAGGTGCGCGCCGCCGAAGCGCGGGAGTCCGAGGGCAAGCGGGATCTCCTGAAGCGAACCCGCTGGCTCTGGCTTAAAAACGAAGCCAATCTGAAAGCCTCCCAGCTATCGCGCAAGCGCGAACTCGCAAAAGAGAACCTTAAGACCGGCCGCGCGTGCGCCATGAAAGAAGCCATGCAGCGCATCTACGAGTGCACCTCGCGAGCCGAGGCGGCTGAAGCCCTTGATGCGCTGACAAGCTGGATGGCGCACTCCAACCTCGCGCCCATGAAGCCGGTTGCGAAGACGATCGCCAAGAACCGCGAGGAGAT
>DBGDSC010000062.1:0-114461 GCA_048402045.1 Collinsella sp.
GACGTCCTCCGATCTCCCGGGGCCGGCCGATCCGGCCCTCAGGGTATCGGGTTCCCATATTCATCCGTACATGTACGGATGAATATGGGAGGTGTTCGGATGAAGTTGATATTCAAGGAGTTAGAGCGCTGTTATGTGCCTCGCGGCCTGCTTCGTGGGGTAGAATCAGAACCGTGTCTTGGTACCGCCCGGGCGGTACCATTCTTTTGGTATTCATTCACTATGAGAGGAAGCGCTATGGACCGCTCCGAAATCTTCGACAAGATCGCCGAGGTCGCTGCTGACGTTCTGGGCGTCGATGTTGCCGAAATTAGCGATGAGACCACCTTTGACGATCTCGATGCCAACTCGCTCGAGCGCCTGCAGCTGGTTACGGCTATCGAGGACGAGTTCAACCTCGAGATCGATGACGAGACTCTGCTCTCGCTCAACTCTGTCGCCGACGCCGTCGACGCGATCGAAAACGCCAGGGAGGCCTAGGTCTTGGCTTTGTCTGAACGACTTACGCGTGCCCAGGAAATCCTGGGCCATGAGTTCAATAATAAGGTGCTGCTGCGCGCGGCGCTTACGCATCCCTCGGCAGTCGAGGGCCAGCCGGTTTCTGCCAGCTATGAGCGCCTTGAGTTCTTGGGCGATTCCATTTTGGGCGCCGTCGTCGCCCGTTCGCTCTTTGAGTCCTATCCGGAGTTTGACGAGGGCAAGCTCACGCGCCTGAAGGTGTCGCTTGTCTCGGGCGCCACGCTGTCCGAGGTTTCTCACGAGTTGGGCATCGACGACATCATCATCTTTGGTGCCTCCGAGACCGGTACCGGTGCGCGCGGCCTGCATTCGGCGCTCGAGAACGTCTACGAGTCGCTCGTGGGCGCGCTGTACCTGGACGCCGGCTGGGATGCCGCAGCGGAGTTTATCCACCGTACGCTTAAGCCGCATTTGGCTTCCGAGCGTGCCGAGCACCCCGCGAACCCCAAATCGTTCTTGCAGGAGTGCGTGCAAGCCGACGGTCACGAACCCCCGGCGTATAAGCTCGTTGGCTCCGAGGGCCCGGCGCATGCGCCCACCTTTACCGCCGTGGTGTTGATCGATGGTATTCGCCAGGGTCGCGGCTCCGGCTCCTCAAAGAAGGAAGCCGAGGGAGCCGCTGCACTCGAGGCACTTGACCGCATGGGCTACACCACCAACGGCGTGATTCTCAATAAGAAGCACGTGTAAGCGAGGAACCGTGTATCTCAAGTCCCTCACGCTCAAAGGGTTCAAGTCGTTTGCCGACCGCGCCCATATGACGTTTGAGCCGGGCCTGACCGTCATCGTCGGTCCCAACGGCTCGGGAAAATCGAACATCTCTGACTCGATTCTGTGGGTCCTGGGCGAGCAGAGCGCCAAGCAGCTGCGCGGCCAGGCCATGGAGGATGTCATCTTCTCGGGCTCGTCAGCGCGCAAGCCGGTGGGTGTCGCCGAGGTCACGCTGGTGCTCGATAACTCGGACCATATGCTGCCCGTCGACTTTGACGAGGTCGCCATCACCCGTCGTATGTATCGCTCGGGCGAAAGCGAGTACCTCATCAACTCGAGTCCGTGCCGCCTGATGGACATTCAGGACATCCTGCACGATTCGGGCCTGGGTAAGGATACGCATTCCATCATCAGCCAGGGCAAGCTCGACGCCATTTTGCAGAGCCGCCCCGAGGAGCGCCGTGCCCTCATCGAGGAGGCCGCCGGCATCTCCAAGCACAAACGCCGCAAGGAGCGTGCGCTCAAAAAGATTAAATCGATGGACGAGCACTTGACCCGTGCCCGCGACATCAATAAGGAAATCGCCCGTCAGCTGCGGCCGCTGGAGCGTCAGGTCGATCGCGCGCGCAAGTACAAAGAGCTGTCCTCTCGCGCGAACGAACTTACGCAGATGCTGGCCGTCGACGAGCTTCGTTCGCTGCAGTCGCAGTGGAACGACTTGGAGAGCCGCTCCAAGGAAGGCGCCGCCGAGCTGGAGCTTGCGCAGTACCGCATGGGCGAAAAGGAGCGCGAGCTCGAGAAGCTCCAGGTTATGCTCGAGGAAAAGGGCCTGTTTGTGGGTGACCTGGGCGAGCAACGCCGCCATATGCAAGATGTGGTCGGCCGCATTAACTCCGACATGCGCCTGCTCGAAGAAAAGGGCCACAACATGGTGTCGCGCCTGTCTGACATGCGCGGTCAGATTTCGAGCTCCGAGCATCAGCGTCGTCGCGTGGTCGAGGAGCTTGAGGACGCGCGTGCGCAGCTTGAGGAAGTGACCGGTGCGCATATGCAGGCCCAGGAGGACGTCGACGCCGCTGGTCCTGCCGCCGCCGAGCTCCACGAGCGGCGCGTGGCGCTCGACAATCAGATTTCGAAGCTTACGCGCGAACAACGCGATGTGCAGCGCGTAGCCGATAACGCCGCGCTCGAGCTCGCCAAGGTGAAGGATTCCTTGAGCAATGCCGAGGTCGAGGACAACATGTATGCCTCGCGCCTGGAGCAGATCGATGAACAGCTCGAGGAGGTCACGGCCTCGCTCGAGAGCCGTCGCGACCGCGCCGAGGAGCTTGAAGGCGCTCTTGAGGAAGCGCGCCAGGCCCAGGCCGATGCGCGTGAGGCCACCGAGACGGCACGCGCGGCCCTGAAGGACCTGCGTAATCGTGAGAGTGAGGCGCGCAACAAGCTGTCCGAGGTGCGCTCGGAGCTTGCCAGCCAAAAGAAACTCGATGCCCGCATGGCCGACAGCTCGCCGCTCGTGAGCCGTCTGGTGGGTGCGCTGGGCGACGATGTCTCGGGTCGTCTGGGCGACGTGCTCGAGGCCCCGCGCGAGCTTGAGGGCCTGGTTGAGCAATTGCTCGCCGGCGATATCGATGCGCTGCTGTTTGATGACGCCGCCACGCTTGAGCGTGCCGGTCGTGCGGCTCTGGACCAAAAGAAGGCCTCGGGCGAAGCACTGCTGGTGGCGCGCGACGTGAGCGGCTCTACCGCCGCTGAGGGCGCTGCCGGTATCCGCCTGGTTGATCGTCTGTCCGTGCGCGCAGGCTACGGACCCGTCGTCGAGGCGCTGCTCGGCGGCTATTACGTGGTCGATGACTTGGCTGCCGCGCTGTTGGCGCCGGCCGTTGACGGTGTGACCTATGTGACTCCCGATGGCGCCCGCGTAAGCTGTGGCGGCCTGGTGCGCGTGGGCCTCGATGCTGGCGAGGCCTCGGGTGCTCTGGAGCGTAAGCGTCGCATTCGCGAGCTGGAGGGGCTTGAGCCCGATCTGGCTGCCGTGTTTGAGCATGTGTCGGATCAGGTCGTCGAGGCCAACGTTGCCGTCGAGGAGGCCCGTGCCGCCGAGGGCGATGCCGCCGGTGAGATCGCCCGTCTTGAGGGCGAGCGCCGCTCGCTGCTCTCCGAGATCGGCCGCTTGGAGCAAAGCGCTAACAATGCCGAGGTCGAGCGCGTGCGCATCTCCAAGCGCCGCGAGCAGGCTGCCGAGGCCGTTCGTGCCGCGCGCCCGCGCGTTGACGAGCTCACCCGTTCGCGTGACGAGGCGCGTGCACAGGCAAGCGACCTGGGTCTCCAGATTGCCGAGGCCAACGATGAGCTCGATCGCGTTCGCCGTGACGATTCCGAGGCCGCCGGTAAGCTCGCCGATGCCAAGGTGCGCCTGGCCCAGACGAGCGAGCGCCTGCGTTCGCTGAAGGGCCGCGTGCCCGACCTTGAGCATCGTCTTGAGGGCATCGACCGTCGTATCCGCGGAACACGCCAGGCTTCGCGCTCGCTCGAGCTGCTGCGCCTGCGCGTCGACCCCATGCACGAACGCTATTCTGCCCTGTTGGAACGCGCGTCGGATTGGGCAGCGCGCCTGCGTGACCAGGCCTCTCTGGAGGAGGCGGACTCCGCTTCGCTCAAGAAGACCATCGAGGATGCCAAGGCAGAGGTTGCCCGCGCTAAGGAGCGAGTCGATACCGCCTCCGCCGCGCAAAACGAGTTTAAGGTCGCGCGTGGCAAGCTCGAGGTGCAGGTCGAGTCTGCCATCAAGGCCATTACCGCCGATGGCACGACGGTGCTCGAGGAAGCGCTCATGCTTCCGGTGCCCACGGACCGCGATGCCGCCGAGCGCGAACTCAACCAGCTTGTGCGCCAGATCAACAACCTTGGTCCCGTTAACCAAGTTGCCATGGAGGAGTACGAGCAGCTCAAGCGCCGCGCCGACTACATCGAGGAGCAGCTGGCCGATCTGGAGAGCGCGCGCAAGGCGCTCACCAAGATCACGGTGGCCATTGATCGCAAGATGCGGAAGGCCTTCCTGGTGACGTTTGAGAAGGTCGACGCGAACTTCCGCGAGATCTTCGCTATGCTCTTCCCGGGCGGCCAGGCTCATCTGGAGATGACCGATCCCGAGCATCCTGCCGAGACGGGTATCGAGGTCGTGGCGCAGCCGCGCGGCAAGCGCATCACCAAGATGATGCTCATGTCGGGCGGCGAGAAGAGTCTGACGGCGCTCGCCCTGCTCTTTGCCGTGTACCGCACACGTACGGTTCCGTTCTATGTGCTGGACGAGGTCGAGGCGGCGCTTGATGACGCTAACCTGTCCAAGCTCATCGGAGCCCTCGATGTGCTGCGTTCCGATACGCAGCTCTTGGTTATCTCGCATCAGCGCCGTACTATGGAGGACGCTGACGTCCTCTATGGCGTCTCGATGCAAGCCGACGGCGTCAGTCGCGTCGTCTCGCAAAAACTCGATCGCGAAACCGGAAAGGTCGTGAATGCATAATGGGATTCTTCGATGCTCTCTCGCGCGGACTTGAGCGCAGCCGCGAGGCCCTCAACGAGGTCTTCTACTTTGGCGGTGAGGTCGACGAGGATTTTTGGGAGGACCTGGAGGACACCCTCGTCATGGGTGACATGGGCGCCGAGGTCGCTATCAAGGTCTCCGATGACCTGCGCGATGCCGCGGCCAAGAAGAACCTCAAGACCGCTCCGCAGCTTCGCCGCGCCCTGGCCGAGCAGCTTGAGCAGCACTTTGTGCCCATCGAGCGAGATCCGTTCTCCGATACGCCGAGCTGCGTGCTGTTTGTGGGCATTAACGGTGCCGGCAAGACCACGACGGTCGGTAAGATCGCGAGCGCCATGGCTGCCCGCGGCAAGAACGTGGTGATCGGTTCGGCCGACACCTTCCGCGCCGCCGCCATCGAGCAGCTTGATGTGTGGGGCCAGCGCGCTGGCGTCCCCGTCATCAAGCGCGACCGCGGCTCCGACCCGGCAAGTGTTTGCTACGACGTGCTCGACGAGGCCGACAAGCGCGGCAGCGACCTGGTGCTTATCGATACCGCCGGCCGTCTACACACGAGCCCTGAGCTCATGCGCGAGCTTGCCAAGGTGGTCAATGTGACCCGTAAGCGCGCCGCCAATATGGCCGCCGGTCCCATGCCGGTTTCGGTCGTGCTTGTGATCGACGCCGCGACGGGCCAAAACGGTCTGAACCAGGCGCTCGAGTTTAACGAGGCGCTGGGCCTGGACGGTATTATCATGACTAAGCTCGACGGCACGGCTAAGGGCGGCATCGCCATGGCCGTGGCCGAGAAGCTCAAGCTCCCGATCCTGCGCATCGGCGTGGGCGAGCAGGTCGATGACCTGCAGGAGTTCAATGCCAAAGATTTCTGCCGCGCCCTGGTGGGCGAGTCCAATTAAGGAGTGACTAGTGTTTGATTCCCTGAGCGATCGCCTCAACGACACATTTGACCGCCTGCGCGGCAAGGGCAAGCTGACCGAGGCCGATATTACTTCGGCCATGCGCGATATTCGCATGGCGCTGCTCGAGGCCGACGTCAACTTTAAGGTTGTCAAGGAGTTCGTCGCCAAGACTAAGGAGCGCTGCATGACCGCAGAGGTCATGGAGTCGCTCTCTCCGGCGCAAAACGTCGTCAAGATCGTGCTCGACGAGCTTACCGAGATGCTCGGCTCCACCGAGAGCAAGCTCGTCTTTAGCAACCGTATTCCCAATGTCATCATGCTCGTGGGCCTGCAGGGCTCCGGTAAGACCACGGCTGCCGTAAAGCTGGCCTACCTGCTCAAGAAGCAGGGTCGCTCGCCGTTGCTCGCCGCGTGCGACGTCTACCGTCCCGCTGCTGCCGACCAGCTGGCCACGCTCGGTGGCGAGATCGGCGTACCGGTCTTCCGCGGCGACGGTGCGCACCCGGTCGATATCGCCAAGGGCGCCATCCAGGAGGCCGTCGACCACCTGCGCGACGTGGTCATCGTCGATACCGCCGGACGTCTTCAGATCGATGAGCAGATGATGCAGGAGGCCGTGGACATCAAGAAGGCCGTTAAGCCCGATCAGGTGCTGATGGTCGTCGATGCCATGACCGGCCAGGATATCGTCAACGTCGTCTCGACCTTTGCCGAGCGCACCGACTTTGACGGAGTGATCATCTCCAAGCTCGACGGCGATGCCCGTGGCGGCGGCGCGCTTTCCGTGCGCCAGGTGACCGGCAAGCCCATCAAGTTCGTGAGCATGGGCGAGAAGCCCGATTCGCTGGAGCCGTTCTATCCCGATCGTATGGCCAAGCGCATTCTGGGTATGGGCGACGTTGTCGGCATTATTGAGAAGGCCCAGGAGGCGGCCGACGCCGAGCAGCTCGAGGCTGCCGAGCGCATGCTGCGCGAGGGCTTCACCATGAATGACATGCTCGACCAGATGAAGGCCGTCAAGAAGATGGGCGGCATGAAGGGCATCCTGGGCATGCTCCCCGGCGGCCAGCGTGCGCTCAACCAGATGGGCGGCAACCTGGACGAGGGCATCTTCGACAAGAACGAGGCCATCATCATGTCGATGACCAAGGAGGAGCGCCTTCGCCCCTCCATCATCAACGGTCAGCGCCGTGCCCGCATTGCCAAGGGCGCCGGCGTGACCCCCACCGAGGTCAATAGCCTTATGAAGCAGTGGGGCGAGATGAACAAGATGATGGGCCGCATGCGCACGATGGCCAATCAGGCGCAGGCCGGCGGCAAGAAGGGCAAGAAGGGTAAGAAGGGCAAAAAGATGCGCATGCCCAATATTCCCGGTCTGGATGCCATGGGGCTGGGCGGCATGGGCGGCCTGGGAACGGGCGGCCCCAAGTCCGATATGGACCTGCTGCGCCAGATGGAAGCGCAGATGCGCAACAAGAAGTAACGACTAGTTGAGTCGTGTATGGCGAAGGCCGCCTGGATGGTATTCCAGGCGGCCTTCGCCGTTTGTTCGCTGGTTGTCGCACGCGTGGAAGCGCGTTCTCGACGAGGTGCTTGCCGCTAGTGGCAGCCGCAGCCTTCGTGCCCGTCATGGTCGTGGTGACCGTGGCAGCCGCAGGACTCGCCATGCTCGTGGATGTGCTCGTGATCATGTCCATGGCAGTCGCAGGTGGCCTCGCCGTTCTGTGCGAGCGTGCCGGCAATGAGGGCCTCGACGCAGGCATCGCAGCTGCCCTGGGCGCCCGCATAGACCGTGATGCTGGCTTGGGCAAGCGCGTTGATAGCGCCGCCGCCGATACCGCCGCAAATGAGCGTGTCAACGCCACCGTTGGCAAGCAGGCCCGCCAAGGCGCCGTGGCCGGTGCCGCCGGTGCCTACGACCTGCTCGTTGAGCACCTTGCCATCCTGGATGTCGTAGATCTTGAACTGCTCGCTGCGGCCAAAGTGCATAAAGATGTTGCCGTTGTCGTACGTCGTTGCCACCCTCATGGTGCCGACCTCCTTTGCTGGCCATGCGGCCGTCGTCGAGGCGATGGGGGAGTACGCGATATTGCCGCCCTCGATGACGAGCGCTCGTCCGTTGACCAGCGCATCGGCCACCTTGCGATGCGCGCGGCTGCAAATGGCCGCCACCGTTGCACGGGCGATGCCCATCTGCTGGGCGACCGCCTCTTGGTTGAGACCTTCCAGGTCGCACAGGCGCAGCACCTCAAGCTCGTCGACGGTCATGTCGATGGCATCACCGCTGGCCAGGCCATCGGGGGTGAAGCCGCGGTATTCGGGGATGATCCCGACGCGGCGCAGTTTTTCGCGTCTTCCTGCCATGCACACTCCTTATCTGACATATGTCAACAATAGGATAACGCGTTAGTCGTTGGGCGCAAGGCATTTCTGGCATATGTCAGAAAAAGGCTAAGATGCCTCGTTGCCGCTTGCGGAGCCGCGCTGCCGTGCATTGCGTGTGCCGGACTAAGTGTCCAATTCGACACTCGCACGCCTGGGCTACAATAAATCTCGCTTATAGGCGACTGACAGGAGGGTCAATGAGCAAAGCTGATCAGCAGTTTGTAACCATGTGCCGCGATATCTTGGATCATGGCACCACCACCGAGGGCCAAAAGGTCCGTCCGGTGTGGGAGGACGGCACCCCTGCCTATACCATTAAAAACTTTGGTGTCACGGCGCGCTATGATCTGCGCGAGGAGTTCCCCGCGCTCACCCTGCGTCGTACGGCGCTTAAGTCTGCCATGGACGAGATTCTGTGGATCTATCAAAAGAAGTCCAATAACGTGCATGATCTCAACAGCCATATCTGGGATGAGTGGGCCGATGAGACCGGTTCCATCGGTAAAGCCTACGGCTATCAGATTGGTCAGAAGAGCCATTACGCCGAGGGCGACTTCGACCAGATGGACCGTGTGCTGTACGACCTTAAGCACACGCCGTATAGTCGCCGCATTATGACCAATACGTACGTGTTTAGCGATCTGTCCGAGATGCACCTTTATCCGTGCGCCTATAGCGTGACCTATAACGTGACGCAGCGTCCTCAGGACGACAAGCCGACGCTCAACATGATTCTCAACCAGCGCAGCCAGGACATTTTGGCCGCGAACAACTGGAACGTGTGCCAGTACGCCATTTTGCTGATGATGGTCGCGCAGTCGGTCGATATGATTCCCGGTGAGCTGCTGCACGTGATCGCCGACGCCCATATCTATGATCGTCATGTCGATATCGTCCGCGAGCTTATCGAGCGTCCGCAGTTTGCGGCACCTAAGGTAACGCTCAACCCCGATGTGCATGACTTCTATGCGTTTACGACCGATGACCTGATCGTCGAGGGCTATGAGCACGGCCCGCAGGTCAAGAACATTCCCATTGCGGTGTAGGTGGTGCTCATGACGTGTAAGCTATCTGCTATCGTCGCCGTGTGTGACGATTGGGGCATTGGGTGCGAGGGCGACATGGTGGTGTCCAATCGCGCCGATATGCGCCATTTTGTGGCCTGCACCAAGGGCTGCCCGGTTATCATGGGACGCAAGACCCTGCTGAGTTTTCCCGGCGGGCGTCCGCTCAAGAACCGCCGCAATATCGTGCTCACCCGCGACGAGAGCTTTGCCCCCGAGGGCGTCGACGTGGTGCATAGTATCGACGAGGCGCTCGCCGCGGTTGCCGATGAGCCCGTTGCCTGGGTGATCGGTGGCGGCGATGTCTATCGGCATTTTTTGCCGTATTGCGTCGAGGCCGAGGTCACGCATGACCACTGCGTCCATGTCGTGGATACGTACTTTCCCGATTTGGAAGCCGATCCTGCGTGGGAGATTGCGCAGCGTAGCGGGGTCGCGACGATTGCCGCCGGTGAGGGTGACGAGGGCGTCGATTATGAGTTCGTGACGTATCGTCGCGTTGAGGCGTAAATCGTCTGGCGTGAACGGTATCATCGGGTTGTTTGAATGCATGGGGCGGCGCTTAGCGTCGCCTCGTTTGGTATAGATGTACTGTAAAGAAGGGTGCGGGCAGGCTGCTATGACTGATGCCGTTGAGGTGCTGCGAATCGATTCGCTCGAGGACGAGCGGCTTGATGCCTACGTGCGACTGACCGAGCGTGAGCTGCGCTGCGTGCTGGAGCCGCAAAAGGGCATCTTTATCGCCGAGAGTGCCAAGGTTATCGAGCGCGCAGTGCGTGCCGGATACGAGCCGGTGAGCTTTCTTTTGGGCGAGCGCTGGCTCGACCAGATGATGCCGCTGTTTGACCAGCTTGTCGTGCGCGAGGGAGCGGGTCTGGTTCCCGTGTTCGTGGCCTCCATGGAGCTCATGGAGCAGTTGACGGGCTTTAACGTGACGCGCGGCGCGCTGGCGGCGTTCCGTCGCCCGCGTCAGATTCCGGTTGATGAGTTCTTGGGCGGCGTCGTCGAGGCGGCGGGGGATCGTCCGGTGCGCGTGTGCGTGCTTGAGGGTATTGTCGATCACACCAATGTTGGCGCGATTTTCCGCTCGGCTGCCGCATTGAACGTTGACGGTATTTTGGTCAGCCCGACGTGCTGCGACCCGCTGTACCGTCGCTCGGCCCGCGTGAGCATGGGCACCGTGTTTCAGGTGCCGTGGACGCGCATTGGCAGCGAGGCTCGTGTGTGGCCGCATGATGGCCTGGCGGTACTGCACGATGCCGGTTTTTCGTGTGCCGCTATGGCGTTGACGGACGATTCCGTATCGCTGGACGATCCCGTGCTGCAGAAGATTGATCGCTTGGCAATCTTTATGGGTACCGAGGGTGCCGGCTTGGGCGCCAAGACCATTGCCGGCTGTGACCACGCGGTGCGCATTCCGATGGCGCACGGGGTCGATTCGCTTAACGTGGCCGCGGCGAGCGCCGTCGCCTTTTGGCAGCTGTGCCCGCACGTGAGCAATGAGTATCACTACCAGCCGGGTTTGTATCACTAGGCAGTTTTCCGCACCGTGCTCTAATTCGGGGTGTTTCGGTCGCCGCCAGTCGGTGCTAAGCTAGTATTGGCTTTGGTCTTAAATTGCCGTTATGTTGTTTGACGTATGCTGGCGGGGAGGGCGTGTGGCTAAGAAATCTACGGCTATCGATGTAACGCAGTGTGTCATTTGGCAACAGCTGCTGTCGCTGTGCGTTCCCATCTTTTTTAGTTCGTTTTTTCAGCAGGCCTACACGCTTATCGGTACGTATATCGTTGGCCAGTTTGGCGGCAAGCTCGCGCTGGGTGGCATTCAAGCCACGATGGTGCTCACCGAGCTCTGCATTGGCTTTTGCGTTGGCGTCGGCGCCGGCTGCGCGGTCATTACCGGTCAGTATTTTGGCCAGCACGATGATGAGCGACTGAGTCGTTCGGTCCATACAGCCATGACGCTCGCGCTGGTGGGCGGTATCGCTTTCTCGATTCTTGGCATAGTGTTCGTTGAGCCCATGCTGGTGCTTATGAACACGCCGCATGAACTATTGGCCGAGGGTGTGGCCTATGCTCGCTGTTATTTTGCCGCGATGGTTGCGGCGCTGCTGCTGAATATGGGAACCGCACTGCTGCGTGCCGTGGGCGACACGCGCGGGCCCGCCGTGATCATTGCCTCTGGCTGCCTTGTTAACGTGGTGCTGGATATCATCTTTGTCGCTGTGTTGCATATGGAGGCGCTGGGCTGCGGCATCGCAGTGGCGCTGACCATTTGCTCCAATGCAACGATGATCGTGTTGCGCATGATGCGCGCTCCGGGTGCATGGCGTCTTTCGCTGTCTAAGCTCGGTATCGATCGCGGTATTTGCAAGAGTATGATCTCGTGTGGTCTGCCACTCGGTTTTCAATCGGCTGCCTATTCGATCTCGAACGTGCTGATCCAGGTGTCGGTTAATTCGTTTGGCGCCGATGTCACGACTGCTTGGGGTCTATCTGGGCGCCTGGATGGCATTATCTGGATGGTGACCGAGGCGCTCGGCGTATCGATCACTACGTTCTCGGCGCAGAACTTTGGCGCGCGCAACTACGAGCGCATGCGCAAGGGCTACCATACGTCGCTCGTGCTGTCGTTTATGCTCATTGGTGGCCTGTCTGCCGTGCTGCTGGTGTTCTCGGGTCCGTTGTCGCGTCTGTTTGTCGACGATGCTTCGATTTCGGCGTACACCACGACGATTCTTCATTTCATCGCGCCGTTTTACGCGATCTTCTCGATTATCGAAAACGCGTCGGGCTCCATTCGCGGCGCCGGCGTGAGCTTGCAGCCTATGATGCTCACCATCTTTGGCACCGTTGTCTTGAGGGTGATCTGGGTGTTTGCAATCATGCCCTTCGATCCGTCGCTTGAGCATCTACTGCTGGTCTACCCCGTAACCTGGCTCATCACCGCAACCATGTTCACCGTCTACCACCACAGCGGCAACTGGCTAGGCCGCGCCACCGCCTAGCTCATCCGTCGGATACCCCTGATAAGTTGCGGTGAAATAGTTCCTGAAAAGTCCTTGCGGACCGTCAAACAAGTACTATTCCACCGCAACTTCCTTATGAGCTTTAGGTGTTGGCGGAAAACGAATCAATTAGTATTCGATGCCTTGGCGGGCTAGGAGACCTTCATCGAAGTAGTGTTTGACGGGGCGCATTTCGGTTACTAGGTCGGCAAGGTCGGCGAGGGGTAGCAAGCCGCGGCCGGGGAGCACGAGCTCCGTGGTGGCGGGCTTTATCGCAATCAGTTCCTCGACATCCTCTCGCGCCCCAAAGCAGCCGTCGTCTTGCCCTTGCCGTCGCCTGTATAGATTTGAACCTTGCCGACTTACAGTGATGCCATCTCTGTCCTTTCGTGCCCGGCGTCGGTTTATCGTCGCTCGGGTTGGGTATTCTAGAAACCATTATCAACCCCAGTAGATGGAGTTCAAGCAGATGGAGATGGATGACAACAAGCGTAGACGGAATATGATCCTCTACGTGCTCATCGCCTTCGTCGTCTACCTCGTGCTCTCGACCGTTCTGTTCCCCAACATCGGTCACACGCAGCAGATTACGAAGACCGATTACTCGACGTTTGTCAAGGCGCTCGATAAGAAGAGTGTCGACAAGGTCGAGTACAACACGGACGATTACACGATTTATTACACCAAGAAGGGCGAGGACGAGAACATCGCCTATAAGACGACCGGTGTGCCGAACGATGCGGGCTTTACCGATCGCGTGCTTGAGTCTGGCGCTTCGCTGGAGTCGGTCGTTCCCGATAAAAACTCGGGTTTGATGACCTACTACCTGCTCACACTCATTCTTCCCATGGCGATTTTCTTCCTCATCGGTTGGTGGCTCAACCGCCGCATGAAGAAGGCTATGGGCGATGACGGCCCGTCGATGAACTTTGGCGGCGGCGGTTTTGGCGGCGGCGGACTGGGTAAGTCCGGCGCGCGCGTGATCGCCTCCAAGGACGTGGGCGTGACCTTTAAGGACGTCGCCGGCCAGGAAGAGGCCAAGGAGTCTCTCAAGGAGGTCGTCGACTTTCTGGAGAAGCCGCAGCGCTACGAGGAGATCGGCGCCAAGCTGCCGCGCGGTGCTCTCCTTGTTGGCCCTCCGGGTACCGGTAAGACCCTGCTTGCCAAGGCTGTTGCCGGCGAGGCCGGTGTTCCGTTCTTTAGCATTTCGGGCTCTGAGTTCGTTGAGATGTTTGTTGGTCGCGGCGCTGCAAAGGTTCGTGACCTGTTTAAGCAGGCCAAGGAAAAGGCCCCGTGTATCGTCTTTATCGATGAGATCGATACCATCGGTAAGAAGCGCGATGGCGGCGGCTTTAGCGGCAACGACGAGCGCGAGCAGACGCTCAATCAGTTGCTGACCGAGATGGATGGTTTCGATAACCACAAGGGTATCGTTGTCCTTGCCGCAACCAACCGCCCCGACAGTCTCGATCCCGCTCTACTGCGCCCCGGTCGTTTTGACCGCCGCATCCCCGTCGAGTTGCCCGATCTGACCGGCCGTAAGAACATCCTCGAGCTCCACGCCAAGAGTGTGAAGACCGAGCCGCCGATCGATCTGACCGCGATTGCCCGTGCCACGCCCGGTGCCTCGGGCGCCGACCTGGCCAATATCATCAACGAGGGCGCCCTGCGCGCCGTTCGCGAGGGTCGCAAGCGTGCAACCCAGGACGACTTCGAGGAGTCGGTGGAGGTCGTCATTGCCGGCCAACAGCGTAAGTCCACGGTGCTGTCCGACCACGAGAAGCAGGTCGTTTCTTATCACGAGATCGGCCATGCCATCGTTGCCGCTCGCCAGAAGGGCTCTGCGCCGGTCACGAAGATCACCATCGTGCCGCGCACGAGCGGTGCTCTTGGTTATACCATGCAGGTCGAGGAGGACGAGCGCTTCCTGACGACGCGCCAGGAGGTCTTGGACAAGCTCGCCGTCTACTGCGGCGGCCGTGCGGCCGAGGAGCTCATCTTTGGCGAGATGACGACCGGTGCCGCCAACGATATCGAGCAGGCCACCAAGCTCGCCCGCAATATGGTGACTCGCTTTGGTATGTCCGACGAGTTTGGCATGATGGCGCTCGGTACCGTGCAGAACGCGTATCTCAACCAGGACACGTCGCTTACCTGCGCCCCCGGTACGGCCGAGTGTGTGGACGCGATTGTCGCTAAGCTAATCGAGGACGCGCACGATCGCGCTCTGCAGATCCTCAAGGAGAACAAGTTCAAGCTCCATGAGCTGGCTCGTTATCTGTACAAGAAGGAGACCATCACGGGCGAGGAGTTCATGAACCTCCTCACGCGTGAGAATCCGCTGATGCCCAATCAGCAGTAACGCCGCGGCCGATCCAGTAAACGCCGACGCCCCATTTGAGCAGCTTTCTCAAATGGGGCGTTTTGCTTGAGAGGGATGGAAATGAAGATCGTGGTGAGCGCCTGTTTAATGGGCGAGAGCTGCAAGTATAACGGGCTCGACAACTATCATCGAGAGCTGATCGAGGCTTGCGAGCGCACGGGGACCGAGGTCCTCTTGGTGTGCCCTGAGGTCTTTGGCGGCCTGCCCACGCCGCGCAAGCCGTCCGAGATTGTGAACGGCGAGGTCCGTACCTGCGAGGGCATCTCGGTTGATCGCAAATTTCGCCTGGGTGCCCAACGTGCGCTCGATATGTGCGAGCAGGCAGGCGGACCGGAAGAGATAGTCGCGTGCATCCTTCAGGACCGCAGCCCCTCGTGCGGTGCGGGTCACATCTACGACGGCACCTTTAGCGGTACGCTCACCGCGGGCAACGGTGTTTTCGTCGACCTGCTCCTGCGCCACGGCTACCGTGTGATCCCGGCAAGCGAGTTCGACCCCAGCATGCTGGAGCAATAAAAAACCACCACAAGGGCACTGCTCCCTTGTGGTGGTTTTGGCCTTGGTCTAGAGCGTGTGGCCGTAGGCGTTGGCGGCCTTGATGGCGGCGGCGAATTTTTCGTCGGTGAAGGGCTCCGGGTTGCCTTGCTTCCACTCGTTGGTGGCGTGCGCGTGCTCGCACAGGGCAGGGATATCGGTCTCGGAAAGCCCGACCTGCTCAAGCGTTACGGGCAGCCCCATCTGCTTGTTAAAGGCGGCGTAGCGCTCAAGGTTCTCGGTATCGCCCGTATAGGCAAACAGTACCAGCACGCCCAGGCTCACGACCTCGCCATGCAGGTAGGTGCCCTCACGCGGAATGCTGCAGGTGGCGTTGTAGAACGCGTGCGCCACGCTCGAGTTGTAGTAATAATCGTTCTGGTTGGTCAGGTTCGAGACATAGCCCGTGTTGACAACGATGTCGAGCGCGATCTGCTTGACGGCCTCGCTCGACAGATTCTGGCGCACATCCTCAAGACCCTGCACACCATAGGTAAACAGCGGCTCGGAGCAGGTGTGGGCGAGTGCCAGGCCAAGACCGGCGGTGTGCTCCAAATTACCGGCGCTCGTGGCGTACTCGACCTCGGGCTGCTTGGACAGGGCATCGCCTACACCGGCCCAGAAGTACTCTGCTGGCGCCTCGGCGATGATCTTGGGGTTGATGAAGATGTGCGCGGGGCGGTTGGGGTACGAATAGCCCTCGAGCGAGCCGTCGTCGTTGTAGACAACGGCAATGGTGGTCGCGGCGGAGCAGTTGGAGCAGATCGTCGGCACGGTAAAGACGATCTTCTTGAGCTCGATGGCCGCTGTCTTGACGGTGTCGAGCGCCTTGCCGCCGCCGCAAGCAATGAGCACGTCGGCTTCCTGGCAGGCGGGGGAGTTTACGACCTTGGCGATATTGGCACGCGTACTGTTGGTACCGTAGACGCGCGTCTCCAGGACCTCGACATCGGTACCTTCAAGTGCCGCCTCGATTCCCGGCAGCGCCGCAGCCAGGGCTCGCTTGCCGCCAATGATGACGACTTTCTTCGCGCCGTACTCCGCCAGTGCAGTTGGCAGCTTGGTAAAGCAATCCTCGCCAACGGTGTAGTCGCTCATTCCAATTGTGCGCATAGCAGCCTTCTTTCGTTCGATAAAGTGCTTTCAGGTATTTTGCTCCTAGTGAAGGCTTGTAATAGCGAGAAATTTCGAACGCATAAAACCAGTGTTGAGGGTTTTTTGCCGACGCGGAACGTGCTAGCATACACCGCATAAGCGTTGATGGGGACGAGTAGTCGGCCGTCCGCATGCTACAGAGAGCGGGAAGCGCTGAGAACCCGTGCATGCGACCGATGAAAATCACCCCGGAGCTGCGGTCCCAACGGACGTGCCGCGCAGACACGTCTTAGTAGATATCGCCGAGATGGTCGTCGATACAGGCCAGCCGAGTAACGGATGCGAGCGCGCGAATACGCGGGCGAGGGCATCTAAGCTGGGTGGTTAAACGAAGAGCTTTTGCGGGCGTACAGTCCGTTTTGTGGCGCTTCGTCCCAGCTTGTAGGGACGGGCGCTTTTTTGGTGCCCAGCGGGCGTGCGCGCCCATGACAAGAAAGGGGTACCGTGGCAAACGAGTACAAGCAGACGATGAATCTGCCCAAGACCGGTTTTCCCATGCGTGCCGGTCTTTCCAAGTCCGAGCCCAAGCGACTCAAGGACTGGCAGGACAACAAGGTCTACGAGCAGGTTCTGAAGAAGAACGAGGGTCACAAGAAGTTCGTGCTGCACGACGGCCCTCCGTACGCCAACGGCCCGATCCACATCGGCCACGCCATGAACAAGATCTCCAAGGACATGATCAACCGTTACTGGATGATGCAGGGCTATGAGGTTCCATATGTCCCCGGTTGGGATTGCCATGGCCAGCCGATCGAGCATAAGGTCGAGGAGAAGCTCGGCACCGAGAAGTTCAACCAGACCTCCACGGCTAAGATTCGCGAGCTTTGCAACAAGTTCGCTGTCGAGAACATCGAGCTGCAGAAGGCCGGCTTCCGTCGCCTGGGCGTGCTCGGCGATTGGGACAACCCCTATCTGACGCTCTATCACCAGCATGACGCCGCCGACATCGAGGTTTTCAAGGCCATGTTCGACAAGGGCATGATCTATCGCGGTCACAAGCCCGTTCACTGGTGCAAGCACTGCCATACCGCACTTGCTGAGGCCGAGATTGAGTACTCCGACGAGACGAGCCCGTCCATCTTCGTGCGCTTTGAGATGACCTCCAAGCCCGCCGGCCTCGAGAACTTCGACGGCCCGGTTGACTTTATCATCTGGACGACCACGCCGTGGACCATCCCCTCCGACCAGGCAGTTTCTCTCAAGCCCGGTGCCGCCTACGTCGCCGTTGAGCACGACGGCCGCGCCGAGGTCATGCTCGAGGACCTAGCTCCCAAGTGCTGCGAGGAGTTTGGCTGGGAGTACACCCCGGTTGTGGTCGACGGCAAGCCCTATGTGGTTCCCGCCGAGACCTTCCATCACATTCACTATAAGCAGCCGATCTTTGACGGTGTCGAGGGCGTTGCGCTGTTGGCCGATTACGTCGGTGTCGATGACGGTACCGGTATCGTCCACAACTCGCCCGGTCACGGCGTCGACGACTACTTCGCCTGCCTCAAGGAGGGCATCACCGACATTTGCATGCCGGTCGATGACGACGGCAAGTTCTACACCGGCGAGGAGTTTGGCACCGGCGGCCCCTTCAGCGGCATGGATACCGACGAGGCCAACCCGCACATCATCGAGTTCCTGCGCGAGCGCGGCACCCTGGTCCTCGAGAAGAAGATCACGCACAGCTATCCGCACTGCTGGCGCTGCAAGCACCCGGTGCTCTTCCGTGCTACCGACCAGTGGTTCGTCTCGATGGACAAGACCGGTCTGCGCGAGCAGGCTGGCAAAGAGGTCCGCGAGAACGTCAAGTGGTATCCGGCTCACGCCGCCAACCGCATCGGCGCCATGGTCGAGCAGCGTCCCGACTGGTGCATCAGCCGTCAGCGCAACTGGGGCGTGCCTATCCCCAGCTACACTTGCGCCGACTGCGGCGAGAAGGTCATGAACGACGCCACGTTCGACGCCGTCATCAAGCTCTTCCACGAGAAGGGCTCCGACGCCTGGTTTACCGACGCTCCCGAGAGCTACCTGGGCGAGTCTTGCGTTTGCCCCAAGTGTGGCGGCCATCACCTCAAGGCTGATAAGGACATTCTCGACGTGTGGTGGGACTCCGGCGTGTCTTGGAAGGCCGTCTGCGAGTACCGCCCCGAGCTGGAGTACCCGGCGGATGTGTACCTCGAGGGCTCCGACCAGCACCGCGGTTGGTTCCAGAGCTCGCTGCTCACCTCGGTGGGCGCCAACGGCCACGCTCCGTACAAGGCGGTCGTCTCGCAGGGCTTCACCCTCGACGGCCAGGGCCGTAAGATGTCCAAGTCGCTCGGCAACGTCATCGACCCCAATAAGGTCTGCGACGAGATGGGCGCCGACATCATCCGTCTGTGGGTTGCCTCTGTCGACACCAGCTCCGACGTCTCCATCGACCACGAGATCCTTGCTCGTACGTCCGATGCCTACCGTCGTTTCCGCAACACGCTGCGCTTCTTGCTCTCCGAGCTCGAGGGTCAGTTTGAGCCCGAGACCGACGGCGTCGCCTTTGCCGACTTGCTGCCGCTCGACAAGCTCATGGTTGCCCGCCTAACCCAGGTTCAGGCCGAAGTCGACGATGCCTACGCCAGCTACGAGTTCCCGCGCGCCTACCGTGCGCTCTACGACTTCGTGGTTACCGAGCTCTCCAACGTGTACCTCGACGCCCTGAAGGACCGTCTGTACTGCGATAAGCCCGGCTCGCTCGAGCGTCGCAGCGCCCAGACCGTGCTGGCCGAGCTCTTCTCGATGCTCATGCGCGACCTGCAGCCGATCCTGTCCTACACGGTCGATGAGGCCATGGCATATGCGCCCGCCGGCTGCGTCGACCACCAGAAGTACGCCGCGCTGCTCGATTGGTACAAGTCGCCCATCACGGTCGACGAGGCCAATGAGTTTGAGGGTGTGCTCGAGGCTTCGCTCGAACTCCGTAGCGCCGTGACCAAGTCCCTTGAGGATGCCCGCTCTGCCGGCACCTTCACCAAGAGCCAGCAGGTTCGCGTCAAGGCGGTCGTTCCCGCCGAGATGTACGCGCTGCTGACCGGCGACAAGGCTGTCGACCTGGCCGAGTTCTACATCGTCTCCGATGTTGAGCTGACCCAGGGCGAGGAGCTCTCCGTTGCTATCGAGGCTGCCGAGGGCGAGTGCTGCGACCGTTGCTGGAACTACCGCACCACCGTCGGCAAGTACAACGGCCATGCTCACATCTGCGAGAGGTGTGCGAATGCCCTTTAAGGCACGGTAACTCGGCATTTTAGTTATAGGTAGAATTTGGGCGCCTTCGGCCCATTTGCTCCGCTGAATAAAAGCGGCATTCTGTTTTTCGGAATGCCGCTTTCTTTTTATGCTGGTTATTTCGCTTGTGTTGGTGGATATGTCGTGCGCTCTGCGTGTGGCAATATAAGATGGTTAATTGCGTTAAACGGAATTCGATGTTCTTGAGGGTAGGGGATTGATTTGGGTCGTGGTGCGGATATGACGCCGCCTTTGCGTTGGCGGTTGGTTGTTGCTGGTGGGGTGGCGCTGGTTGTGCTCCTTGTTGACCAGCTGACCAAGCTTGCGGTTCGTGCCGTGGGTGACGCTTTGCATGTAACTGTTATCCCCGGTGTGATCGACTTTCTATTTGTCCGCAATATCGGTGCTGCCTTTAGCATGGGCGAGGGGCATGGCGTTGCGTTCGCTTTGCTGGCGCTTGCGGTCATTGTCGCCATTGCCGTGTACTTGCTTCGCACGCCCCAGCTTGCTCGCTTGGAGGTTGTGGGCATGGCTATGGTCGTGGGTGGCGCCATTGGCAACGCGATCGATCGCCTGGCTTTTGGCTTTGTGACCGATTTTATTGCCACCACCTTCATCGACTTTCCCGTCTTTAACGTGGCCGATATCGGCATCACCGTAGGCGTTGTGCTTGCCCTCATCGGCTACATGTTCTTGAGCCCTGCGGCCCGCGAAGTCGATGCGACTGCCGAGCTCAATGCCCGTGATGAGGCCCGCGCCAAGCGCAAGGCTAAGCAGCGTGGGGAGCGTGCCCGCAAGATTCGCGAAAGGAATGAGCGTTAATGGCCGACATCCATATTCTTGTTGCCGACGATTCCGCTGGTCAGCGTCTTGACGCCTATCTAGGTGCCAACGATGGCTGCCCCACGCGCTCTGCCTGCGCGCACTTAATCGAGGGCGGAGCCGTTGCCGTCAATGGCGAGACCTGCCTATCCAAAAAATACGCCGTGCGTGCCGGCGATCGTATTTCGGTCGATCTGCCCGAGCCGCACGATCCCACCGATGTGATTCCCGAGGCCATCCCGCTCGACATTCGCTATGAGGACGACTATCTCATTGTGCTCTCCAAGCAGCGCGGGCTGGTGTGCCATCCCGCCCACGGCCACGAGAGCGGCACGCTTGCGAACGCCTTGGTCTTCCACTGCGGTATCGATCATCTTGGTACCGTGCAGGGTGAGGACCGCCCCGGCATCGTGCATCGCCTGGATCGCGATACCTCGGGCCTTATGCTCGCGGCAAAAGACGACGACACCCAGCGCGCGCTTCAAAATCTCATTCGCACGCGTACGCTCGACCGCCGCTATATCACGCTTGTCCACGGGCACATCGCCATGGACGAGGGCACCATCAATACCGGTATCGCCCGTTCTACGCGCGACCGCGTCAAGATGGCGGTTTCGGACGACCCCTTTGCCCGTCAGGCCATTACGACCTTTAAAGTCCTCGAGCGCTTTGATTCCACGCGCTTTGACGATGGTTATACGCTCGTTGAGTGCCATCTGTTTACCGGTCGCACGCACCAGATTCGCGTGCATATGCGTCATATCAACCACGCCTGTGTGGGTGATCCACTCTACGGCAAGTGCGATGCACGCGCCGATCAGGGGCTGACCAGGCAATTCCTTCATTCCTGGCGCGTCGCGTTCGACCATCCCGTGACGGGGGAGCGCATTGAGTGCCGCGACGAGTTGCCGTGGGACCTTGCGGCGGTTCTGGATGATTTGGCCCCGCGTTCGCTCGGCCGCACCGCTGCCGGCGACGAAATCGTCCCGCAGCTCGGTCTTCTCGAATCCTAACCAGTATTAGGTGGTTTCTTGAACTCGGTTAGCCTGCGGTAAGATATACGGTTGTTTACGTAACGCGTTCTCGGGAGCCTGCATGCTCGCCTTTTTACAAACCAACACACCAATCGTGATCTTTAACCAGATTGTCGTCACGCTGCTCACGGTCTGCTTTCTGTACCAGGTGGTCTTCTTTGTCATTGGCGCTCTTCGTGGCGAGGTCGCGCCTCCCAAGGCCAAAAAACTCCACCGCTATGCCTTCTTTATCGCGGCGCATAATGAGGAAGCCGTGATCGCCAACCTCGTACGCTCCATCAAGGATCAGGATTATCCGTCCGAGCTCATCGAGGTCTTCGTGGTCGCCGATGCCTGCACCGACAACACGGCGCAGCTTGCGCGCGAGGCCGGTGCTATTGTTTATGAGCGCAATGACCTGGCCCGTAAGGGCAAGAGCTGGGTCATGGACTTTGGTTTCGATCGCATTCTCAACGAGTATCCCGACACGTTTGAGGGCTACTTTATCTTCGATGCCGACAATGTTATCTCCCGCGATTACGTCTCCAAGATGAATGATGCCTTTGACCAGGGCTTCCATGTGGTCACGAGCTATCGCAATTCCAAGAACTTCGGGAGCTCGTGGATTTCGTCTGCCAACGCCACCTGGTATCTGCGCGAGGCGCGCTTTCTCAACAACGCGCGTAACATCTGCAAGACGTCTTGCGCTGTCTCGGGTTCGGGCTATCTCATCTCCGCCAGCGTTATCGAGGGCATGCACGGCTGGCAGTTCCATACGCTGACCGAGGACATCCAGTTCACCACGTTCTGCGCCATTCACGGCATCCGCATTGGCTATGCGCCGGCGGAGTTCTTTGACGAACAGCCCGTGACGTTTAAGGCGTCCTGGAAACAGCGCATGCGTTGGACCAAGGGCTTTTACCAGGTGTTCTTTACCTACGGTAAGCATCTGGTCAAGTCGACCTTCCGCTATCATCGCTTTGCCGCATATGACATGTTTATGACCATCGCTCCGGGCATGCTGCTGTCCCTGATCTCCATGCTCGCCAATGTGACCTTCCTCGTCGTGGGCGGTCTTTCGCACGGCTTTTTGGCCACCGAGGTCGAGATGCAGGCGTGCGCCGCCTCGCTCATCATGACCTTCGCGATGATGTACCAGACCTTCTTTATCCTGGCACTGCTCACGACCATCTTTGAGTACAAGCATATTCACTGCGCGCAAAAGTGGCGTTTGGTGACCAACTTGTTTACCTTCCCGATCTTTATGTTCAGCTATATCCCCATCACGGTGGCGGCCCTGTTCCTAAAGGTCGACTGGGTCCCGACGCAGCACGCCGTCAACGTTACCCTCGACGAGGTCATGCAAGGCGCCAAATAACCACCACCAAAACCACCACAAAGGGGACAGGCACCTTTGTGGTGGTTTTTGCTTTCGAGTAGCTGCCCAAGGAGGTGCACGATGCCCTACATCCCATTTTGGATTTGCATCTTTGCCGGTGCGTTGGTTGATGCCCGAGAGCGACGGTTTCCCAATGAGCTTGCCGGCGTGTGCGCGGTGGCGGCGTTGGCAGGCGTCTGGCTCGACAAGGGCGTTACCACGGCGCTTGACCACGCCGGTCTTGCGGTCATCGTCTACCTTGCCCTTGTGCTCACTGAGTCGCTCTGGCGGCGCCTCCGCCAAACCCCCGGCATCGGCATGGGGGATGCCAAGGCGCTCTTCGCGCTTTGCACGCTTGACCCTCTGGGCGGCATCGTGGCATTTGCCGTCGCACTCCTGGTCCTTGCCCTCTCCTGCCTCTTCACAAAATCGCGCTCCCTGCCATTGCTCCCGTTTTTGGTGCCGATTTTTGCCATAATCGAGGTCGTGGGCTGCACGGTGTAACCGATTGTGCATCCTTCTTAAGGAGCATGCCATGGCAACTAATCAAGAAACGGCCGTCATTAAGGCGCGCATGGACCGGATTCCGCCGGCGTTGTCGCCCGAGCTTGTCGAGCGCATTTCCGCCGATCGTGCTTCGGGTTCTGTCAACCCGTATCGTTGCAACGACAACCAGGTCATTCGTCGTATTGATCGCGCTGCCGACAAAGGCACGCTTATGCGACCGGCATTTATGCGCGATACCGAAAAGATTCTTCATCTTCCGGCGTACACCCGTTATGCAGGCAAAACGCAGGTTTTTAGCTTCCGTAGCAATGATGATCTGTCGCGCCGCGGTTTGCATGTGCAGCTTGTCTCCCGCATTGCGCGCGATATCGGTCGCGCCCTGGGGCTCAATTGCGATCTGATCGAGGCGATTGGCCTGGGTCACGACTTGGGACACACGCCTTTCGGCCATGCCGGCGAGCGCTTCCTCAACGATATCTATCATGAGCGTACGGGGCGTTATTTTTTCCATAACGTGCAGTCGGTCCGCGTGCTCGACGCACTGTACGGCCGCAACGTGTCGCTCCAGACGCTCGACGGCGTGCTATGCCATAACGGCGAGTACGAGCAACGTGTGTTTGAGCTCTCGGACATGGGCTCCTTTGACCAGTTTGACCAGACGGTTGAGGATTGCATTGCCACGGGCTATAGCGCAATTGAGCATCTGCGTCCCATGACGCTCGAGGGCTGCGTCGTTCGCATCTCGGATATTCTTGCCTACGTCGGTCGTGACCGTCAGGATGCGATCGCGGCGGGCCTGCTTTCGCCCGACGCTTTTGATGATGGCCGGGGCGGTGCCTACAACAGTTGGATCCTCACGCATGCCTCCATCGATATCGTTGAGCACAGCTATGGTAAGCCGCGCATCGAGATGAGCGAGGACCTGTTTGAGGAAATTCGCCGAGCCAAGCGCGAGAACTACGAGAAGATCTATAGCAAGGGCGGTATCGAAGGCGATTCCGAGGCGGAGCTGCGCGAGGCGTTCGTAAAGCTCTACGACCGTTGCCTGCGGGATCTAAACAGTGGCGACGAGTCCTCTTACATCTTTAAGCACCATATTTCGCGCATTGAGCAGCAGCTTTCCTACTATGATCGCACCTATGCCTGGCAGGACGACAAGGATCAAGCCGTGGTGGATTATATCGCGAGCATGACGGACGGTTATTTCTGCGAGCTGACGAGCAAGCTGTTCCCTGGTCTGGAGTTTCCGCACCGTACCTATATTAACGAACGGTAGTTCGTATTAATTCGGTATACTGTTAGTGGAAAACGTTTTTGAATGATGCACGGGATGGCTATGGACGACCTTTTTTCTGCCTCGACGCGCGAGCGTTCCTTTAAAAATGCGCCGCTCGCGGTGCGCATGCGACCCAATTCGCTCGACGAGTACGTGGGCCAGCAAAAGGCCGTCGGTAAGGGTTCATGGCTGCGTGCCGCGATCGAGCACGACGTGCTTTCGAGCGTGATTCTGTACGGGCCTGCCGGTACGGGCAAGACGACGCTAGCCCACATTATCGCCAACCATACCAAGAGCGAGTTTGTCGAGGTCAGCGCCGTCACGGGTACCGTGAAGGACCTGCGTCGCGTGATTGATGAGGCCAAGACGCGCCTGAATACGTACGACCGCCGCACCATTCTATTCATCGATGAGATTCACCGCTTCTCTAAATCGCAGCAGGATGCCCTGCTGCATGCAGTTGAGAACCGTACCGTCATTATGATTGGCGCTACGACGGAGAACCCGTACTTCGAGGTCAACTCGGCACTGCTCTCACGTGGTCGCGTCGTGGAGCTTGAGCATCTGAAGGATGAGGATATCGCCACGCTTATTGAACGTGCGCTTGAGGCGCCGCAGGGCTTAAACGGTAAGTTCTCGGCCGATGAGGATACGGTCAAGACCATCTGCACGCTGGCAGCGGGTGACGCTCGCTCGGCGCTCACGACGCTCGAGCTTGCGAGCGAGATTGCCGTCACGCGTCCCGATACCGAGGGAACGCCAGCGCCCGCGGCGGGGGAGCGCTATCCCATCACCGTGGATGACGTAAAGATCGCCAACCCGCGTCGCGGCTTTACGTATGACAAAAACGGCGACATGCACTACGACATCATCAGTGCGTTCATCAAGTCCATGCGCGGTAGCGACCCCGATGCCACGATCTATTGGCTCGCGCGCATGATCGATGCTGGGGAGGATCCTAAGTTTATCGCTCGCCGCATTATGATTCACGCTTCTGAGGATGTTGGCAACGCCGACCCGCAGGCGCTTTTGGTGGCGCATGCCGCGTTTAAGTCTGCCGAGGTCATTGGCTATCCCGAGTGCCGCATTAACCTGGCTCAGGCTGCACTCTATGTGTGCTTGGCGCCAAAATCCAACGCGTGTGAGGCTTCGATCGATGCGGCGCTGGCCGATATACATTCTAGTGGGCTTCGCGAGGTGCCGAGTTATCTGCGCGATCGCCATCGCCCGGGCAGCGATGAATACGGTGTGTATAAATACCCGCACGATTATCCCGAAGGCTGGGTCGATCAGCGCTATTTGCCCGAAGGCTTGGAACGCGGTGCATTTTGGCAGCCTGCCGGCCGCGGTTGGGAAGAATGGCGCGTAGAGCAAAGTGAACGCGACCGCAGCGGGAATGCACCGAAGTAGCTGCTGATAATTTTGTCCCACGTTGCTGCTAATGGCATGTTCGGCCCCCTTTGGGGTACCATGGAAAACGTCTGTATATCGATTCCTTTGGGAGGCTTGTATGAGTCCCATTCAAATCGCCTTGCTGCTGCTCGCCGTTGCCGGCGTGTGGGCTATCGTTGAGCTCGCGCTTACCCTGCGCAAGACCCGCACCGTTGTCGACTCGCTCGATAAGACCGTTAACGACCTCAACAACACCATCGCCGAGGCTCAGCCTGTGGTGGCAAAGCTCGATGGCGCTGTCGATGAGCTTACGCCGGCGCTTGCCCAGATGGAGCCGCTGCTTAAGTCGAGCAAGACGGCAGTTGATGCCCTTACCTCCAATCTCGTAGAGGTCGAAGCCGTGGTTCGCGACATTTCTGAGGTTACGGGCAGCATGGCCGAGGCCAGCAATGCTGTGTCTAGCGTGACCGACTCTGCCGCCGGTGCTGTGCAGAAGCTCTTCAATAAGGTGAAGGCTCCTACAGCCGACGCCGATCGCAAGCTCGCCGCTGCCGCTGCGGAGGCCGAGCAGCCTACCGAGCGCGTCCTAATTGGCGAGGACGAGGCCGCCGCGGGCGACGATGATGGTCAGAAGTCTGTATCCAAGCCGGCTCAGTATTACACCTATACGCCCGCCGAGAACTCTGAGGAGTCCTGCGATGAGTAGCGAAGCAACCTGCCCTATCACGCTGACCGTTGCTGGTGACCCGCGTCTCGCTCGCCTTGTGCGCATGACGGCAGCCAACGTTGGTGCCCTGTGCTCTATGTCTGTCGATCGCATCGAGGACATCCGCATGGCTGCTGAGGAGGCTTTCATCTTTGGTTGCACCGCGGTCGACTGCGATGACATCACCATCAAATTCGATGTCGATGAGACCCACGTTGGCATGACTATTACCTTTGGCGACCAGGCTACGGTCGATGAAGACGACCAGGCTGCGGTGTATGCCGAGCTCATCCTCGCGAGCGTGTGCGACTCCTACGAAAAGACTGCGGCGCCCCTGACGCTTTCCCTCGACCTCAAGGCGGATATCTAATATGACCGAACGTTCCCGGAGCGGCAAGACCGCTTGGGACAAGGAGAAAACCCGCGAGCTGTTTCGTCGTTACAAGGAGACCGGTGATCCGGACGCCCGTGAGCAGCTCGTCATGTCCCATATGAACCTGGTAAGGTTTCTTGCCAACAAATTTAAGAATCGCGGCGAGCCGCTCGACGACCTCATGCAGGTCGGCTATCTGGGCTTGCTCAAGGCTATCGACCGTTTTGACCCCGAGCGCGGACTCGAGTTCACGACGTTTGCGACACCCACTATCCTGGGCGAGATCAAACGCCATTTTCGCGACAAGGGCTGGAGTGTGCGCGTACCGCGTCGTCTGCAGGAGCTCTCGGCCAAGGTCAACCAGGCTACTGACAAACTTACCAACGAGCTGCAGCGTTCGCCCAAGGTTGAGGAGATCGCTGAGTATCTAGATGTGACTGTCGATGAGGTCCTCGAGGCTATGGAATCGTCTTCGGCCTATACCTCGGTGCCCATCGAGGCTCCTGGTGCGTCCGATTCCGACGATGCCCCTTCGATTCTCGACCGTTACGCCGACGACGACAACGAGCTCGACTTTACCGATGACCGCCTAGTGATCGAGGAAGCCATCCGTGATTTCTCGCCGCGCGAGCGCGAGGTGATCGAGCTGCGCTTTGTGAAGGGCATGACCCAGATCGAGATCGCCAAGAAGCTGGGTATTTCTCAGGTGCAGGTTTCGCGTCTGCTGCGCCGCACGCTTAAGAAGATTCAGGACAAGATCGACCCCGACGGAGTGATGATTCGTTCATGAGTGAGCACCCCCAACAAACCGATCGCGTGCTGCGCGACACCCGCATTCTGACGCTGCGCATTTGGGCTGTTGTCGGCTGCATTGTTATTGCTGCTGTCATCTTTAACCTTATGGGCATCCTGGCACCGGTTATTGAGTTTCTTGCCGTCGGCTCCATCATTGCTTTTGTGATGTCCCCGATCACCAACTGGCTCGAGCACCATGGCGTGAATCGCGGCATCGGTTCGCTTATCGCGCTTATTGTTGTTGTTGCCGTGCTCGTCGGTGTCGTTTGCATCTTGTCGCCGATTCTCTTTGGTCAGATCATGGAAGTCCTGAGCCGCCTGCCCGAGCAGCTTCGTGTTGCGGGTGGCGACCTCAACGAGATGATCTCGCATGCCAAGACGCTCAACAACACGCCGCTCAAGGAGTATTTGGACGATAATCTTTCGTCCCTGGTTACCGTGGCATCGAAGTATGTGTCTCAGATTGCTGCCGAGCTTGGCCGCGGTGTGTTCCCGCTCATCACCAATACGGCCTCGCAGTTGTTCGTGATCTTCCTTGGTCTGGTGCTTGCCTACTGGATGGCCTGCGACCACCCTCGCATGCATCACGAGATTTGCACCATCATCGGTCAGGAGAAGGAGACCTCGTACCGCTTTATGGTCGCCATCCTTTCTCGCTCTGTCGGCGGCTACATGCGCGGTATGGTCGTGACGTCCATCTGCGGTGGTTTCCTCGCCTTTATCGGTTTTATGATCATCGGCCATCCGTATGCGGCGCTCATGGCTATCTTTACCGGCATCATGCATTTGGTTCCGGTCGTCGGTCCCTGGGTGAGCGCAGCAATCGCCACAGTGCTCGGTTTCATGTTCAGTCCCATGTTGGCGTTATGGACGCTCATCGTGACGATGGTCGCACAAAATGTCACCGACAATGTGATTTCGCCTAAGGTCATGCAGAGCTCAGTGCAGGTGCATCCCATCATGAGCCTTACGGCGCTCGTTATTGGCTCGGCACTCATGGGCCCCATCGGCATGATTATTGTCATCCCGCTTTGTGCGGCTCTCAAGGGTATCTTCGTGTACTACTTCGAGAATGAGACCGGTCGCCAGCTTGTGGCATACGACGGCGCCGTGTTTAAGGGCACGCCGTATCGCGATGCCGAGGGCAACCCGGTCGCCGCCTACGACGCGCTCGGCGACGATACCTTCATCTACGAGTCCGAGCTCATCGGCAACGAGACTGTGCCCGAGGCCAAGGCCATGCCCAAGCCCGAGCTCGATAATCCCTGGATTAAACTCTCGAGCCTGCAGCCCGATGCCACGGGCTTCTTCAAGAACCCCTTCGCCAAGGACGATGACTCCAACTCGGACGACGACACCAAAACCGGCATCGACGGCTCCATGGACGATGACGACAACTAGCGGGGTAATTCGGGTTAACATTCATTCGCGCTAACATGCAATTTCGCTGAAGGGCCGGCATTGTGCCGGCCCTCTTTTTTGCACGGGGGCGGTTGGATGGTAATATCGTTACGTTTGAACTGTTTCGATGTGAAACCGAGGAGATTCCCTCTATGAGTGCTGACTACCCGTCAATGACTACGGCCGAGATTCGCTCTAAGTTCCTCAACTTCTTTGAGGAGCGCGGTCTTAAGCTCTATCCTTCTTCGTCCCTCGTCCCCGACGATCCTTCTCTGCTGCTTGCCAACGCCGGCATGAACCAGTTTAAGGAGTACTACCAGGGCAAGAAGACCATGAAGGAGATCGGCGCGATCTCCTGCCAGAAGTGCGTCCGCACCAATGACATCGATTGCATCGGCGAGGACGGCCGTCACCTGTCGTTCTTCGAGATGCTTGGCGATTTCTCTTTTGGCGGCGTCTCCAAGGAGCAGGCTTGCGCTTGGGCCTTTGAGCTCATCACCAAGGAGTTTAAGCTGCCGCTCGACCGCCTGTACTTTACCGTCTTTACCGAGGACGACGAGACCCACGACGTGTGGCGTTCTCTGGGCGTTGCCGAGGACCACATCTCCCGCCTGGGAGAGGACGACAACTTCTGGGCCGCTGGCCCCACCGGTCCCTGCGGTCCGTGCTCCGAGATCTACTTTGACATGGGCGAGGAGGTCGGCTGCGGCAGCCCCGACTGCAAGCCTGGCTGCGACTGCGACCGCTTCCTTGAGTTCTGGAACCTCGTGTTTACCCAGTACGACCGCCAGGAGGACGGCTCCATGCCGGAGCTGCCGCACCGCAACCTCGATACGGGCATGGGCCTGGAGCGCATGGCCGCCATCATGCAGCACAAGACTGCTAACTACGACGGCGATCTGATGCAGCACCTCATCAAGCTCGGTGAGGAGATCAGCGGTAAGACCTATGACGCCGACGATTACTCCGGCGCCAGCCGCTCCCTGCGCATCATCGCCGACCACTCCCGTGCTGTCGACTTTATGATCTCGGACGGCATCCTTCCCGGCAACGAGGGTCGCGAGTACGTCCTTCGCCGTCTGCTCCGCCGTGCCGTGTTCCACGGTCGCCTGCTGGGCATCGAGGGCGCCTTCCTGACCAAGTTCATCGACGAGGTCAACGCTCAAATGGGCGAGGCCTATCCCGAGTTGCTCAAGAACGTCGCGCTCGTCAAGGGTATCGTTGCCTCCGAGGAGGAGCGCTTCTCCACGACGCTCGACAACGGCCGCGTGTACCTGGACGAGGCCCTGGCAGCGCTTGCCGAGGGCGCTGTGCTTCCGGGCGATGTCGCCTTTAAGCTGCACGACACCTTTGGTTTCCCCATCGATCTGACCGTCGAGATCGCCGGCACCGCTGGCCACGACGTCGACATGGACGGGTTCACTGCCTGCATGGAGGACCAGAAGGCCCGCGCCCGCGCTAACGCCAAGGGCGACGCCTGGGGTAGCTTCAACGACGTGTGGGTCGAGCTTTCCGACAAGGTCGCAGCGACCGAGTTCGACGGCTATGACAACGATGTGATCGAGGGCGCCAAGGTTGTCGCCATCGTGCGCAACGGCGAGTCCGTCGAGTCCGCAGCCGCGGGCGAGGATGTCGAGGTCGTGCTCGACCGCACCCCGTTCTATGCCGAGATGGGTGGTCAGCAGGGCGATGCCGGCAAGCTTTCCGCCGAGGGCGTTGTTCTGACCGTTGCCGACACCAAGAACCACAACGGCCTGTATGCCCACGTCGCGCACGTTGCCGATGGCACGCTGACTGTCGGTGCCGCTGTGACCGCCGCGCTCGACGCCGAGCGCCGTGGTTTCCTGCGTCGCAACCACACCGCCACCCACCTGCTCGACGCTGCGCTTAAGCAGGTCCTGGGCGAGCATGTCTCCCAGGCCGGCTCGCTGGTGACGCCCGAGCACCTGCGCTTTGACTTTACGCACTTCGAGGCCCTGTCCTCCGAGCAGCTCAAGGCTGTCGAGGACCTGGTCAACCAGCAGATCTTCGCTTCCAAGCCCGTCGTGACCCGTGTTATGGGCATCGACGAGGCTAAGGCTGCCGGCGCTGTCGCTCTGTTTGGCGAGAAGTACGGCGATGTCGTTCGCGTCGTCTCCGTGGGCGCCGAGGACCAGCCGTTCTCCCGCGAGCTCTGCGGTGGCACGCACGCTGCCAACACCGCCGAGATCGGCCTGTTCAAGATCATTTCCGAGTCCTCCACAGGCTCCAATGTCCGCCGTATCGAGGCTGTGACCTCTAAGGGTGCCCTCGACTACATGGCCGACCGCCTGGCACTCGTTGACGCCGCCGCTGCTGCGCTCAAGTGCCGCGTCGACGAGGTTCCCGCCCGTGTGGAGAACCTGCAGGTCGAGCTGCGCGAGACGTCCAACAAGCTCAAAAAGGCTCTGACCGGTGGTTCCTCCGACGCCATTTCCAGCGCCATCGAGGGTGCTGTCGAGCTGAATGGCTACAAGCTCGTCGTTGCTGAGCTCCAGGGCCTTGAGGCTGCCGACCTGCGCAACGTCTGGGATACCGTGCACCAGAAGGTCGCCGGTCCTGTCGCCTGCGTCGTCGCCAGCGTGACCGAGAAGGGCACCCCGGCTCTGCTCGCCGCCGGCTCCGATGACGCCGTGAAGGCCGGTTTCCACGCCGGTAACGTGATCAAGCAGATTGCGGGCCTGGTCGACGGTCGCGGTGGCGGTCGTCCCAACATGGCCCAGGCCGGTGGCAAGAACGCCGCCGGTATCGCCGATGCCCTCGCGGCCGCTAAGACCGCGCTCGGCGCCTAAGAACCTAAGTAGTCGCTGTGGTCGCGCTCGCACTGGACATAGGGGAGACCAGGATTGGCATTGCCGTCTCGAGCCGTGATGGCAAGATGGCAATGCCTGTCAAGGTGCTTCCGGCTGCCGAGGTCACCGGTATGTCAAAGACGTTTCGCTACCTGGTCGAGGACTATGAGCCCGATATCCTGGTAAGCGGACGTCCTTTGACCATGGCCGGTGAACCCGGCCCCCAGGCCGAGCGCGTCGCCGCCGTGGCCCAAAAGATTGCCGACGAGCTCGACCTTCCGCTGGAGTTTGAGGACGAGCGTCTGTCCTCGCAGGAGGCCAAGCGAATCCTGCGAGAGCAGGGGCTCAACGAAAAGCAGATGAGGGGCAAGATCGACATGATCGCCGCCAGCCTGTTCTTGCAGACGTGGCTCGATCGCAAAAACGAGGAGGTTTCGCATGTCTAGCGCTTTCGATCCGCGCCAGCCGAATCGTACACGGCAGCCCGCGCCGCGCCCTGCTCAGGCTGGCCAGCGCCCGGCGCAGCCGATGCAGCGTTCGGCTCAGCCTGCCGCGCGCCCGGCGCAGTCCTTCTCTCGTTCGGCCCAACCTGTTCAACGGACGGGTCAGCAGCCTTCTGCTCGTTCGGTTCAGCATTCGGCTTCTCACGCGGCTCAGCAGCCCACTGCTCGTACGGCCCAGCCTGCAGGCGGCACCCGCTTTAAGCAGCAGGCACCTACCCAGCGAACGCAGGCCCCCCAATCGCATTCGCATCACGCTCGCGGTTCGCATGGCGTTGCTCCGGCGACCCGCTCGAACTACAACACGCATGCTCGTCGCGGTGCTCAAAAGAAGAGTTCTCCGGGTCCCATGATCATCGGCGTTGTGGTGTCGGTGCTCGCGCTTGCTGCGATCGCTTTCTTTGTCGTACCGGCCGTCAAGGGCTTCTTTGCCGGTGGGGATACCAAGGTCACGGCTGGTCAGCAGGTTACGGTGACCATTCCCGATGGTGCTTCGGGCGATACTATCGCCTCGATTCTCTCCGAGAACCATATCGTCGAAAATCCCAAGGATTATTATGCGGCGGTGAAAAAGCTCAACGCCGATATGTCGCTCAAGCCTGGTGATTATTCGTTCACCACACTCATGGATGCGACCAAGGTTGTTCAGCAGCTCATGGAAGGCCCCAACGCGGGCTCCAGTGCGCTGACTATCCCTGAGGGCCTGACGGTCGATCAAGTCGCCGACCGTGTGGCCCAGGCCTACGACAGCATCTCTAAGGAAGACTTCCTCAACCAGGCCAAGGCCTCCAACTACGTGGACGACTATAGCTTCCTTAAGGGCGCCGCCAACGATTCGCTCGAGGGTTTCTTGTTCCCCAAGACCTATTCGTTGGGTGATTCGCCGACGGCCGATGGCGTGATTCGCGCTATGCTCGATCAGTTTAAGACCGAGTACAAGTCGCTTGACTTTGCGAGCTGCGAAGCCAAGATCAAGGAACGCTACGGTGTGGAGATGTCCGACTACGACATCGTCAACTTGGCCTCTATCGTTGAGCGCGAGGGCCTCAACGCCGACCAGCGCGCGCACGTGGCCTCGGTCTTCTACAACCGTCTTGCCGGCAAGCTCGATGGTCTGCGCTATCTCAACAGCGATGCGACCATGATGTATGTCACCGGTGGCGAGGTTACCGCCAGTGACCTACAGAGCGATAGCCCCTATAACACCTACAAGCACGAGGGCCTTCCGCCCACGCCCATCTGCTCTCCGTCGCTCGAGGCACTCAAGGCCACGCTTGAGCCGACCGACTCCGATGACCTGTATTTCTACATTACGCAGGACGAGGAGTACTTCTCGCAAACCTACGAAGAGCATCAACAGTCTTGGAATTAGCATGAGGATTTTTAGCCCCAAACGTTACGTTGCCTCGGTCGATCGCATCGACCTTGATACCCTTTGGGCCGACGGCAAACGCGCCATTCTGCTCGATCGCGATAACACCCTGGTGCCGCGCGACACCGAGCAGGTTCCCGCCGCGGTTTCCGCTTGGCTCGATACCGCCCGCGCCAAAGGCTTTAAGCTGTGCATGGTGTCCAACAACTGGCATCGCGACCAGGTCATGGCATCAGCACGCGAGCTGGGACTCGAGGCCATCAGCCATGCCATGAAGCCGGCGCCGTTTGCCCTCAAGGCGGGTCTTAAGCGCCTCGGCGCCACGGCCGACGAGGCGGTGCTGATCGGTGATCAGCTCTACACGGACGTGTGGAGCGGCAACTTCGCCGGCGTCGATACCATCCTGGTAAAGCCGCAGGCCACGCAGGACCTGTGGTATACGCAGATCTTCCGTATCTTTGAGCGCCGGGCCCTGCGCGACCTTCCCTGCGAGGAATAGGTCTCGTCATGTCTCAGCACACCAAACACGGCTGCGACCATATCTTCTTTATCGGCTTTTTGGGCGCGGGCAAATCGACGCTCGCGCGCAACGTCGGCACTATGTTCAAGCGGCGTTTTATCGATACCGACCGCCTAGTCGTCCGCCGTTGCGGCAAGTCGGTAACCGAGATTTTTGAGACCGAGGGTGAGGATCGTTTTCGCGAGCTCGAGACCTCGGCGCTCCGTTCGCTCCAAAGCGAGCGCAGTCTGTTGGTTTCGTGCGGTGGCGGTATCGTCGAGACGCCGGTGAATATTGAGCTGATGCACGAAATGGGTACGTGCGTGTACCTCGAGGGCGACTTTGAGGATTCGATTCGCCAGATTCGTCGGTCCGACACGCGCCCCGATTTCCGCTCGCCCGAGCATGCCGCGCGCTTGTTTGAGCATCGCCGTCCGCTGTATCGCCAGGCCGCCGATATTACCCTTGATATTCGCAACAAGTCCTTCGAGGACGTTTCCTACCTTTGTGCCGAGATGCTTTTGGAGCGTGGACTGCTATGATTCGCCGCCAACTGATCAATTTCCAAAACCGCAGCGTCGATGTCCGTGTCGGATTGGGCGCGTTCGATGAGCTGTCGCGTATGTTTGCCTCGGCTGTGGGCAAGCCTAAGCGCGCGATGGTGGTTTGGAACTCCGCCACATCCGAGCGTTTTGGTGAAGTCGTCGAGCATGCGCTGGTCGACGCCGGTTTTGCCGTGTCGCAGTTCTCCCTTGAGGTTTCGCCTGCTGGTGCCACGCTGGCCGATGCCGATGCTATCTTTGGCGCCTTGTCTGCCAACGGCATTACCTGCGACGATCTGGTTGTCGCCGTTGGCGATGCCGCAACCTGCTCGGTTGTTAGCTGGTGCGCCAACCAGTGGTGTGGCCGAACCGAGTGCGCGCTGCTGCCGACGACCTTCGACGCCATGCTCACGGTCGCGACGACCATGAAGCCGCTCATTGCCTCGTCGTCGAATGCGCTTCCCGCTATCGCGTTCCGTCCCGAACCGGGCTTGGTTGTGTGTGATCTCGACCTTGTTCGCGAGGCGGAACCCGAGGACCTCAAGTTCGGCTATGCGGTACTTGTTGGCACCATGCTTTCGAGCAGCAAGTCCCGCTGGAATCAGTTTACTGAGACCGTCCCCGAGATTCTCGCGGGCGAGGAGGTCGCACTCGTCAATGCCGTTCAATGGTCTCAGACTGCCCGCAAGGACGTGCTGACGGCCACGAACCCGAGCGCTCGCCATGCGCTCGATTTTGGCAAGACGGGGGAGCGCACCCTGCGCGCTTGCTTGGGCGATGCCGCTTCGCAGGTCCCTGCCTACCAGCTGTTGTCCGAGGGCATGCGCTTTGAGGCGCGCCTAGCACACGATGCCTGCGACTTCGATATCGACTATGTGTTTGATCTCGATGACTGCCTGGAGGACTTTGGCATCGAGGAGCTTGCCTTCGACTTGGAGCCTGCCGCATATATCGAGGAGTTCCGCAGACAGCAGTTTGTCCGCTCGAACCGCAGCATGCTGCCGCTGCCCGCGGCGCTCGGCGCCATTCGCCTAACGAGCGTCGAGGACGAGGTTCTTGAGCGCCATGCTCACGCCTACTTGGCTTCTCGTAAAGAACTTCTCTAAGATTTATTGACTTCCATCGTCTTTCGTATCATGTTGAGGGGCGGGTTTTCAATCGGTTGCGGATCGCATGCGATTCCGTCGTTCGGTTGAGACCCGTCCCGTTTATATTGAGACAACAAGAAAGGAATCTGCATGTCTGAGTTTGCTGCCGGTCCTGCCGGTCGTATCGAGCGTGTCCGTGCCCTGATGGTCGAGCGTGGCTACGACGCCATCGTGGTGCGCGACGAGGCCAACCTTCGTTGGCTTACGGGCGTGAAGGGCGTCTTCGACTACACCTTCGAGTTCCCGCACGCTGCGTTTATTACGGCCGACCAGTGCCTGTTCCACACCGACTCGCGCTACCTCAACAGCTTTGAGGAGAACACGCCAGCCGGCAGCCCCTGGGTCTACGACATGGATGAGGGCACCATCCCCGGTTGGGTCGCCGGCAAGATCGCGGCCAACAAATGCCGCGTCTGCGCTGTCGAGGACGATATGCAGATTAATTTCTACCAGGGTATTCAGCGCGGCCTGGAGGACCGTTCCGTCGCCTGTATGCTGCCGCTGATGCACGACGATATCCGCAAGATGCGCGCCATCAAGGACGCCGAGGAGATTGAGCTCATGCGCCATGCGCAGTCGATCACCGATGCCGCCTTCCAGCACATGCTCGGCTTTATTAAGCCCGGTATGACCGAGAAGCAGGTACGCAACGAGCTCGAGAACTTTATGTTCGCCAACGGTGCCGACAGCCTGGCCTTCGGTTCCATCGTCGCGAGCGGCCCCAACACCGCCAACCCGCATGCCGTGCCGAGCGACCGCGTGATCGAGAAGGGCGATTTCGTTCTTATGGATTACGGCGCGGGCTATTGCGATTACCGCTCCGACATGACGCGCACTGTCGTGATGGGCGAGCCCACCCAGGAGCAGCTCGACCTGTACGCACTCGTGCGCCGTACGCACGAGGAGTGCGTCGCCGCCATCCATCCGGGCGTTGAGGGCAACGACATCTTCAAGCTCTCCAAGAAGATCATCGGCGATGCCGGCTATGGCGATTACTATAACCATGGCTTGGGTCACGGCGTGGGCATCGACATCCATGAGCTGCCCAACTTTAACCGCAGCAAGAATATCATCGAGGTCGGCTCGGTTATCACCATGGAGCCCGGCGTCTACCTGCCCGGCGTGGGCGGCGTGCGCCTGGAGGACTACGGCGTGGTCACCGAGAACGGCTATGAGCCCTTCACCAAGACCCCGCACGACCTGCACGTTATCGACTGCTAGTTTACTTCAGTAGATAGTTTGGGGCGGGGCGTCCGGATTGATTCGGACGCCCCGCGTTCTCTTTTTATGCGCTCGCCGCAGGCGCCGTCTGCAAGTGTATAATTTCTGTCGTATGTAATTTGGACGCTTGTGCGTTCTGCCCATAACAAGAAAGGTCGCTATGCCTACCATTTCCACCGCCGACTTCAAGAACGGCCTCGGTCTCCGCATCAAGGACAAGGTCTACACCATCGTCGAGTTCCAGCATGTCAAGCCGGGCAAGGGCGGCGCGTTTGTGCGCTACAAGACCCGCGACATCAAGAGCGGCCGCGTCGTCGAGAACACCTGCAACGCCGGCACCAAGTTCGAGAGCGTCATGCTCACCACCCGTGAGTTCCAGTACCTCTACAACGATGGCACCGACTACATCTTCATGGACAACGAGTCCTATGAGCAGGTTCCCGTTCCCGAGGACATGGTGGGCGAGAACTCCAAGTGGCTGCGCGAGAACGACATCTGCCAGCTGCTCTTCGCCGACGATGAGCTCATGGGCGTGACCCCGCCGATGTTCATCGAGACCACCATCGTCCAGACCGACCCGGGCTTTAAGGGCGACACCGTCCAGGGTTCCACCAAGCCGGCCACGATCGACACCGGCGCTGTCATCCAGGTCCCCATGTACCTCAACGAGGGCGAGGTCATCAAGGTTGACACCCGCGACGGCAAGTTCGTCTCCCGCGTCTAGCAACCAACTCTTCTAGGAGGACTCATGCCCCAGGAAATCAAGATTGACGGCATCGGCATTTCGCCCGATGTTCTGACCGCCATCGTCTCGCGCGCCGTGTCCGATGTCGAGGGCATCGCCTCCGTTGGCGTCAAGGACCTTGCCACCAACCTTGTCTCCATGATGCTCTCGTCCAAGGCCCCGGCTTCTGAGCCGGCGGTCGAGGCCGAGGTCGTCGGCGACAAGCTCGCACTCACCGTGCGCGTCGTGGTGTTCTTTGGCTATCCGTTCAAGAAACTCGCCGAGGCCGTTCGCGCTGCCGTGGTCGCCGCCATCGATGCCCAGGTTGGCGTTGAGGTCGAGCGCGTTGACGTTTGCATCGACGGCCTCGTTTTCCCCAAGGAGTAACCTTTGAGCCTTAAGGTTTATCGCGGGCGTACGCTTGCCCGCAGTCAGGCGCTGCAGCTGCTGTTCCAGGCCGAGGCCACGGACAGCCCGCTCGAGCGCGTCCTCGAGGGTGATTTCCTGATCTCGAAGGGTCCCCTCGATCCCTATGCTCTGGATCTGTGCCGAGGTGCCTACGAGCATATCGACCGCATCGACTGTGCTCTGCGCTCCGTTGCCAAGAACTGGGATCTTATGCGCATGCCCGGCGCCGACCGCAACCTGCTGCGTATCGCCGTTTACGAGATGCGTTTCCTCACCGACGAGGAGGTCTCGGACGCCATCGTGATCAACGAGGCCGTTGAGCTTGCCAAGGCCTATGGCACCGACCAGTCCGCGTCGTTCGTCAACGGCGTGCTGGGCAAGATCGCTCGCAGCGAGGAGCTGCCGGGCGAGGACCTATACCAGGAGCTGCTGGCCGAGGATCGCGCTCGCGAGGAGGCACAGGCTGCCGAGGCTGCCGCAAAGGTTGCGGTTGCTCAGGCCGAGGCCGGCGTTCTCGACGAGGACGCTGAGGTCGCCGAGGCCGAGACCGGTACCGTCGAGGAGTAGCCATGCCAGAGGGTTCCGTCCGCAACTTCGACGAGATTTCGGACCGCTTGGACCAGATCATAGCTACCGTTCGCTCTAAGGATACGTCCTTGGAGCGTTCGCTCGATCTGTTTGACGAGGCGATTGAGCTGGGCTCCCGTGCGGTCGACATGGTCGATAAGTTTGAGCTGACGCCGCGTGAGGCCGACAAGCTCGAGCAGGAATACGATGAGGATGCGGCAAACGAATCCCAGGATAGCTAGGCCGCATCTCCGGATACGAATGGTTGATGGCATTCATGAAACGCGTGCGTCTTGATGACGAACTGATTTCACAGGGCATCTGCGCCGATCGCGCGGATGCCCTTCGCACTCTTATGGCTGGCTTGGTCTCGAGTGGCGGCGAGCGCTTGACTTCGCCGGGCCTTAAGGTGACCCCGGGCCTGCCGTTGCACGTGAAGGGGCGCATTCCCTATGTTGGCCGCGGCGGTCTTAAGCTCGAAGGCGCGCTTGATACGTTTGGTATCAATCCGACGGGCCTTGCCTGTCTGGATGTGGGCTGCTCTACCGGCGGCTTTACCGATTGCCTGCTCAAGCGCGGAGCTGCGACCGTTGTCTCGGTGGACGTTGGTCGCGCCCAGTTCGATTGGTCGTTACGTCAGGACGATCGCGTGACGCTGCATGAGCGCACAAACGTGACGCAGCTGCCTGAGCTTGGCTATGCCGGCGCCATCGACCTGGCTGTGTGTGATGTCTCGTTTACCAGCATCGCGAACATTATCGATGCGGTGCTGGCGTGCCTGGCGCCTACGGGTGCATTCTGCACGCTTGTAAAGCCGCAGTTTGAGGCTCCGGCGGCGCTGGTGGGTGAGGGCGGCATTGTGACCGATCCCGCCGTGCGCCGCGATACACTCGTTGCGGCAGTTGAACTCTTTGCTGCCAAGGGGCTGTTCCCGGTCGATGTGTGCGTGTCGCCCATTCATGGTGCCAAGGGAAACGTTGAGTTTTTCCTGTACGGCACGAGATTTGACCCCGGCGACCGCACGCAAGACGAGCTGCAATTCCAGGTATCGGTTTTGAGCGAGAAAGCTGCAACGCTATGAAGGTCTTTCTGGTTCCCAATTACTACAAGCAAGAGGCGGTTGAGAGCGGCCTGATGCTCGAGCTTTGGCTGACGCGCCAGGGCTATGAGGTCGCATGGGCTGCCGACCAGCGATCGAAGATTCAAAGCACGCCTGATATTGAAGGCTCCGATCTGGTCATTACGCTCGGCGGCGACGGTACGTTGCTGCGCGCTGCCCGCATCCTCAACCATCGCGAGATTCCTATCCTCGGTCTTTCCTATGGTCACCTGGGCTTTTTAACTGCTGCGAGCCCCGAGGAGCGCGACATTCTGCAGGTCGTGAGCGACGCCCTTTCCGGCGAGCTGCACGTGAGCCGTCGCGCCACCATCGCCGCGGATATCGTGTCCGTGCGCGACGATGGCACGAAGGATGTCGTGCGCACGTTCGCCCTCAACGACATGGCGCTCACGCGCGGCCCCCTGTCCGATATGGTTGAGTTCGACATCACGGTGTCGGGCCACCATATCGATCGACTGCGTGGCGACGGCGTGGTCGTGTCCACGGCGACTGGTTCTACGGGGTACGCGCTCAGTGCAGGTGGCCCCATTGTGAGCCCCGACTATACGGGTATGGTCTGCGTACCCATTGCGCCGCACACCATTCAGGCCCGTGCCTTCTTGACTTCGCCGAGTGATGTCGTCGAAATCTTTATGTCCGATGATCGCCCGAGCGTTCCGGCGATCGCTATCGATGGACAGTTTATTACCTGCGACGGCACGGTCGAGAGCGTGGCCGTGCGCCGAGGCCCCGGCGATGTGCTGCTGCTCGACTACGGCCCCGAGAGTTTTTACAACTCGGTGAGCCGCGTATTCTACGGAGTGCGTCATGATCGATGAGCTGCAGGTTTCCAACATTGCACTCATTCGCGAGGCGACGTTGGTTCCGAGCGCGGGCCTAACGGTTCTGACTGGAGAAACCGGCGCCGGTAAGACCGCGCTGCTCTCGGCCCTCAAGCTTATTTTGGGCGAGCGTGCGGATTCTTCGACGGTGCGCGAGGGCGAGGCGCTTGCTAGCGTTGAGGCGCGGCTGTTCGACGGTCCACACGACACGGAGGGTTTCACGGTCCAGCGTAGCCTTTCTGCCGAGGGCCGCAGCCGCGTGAAGATTGACGGCCGCATCGCCAGCGTGCGCGAGCTTTCGGAGCGCGTTGGCGTGATGATGGATCTGTGCGGCCAGCACGAGCACCAGCGCTTGCTCGATCCGGCGCATCACGTTGCGATGGTCGATGCGTGGGCGGGACGTTCTGCGCTCGAGGCGCTCGAGCACTACCGTGCTTGCTTTAAAGCCTCGCGCGCGGCTGCCAAGAAGGTTCGTCGCGTCGAGGAGGCCTCGCGTGCGCAGGGGAGTCGTGTCGAGGAGGCGCGCTTCGCCCTGGAGCGCATTGCCGAGGTCGACCCCAGGCCGGGCGAGTATGAGGAACTCGAGGAACTGCTGCCGCGCTCCGAACATGCCGAGGTACTGGTTGCCACTGCTAGCGATGCCCATGCATCGCTTGTCGCCGAAGGGGGAGCGCTCGATGCCGTGAACAACGCCGTGGCAGAGCTTTCCCGTATGGCTACCGTCGATCGCAAACTGGGCGACATTGCCGATGCGCTTTCGGATGCCTGTATCTCCCTTGAGGATTGCGCGAACGAGCTTCGTGCCTATCGCGATGGGGTCGCCTTCGACCCGCGCGAGCTCGCCCGCATGCGTGAGCGGTATTCCGACCTCAAGGGGCTGTTGCGTCAGTGGGGCCCCACCATGGACGATGTTTTTGCCATGCGCGATCGCTCGCAAGAGCTGCTGTCCCTGGTCGATGATGGCGATGAACAGATCAAAAAGGCGCGTGAGGCACTCGGGAGCGCCGAGCGCGAGTTGTTTGCCGCTGCCAAGGCACTTAAGCACGCTCGCAATACGGCGGCCCCGCGCTTCTGCCACGAGGTTGGCCGCCAGATGGCGCGCTTGGAGATGGGTAGTGCCGAGCTCGTCTGGGAGTCGCGCGATCTTCCCCGTGCTGAGTGGACGCCCGTTGGTCCTTCGAGCTACGAGCTGCTATACCGCAGCGGTGCCGGTTTGACGCCGCGCCCCCTGCGTCGAATTGCGTCGGGCGGCGAGCTCAGCCGCGTCATGCTGGCAAGCAAGGTTGTCCTCGGTAACGCGGACGGTGTCGATACGCTGGTGTTTGACGAGGTCGATGCTGGTGTCGGTGGCTCCACGGCGCGTGCGCTCGCGGGCGTGCTGGCAAATCTCGCCGCTACGCATCAGGTGATTGTCGTAACCCACTTGGCGCAGGTCGCCGTCATGGCTGACAAGCATTATGTTGTCAGCAAGGAACCGGGCGATGTTCCCCAGACGCATTTGGACGAGGTAACCGGCGAAGCGCGTACCGCCGAGATCGCCCGCATGTTGAGCGGCGATCAATCGGAGGCAAGCTTGGCCCACGCAAAGCAGATGCTCAAAGAAGCTCGAGGTTAGGTCGTATCAGCGGTGTTGATGGGACAAAATAGACTGAAATTTTTGTCCCACTACGCGTTTTACTCAACGACCTTATCCGGCTGGATGAGCTCCTCGTAGTAGCTGATATGTTCGCGAGCGTCTTCAATCTCGGGCAGCAGGAAGTTGTAGATGACTTCGATGATCATCGTGGCACTGATCTTAGAGAACGCAAAGTCGCCTGTCGTCAGCAGCGCTTCGTGGTTGACGGTATTAAAAGTGTAGTCTGCCAGACGCGCGAGCGGGGATTTGCTGTCGCTGCTGATGACGACTACGGTTGCGCCACAGTTGCGAGCCGCTTTTGCCATGCCATTCAGTCGGCGCGATTTGCCGGAGTTTGAGATTAGCACGATGATGTCACCCGGGCGCAACGTGAGCGCAAAGCCGATTGATGTCTCGCTAATGGTGCTCGCCATGCAGCGCAGGCCCAGCTGCGAAAACTTAAACGTCGCATCGAGCGCGACCGCGTTCGTATTGCCCACAGCTGCAAACTCAATAACCCCTGCATGCTTAAGGGCATGCACAACAGCCGCCAGCGTATCGTGGTCGATCCCGTCGATGGTCGCATTAAGCTCGCTCACCTTGGCAGCCAGGATGTTCTTAAGGCTCTGCTCCATGTTGTCGAGCGATACCTCGTCGGTCAGGCCCTCGTTGCGCTGACTCTCCAAGTCGCGCGCCAACGAAAACTGAAAGCTGCGGAAGCTGCCAAAGCCAAGCTTGCGGCAGAAGCGCGAAACGGTCGCCTCGGACGTGGCGGCGGCGCGCGAGAGCTGAGCCGCCGTGAGGCGTGGCGCCTCGGACTGGTGCTCCAATATATAGTCGACAATGCGCTGCTCGGACTCGCTGTATCCCTGATGGGTACTAATGAGGGAAAGTGCGCTCTTGCTACTATCGGTCATGGATGGCTCCTGGTTGGCATGAAAATCGGACTCGTTTTGTAATGTCATAGTATAGGGGGATTTTCAATTACAAGATACACCTTGCCGTTTCAAGTGTTGATGGTAAACTTTCACTTACCGTTTACGGTTATGAAAGAACCTTTCACCGGAGAATTGCGCCTTGTCTCTTCTCACGCGGACGGTAGGTTGGTATCTTTCAGTTGTGGAAAAGCGCGCAAGGACGCGCGTGTAGGGGAGCGCCTGCGGGCGCAAAACTTAAAAAGGAGGGACACATGGCTAAGTTTGACATCATCGCCGCCACCGGTTGCCCGACCGGCATTGCGCACACCTTCATGGCGAAGGAGGCGCTGGAGAAGGCAGCTGCCGAGCGAGGTCTGACTATTAAGGTCGAGACCCATGGCCAGGTCGGTGTCGAGAACGAACTCACCAAGAGCGAGATCGCTGGTGCCAAGGCCGTCGTCGTCGCGGCCGATAAGGATGTCCAGGCGGAGCGTTTCGCCGGCAAGCGCATGGTTTCCGTTGGTGTTTCCAAAGCCCTGTCCGTCGAGGCCGCCGGTAAGCTGATCGACCGCGCGCTCGCCGCCAAGGGTGACGACTCGGTTGCGGCTGCTGCCGATGTCGAGGATGAGGTCGAGGAGAAGGAGTCCATCGGCCACATCATCTACAAGCACCTCATGAACGGCGTCAGCCACATGCTGGTCTTCGTCGTCGCTGGTGGTGTCCTGACCGCCGTCTCGTTCCTGTGGGGCATCACGTCCTTCGATTCGACGGCGTCTGACTACAACAGCTTTGCCGCTATGCTCAAGATCATCGGCGGCATCGCCATGAACCTCATGGTTCCCGTGCTTTCCGCCTACATCGCCGAGTCCATCGGCAAGCGCCCGGCGCTCGTCCCCGGTTTTGTTGCCGGTATGATCGCCATCCAGGGCCTGCCCGTTAACGCCGAGACCGGCATGATCGACGCCGGCGGCGCCGGCGTGGGCTTCGGCTTCCTGGGCGGCATCGTCGGCGGTTTCCTCGCTGGCTATGTCATCTTGCTGCTCGAGAAGGTCTTCTCCAAGCTGCCCAAGAATCTGGACGGCCTCAAGGCTATCTTTCTGTACCCGCTGTTCTCGACTGCTATCGTCGGCCTGGTCATGCTCGGCATCTCCGGCCCCATGGCTGCCATCAACACCGCCATGATGGACTTCCTCAAGGGTCTGTCTGCCTCTGGCGCCATTGTTCTGGGCCTTGCCATCGGCTGCATGTGCGCCGTTGACATGGGCGGCCCGGTCAACAAGGCTGCTTACGTCACCGGTACCGCTATGCTCACCGAGGCCCTGGCCGCCGGTGTCGGCACCGACACCTACAACTTCGGCACCAACTTCATGGCTGCCGTCTCCGCAGCTTGCATCGTTCCGCCGCTGATCACCACCTTCGCCGTTGTTGTCGGCAAGAAGTACTTCAGCCAGGAGGATCACGACGCCGGTATCGTCAACCTCATCCTTGGTTGCACCCACATCACCGAGGGCGCCATTCCGTTCATGACCAAGAACATCTGGCCCGTCATGCCCATCATGATGCTCGGTTCCTCTATCGCCTCGATCCTGACCATTATGTTCAACGTTCACGATCCGGCGCCTCATGGTGGCTTCCTGGTCCTGCCCGTTGTCGAGAATGGTCCGCTGTGGGTCCTCGCGATCCTCATCGGCGCTGTGGTCGGTGGCATCCTGTTCGTGGCCTTCAAGAAGTACGACTTCGAGAAGAACCAGAAGGCAGCTCCCGCCGCCGCTGCTCAGCCGGTCGAGGCCCCCAAGGCCGCTGCCGTCGAGGCCCCCAAGGCCGAGGCTGCCGACTTCGTGAAGGTCGAGAACGTCTTTGTCGCCGAGGACTTCGCTTTTCGTGACGAGGCTCTGAGCTTTGTCTCCAACCAGGCCGTCAAGGCCGGTGTCGCGAGCGACGCCGATGCCGTGATGAACGCCTTCCTGGCCCGCGAGGCCGAGGGTACCACGGGCATGATGGAGGGCTTCGCCATTCCGCATGCCAAGTCCGATGCCATTACCGAGGCCGCCGTTATCGTCGTCAAGGACGACTCCGGCGTCACCGGTTGGGACACCATGGACGGCGCTCCTGTCAACGTGGCTATCGCCCTGCTCATCCCCGGTGCCCAGGCTGGCACCACGCATCTCAAGATTCTGTCCAAGGTCGCCGAGGCGCTCATGGACGAGGACTTCCGTGCCACCGTCAAGGGTTCCACCAACGCCGCCGAGATCGCCAAGACGATCAACGCCCGTCTGGTCTAATTCCACGGCACGCGAATACCATCGCCCCCTGTATATAAGGCGGAGTCTCTCTCCAGGGCCTCCGCCTTTTTCTATCCCTCCCATAAGTTGCGGTGAAATAGGGACTGTTTAAACGATTCAACCCCAAATTCAGTCCCTATTTCACCGCAACTTACAAAAGGGCATAGAGGGGGCTGCCTATCGAGTCTTTGTCGCGAACAGATCATCAGCCAGAATTCCGTTCGCACGATATTGCTCTGGACCGACCGAGTTTCCGCAGCTTACTCGCCGGGCGGGCGCGGGTTAAGTTTGTCGCGAGTTCCGCACGCAAAGGAAAGCACTTAATGTGCTTTCCGTCTTGCGCAGGACTGTAGAGCAGCAAACTTAACCCGCGCCCGCCCGGCGAGCAAGCGGACGACAAACACATCTGTCCAATAATTCGTCTGAAACATAATGAAAAACCGTTTGATGTGAGTTAATATAAACAACGTCGTGAATCTGACTCCTGCCACATGCATGACAGGGGTTAAACACAAAAAGGAGTCAATTATGGTTTCTGAGAAGGCTACCCTCGTTAATCCTCAGGGTCTGCACATGCGTCCGGCTGGTCTGTTCGCCTCCACCATGGGCAAGTACGCCTGTGACGTGACGGTCGTCACCCCCGAGAAGGAGGTCAACGGCAAGTCCCCGATGGCCCTCATGGCTGCTGGTATCCCCTGCGGTACCGAGGTCGAGGTCAAGTGCGACGGCGCTGACGAGGCCGAGGCTCTGGCTGCTGCCATTGAGCTCATCAAGAGCGGTCTTGGCGAGTAGAACTCAAACGGGTCGCATGTTGAACAACTAAGTTCATATTTGGGGGCGCAGTGACCTGTTGTAAGGTAGCTGCGCTCTTTTGTCATGGATATGGCAAAACGCTTTATCACATGACAGGGAGAGAGGAATGGGAATGTATCAGGGAGTCAACGCTTCCGAGGGCATCGGTATCGGCACCGTCATGGTCGCCGTCGATCCCGACTTGACGTTTGAGCCGCACGAGGTTGCCGATTCGGCAGCAGAGAAGGAGCGCTATCAGTCCGCTCTTTCGGTCTTCTGCGAGAAGACCCAGGCTCAGGCCGACCACATGAAGGAGACGGTGGGCGAGGCCGAGGCCGAGATCATGAGCGGACACATTGTCCTGGCTCAGGACCCGGGCATGACCGACGCCATCAACGCCGCCATTGACGGCGGTACCTGCGCCGAGCAGGCGCTCATGGACACCTCGACCATGTTCGAGAACATGTTCCTGTCCATGGACGACGAGATGTTTCGTCTGCGCGCGGCCGACATCGCCGACATCCGCACCGGTATTCTGGCCGAGCTGCTGGGCAAGGAGGTCGTCGACCTCTCCGTCCTGCCCGAGAATACTGTCGTTGTCGTTCACGACCTCACGCCGTCCATGACCGCCACGATCGATAAGGCCCACGTTGCCGGTATCGTCACCGAGACCGGTGGCCGCACGTCGCACTCCGCGATTATTGCGCGCGCCCTCGAGATCCCGGCTGTCCTTTCGGTTTCCAATAGCTGCACCGCGCTGCGCAACGGTATGACCGTTGTCGTCGACGGTGGCAAGGGTATCGTTGAGGCCGATCCCGACGAGGAGACGCTCGCCGCATACACCGCCAAGGCCGAGGCCTTCGCTGCCGAGAAGGCAGCCCTCGAGGCCTTCCGCGGCAAGCCGTCCGTGACTGCCGATGGCATCAAGAAGATCATCGCCTGCAACATCGGTAACCCCGATGACGTGCCCAACGCGCTCGATCACGACGCCGAGGCCATCGGTCTGTTCCGCTCCGAGTTCCTGTTCATGGACTCTGCTGAGCTTCCTTCCGAGGAGGAGCAGTTCAACGCCTACCGTAAGGTCGCCAGCGCGCTCAAGGGTGCTCCGGTCATCATCCGCACGCTCGATGTTGGCGGCGACAAGGAGATTCCGTATCTGCACATGGTCAAGGAAGATAACCCCTTCATGGGCTTCCGCGCCGTGCGTTACTGCCTGGCCAATCCCGACCAGTACAAGGTCCAGCTCCGCGCTCTGCTGCGCGCTAGCGCCTTCGGTGACGTAAAGATCATGATCCCGCTCGTCACTTGCGTCGAGGAGGTCTTGGCTGTCAAGGAGCTTGTCGAGCAGTGCAAGGCCGAGCTGACTGAAGAGGGTCGCAAGTTCAACGAGAACATCGAGGTCGGCATCATGGTTGAGACGCCTGCCGCTTCGCTGCTCGCAGACCGTCTTGCCGAGGTCGCCGACTTCTTCTCCATCGGCACCAACGACCTGATCGGCTACACCATGTGCGCCGACCGTGGCAACGACACCATCTCCAACCTGTACCAGGTTTACTATCCCGCCGTGCTCCGCTCGCTCAAGAACATCATCGAGAGCGGCGTGAAGGCCGGCATCATGGTCGGTATGTGCGGCGAGGCCGCTGCCGATCCGCTGCTCGAGCCGCTGCTGATCAGCTGGGGCCTGGAGGAGTTCTCGATGAGTGCTCCGTCGATCCTGCGCGCCCGTAAGACCATCAGCCAGTGGACCAAGGCCGAGTGCGACGAGCTCGCCGAGAAGGCGCTCGCCTGCAACACCGCCGCCGAGGTCAAGGCACTGCTCGAGTCCGCAGCTCGCTAATTTGGTATCAGAGGTAACCGCGTGGTTGGAATGGGCCGGCCACGCGGCCCTCACATATACAGGGGGTACTGTAAATGTTCTACACGCTAACCGCTAACCCGGCTGTCGACATGACGGTTTCGAGCTCTCCGCTCGAGCCCGACGAGAACGTCCGCACCGGTTCGGCCAGCTACACGGCTAACGGCAAGGGCCTCGACGTGTCCTTCGCCTTTAAGAAGATGGGCGTCGACACCGTCGCGCTCGGCTTCTTCGCTGGCTTCACGGGCAAGTTCATCGTCGAGGAGGTCATGAACCTGGGTTGCCTCTGCCGCCCGGTCTGGACCGACGGTATCACGCGCATTAACACCTATGTCAACGATGGCCAGCACGAGTACGGCATCCTGAACCCCGGCGCCCCGATCACGCCGCAGCACCAGGAGGAGCTCTACAACATCCTGGACACCGCGGGCGATCTCGAGTGCCTGATTGTCTCCGGCTCCGTGCCTCCCAAAGCTACGCCCGACTTCCTGGCTCAGGTCATGGAGCACGCTCAGGCTCGTGGCGCTGACGTCGTCCTGGACCTGTCCTCCGACAAGCTCAAGGAGCTCGCTCACAAGAAGCCGCTGCTCATCAAGCCGAACCATCACGAGATGAAGGCCATCTTCGGCGTGCCGGTCGATACCGACGACGAGGTTCGCGTTGCCATGAAGATGGCTCACGACGCTGGCGTTCAGAACGTGCTGCTCACCCGCGGTAGCCGCGGCGACGCTTACTTCTCCAACGGCGAGGACATCTGGTACGCCAAGCGTGAGTTCAACATCAAGCTGGTCTCTTCCGTCTGCGCCGGCGACTGCACCCTCGCTGCGTTCCTGCACAAGTGGTACAGGGATCGCGACAACGTCGAGGAGGCCATGAAGCTCGCTATGGCCACCGGCGCCAACGTTGCCGAGTCCGTCGGCATTGGCGACTTTGGTCACGTCGACGAGTACAGCAAGCGCGTTGCTGTCCGCAAGCTCGATCGTCAGTAATCGAAACGCGACATATTCGTGCGCATGTGGCGCCCCGGTTTCGGCTGGGGCGCCTTTTTTTCCGCCACGGGGGAGAGGTGTCCCGCCGTACTTCATCGCTTCCACACCGTTCACCGAGTTGTCCTAGCCTTTTACCGATGCGTGGAATATACTTTCATTAACACGTTGCTTCGTGAAAGGAACATTCATGATTTACACGCTCACTGCAAATCCCGCCATTGACTACAACATCGCCTGCGACGGCCTTACTGCCAATACCGTCACGCGTACCCGCAATGCCGTCTACACGCCCAACGGCAAGGGCCTCAACGTCTCGTTTACGCTTGACCACTATGGTGTCGACACCACGATCCTGGGTTTCTTCGCCGGCTTCTCGGGTGAGTTTATCGTTAAGGGCGCCGAGGCCCTGGGCGTGCCCGTCAAGCCCGTGTGGACCGACGGTATTACGCGCGTCAACGTGTTCCTCAATGCCGGCCCCGACACCGAGTACAACATGGTCAACGCCGGTGCCGCCATTAACGAGGCCAACGAGCAGGAGATGTTTGAGCTCATCGATTCGCTCGATGACATGACCTGCCTGGTCATCAGCGGCTCGCTGCCTCCCAACACTTCCGAGGGCTTCTTGGCCGAGGTCCTGCGCCGTGTCAAGGCCAAGGGGGCCGAGTTCGTCCTCGACATCTCGAGCCATCAGCTGGCAGATCTCATTGCTCTGGAGCCACTGCTGATCAAGCCCAATGACGACGAGCTGCTTGACATCTTTGGCATCAAGGTGAGCGGTGGCGACGACGAGTCCGTCAAGGGCGCTATGGCCGAGCTGCACGCCAAGGGCGCCAAGAACGTGCTGCTGACCCTTGGTGGCGCCGGTGCGTACTTCTCCAACGGCGAGCATATCTGGTTTGCCAACCGCACCTTCGACGTCAAGCTGCTGTCGACGGTGTGCGCCGGCGATTCCTCGCTCGCTGCCTTCCTGTCCGTGTGGCACGACGCCCCCGAGCGCGTCGAGGACGCCCTGCGCCTTTCGATGGCCACTGGCGCCAACGTGGTCGAGTGCCCCGGTCTGGGTGATTTTGCCAAGGTGGACGAATATAAGAAGCACATCGAGGTTCGCCAGGTCTGCTAGTTCCGGCACCTTGTCTGAATAGTTTGATTATTTCGCATCCGTCTTAGACTAGGACGGATGCGTTTTTGTTTATCGGACTTGCGTGTGCAGTGGAGGCTGTTTCTTGCTAGACTTCTTGCAGACGCAATCGATAGCCAATTTGATAGTCGCAGGAGGCCATAGGCATGTGCAATGTTTCGCTCAACGGTACTCAACCGTCCGATGCGTCCCTGCGCGTCCTGCGCGCGCTTGAGGCGGCTGGTCTTGAGGCTTGGTACGTGGGCGGTTGGGTGCGCGACGCCCTTATGGGGTACCCCAGCCACGATGTTGATATGTGCTGTAGCGGCCTGTGGCAGGAGTCCAAAGCGGCGCTCGAGGCCGCCGGCATCGCGGTTGTGGAGTCGGGCATTAAATTTGGCGGAATCACGGCTATTTCCGATGGCGAGCGTATCGAGGTCACCACGTACCGTCTGGATGGCTTTTACACCGATGGTCGTCATCCCCAGAGTGTGGAGCGTGCCGCCTCGCTCGAGGACGATCTGGCGCGCCGCGACTTTACCGTCAATGCCATGGCCTGGCATCCCGAGCGCGGTCTTGTCGACCGCTACGACGGCCAGGGTGACTTGGAGTGCAAGCTGATTCGCGCTGTCGGCGATCCCAAGCGTCGCTTTAACGAGGACGCCCTGCGCATGCTGCGTGCGGTGCGCTTTGCCTGCCGCCTGGACTTTATGATTGAGCCCGAGACCAAGCGTGCGCTTGCCGAGTGCGCGCTGCTGCTCGATGCCGTGGCGCGCGAGCGTGTGGGCATTGAGCTTGAGGGCATCCTTTCGACCGGCCACGGGGGAGATGCCATGCTGCGCTACCCCGAGCTCATCTGCGCCGCTGTGCCCGAGTTGGCAGCGGGTCGCGGGTTTGATCAACGAAGTGTCTATCATGCGTTTAACGTCTACGAGCATATCGCCCGCGTACTGACGGTGGCAGGGGAGCTGGCGCTGTGCGACGGCATCGCGCCCTCCTCGAGTCTGATGTGGGCGGCGTTTTTGCACGATGTGTCCAAGCCCGAGTGCTTCACGGTCGATCACGCCGGCAGCGGACACTTCTATGGTCACCCTGAGCTCGGCGCCAAGAAAGCGCGCATCATTATGGATCGCCTGGCGCTTTCGCACGACCTGGTGCGCGATGTGTGCCTGCTTATCAAATACCATGACAAGCCGCTGCGCCCTGAGCGTACTTGTCTCCTCAATATGATGCGCGCGCTTTCGGGTGAGGGCGTCGACACGGCCCGCCTGATTGACGAGCTCATGGACCTTAAGCGTGCCGACACACTTGGCAAGGCCCCGTCGTGCTTCTATTACGTTGAGACGATTGAGGAGATGCGCGCGCTGGCGCACGAGCTGCTGAAGGCAGGGGAGCCCTATACGCTCAAGATGCTCGCCATCAACGGCGGCGACCTGATCCGTGCCGGAGTCAAGCCCGGGCCGGAACTGGGTCAGCTTCTCAACTCCGCCCTCGACGCCGTGATCGAAGACGATATTCCCAACGAGCGCGAAGCTCTTTTGGTTCATCTCAACTTGAATTAGCTACCAAGTTTACCTGCGTATTCCATAACCTGACGACAATTTTTCGGCAATTTGGAATTTCTTCTTGCGCTGACGTTTTTTGTCCCGTAATATATTTCCTCGCAGCACGGCAGTGCAGATGTCATGTGGCCCGTTCGTCTAGCGGTTTAGGACGCCGCCCTCTCAAGGCGGAGATCACCAGTTCGAATCTGGTACGGGCTACCACTTCTTTTCTGCTGAGGCTTATGGCCCGTTCGTCTAGCGGTTTAGGACGCCGCCCTCTCAAGGCGGAGATCACCAGTTCGAATCTGGTACGGGCTACCACGCATCTGATACCCGGACTTCCTATGGAAGGCCGGGTTTTTTTTTATTTTCAAACAACCGTCTGCAATTCCCGTTTGAACCAGAGCTTTGCGTTCTGCCTATGGCCCTTACGGGTACAATATCCAAGATATTTTGACTGTTAGAAGGAGTCTCATGACGGAGTCCTCTCAGCATACGTCTAAGCCCCAGGTCGAGGTTGAGGCCTCGGGCGGAGATGACAATAAGAGCGCACGCCGCGGCGCCATCTTTATCGGCGTCGTGCTGGTAGGTTATATCGTCTATCTGGTGGTAACCGGGCAGATGGGGCAGTTCTGGGCCGCTATGTCGAGCGTCCAGGCGTCATGGCTCGTTGTCGCGTGTCTTTGCATGTTCATGTACCTGTTCTTTGGCATTGTGGCCTATGCGATCGCCGTCTGGCTCGATCCCAATTCGCCCGTCGGCATCCGCGACCTGATCTCGGTCGAGGCGAGTGGCATCTTCTTTGGTAACCTGACGCCCATGATGATGGGCTCCACCCCGGCTCAAATCTATCGCCTGACCAAGGCCGGCCAAAACGTGGGCGAGGCCGGCGCCACGCAATTCACGCGTTTTATCGTGTACCAGTTTGGCCTGGTCGCCTGGGGCGCTATCCTGCTGCTCGCCCGTATGCCGTTTTTTGCCGAACGCTACGGCGACATGACGCTGCTGTGCGTCTTTAGCTTTGGTGGGCACTGCTGCATCTTGCTGGGCATCTTCGCCGTCGCGCTCATGCCTAAGACCGTCACGCGCGTCGCCCATTGCATCATCAATTGGCTTGAGCGCATTGGTGTCTCGGCCACTAAGATCGAGGGATGGCGCACGTTTGTCGATGGCGAGATCTACTCCTTCTCCGAGAAGTTCAAGCTTTCAGCCGGACATTTTTCTTCCATGCTGCTCACGGTGGTCATCACCATGCTGCAACTCGCGTTTTTCTATCTGGTGCCGTATTTCCTGATGCTTGCCTTTGGCCACCACGAGGTCGACTTTTTCTCGGTCATGGCCGCGAGCGCCTTTGTCCAGCTGCTGAGCTCTGCGGTCCCCCTGCCCGGTGGAACTGGTGGCGCTGAGGGCGGCTTTGCATTGTTCTTGGGTCATTTCTTTGGGTCGGCTTCGACCGCCGGCTATCTGCTGTGGCGCCTCATTACGTTTATTGCGCCGACCATTTTGGCTGCGCCCCTGCTGGGACTTAAGAGCGCCCACAACGAGAGCATCCATGCGCGCTGGGATCGTGTGATGCGCAAGCTCGGCCGCACGCCTCAGACGCCCTCTGCGCCCACTATGCCGCACCCCACGAATGCTGTTACCGTTGATCCCAAGAAGCGCGCTCAGAAGGCTTCTGGGACCGCTAAGCCAGCTCATAAAGCCTATGTGCGCCAGACAGGCGATGGTATTCGCGTATCTCCGTCGGCACTCAATAAGAAGAAGCATCCTAAGTCGCAGTAGGGCAGTCGTGCGTTCTTCATGATGCGGGGCATATTTGTGCTGTATGGGGGATAATCCTCTTACGTAGATTATCTCTCATCTGTTGATGAATGCTTGCATATCGAAGGGACACGCCCATGGCAACCAGCAAACCGCGTCTTGATCGTCGCATCATTCGCAGCCGTAATGCCATCCTTTCGGCTTTCGAGCGCCTGCTCATGGAAAAGCCGCTGGCAGACATTACGGTGAGTGCCATCGCGCGCGAGGCCAATGTCGACCGCAAGACCTTTTACGTTCACTTTGGTACGGTTGACGGCCTGCTCGATGCCATTGCCGTCGATGTGGTGGAGATGATTGTCGACTCGGTCGAGAAAACGCTTGCTTCTATGGACGGTGACACCAGCGAGCGCGCTCTTGGCGCGGCGGCGACCTTCTTTAAAACCGTTAATGAGGCACTGTGCAACAACTTAGTGCTCAATCGTCAGCTGATCGAGAATATTCCGCTCGATGATTTCATGGCTCGTCTTCGTGCGCCGCTCGAACATGAGATTGCCGAGCGCGATCTGCTGCCCCAAGGTCTCAAGGACGAGATGTTCGACTACTATCTGGCGTTTTTGCTGTCGGGTATTATCGGTATCTATCGCACGTGGGCGCTGTCTGACGGCTCGGTTCCTATCGAGCGCGTCTCTGAGGTCGCCAACGATCTGACTCTCAATGGTCTGTCGAGTCTGGAATCTCGCTTGGATTAGGCCTAGTTGGGCTCGTCGGCGTGGAAATTCCTGTTCCTGAGGTTCTCCGGCGCCTTGGAGACCTTGCCGGCGTAGGAGCTGTAGCCTGAGGATCCTTAAAAGAAAGTCCAGTTTATCCTTCCCACTCCAATTTTGGAATCCTCCGATGCGCCTTCGCACGCTCGCATGACCTCGATACCATGCGAGCGTGCGAACTCGACGAGCTCTGCGTTGCGGGCGTTTATGGTGCCGAAGGCGGCGGGGCACACGATAAGACGCGCGCAGTGGACGAGGAGCTCTTTGGCGCGGGCTATGGTTTTATCCCCGATCGGCTCGAAGGCGCGCTCGGCCACGCATTCCGTCGCCAGGTCGCGCGCAAGCTCGCAGTCGATGTCCCCTTCGTGCAGAACGCCCGCGTAGAACGCCTTGCCCTGCCGGATTAGCTGGCGAAACACAGCTGACCCCGTACCTGCGCCGGCGATGACGAACGTGTGCGCATCGCCGTGTGGGCGCCCAATTTCCACGCTGCCGAAGCGCTCGTTGAAGGTGCCATGTTGAAAGCCGTAGAGCTCGCCAATCGTCTCGCGCGTGAATATGTCCTCGGGTGCGCCGGCGCGGAAGACCCGGCCGTCCTTCACGCAAATCACCTTGTCGGCGCTTTTCTGCGCGAGCTCGAGTTCGTGGATGGACATGATGACAGCCACATTCCGCGATTTCGCAAGGTGGCGAAGTATTCGCAGCAGGTCGATCTGGTAGCGGATATCGAGATATGACGTGGGCTCGTCGAGCACGAGCACACGCGGATCCTGTGCGATGGCGCGTGCGAGCATGACGCGCTGGCGTTGCCCGTCGCTTATCTGCATGAAGTCGCGCTCGGCGAACTCTTCCACATGTGCGGTTTTCATGGCCTCGTCGACCCGACTATGGTCGTCGGGCGAGAGTGTGCCCATTCGCCCGGTGTAGGGATGCCTTCCCGCCTCTATGATATCGCGGCAGGTGAGGAGCTCGGTCCGGGGTCGATCTGTCAGCATAACGGCAAGGTTCCTTGCGAACTTCGCCGTCTTCCATCGGGAAATCTCCCGCCCGTCGAGCTCGACCGCGCCGGCAAGCGGTGCCAGATGGCGTGTGATGGTTTTCAAGATGGTCGACTTGCCCGAGCCGTTCGGCCCGATGAGCGCCACGACGTCGCCCGCGCGAACCTCCAGCTCGACGCCTTCGACTACGACCTTCTTGTCGTAGCCCGCCGACAGGTCGCTTATGCGGAAAAGCGGCGCTCCGTCAGCCTTCGTTGCGACCGGGGTTTCGAGGTTCGACTCCCCTCTGAGCGTTTTGGGCCGCGGCATGAATTCCCCCATCTACCTCACTCGTTTCTTCAACATGAGTGCGATAACCACCGGCGCGCCGAAGATGGCGGTGACGGCGCTGATGGAAAGCTCGACGGGAGAGAACAACGTGCGCGCGATCAAATCGCAGCCCGCGCAGAAGATGGCGCCTCCCAAGAAGCACGCAGGAATCACGCGGATGGGCTTCGACGACTTCAGCGCCGACTTAACGAGATGCGGAACCGCGATGCCTACGAACGACACCGGACCAGCGAACGCGGTCACGCAGGCGGAGAGCATGCTCGCTAGAAGGACGAGCACCACGCGGAAGCGTGCGACGTTCACGCCGACGCTTTTCGCGTAGGCTTCTCCCAGCTGGAAGGCGGAAAGGGGCTTCGATATCGCGAATACGCATGCGCTAACGGTGATCACCACGACCGCGATGACCGCGATGTCGTCCCAGCTCGAACCCGAGAAGCTACCCAAAGACCAGTTGTGCAGGTTCACGATGGACTGGTCGTCGGCGAAGGCGATGAGAAAGTTCGTCGCCGCCGAGCAGATGTATCCCACCATGACGCCCGCCACGATGAGCATGGCCATGGAACTTATGCGCCGTGCGATGAGGAGCACGAAGCCGATGGTGATAAGCGATCCCAGAAACGCTGCGGCCACCATGGCCGGCGAGGACATGGCCTGGTTCGCGCCCAGAAGTACGATCATCGTAAGCGCGACGACGAACTTTGCGCCCGAGGAGACACCCAAGATGAACGGGTCGGCGATGGGGTTGTTGAAAAACGTCTGCAGCAGGAACCCGGAGAGCGAAAGTGCCCCGCCGAGAAGCACGGCTGAAAGCACGCGCGGCAGACGAATCTCCCAGATGATCTGGATTTCCATGGAATTGGCCGCGCCTCCCGAAAGGATGCCGGGGATGTGGTCTGCGGGCACGAGCACGCTCCCGATGCACAGGTTGGCCCCGACGAGCACGATGAGGGCAACAGCGAGCAGCGCCGTCACGACGCGACACCGCGCGGCGCGCCCCGATTCGTCGTATGTCATGGAAAGCCGGCTTCTCATGGCGCTAGCCGAGCTTCCTCAGATAATGGAAGTTGCTCGCGTCATCGCCGGTGAACGCCCCGTGCAGCTCGTCGATAATGTCGGCGGTGGAAGTCATCTGCTGGTACATGTCGGCGCTTGTGACCCAGACGTTGCCGTTCTTCACGGCTTTGAACTGCGACAATAGCGCGTTTTTGCCTACGAAGTCGTTCAAGGTGGCAACCGATTCGTCGATGGTGCCGTTGTAGACGATGATGTCGGCATCCTTCGCCGTCGCGTAGAAGCGCTCCATTTCGAGCGTTACTGACGAACCTGACGTCGACGCCGTCTGCGCGTCATCGAGCGCGTAGTTGCCGCCTGCAAGCTCGATCATCTGCGCCACGTAGTCGCCCGCCCGCCGCGTGACGGCGGCCCCGTTCGAGTTAATGTAGAAATACGCCACGGTTTTACCTGACGACGCGAGCCCCGACGTTTGCTCGACGCGGGCCTTCTGCTCGTTGAACAGGTGCGCGGCCTCGTCTTCCTTGTCGAACAGGACGCCGAAAAGCTTAATCCACTCGACGCGCCCGAGTGCTTCGGGCTCGCTCGACGACTGTTCGGTGAGCACGACGAGCCCGAGCTTCTGCAGCTTTTCCTTCACATCGGGCGTGTGGTTGATCATGGTGTTCTCGATGGCGAGCGTGCAGCCCGAGGCCGATATTCGCTCGTAGTCGGGCGCGCTGTACTTGCCGCCGTAGGCGATCGCCCCACTTTCGAGCGCGCTTTTGAAGCCTGCGACCGAGCAATCGTCGGCCTTCGTGCCCGACATTAAGATATTGTCGTTCGCATCGAGCGCGTCGACCAGGCACATCGTCGCCGACGACACAAGGTACACCTTGTCGGCGGGGCGCCTTATGACCGCGATGTCGGAGCTCAACCCATCAGGTACCTTCGCATCCTGCGGCACCACGAGGAAGCGCTCCCCGTTCGAAATGCAGATAAGCCGCAGGCCGCCTTCGTACTCGTCGACAGTGAAGTGCTCGGCGTATTCAAGCTGAAGCGCCCCCGTCGGCTCCCAGCCGCAGCCCAAATCGGCGTTGTGGAAGTCGGCCGCGGCGCTTGAAGCCGTTCCCGCAGGGGAGCCGCCGCTTGCATCGTCGCCCGATTTCTCCTTCATGGTGGATGAGTCGAAGTGGAGCGTGTAGTCGATGGTGTGCGGCGTCGACATGGCGACGGTCTCGGCCGACACGGCGATGTCCTCGTCGAGCGTGACGGGTATCTCGAACGTGGAGTTGCCGCCGTCGTTTACGGGCGCGTAGTCCACGCCGTTGACGGTCATTTTGTCGTAGTTCGAACTCGACCAGGTGATGGTCGCGGTGTAGGTGTCGCCATCCTTCACAATTGTGGTGGGTGAGGCGATGCTTGCGCGCCCTGACCCGCCGGAGAGCGAGACGCTCACAGTGTATTCCTGAGAGCCTGCCGTGCCACCGGTCGCGTTCGGGCTCGCACTGCACCCTGCGAAGGGAAGCGCGAGCAGGGCGACGAGAACGCAGGCGATCGCGCGCACCGCGATGCTGCGACGCTTCCTGCTTTCCCCCTTGGGAAGAATCGACCGCATGGCGTTACTTCAGTGCGTCGGCGCGCAGATCGACGCCGGCGGATTCGAACACGAGCGTGCGGTCGTACCACTGCTCTTTTCTAATACTCCACGCGGCGCAGGCGGTGTCCTCGTCGAGCGCTTCGACGGGCACGTCGTAGGTGTACTTGCCTTCCGCGTTTTCCACATAGGGGATGAAGTCAGCCTCGCTCGCGGCGGCAGCCTCGTCGCCCGTGCCCATGAAGAGCTTGCCGTAGCCCGTGCCGGAAAGCGTCATCACGCAGTGCATGGAGCCGTTTTCCACGATGAGCTGGGCGTCCACAATCCTGAACATGTTCGAGCTGGAATCTACGGTGATCGGATAGGTGCCGTCGGCCACCTTGTCGGCGGTGATGGGGGCAGCGCTTGCGCCCTCGGGCGCATCGGCCGCCTGTTCGGTCTTTTCCTGGGAATCGGCATCGCTTGCCTTTGCGCTGTCGATTGGATTTCCGCCGCAGCCGGCGAGCGAGAACGCGAAAAGCGCCGCTGAAAGGGCGAAGGCGAGGGTTTTCTTCAACATGGAGGGGGGTTCCTTTCAATCGCTTCGACCGCCCGCGCCGTGCGGTGGGCGGGCGGGATGCGAATGCAACGGGCATGCGCCGTCAGTCGGGGAAGGCGCATGCCCGTTGCACGGGGACGCGACCGGCGCCCCCGTGCGCGGCGAGTTTACAGCTTGGCGATGGCGTCGTCCACGTGCGAGACGTAGATTTCGTCGACCGCGACGTTCTGTCCCAGACCCTGGAGCAGGCACGTCACTTCGAAGCCGGCGGCCACGAACTTCGCAGCCCAGCTGTCGGGGTCGGTCTCGTCTGCCATGTCGTTGTTCGCGTGGTCGCCCGCGACCACCATGAACGGCGCGAGCACGGCCTTCTTGTAGCCTGCGGCGCTCGCGGCGGCGATAACATCCTCGCAGGTCGGTTCAGCCTCGACGGTGCCGACGAAGAACTGCGTCAAGCCCTCGTTCTTAAACACTTCCTGCATCTTGGTATAGTCGGCGTTGGAATCGGCTTCGGTGCCGTGACCCATGAGGCACAGCGCCGTCTTGCCGTCGTCGAAGGACGCCATGTTCTCCTTAATGGCTGCGGCCACCTTCTTGTAGTCGTCGTCGGAGGTGAGCAGCGGGTCGCCGAGCGAGATTTTGTCGAACTTGTCAGCGTACTTGTCGAGCTCGTCTTTCACGTCGGTGTATTCCAGGCCACCCATGAGATGCGTCGGCTGCACGACGATTTCCTTCACGCCGTCTTCCACGCAGCGGTCGAGCGCCTCGGTCATGTTGTCGATCGTGATGCCGTCGCTCTTCTTCAGCTTGTCGATGATGATCTGCGCGGTGAAGGCGCGGCGGATGTCGTAGTCCTGCCAGTACTTCTCGCGGATAGCGTCTTCGATGGCGCCGATGGTGATGTGGCGCGAGTCGTTGTAGCTCGTGCCGAAGCTCGTGACGAGGATGACCGGCTTCACGGCCTTCTCCTTTTCACTCGATTTCTTGGAACTCGCGGAGGTGTTGGAGCAGCCCGCGAGCGCGACTCCGGCGAGCGCGACGGCTCCGGTTGCTGCGGCGCCCATGAAGCCGCGGCGTGACATCTGGTCGGACATGGTTTTTCCTTTCCTCGGTTTGCCGGTCCCCCGGCGACAGTTGCTTGTCGGCACAAGCGAAAGAAAAGCGCACCCCTCGGGGTTCACAAGGAGCTAACGCCACGGCGATGCCGTGAGGAAAAGGCGAAGCAGTCTGGCTTGGGGCGCGAGGCGGTTCGCCCGCGCGTCCTATACAGTAATGTCCCTTGCCCAGGATTCCCACCTGGTTCCCTCCGCAAGCCAGCGCGGACTGTGCGGGCGCCGCGCCGGTCATTTCCTTTTATCCGATTGTCATATGCTCGTTGCCGAAACTGTTACTATCATAGTGGGCGCTTGCGGGCGTGTAAAGCCAGGGCGGGCGGCATTGCGCCTCCTGCCTGCGTATTTGCGTCGCCCTTCGCGCAGCGGGCGCCGTGTTTTGCCCGCTGCGCGAAGGGCGACGCAAACAGTTGCGACGAGAAACGGGAAGGGAATGCTCGGATGATTCATATCGTTGGCGCAGGTTCGGGCGCCGCCGACCTTATCACGCTGCGCGGGGTGCGTCTTCTGCGCGCGGCCGACGTGGTCGTTTGGGCGGGGAGCCTTGTGAACCCCGAGCTGCTCGCTGAGTGTAAGGAATCCTGCGTCGTCTACGACAGCGCGCACATGACCTTGGAGGAAGTGCTCGACGTGATGTGCGCGGCGGATGCACGGGGCGAGGAAGTGGTGCGCCTGCACACGGGCGACCCGTGCCTGTACGGCGCCATCCAGGAGCAGATGGACGCGCTCGACGCGCGCGGCGTGGACTACGAGGTGGTGCCCGGCGTGTCGAGCTTTTGCGGTGCCGCGGCGGCGCTTCGCCAGGAATACACGCTGCCGGGAATCAGCCAGTCGGTCGTGATCACGCGGCTTTCCGGGCGCACCCCCATGCCCGCGGGCGAGGGCATGCGCACCATGGCGGAAAGCGGCTCGACTATGGTCATCTTCTTGAGCTCGGGTATGCTCGCCGAGCTTTCCGCCGAGCTTTTGGCCGCGGGCCGCAGCTCCGACGAGCCGGCGGCGCTCGTGTACAAGGCGACCTGGCCTGAGGAGCGCGTGGTGCGCTGCACAGTGGGCACGCTCGCCGATGCGGGCGCGCGAGAGGGCATCGACCGCACGGCGCTCGTGGTGGTGGGCCGCGTGCTCGGAGCTCGCGGCGGACTTGCGCACGACGGCGCGCAAGCGGAGTCGTACGAGCGCAGCAAGCTTTACGACCCTTCGTTTGCCACGGGGTATCGGAAGGCGAGCAGCTAACGTGGCCTTCGAGCACTACATATATACCGGGACGACCCGCCTGCGCTGCGGGTACACCACGGGGAGCTGCGCCGCGCTCGCGTCGAAGGCGGCCTGCGAGATGCTCTTGTCACGAAAGCCCGCCGGCCGCGTGTCGATCGTCACCCCCGGCGGGCTGCCCGTCGAGGCGAACGTGGTCGACGCATACATCGGCGAGGGGTGCGCCCAGTGCGCCGTGCAAAAGGACGCAGGCGACGATGCCGATGTGACCGACGGTGTGCTCGTGTACGCGCGCGTGGAACATGCGGGGTCGGGCACGGGCGCTGCGGGCAGCAAGGGCGTGCCCACGCGCGAATCGGACGTTTCCGTCGATGGCGGCGTGGGCGTGGGGCGCGTGACGTTGCCCGGGCTCGAGCAGCCGGTGGGGGCGGCCGCCATCAACGCGACGCCGCGCGCGATGATTACTTCGGCGGTGCGTGAGGTGTGCGCCGCGCACGGCTTTTCTGGAAACATTGCTGTGACGATTTCGGTACCCGAGGGTGTGGCCCTTGCCGAAAAGACCTTCAACCCGCACCTGGGGATAGAGGGCGGCATCTCCATCCTGGGCACGACGGGCATCGTCGAGCCGCGCAGCCTCGCTGCCTTGCGCGACAGCATCGAGCTCGAGATCCGGCAGCATGCGGCTATGGGGCGGCGCGGAGTCGTGCTCACGCCCGGCAACTACGGCGGGCAGTTCATCTCGGGGCATTTCCACCTAAACGGTGCGCCGGTGGTCTTCATCTCCAACTTTGTGGGCGATGCGATTGATTGCTGCGTTCGCGAGGGATTTACCAATCTCCTTCTTGTGGGACACATCGGCAAGCTGGTGAAGGTCGCGGGCGGCATCATGGACACCCATTCGCGTACCGCCGACTGCCGCGCGGAGATTCTGGCCGCCCACGCGGCCTTGGCCGGCGCGGGCGCGAAGACCGTGTGCGAGATCATGTCGTCGGTCACGACCACGGCGGCGCTCGAGGTAATCGAGGCCGCCGGCGTGGGGGACGCTGCGCGCGCCTCGCTCGCTGCGGCAATCGAGGACAGGTTGCGCCGCCGCGCGGCGGGCGCATGCGACATCGCCGCGGTCGTGTTCGACGCCGAGCGCCGCGAGCTTTTCCGTACGTCGGGCGCCGATGCAGTTATCGGGGAATTGGGGGCGACGTATGAGTAAAGGCGTGCTGTACGGGGTGGGCCGCGCAATCGGCTGGCCGGGGACGAAGGTGGTCATGAAGGCGCGCCGCTCGCTTGCGGACACGAAACGCATCCTTCGCGAGGAGGGCGCCTTCGACGGTGCCGAGCTCGTTGAGGACTGTGGGCTTCCGGGCGAGCGCGTATACCGCTCGCTCGACGATGTGCCTGATCGGGGCAGCTACTTCTCGACGATGGTGGTGCGCTAGATGAGGGTTTCCTGCATAGCGTTCACTGAGAGGGGGCATGCGTTGGCGGAGCGCATCGCACGCGCGCTTTCCGATTGCGCGCAGACAGGTGAAGACGACCCTGGCTGGGACGTTTCCGTTTCGCGCGGGTTCGGCGAGGGGAAGGCCGACCTGCGCGCATGGACGGCGCTCGCGTGGGAAGCGTCGGACGCGCTTCTGTTCGTGGGCGCGGCGGGCATCGCCGTGCGGGCGATCGCGCCGCATGTCGCCTCGAAGGCAACCGATTCCGCGGTTGTGGCGATCGACGAGGCGGGGCGCTTTGCCGTCCCGCTTTTGTCGGGGCATTTGGGCGGTGCGAACGAGCTTGCGCAAACTGTGGCACGCGCGGCAGGGGCCATCCCCGTCATCACCACGGCGACCGACGTCCGCGGCGTGTGGGCGGTGGATACGTGGGCGCGCTGTGCGGGGCTCGCCGTTTCGAATCCCGAGGCCATCAAGCGAGTGTCGGCGCGGCTGCTTTCGGGCGGGCGCGTGGCGCTCTATTCCGACATGCCGATTTCGGGACAGTCGCCTGAGGGGGTTGACCTTGCGTCCGACCGCGCTCGGGCCGATATCGTCGTGTCGCCGTTCGCTGGCGCGAACGCAGGTGCGTCCGTTCGCGCGGCGGAGACAACGGGCGAGGTCGTGCCCGCCGGAGAGACGGGGAAGCCGGCGGGCGTGCGGGCGCAGGCGCCTGCGCCCGAGCCGCTTCGCCTTGTCGTGCCCTGCATCGTTGCGGGCATAGGGTGCCGTCGCGGTGCGTGCGCCGAAGCGATCGAGGAGGCGTTTCTTCTCGCGTGCGGGCAGGCGGGTATCTCGCCTTCGGCCGTGCGCGAGGCGGCGACGATCGACGTGAAGGCGCACGAGGAGGGTCTGCTCGCCTTTTGCCGCGCGCGCAATATTCCGCTTGCGACGTATTCCGCAGATGAGTTGTCGCAAGTCGATGGCAGCGTTTCGCCATCTGATTTCGTGCGCGCGACGGTGGGGGTCGACAACGTGTGCGAGCGCGCGGCGCTCGCGGACGGGGGCAAACTTATCTTCCCGAAGCTCGCTCACGGCGGCGTGACCGTCGCGTTTTCCAAGGTAACTATCGAACTTTCGTTTAAGGAGCGGTGATGGGAAAGCTCTTCGTGGTGGGGATCGGCCCGGGCGGCCCCGACGGCATGACGATTGCGGCCCGGCGCGCGCTCGAGGCGGCCGACATCGTTGTGGGGTACACGAAATACGTGGAGCTCGCGCTCGCCGCCGTGCCCGACGCGGCGCATCTCGCGACGCCGATGATGCACGAGGTTGAACGGTGCCGCCTGGCGCTTTCGCGTGCGCAGAGCGGAGAAGCCGTGGCGCTCGTGTGCAGCGGTGACGCGGGCGTGTACGGCATGGCGAGCCCCGTGCTGGAGCTTGCGGAGGACTACCCCGATGTAGACGTGGAAGTTATCGCCGGGGCCACCGCGGCTCAGAGCGGGTCGGCGGTGCTCGGCGCCCCGCTTGCCCACGACTTCGCGGTCGTGTCGCTCTCCGACCTGCTCACGCCGTGGGAGGTCATCGAGCGCAGGCTCGCCGCCGTGGCGAGCGCCGACTTCTGCATCTGTTTGTACAACCCGCGCAGCAGAAAGCGCGCCGACAGGCTCTCACGCGCGGCGAAGATTATGCTCGAATGGAAGGCCCCCGACACGCTCTGCGGTTGGGTACGTAACATCGGGCGCGAGGGGCAGCAGTCGGGCATGTGCAGGCTCTCCGAGCTGGGGGAGCTCGATGCCGACATGTTCACCACCGTGTTCGTCGGCAACGCGGGCACGAAGCGCGTAGACGGCCGTATGGTCACGCCGCGCGGGTATCGGGAGATTCCATGCGAAAGGTAACGATCATCGGGGCGGGGCCCGGAAACCCCGACTTGCTCTCGCGCGCGGCGCTCGACGCGATCGACATCGCCGACGTGGTCATCGGCGCTCACCGCGCGCTTGCCGGCATCGACGTGCCGCCCGACGTGGTGAGATGCGAGCTCGTGAAGACGGCGGACATCGTCGCCGAGCTCACCGATGCGGCGTCGTGGCAGCGCGCCGTGGTCGTGATGACGGGCGATGTGGGGCTGTTCAGTGGCGCACGCCGCCTGGTGGAGGCGCTCTCCGGCGACGCGCAGGTGGACGTGCGCGTCATTCCCGGCATAAGCTCAGCGTCGTATCTCGCCGCGCGCCTCGCGCGTCCATGGCAGGATTGGCGCTTCGCGAGTGCTCACGGCGTGGCGTGCGACATCGTGGCCGAGGCCGAGCGCGCAGGTGAGCTCTTCCTCGTCACGTCGGGCGGGGAAGACCCCTCGCGGCTTTCGGGCGAGCTTGTGCAGGCGGGCTTCGGGGACGCGCGCGTGACGGTGGCCGAGCGCCTGTCGTACCCCGACGAGCGCATCACCTGCGTGACCGCAAGTGAAATCGCAGGTCAGACGTTCGACGACTTGAACGTGATGCTTATCGATTTCGCAGGCGGCGCCGGGTCGCCTGCAGGCTCTAGCGCAGCCTCCGAGGCGCCGGCCGGCGCGTCGGCGCCCGCGGCGGCTTCTTCCGCGGCGGACTCTACGGGCGCATCCCGCGCCGCGAGCTCCCGCTGGCCGTATGCTTCCTCGGGCATTCCCGACGAGCTCTTCATCCGCGGCGACGTTCCCATGACCAAGCAGGAGGTGCGCGCCGTCGCGCTTGCGAAGCTGCGTCTTACCGCGACCGACACCGTGTGGGACGTCGGCGCCGGCACGGGGAGCGTGTCGATCGAGGCGGCGCTCGTCGCGCGAGCGGGGTCGGTATGGGCGGTCGAGCGCAACGCGGCCGGCGTGCGGCTCATCCGAGAGAACGCGGATGCATTCGGGTGCGGCAACGTGCATGCGGTCCTCGGTGTCGCCCCCGAAGCGCTAGCGAAACTGCCCGTCCCCGACGCCGTGTTCGTCGGCGGGAGCGCGGGCGAGCTTCCCTCCATCGTGGAGGCGGCGCTCGAGAAGAACTCACAGGTTCGCCTGTGCGTGCCATGCGTCACCGTTGAGACGCTCACCGAGGCGTGCGCGCTCCTCTCGGGTTCGCGCTTTAAGGGGTTCGAGGCGTGCCAGGTGTCGGCCGCCCGCGCCGAGGCTGTAGGCTCGCACCATCTTATGAAGGCGCAAAACCCCGTGTTTCTCGTCAGCGCGCGTGGTGCGGGTGGGGAAGGCGGCGCCCGGTGAGCACGTCCATTCCGCGCTTCATGGTCGCTGCACCCTCGAGCGGGAGCGGCAAGACGGTCGTAACGTGCGCGCTCCTGCGTGCGCTCGCGCGCCGCGGCCTTGCGTGCGCGGCCTTCAAATGCGGCCCCGACTACATTGACCCGCTCTTTCATCGCCGCGTCGTGGGTGCGCGCTCGGGCAACTTAGACGGCTTCTTCACCGACGCCCCGACGCTGCGCGCCCTGCTCGCGCGCGGCGCCGCGGGCGCGGATGTCGCGGTGCTCGAGGGGGTCATGGGCTTCTACGACGGCATGGCGCCCGGCGTGGCCGAAGCGAGCAGCTACCAGGTTGCGCGCGACACGGAAACGCCGGTCGTTTTAGTGGTGAACGGGCGCGGGGCGTCTTTATCGCTCGCCGCCGTAATCCGCGGCATCGCCGAGTTCCTGCCTTGTGCGAACGTGCGCGGCGTCGTGCTGAACAAGACGAGCGCCGCTGCCTGCGCCTACGCGGCGCCTGCGATCGAGAAGCACACGGGCGTCGCGGTTTTGGGTAATATCCCCGCCGACGAGGCGTTCTCGCTCGAAAGCCGGCATCTGGGGCTTGTGACCGCCGACGAGGTCGAGCAGCTCTCCGCGCGCATCGACAAGATGGCCGAGCTGGTGGAGAAGAGCGTCGACGTCGACCGCTTGCTCGAAATAGCGGCGACGGCACCCGATATCCGCGAGGAACCTTACCGGTTGGAGCCGATTGCGGGAGCGCGGCCCATCGTCGCCGTCGCGCGTGACGAGGCGTTCTCGTTCTACTACGAGGAGAACCTGCGCGCGCTCGAGGACCTGGGTTGCGAGCTGGCCTTTTTCAGCCCCCTGCGTGATAGCGAGTTGCCCCGGGGGACAAGCGCCCTCTATTTGGGGGGCGGCTACCCGGAGCTCCATGCGCGGCGGCTCTCCGAGAACGCGCCGATGCGCAAGGCGGTGCGGCGCGCGGTGGAATCCGGCATGCCGACGGTCGCCGAATGCGGTGGGTTTCTGTACCTGCAGCGCGAAATCGCCGATAGCGAGGGGCGGCGCTGGCCTGTTGCGGGCGCCCTTGAGGGCGCAAGCGAGAACGGGGGAAGGCTGTCCCATTTCGGATACGTGGAGCTTACTTCCCAACGCGACGGGCTCTACGGGCCGCGTGGCACACGCATCCGCGCGCACGAGTTCCACTACTGGCAGTCCACCTGCCCGGGCGGCGACTTCTGGGCGCAGAAGCCCCGGCGCGACAAGGGCTGGCCGTGCATGACGACCACCCTGTCCCTGGTGGCGGGCTTCCCGCATGTGTACTATCCTGCTAACCCCGACGTTGCGCGCGCGTTCGCGTCTGCCGCAGCGTCGTTCGCAGAGAGGAGACGGCATGGCTGAAGCAACCGAAACCGCGCTTGCCTGTATCCGCGAGGAAGTCGGGCGCGCGTTCTCGTCCGCGCCGGGCGCCGTGCTCGAAGCCGCGCTCTCCCGGATCGCGCCCGCAGACGAGTGCGCCCGCGCCGCCGCGTACGCCGCGTGGGACTCCATCGCGCACCCCTTGGGGGGATTGGGCGACTTTGAAGACGCCGTCGCGTGTATCGCCGCAGCTCAGGGGAGCGCCGAGGTGGCCGAGTTCCCCCGTGCGCTCGCGGTATTCTTCTCCGACAACGGGGTCGTTGCCGAAGGCGTGTCGCAAAGCGGGCAAGATGTGACGCGAGCCGTCGCGCGCAACATGTGCGAGGGGGCCACGAGCGCCTGCCGCATGGCGGCGTTCGCGGGTGCCGAGGTCGTGCCCATCGACGTGGGTATGGCCCGGGGCATAGAAGATGCGCGCATGGTGCGCGCGAACGTGCGGCGGGGGAGCGGCAACATCGCGCACGGCCCCGCTATGTCTCGCGATGGGGCCGTGCGCGCGATCGAGGTCGGAATCGCCGTCGCGTGCGGGCTCGCCCGCGCCGGCGTGCGCCTTCTCGCCGCGGGCGAGATGGGCATCGGCAACACGACCACCTCGGCGGCGGTGGCCGCAGTGCTCATCCGGGCGGACGCGCGGAGCCTCGTCGGGCGCGGCGCGGGGCTCTCGGACGCCTCGCTCGCGCGCAAGCGCGACGTGGTCGAGCGCGCTATCGACGCGAACTCGCCCGATCCCACCGACTCGATCGACGTGCTCTCGAAGGTGGGCGGCTTCGACATCGCGGCGATGTGCGGCTTCTACCTGGGGGCCGCGGCCTCGAAGGCGCCGGCGCTCCTCGACGGGGTCATATCCTGCACGGCGGCCCTGTGCGCGGCGCGCCTGTGCCCCAACGCGTTGGGCTACCTCGTGGGCACCCACGCATCAAGCGAACCGGCAAGCCAGGAGCTCCTTCGTGAGCTCGGCATAAAGGCACCCCTCGACGCAGGTATGCACTTGGGCGAGGGCGCGGGCGCCATGGCGTATCTGCCCCTTCTGGATTCGGCGCTGCGCGTGTACCGGGATGGGAAGACGTTCACGGCGACTGGCATGGCTGCTTACGAGCATTTCGAGGCCGGGAAATGACGGTGACGCTCGTCATCGGCGCCGCCGCGAGCGGCAAGAGCGCCTACGCCGAGTCCCTGTGCCTCGGGCACGACGGCCCCCGCGTGTACCTGGCAACGATGGATCCCTTCGGGGAAGAGGGCGCCCGCCGCATCGCGCGCCATCGGGCGCTGCGCGAGGGTAAGGGGTTTTCCACCCTCGAGCGCACGCGTGACGTGGGCGCCGCAGTGCCCGGGCTTCCGCGCGGCTGTACGCTTCTTTTGGAGGACGTGGGCAACCTGGTTGCGAACGAGCTCTTCGCGGAAGGCGGCTTGTCCCCACGTGACCCCGACGCTGCGGCGCGCGAGGTGCTCGGAGGCATCGAACGGCTCGCTCAGGCCGCTGCGTATACGGTGGTGGTCTCCGTCGACGTGTTCGCCGATGGGATGCGCTACGATGAGGGGACCGAGGCATGGAGGCGCGCGCTCTCGCGCGTAAACGCGGGCGTGGCGGCGCTGGCCGACCGCGCAGTCGAAGTGGTATGCGGGATTCCCGTGTGGATGAAAGGCGAAGGACCTACAAGGTGAAGATAGCAGAGGCAATCGGCGCGGCGTTCGGAACGTTCTCGCGCATCCCCGTCCCGAAATCGACCTGGACCGATTTCGGATCAACCCATGCGCTTGCCGCGTTTCCCCTAGTGGGCCTTGCGGAAGGCCTCCTCATAACGGCGTGGGGGTACGTGGCGAACCTGCTCGGCGTGCCCGCGACCATCGTCGCGGCCGTGCTCGTGGCGCTGCCTGTGGTGGTGACGGGAGGCATCCACCTAGACGGGCTCTGCGACACCTCCGATGCGCTTGCAAGTTGGGCCCCGCGCGAGCGAAAGCTCGAGATCATGCACGACCCGCGGGCGGGCGCCTTCGGGGTCATCGGTGTTGTCATGTACCTTATTCTGCAGTTTTCCCTGTTCACCGCGCTGCCGCTTACGGCGGGGGCGTTCCTCGCGCTTCTATGCTCGCTCGTGTTCTCCCGCGCGCTTTCGGGGCTCGCCGTAGAATGCTGGCCTGCCGCGCGGGCGGACGGCATGGCCGCGGGGCTCTCGCCTGCGAAGAAGCGCGCGGCGATCGTCGTGCCGCTTTGCGCTTTCGCTGCGGCTTCGGCTGCAGGGATGGTCGCGTGCGCTCGGGCCGTCGGCGCCCTTATGGCGGTGGCGGGGCTTTTGGCGCTCGCGTGGTACCGCCATGTTGCCCTGTCCCGCTTCGGCGGGGTGACGGGGGATTTGGCTGGATGGTTTCTGCAATGGGCCGAGCTCGCGATGCTTGCCATGCTGGTGGCGGGGGGCATGCTCCTATGATGCTCGTGGTAGGTGGCGCGCGTTCGGGGAAGAGGACCTTCGTGTGCGAAAGGCTCGGGTTCGCGGCGGACGATTTCGTCGACGCGGCGCAGCTAGCGGAGGGCGGCGTGCCCGCGGCTTTTGCCGGCCGCGTCGCGTACCGTGCTGAGGAACTCGTACGCGCGCTCGACGCTGACCGGGCGCTCGAGCGGCTGATCGGCTTCGACGCAGTGATTCTGTCCTTGGTCGGCTCGGGGGTCGTCCCCATGCGTGCGGAAGACGCCCAATGGCGCGAGCGCGCGGGGCGCCTGGGATGCGCGCTCGCTGCGCGCGCCGACGTCGTCGTGCGCATGACGTGCGGGATTCCCCAGGTCATCAAAGGAAACCTTGCCGATGCGCCTCGAGGGACGCAGGGCGCGGGCGCGCCTTTGGAAGTCGTCTTCGTGCGCCATGGTGCCACGGCCGGCACGGAAGACCATCGCTACAGCGGGGCGGGCACCGACGAGCCCCTGTCGAGCGCGGGCGAGCGCGCTTTGCGCGACCTCGCGTGCGATCGTGACGTGTTCCGTGTTATCACGAGCGGCATGGCCCGCACCGATCAGACGGCGCGCATCCTCTTCCCGAACGCGGAGCTTGTGGCGTGCCCCGGTCTGCGCGAGATAGATTTCGGCGACTTCGAGGGGCGAAGCGCCGCCGAGCTTAAAGAGGATGCTCGCTACCGCGCCTGGGTAGACTCCTGGTGCGAGACGCGCTGCCCGCATGGCGAGGGCAAGAGCGATTTCACCCGCCGCGTCGTCGCGGCGTTTCGGGAGGCGTGCGAATCGGAGCGCGCCCAGGGGAGTGGGCGCGCCGTCTTCGTCGTTCACGCGGGTACCGTGAAAGCGCTGCTCTCCGAGCTAGCTGTCCCGAAAATGGGATACTTCGACGTGCATACCGAGCCGGGCGGCGCATGGGCCGCCACCTGGGATGGGCGCTGCCTTCGCGACGTTCGCCCCGCTTCGGGGGGCGATGCCCGGTGATGACGATTCTTGCCGTCGCCGTCGGGTTCGCGGCCGACCTTGCCTTCGGCGACCCGCGCTGGCTTCCCCATCCCGTCGTCGCCATGGGGCGCGCGATCACGTGGGCCGAAGGCCGCCTGCGGGGCGCATTCCCGCAAACGTCCGCGGGCGCGCGCGCCGCAGGGCTTGTGCTCTCCGTGGCGCTTCCGCTTGCGTGTGGGCTTTTGACCTGGGGAATCCTGCAGCTTTGCGGTATGGTTCACTCCGGCTTGCGCTTCGTGGTCGAGGCATGGGCGAGCTATCAGATTCTCGCGGCATGCGAGCTGCGCCGCCAGAGCCTGGCCGTGGCCCGCGCGTTCTCGAAGGGTGGCCTTGTCGCGGCGCGCGAAGCCGTCGGGCTCATCGTGGGACGCGACACGTCTGTTCTCGACGAGCAGGGCGTCGCGCGCGCCGCCGTGGAAACGGTGGCGGAGAACGCGAGCGACGGCGTCATTGCGCCGCTTTTCTACCTTATGATCGGGGGTGCGCCCTTGGGCATGGCGTACAAGGCGGTGAATACGCTCGACAGCATGGTGGGCTACAAAAACGAGCGCTACATCGACTTCGGCTGCGCCTCGGCGCGCCTCGACGATGCGGTGAACTGGATTCCCTCGCGCTTATCGGCCCTGCTCATGATCGCCGTGTGCCCGATCGTCGGGCTCGACGCGCGCGGGGCGGCGCGTATCTGGTGCCGCGACAGGCGACGCCATGCGAGCCCCAACTCGGCGCAGACCGAGTCAGCGTGTGCGGGCGCGCTCGGGCTGCGCCTGGCAGGACCCGCGGTGTATTTCGGCAAGCTCGTTGAGAAACCGACGATAGGCGACGCGTCCCGCGAAATCGAGTGGGGCGACATCGCCCGGGCGACAAGGCTCATGCTCGCCGCGTCCGTATGCGCGCTCGTCGTCTTCGGCGCCGCGCGCGCGGCGGTCGTGCTCGCCGTGGGGGCGATGGCATGAGGGAAGACCACGCCGCGCCCCGGGCTGCCGGGGGAATCCTGCGCGCCCGTACGCATGGGGGCAGCTCGCAATCGCTCGGCATCGCTTGCGAAGGGGGCGCATCCGACCTCATTGACTTCTCGGTGAACGTGAATCCGGCAGGCCCCTCGCCGCGCGCCGTCGCCGCAGCTTGTAAGGCGCTTTCTCGAATCGACGCCTACCCCGATAGGGAAAGCCTCGCCCTCGTTCGCGCCCTAGCGCGCGCCCAGGGCATTCCCGAAGATACTATCGTCTGCGGCGCGGGCGCGTCCGACATCATCTGGCGGCTCGCCGCGGCGGTTCGCCCGAAACGCATCGTCGTGTGCGCGCCGACGTTCTCTGAATATGCGGAGGCGGCATCGTACTACGGCGCATGCGTGCAGGAGTTCCCGCTCTCCGAAGCGGACGATTTCGACGTGCCCGCCTCCTTCGCCCGCGCGATCGAGGGGCCGGGAGACGTGGCGTACCTCTGCAATCCGAACAACCCGACGGGGCGCCTCGTCGACCCCCGCGTGATCGATGCCGCGGCTTGCCGCTGCGAGCAGGTGGGCGCGCTGCTCGTCGTGGACGAGTGCTTTCTCGGATTTGCGCCCGACGCCCGCGAAAGGAGCGTGGCCGCACGCGCCGCGTGTTCGCGCCATGTGGCCGTGCTCTCCGCGTTCACCAAGCTCTACGGAATGGCGGGGTTGCGGTTGGGATATCTGATCAGCGGAAACGCCCAACTCATCGAGGGGATTCGCCGGGCGGGGCAGGCGTGGCCCGTCTCCTCGGTCGCCGAGGCCGCGGGCATCGCCGCCCTGGAAGACGTCGAATACGTCTCGCGCACGCGCGATGTATTGGCGGGCGAGCGAGCGTGGCTTTCCCACGAGCTCTCCTCGTTCGGGCTTTCCGTCGTGCCGTCGGATGCGAACTTCCTTTTAGTCCGCACGCCGGCGAAAGACATCCCCGAGCGCCTGTATAAACAGGGGGTTTTGGTCCGCACGTGCGACTCGTTTTCGGTACTGTCCCGTTTCTGGTGCCGCGTCGCGGTGCGCACGCGCAAGGAGAATGCCCGGCTTGCGATGGCGTTCAGCCGCGCGCTTCGGGCGGAAGGTGCATCGGGCGAAGACGAACCCGACGAACGGGGCGGCGCTTCTTGCAGCGGCGCTATGGTGGGCGCGGATGGCCGAGGCTCAGCGAAGGGGGTCGATACCCGTGGGTAGGGCGAAGCCCATCATGATCCAGGGCACCATGTCGAACGCGGGGAAGAGCCTGCTTGCGGCTGGGCTGTGCCGTGTGCTTTCGCAGGACGGCCTGCGCGTGGCTCCCTTCAAGAGCCAGAACATGGCGCTCAACAGCGGTGTCACGGCCGACGGGCTCGAGATGGGGCGCGCCCAGATCATGCAGGCCGAGGCGTGCGGCATCGCGCCCGACGTGCGCATGAACCCCATCCTGCTCAAGCCCGAAAGCGACCACCGAAGCCAGCTCATCGTGGCCGGCAAGGCGCAGGGAGCCTTCGCTGCGAGGGACTACTTCGTGCGAAAGAAGGCGCTCATGCCGCAGATTTTGGAGGCGTTCGATTCGCTCGCGGAGGAAAACGACGTCATCGTCATCGAGGGCGCCGGCAGCCCCGTCGAAATCAACCTTGCCGAAAACGACATCGTCAACATGGGGCTCGCACGCGCCGTGTCCTCCCCCGTGCTGCTCGCGGGCGACATCGACCCAGGCGGGGTGTTTGCCCAGCTCTACGGCACGGTCGCGCTCTTTGCGCCCGAGGATCGCGCGCTTTTGCGGGGGCTTGTGGTGAACAAGTTCCGCGGCGATGTGGAAATCCTGCGTCCGGGTTTGGCCCCGCTCGAGAAGATGTGCGGGGTTCCCGTCGTGGGGGTCGTGCCGTTTCTTACGCTCGACCTGGACGACGAAGACTCGCTCGCGCCGCGCCTATCTGCCCGCGAGGCGCGCGGCGTCATCGACGTCGCCGTCGTGCGCCTTCCGCATCTGTCGAACTTCACCGACTTCGACCCGCTTTCGCGCGTGCCCGGCATGGGCGTGCGCTACGTTTCCTCGACGACCGATCTGGGCCGACCCGACCTGGTGGTGCTTCCCGGCTCGAAGTCCACGGTCGACGACGCGCGCTGGCTTGCGGCTAGCGGCATCGGAGCCTGTGTACGCGCACTTTCGGGCGCGGGCACGCCGGTGCTCGGCATATGCGGAGGCTACCAGCTTTTGGGAGACGAGCTTTCCGACCCGCACGGCAGGGAAGGCGCTGGCACCGCGCGCGGGCTCGGGCTCATCCCTGCAAGTACGGTGTTCAAGGAGGAAAAGCGCCTCGCCCAGTCGGAGCTGCGCATCACGGGCGCCCAAGGCGCGTTCTCGGTGTGGAACGGCATGTCGGCGCGCGGGTACGAGATTCACGACGGCGAAACGACCGTCTCCTGCGCCCCTGCGGGCACGATTGGCGGCAAACCAGAAGGCGCGGCCTGCGGAAACGTGTTCGGAACCTATCTCCACGGCCTGTTCGACGAACCGGGGGTGGCACTCGCCCTTGCGCGCTCGCTCGCGCGCATGCGCGGCCTGCCCGAGAGCGTCGTGGGTGCTGAGGGCGCGGTGTCCGCGGCCGATCACCGTGCGCGCGAGTTCGACCGCCTGGCCGACTCCGTGCGCGGGGCGCTCGACATGGAGTATGTCTACCGCATTATCGAGGAGGGCGTATGATCCACGTGTATCATGGCGACGGCAAAGGCAAGACCACGGCGGCGATGGGGCTCGCCCTTCGCATGCTCGCCGCAGGCCGCCGCGTCGTCGTTGTGCAGTTCCTGAAAGACGGCGAAAGCGGGGAGGCGCGCCTGCTCGCCGAGCATTTCGGCGTGCCCGTGTTCGCGGGGAAGGCGTCGGACAAGTTTACCTGGTCCATGACGTCGGAAGAACTTGCCGCGACGCGCGAGTTGCACGATGGGAACCTCGCTTCCGCGCTCGCCGAGCTCGAGGGCGCGCAGGAGGGGCTGCTCGTGCTCGACGAGGCGCTCGACGCGCTTTCGAAGGGGCTTGTCGACGAGGCGCTCGTGGACCGCGCGCTCGATATGTCCGCGCGCGGCGTCGAAGTAGCGCTCACCGGGCGCGCGCCTTCCCGCAAGATCGTGGAGAAGGCCGACTACATAACCGAGATGCGGTGCGAGAAACACCCCTACGAGCAGGGGATATGTGCAAGGGAAGGAGTGGAGTACTAGATGGATTCCAAGGAGATGGCGCCCGGCGACATCGAGCGGCGCAGCTTTGAAATCATCACCGAAGAGCTCGGCGGCCGCACGTTCCCGCCGCTCGAAGAGCCCGTCGTGAAGCGCGTCATCCACACCAGTGCCGACTTCTCGTACGCCGATTCCCTCGTGTTCACCCATGACGCCGCGCACTGTGCGCTCGACGCACTGCGCGCAGGGGCCACGGTGCTCACCGACACGAACATGGCGCTCGCAGGCATAAGCAAGCCCGCGCTCGCGAAGATCGGCTGCCAGGCCGTGTGCTATATGGCCGACCCGGATGTCGCCGCAACGGCGCGCGCCGCGGGCACGACTCGCGCCGTTGCGAGCATGGACAAAGCTTGCGGCATCGAGGGTCCGCTCATCGTGGCCGTCGGCAACGCTCCCACAGCACTTCTGCGCCTCGCCGAGCTCATGGACGCGGGGAAGATCGCGCCCGCGCTCGTCGTTGGGGTGCCGGTTGGGTTTGTGAACGTGGTCGAGGCGAAAGAGGAGCTACTCGCGCGACGCGTGCCGGCCATCGTCGCGAGGGGTCGCAAGGGCGGCTCGACCGTGGCGGCCGCCATTATGAACGCGCTGCTCTACCAGATCACGCGCCCAGGCGGCCCGAAGTGACGGCCCCCGCATCCGCGCCGGCGCTGCGCATCTTCGCCGGCACCACCGAGGGCCGCCTCCTGTGCGAATGGGCGGGCGGGGCGGGAATCCCCGCCCGTGCCTACGCGGCAACCGAGTACGGAGGCGAGCTTTTGGGCGAGCTTCCGGGCATCGAGGTGCATGCGGGCAGGCTCGACGAGGCCGACATGGAGTGTGAGCTTTCCGGCGCGCGCATCGTCGTCGACGCCACGCACCCCTTCGCTACGCTCGCAAGCGGCAACATCCGGGCCGCTTCGCTCGCCGTGGGTGCACGGTGCCTGCGTCTTGCGCGCCCGGTCGAGGCGCTGCCCAAAGGCGTCGTGCCGGTCGCGTCGATCGCCTGCGCGGCGCGCTTTCTCTCCGAGAACCCGGGTCGCGCGCTTCTCACGACGGGGAGCAAGGAGCTTGCTCCCTACACGCGCGTCGCCGATTTCGCGGAGCGCTTCTTTGTGCGTGTGCTCCCGCTGCCCGGTGCTATAACGAAGTGCATCGATGCGGGGTTTTCGCCGTCGCACGTCATCGGCATGCAGGGACCCTTCACCCGCGAGCTCAACGAGGCGATGCTTCGGCAGGTGGGCGCCCAGTGGCTTGTGACCAAGGACTCGGGAACCGTAGGCGGTACGGCCGAGAAACTCGCCGCCGCGCGCGACGCGGGAGCGCGCTGCATCGTAGTCGCCCGTCCCGCCGAGGGAGGCGGGGCCCTTTCGCTTCGGGAAGTGGAAGACGCGCTCTTACGGGAGTTCGCGCGCTAGGCACTCGCCGCGCCTGCGCGCCCTCCCGCCCGCGAGGAGGAGCGCCCCGAGCAAGCTCGACCCGTACAAGCCCGTCATCCGCCAAAAGCTCGAGGACGACGCCCGGAACTGGCGCAAGCAGCCCTTCAATAAGTTGCGGTGAAATAGTGTCTGTTTTTGCTGTTAGATAGCATATTCAGTCCCTAATTCACCGCAACTTATTGGTGGTGGCTTACTGGTAGCGTAGACACTCGACGGGGTCGAGCTTTGCTGCGCGGCGAGCGGGGTAGAAGCCAAAGATTACGCCGATGCCGACGGAGACGGCGAAGGCCAGCAGCACCGTGGCGATTGAAAAGCTCGGTATGATTTGCCCGCTGGCTCCGAGCTCGCCAAGAATCCCGGATCCGGAGGCAAACATCGCGAGGCCCCAGGCTAGCAGATAGCCTATCAGGACACCCAACAGTCCGCCGGTGACGCACAGCGCCGAAGACTCGGCCAAAAACTGCGCGGTGATATCGCGACGACTGGCGCCCAGAGCGCGGCGGATGCCGATCTCGCGAATGCGCTCCGTTACGTTGGTAAGCATCATATTCATAATGCCGATACCGCCTACGAGCAGCGATATGCTGGCGACCGCGCCCATGATGAGCGAGAAGGCGCCCATAAAGGAATTGAGGGCGTCGATGGCGCTCTTCATGGAGCTGACCATCACGCTTTCGTATTCGTCGTCCTCGGAGATGCCCTTCATGCTGCGTACCTTGGACTCGATGGTCTTGCAGAGTTCATCTATGTCCGTACCCTCGACAGCGAGTGCCGTGACGCTGGGAAACGAGGGGTTGTCGTCGCCGAACAGCTCGGCAATCGTGGCGCGTGGCATGTAGAGCGTGAGCGAGCCCATGGAGTCGCTGCCGCCATCAATGACACCAACGATCTGCACCTCGCCGCTCGACACCTTGATGGTCTTGCCCAGCGCGTCCTGCTCGTTTCCGCCGTAGAGCTGCTCGGCTCCACCGCGGCTGATGAGGGCCACGCGCGCGCCGGACTGGGACTCGATATCGTTGTAGGTGCGGCCGGCAACGATCTTGCTGGCACCCACGGCGTCGAGCATGTCGCTATCGACACCTTGCGCCATGACGGTATAGCTTTTATCCCCGACTTTGTACTCGGAATAGGCGCTGTCGACAATGCCGATCTGTTCTATTTGCGGCACCATTTTGCGGAGTTTCTCGACGTCCGAATCGGTGAGCTCTTGGGACGAATAGATCTCTACCATACGCGCCGCATTGAGGCCCAAGCTGTTGACCAGGCTGTTTTGGATGCCACCGATGAGCGACGTCATGGCGATGACGGATGCGATGCCAATGACGATGCCCAAGATGGTGAGTAGGCTGCGTCCCTTGTTGGCCTCGAGCGAGTGAAGGGCTTCTTGGATAAGATCGCGCGTACTCATGCCTTCACTCCTTTCGGCAGGTTGGTGGTTGCGGAAATCGTGGGCAGCGCGTCCAAGGCGGCGCGCAGCGTATTCGGCGCATGTGCGATATACGCGCCGTCATGGATTCGCCCGTCGCGAATGGTCACGGCCCGGTCGGCCTCGGCGGCAATGCCAGGGTCATGCGTGATGAGCACGATGGTCTTGCCGCGCTCCTGGAGCTTATGGAAGGTTTCCATGACGAGCGCTCCGGTTGTCGAGTCCAGGTTTCCCGTCGGCTCGTCGGCCAAGATGATGGGCGGGTCGTTAACGAGGGCGCGTGCGATGGCGACGCGCTGCATCTGACCGCCCGAAAGCTCTGATATGCGATGGTCCCAGTGGTCGACGGGAAGTGTGACGGCCTGCAGCGCGTGCACGGCGCGCATCTCGCGCTGGCTGCGCGGCACATTGGTGTAGGACAGTGGCAGCATCACGTTTTCGATCACCGACAGGCGCGGCAGCAGGTTAAAGCTCTGGAAGACAAAGCCAATGCTCAGCGCGCGCACCTCGGTCAGCTCGTCATCGTCGAGCTCGGCCACGTTGAGCCCTTGCAGGTAGTAGTCGCCGGCCGTGGGCTTGTCCAGGCAGCCCAGGATGTTCATGAGCGTCGACTTGCCCGAGCCCGAGGGACCGGTGATGGCTACGAACTCGCCGGGATTTACCGCCAGGCTTACGTTATGCAGGATATGGGCGCAACCGGCCTCGCTCTCAAAGATGCGGTGCACGTTGCGGATGTCGATGACGGGACGCATTACATGCCCTCATCGACAGACATGCTACCGCCGTCTGCTGTCATGTCCGATCCGGTATCCATCACGATGGTGTCGCCGTCACGCAGTTTGGTGACGGGCACGTTTGGGTTAATCTCGTTGCCCTGGTCATCGCGCCTGACCTGCGTCTTGCCGACCACGGCGTCGTTGTCGTTTTGCGTCACGACGGTCACGTTCACGCGGCGCGTCTCCTTGCCCTCGTCATCGGTGGCCAGGTTGACGTAATAGTTCTCGCCGTCTTCGGTCATCAGTGCCATGGTCGGCACCATCACCACGTCGTCGAGCTGTTCAGTCACAACCGAGACCTCGGCGGTCATTCCGGGCTTGAGGCAGCTGTCGGGCGCCTCTATGAGGATGTCGACGTTAAAGGTCACGCCGCCGCCTCCGCCATAGCCGGCGTCGGCATTTGCAACCGAAGCGATGGCCGTGACGGTGCCCTGGCTCACGATATCGGGAAACGCGGGGTAGGTCACGTTAGCGCTTTGACCAACGGCGATCTTGGCGATATCCTTTTCGCCCACCTGAACCGTTACCTTCATCTTGGAGAGGTCGGCGATTTGCATGCACTGTTTGCCGCCGCTCGTGTCGCCTTCGCCCATGACCATGCCGCCGGCTACCGTGGCGCCCACCTTGGCGTGGAGCTCGACAATGCTGCCCGAGCTGGGCGCCTTTACGGTGCGCTCGGCGGCCTTTGTATTTGCCTGCTCGAGCGTTGCCTGGGCTGAGGCCAGGTTGCGCTGGGCGCTCGATACGGCACTGGCGTCGGCTGAGGTGTCCGTTGGGACGGCTGTGCCATCTGCGTCCATCGTCGGTGCGGCCTGGGCGGCGGCGAGCGCCTTCTGTGCGTTGGCAAGATCTTCCTGTGCGGCAGCGACCGCGCGCTGCGCCTCGGCAACGGCGCTATCGAGCTCGTCATTTTTAATCGTCATGAGCACGTCGCCCTCGTTGACGGTCTGCCCTGCCTGCACGTTGATCTGTGCCACCGTGCCGTCGACGGAAGGGGAGACGACCGAGGCAGAAATAGGCTTGAGCTGGCCTTTCGCCTCGACCGTTGTGGTAAACGTGCCCTCCATGACCATGTCGGTCACAGGCCCGCTTGCAGATTGCGGCTGCGAATTGAGGACAACGCTCACAATGATGGCGATGAGGATAATACCGCCGACGATGCCGGCCGCGATGCCGCGGCGGACGAGCTTTTTATGCCGACGCTCGGCACGCTTGGCCTTGAGCTTGGCGTAAGCCTCGTCGTCAGATATCCCGTCGCCGCCTTGCTCGGTGCCGTTTGGCTGTGCGGTTTGAACGCTCGTGATGAGCGGCAGGGTTTCGGTAGCACCTTCCGGCGTGTGCTCGGTATTGTCCGGGCCCGGGGTGATGGTGGGGACATTCGACATAGCGTCTCCTTTATAGAAAATACCGTGATAAGTATATGCGCCCACCGATTGGGGCGGGCGAATATATGCGTTTCTTTCAGCATTGAACGGTACGTGTCGCTAGGCTTTGTTGTGTTGCACGCAATCGTCTATGAGTGCACGACCACGCATAGGCCGACCTTGATGCAGTCGTGCAGGGCCTTTGCGTCGGCCAGGCGCAGGTTGATACAACCATGACTTCCGCACCACTTGTAGGAGTTGGGGTCGTCAAAGCTCTTGTCGTTTTGCCATGTAGCGTCGTGGAAGCCGATCATGTTGCCCTCAAACGGCATCCAGTAGCTCACCGGGCTCTCGTATTTGGGCTTACCGGTCTCGGGGTCCTTGGCTCCGATCAGGGTGCTGCCGCCGTCGTTGCTGTTGATTTGCCACACGCCCTCGGGGGTGGCGTCTTCGCCCGGTTTGCCGGAAATAAAGTTGGCCTCCCAAACGATATTACCGTTCTCGTCATAGTAGCGCGCGTGCTGCTCGGACAGGTCGACGTCGATATACGCCTTCCAGTCGGGCTCTCCCTTTGCAGTAAAGGTGTCGGCCTTCTGGGAGTACTTGATCTCGATCTCGCCGGTCTGCTTGTTGTTAATGGCGTCCTCGACCTGCTTGGCGAGCGAGCTGCTGTCGATGGACCAACCAAAGTCACCGCCTTCGACGGCGCACTGCTTGCCATCGGCGCGCGTCCACCAGCGAGTGGAGCCCACGGTATTAAAGCCGTTGGCGAGCTCGGCTGCCCAGCTGCTGATCTGCGACGTATCGAGCGTGGGGTTGGCCGGGTCGGCAAAGCTGATCCACTGCAACACGGAGCTGCCGTCGACCTTGCCGGCATCCTCGCCGTTGAGTTTGAGGGTCACATTGACGCCCAGGAAGTTGTTGGCGGCATCGCATGCGGCCTGAATCTGATCATCAGTCAGCGTTCCATTGAGCGGCTCATAGGCATCGTTGCCGAGCTTGGAAAAATCTACGGTCTCAGCCAGCGAGGCAAGCTCGAGCTCGGCATACTTAATGACATGCTCGCGGTTGAGTTTTTCGTTGGAGCGCGCCTTCTCGACGGTAAACTTGCCGGCCTGCTCGTCATAGGAGCTATTGGCCTCGAACGTGCCCGAACGGCCCTCGTTAAACTCGTCGATAGCGGCGTCCAGGTCCTCCTCAAACTTCTTTTGGTCAAAGGTATCGGAGAGCATGGACAGGTCAACGTCTTGATCAAGATCGACTTTGTTGGAGGTAGCAGTTGTTTTGGTCTTGCCGCTTAAGGATTCCACAAGGCGGACCGGCCAAATAAAGGCTTCGTTGTGGTTGATGATTTCTTTTGCAGCAGCTTCACCGTCGACGATGGGTTCATCGGACTCGGGCTGATAGGTCCAGCTAAAGTCATCTCCTGTCACGGTGAGCTTATAGTGCTTCCATGCCGAGTTGACCTTGGTGGCGGCAGACGAAGCGTTGGAGAACGAGACGTCGACGCCGGCGATGGTGGTGTTGGGGTAGGCTACCTGCGAAAACGCTACGACGCCTACGATATAGACAATGACGATTAGACCAAGGACGACAAAGAGCGTCGTCTTTTTGCCCGACTTATTGTTCTCGGCGGGCTTGCGCGCGGGGCCGCGATCGCCTCGAGCGTGCGTGGGGGGCTGCTTGGGCGCATTGCCGTTTGCCTGGCGCTGCTGACGTTGTTGACGCTGCTGTCGCTGTTGGTTCGGGCGTTGGGAAGCGTTTGCTGCACCACGCTGCTGACCGTGACTCGGCGCGATGGGACGCGGCGACTGAACGCCGCCGGTGTGCCTGCTCGGCTGCTGCGGATCGGGAATCAGTTGAGTTCGGTCGTTTTGCGACATCGTATCTATATCCTTCGAGTTTCGCCTTGCGGCTCATCGTGTTTTTACTGGGCTTGCATTATAGCGATTGCCCTGCTGTTTGTGGTACGGAAACGGTGGCATTCAAAAGAGGTGGGACATTTGTCCCACCTTTGAGTCGTTCTTTGCCGCTATCCGCACACACCGCATTTTGCACAGGCCGAAAGTGCGGCCGGAGCCTGCGCGATGCCACCCTTTGCCGTCTCGCGCAGCGTGGCCGGTAAAGCGTGGCCCACCGAGAGCATGACGTGTGCCATCTGGTCAAACGGTACCAGGCTCTTAATGCCGGCGAGGGCGAGTTGTGCCGAGCTAAAGGCCGCTGCTACGCCGATGGCGTTGCGGTTTTGGCAGGGCACCTCCACGAGGCCACCGACGGGGTCGCAAACGAGGCCCAGCAGGTTACTTAGCGCGATGGAACTGGCGTCGAGCGCCTGCTCGGGCGTGCCGCCGAGCATCTGCACCAGAGCGGCGGCTGCCATGGCGGCGGCGCTTCCCACCTCGGCCTGGCAGCCGCCCTCGGCGCCGGCAACGCAGGCGCTTGTGGTGAGGTTGAGGCCGATGGCGGCTGCGCAGTAGAGCGCGTCCATGACCTGCTCGTCGTCGAGCTGCAGACGATCGGCGAGCGCCAGCACGCAGCCGGGCACAACACCCGCGGAGCCTGCCGTCGGAGCTGCGACGATCACACCCATCGTGGCGGAGCGCTCGAGCACGGCCATGGCGCGGGCCACGGCGTCGGTCTGAACGGGGCCCATCAGGCTTGCACTCAAATCGTTGCGGCCGGTGGCTTCGACGAGCTTGGCCTCGCCGCCGATAAGCCCGCCGAGCGATCGCTGCGGATTGGCGATGGGAGCCGTGGTCTCCTCGCGCATGACGTCGAGCACGCGGCGCATGGCGGCGACGGCGTGGGCCTCGCCGGTCAGACGCGCCTCGCGCACGGCCATGACGGCGCCGATGCTGAGCCCCAGTTCCTCGCACGCATCGAGCAGCTGCTCGCCGTCGTCGAAGATTTCCTTGGCCGAGACGCCGGGGGAGAGCGACGAGGCAGAACCGGGGAGCTCGATAAACGTTGCGTAATCGACATTGTCGAGCTTGCGCAGCATGGGGACGACGGTGTCGTCGGGCGTGCCGTCGGTCTCAAATACGGAGTAGGCCTGGCCGCCCACTTCGGTGCGGTAGGTGCGGCAGAAGGCGATGTTCACGTGGGCGTAGGCGAGCAGGTTGGTGAGCGCGGCGAGTACACCGGGGACATCCTTGTGCGCAACGAAGAGCGTGGAATACATGCCCGAGATGTCGACGCCGACGCCGTTAATGCGGCTGATGCGCATCTTGCCACCGCCCAGGCTCTCGCCGCGAACCTGTGCCGTGGCGCCCGTGTCGTCGACCATTTCGATGTCGACGGTGTTGGGGTGGATGGAGGCGTCGTCGCCTTTGATGTCAAAGTGATATTCGAGGCCCTGCTCGCGCGCGAGGTCGAAGGCCCGCTTGATATTCTCGTCATCGGTGTCGAGGCCCAGGATGCCCGCGACGAGCGCACGGTCGGTGCCGTGGCCGCGGTAGGTGTGGGCGAAGGAGTTCCACAGGCCAAAGGTGACTTTGGTGATGCGGCCTTCCAGCAGGCTGGCGGCAACTTGGGCGCAGCGCAGGGCGCCGGCGGTGTGCGATGAACTGGGGCCGACCATGACGGGGCCCAAGATCTCGAATGCCGAGGTCGTAGCTAGTGTTTGCGGCTTGCCTGCCATGGATGCTCCTTATCTATCCCGTCGTCCCGAGGGGCGGGGCATACTCTGTCCCGCCGTTCCGAGGGCTTTAGTATTTGGTCGCCTGCTCGGACAGTCCTGCTCGCACGGAGGCCACATTAAGTGGCCTCCGGCTCGTGCGGAACTCGCGATCGACCAAATACTAAAGCCCTCGGAACTTAGGATACATGGTTGGAGTCGCTCTGCTGCAAAATTTATCGGCCTGTGATTTATTCCATGTCCCAGGTAGGCTCATCTTCACCACCTTTAAATAAAAAAGAAGTACCGGTTGGGGCCGGTACTTCTTTTGGTGCGTTGTTATTTGGCTGTAGCTTTTCGAGTTAGCTTACAGGCCGCAGGCTGCTTTGAGTTCTTTGACTCGGTCGGTTTTCTCCCAGGTGAAGTCGGCATCTTCGCGGCCGAAGTGACCGTAGGCTGCCGTCTTTTCGTAGATGGGGCGACGCAGGTCTAGGTCGCGGATGATTGCACCCGGGCGCAGGTCGAAGGTCTTCTCTACGGCCTCAACGATCGTGTCCTCGGCAACCTTGGCGGTTCCGAAGGTGTCGACCATGATTGAAAGGGGCTTGGAAACGCCGATGGCGTAGGCAAGCTCGACTTCGCAGCGGTCGGCCAGACCGGCGGCGACCACGTTCTTGGCGACCCAGCGCGCGGCATACGCGGCGGAGCGGTCGACCTTGGTGCAGTCCTTTCCGCTAAAGGCACCGCCGCCGTGACGACCGTAGCCGCCGTAGGTGTCGACGATGATCTTGCGGCCGGTGAGGCCCGTGTCGCCCATGGGGCCGCCCACGACAAAGCGACCGGTGGGGTTCACGTAGATGTCCGCGTTATCCCACGGCATGTTCTCAGTGGCCATGACCGGGGTGATGACGTGCTCGATGAGGTCGGCCTTGATCTTGCCCATGTCCTCGATCTCGGCAGCGTGCTGCGTGGAGATGACGATGGTCGTGACCTCGACGGGCTTGCCTTCCTCGTAGCGCACGGTGACCTGGGTCTTGCCGTCAGGACGCAGATAGGGCAGGGTACCGTCGTGGCGCACGGCGGCCAGGCGCTCGGCCAGGCGGCTTGCCAGGTAGTGCGGCATGGGCATGAGGGTCTTGGTCTCGTTGGAGGCATATCCGAACATCATGCCCTGGTCGCCGGCACCGATCAGGTCGATCGGGTCGGTGGTAGCGCCGGTCTGGGTCTCGAAGGACTCGTCAACGCCTTGGGCGATATCGGGCGACTGCTCGTGGATGAGGCTCATGACGCCGCAGGTGTCGCAGTCAAAACCGAACTTGGCACGGTTGTAGCCAATGCGGCGGATAACGCCACGGGCGATTTCCTGAACGTCTACGTAGGCCTGGGTGCGAATCTCGCCGGCGACGATGACGGTGCCGGTGGTCACGAGGGTCTCGCAGGCGCAGCGGACGTTCTCCACGTTGGCTGGCACGCCGTTGGGGGCGATGTAGCCCTGCTCCTGGAGCTCTATTTCTTTGGCGAGGATTGCGTCGAGGACGGCGTCGCTGATCTGGTCAGCGATCTTATCGGGATGACCTTCGGTCACCGACTCCGACGTAAAAACAAAGGACCCGTGTTGGGGCGGGATGGAACGAAGTTCTTCTGACATGATTGTCCTTTCAAAAACGTGTCCCGGCGACCGTTACCATTCCGCCGGGCTCTCTATGCAAGGGCACATCATAGCGCGTAAATCAAACATTCACACCCTTTCCGCACCTACTCATTGGGGACAGACATAAATGACCAGCCTTAAACTAAGAACGTCTCCAACGACTGGTCATTTAAGTCTGTCCCCAATGAGTAGGTCGGTGCCCTTTGTGCGGAGGTTGCTTTGATGCTTTATACTGGTGCGGTTAGACATCCATCCTGCAATCGAGGAGATTTCCATGGCATCAGACGTTCGCGTCCGCTTTGCACCCTCACCGACGGGCAAGCTGCACATTGGCGGCGCCCGCACCGCTATCTATAACTGGGCTTTCGCCCGTGCTAACGGCGGCACGTTCATCCTGCGCATCGACGACACCGACCCCACCCGCTCTACCGATGAGAACACGCAGATCATCCTGCGCGCCATGCGTTGGCTGGGCCTGGACTGGGACGAGGGTCCCGAGGTGGGCGGCGATTTTGGCCCCTACGCCCAGACCGAGCGCCTGGACCTGTACAAGCAGGCCGCCCAGAAGCTTTGGGACGAGGGCAAGGCCTATCCCTGCTTCTGCACCAAGGAGCAGCTCGACGCCGACCGCAAGGCCGCGCAGGAGCGCAAGGACCCCTTCCAGGGCTATCAGCGCCGTTGCCGCAATCTTGATCCCGAGGAGGCCCGCCGTCGCATCGAGGCCGGCGAGTCCTACGTCCTTCGCATCAAGGTGCCTGAGGACCGCGGCGACGTCGTTATCCACGATGCCGTCCACGGCGAGGTGACCTTCGATGCCAAGGAGCTCGACGACTTTGTCATCTTCCGCTCTGACGGCACGCCCACGTATAACTTTGCGACCGTCGTCGACGACGCCATGATGAAGATCACCCATGTCATCCGTGGCGACGACCACCTGTCCAACACCCCGCGTCAGGTCATGGTGTACGAGGCCCTCGGCGCTCCCGTGCCTACGTTCGCCCACATCTCCATGATCCTGGGCGCCGACGGCAAGAAGCTCTCCAAGCGCCACGGCGCCACCTCGGTGGAGGAGTACCGCGACGCCGGCTACCTGTCCGACGCCTTTGTCAACTACCTGGCGTTGCTCGGCTGGTCGCTCGACGGCGAGACTACGATCATTCCGCGTGATGTCCTGGCCAGCAAGTTTTCGCTCGACCGCATCTCCAAGAACCCGGCGACCTTCGACCCCAAGAAGCTCGACTGGGTCAATGCCGAGTACATCAACGGCATGTCCGACGCCCAGTTTGCCGACGAGATCATGGTCCCCGAGCTGCACGAGGCGGGTCTCATCGAGGGCAACGTCGAGTACGGCGAGGACTGGATCGACGCGCTTGCCGCTATCGTCAAGCCGCGCACTAAGATGCCGACCGACGCCGTGACCGTCGCCGCTCCCATCTTTGCCACGGCCGAGACGCTCGAGTATGACGAGAAGTCCGTTAACAAGGGCCTAGCCAAGGAAGGCATGGGTGCCATCCTGGACGCCGCCAAGGCCGCGCTCGAGGGTGTCACCGAGTGGACCGCCGCGGACATCGACGCCGCGCTTGAGCCGCTGCCCGAGCAGATGGACCTTAAGAAGCGCGTGGTGTTCCAGGCCGTGCGCGTCGCCGTCTGCGGCAACATGGTGAGCCCTCCACTGGGCGAGACCATGGCGCTCGTCGGCCGCGACGACTGCCTGGCGCGCATCGACCGCGCCCGCACGATGGCGCTGTAGCAGCCGTGTAAACGCATGTATCCGAGCCCCGTTCACCCGAGCGGGGCTCTTGTTTCTGTAGACGTATGGGATAGGAGGTGCTGGAGCCGTGGCCGAGCAACTGTCGCTGTTTGGTTCGCCGGAACCGGAGGAGGTTCCGGTGAAGCCAGTGTCTGCCGCTGCCTCGGCTCAGCCTAAGCCTGCACCTGAGCCCATCGCCGCCTATGCGAGCGTGGTTCTCGACATCCCGACGCGTGCGCTGTCCGAGCCGTTTGCCTATGGCATTCCTCAACCCCTTGCTAGCGACGCGCAGATCGGATCCACGGTCCTGGTCCATTTTGGCAACCGTGCTGCCGCAGGCTACATCGTCGACATTGCGCCCGAGCTGGGCGATCTGCAGGGCAACAGCGCGCTCGACCCCGCGCGCATTAAAGCCGTCGAAGCCATCCTCAGCAAACCGCTCTTTACCGCCGAGGCTGCCCGTATCGCGCGCTGGATGAGCCGCGAGTATGTCGCGACGCTTTCCGAGTGCCTGCGCCTGTTTTTGCCCCCGGGTGGAAGCCCGCGCGTGGTCAAGGGCGACGACGGCGTGTGGACGGTTGAACGTCCCGCCGTCAAGCCTATCCAAAACCGCTGGGTCATGCTCACGCCCGAGGGCTTTGACTATACGCCGCCCAAGACCGCGGTCCGCCAGCGCCAGCTCATCGAGGCACTGCGGTGCGGCCCGGTCACGACGCGTGACCTCAACCTGCTCTATAACAGCATGTCGGCTACCATCAAGGCGCTCGAAAAACGCGGCGTCGTGGTGGTGGAGGAGCGCCGTGCGTGGCGTGGCTGCAATGAACAGACCACGCTCTCCTCGGCAAGCGGCAAGGCACCGGTCGCACTCACCAACGGTCAGCAGCAGGCGCTCGCGCAGATTGAGCGCGCCCGTCTGGACGCTCATGGCGACGTGGTGCTGGTCGACGGCGTCACCGGCTCCGGCAAAACCGAGGTTTATCTCTCCGCCATCGAGCGCGTGCTCGCGGCCGGTCGCTCGGCGTGCGTGCTTGTGCCCGAAATCTCGCTGACGGCCCAGACCGTCGGCCGCTTCCGCTCGCGCTTTGGCGAGACGGTCGCCGTGTTCCATTCCCGCCTTTCGGCTGGCGAGCGCCTGGACCAGTGGGATATGGTCGCCAGCGGTGCCGCTCGCGTGGTCGTGGGCGCCCGCTCGGCGCTCTTTTGCCCGCTCAGCGACTTGGGCCTCATCATCATCGACGAGGAGCATGAGACCAGTTACAAGCAGGGTTCCAGTCCGCGCTACCACGCGCGCGAGGTGGCGGCAGAGATGGCGCGGCGTTACCGCTGCCCGCTTGTGTTGGGCTCCGCCACGCCCTCGGCCGAGGCTCTCGACCGCTGCCGCCGTGGCATGTATAACGGTGCCACCTGGACGCGCGTCGAGATGCCCGAGCGCCCGGGACACGCCGTGCTGCCGACTGTCCGCATTGCCGACCTGCGCCGCGAGTTCTCGCACGGTAGCCGCTCAATGTTCTCAAAACCGCTCATGGAAGGTCTGGAGCGCGTTGTTGAGCGGCGCGAGAAGGCTGTGCTGCTACATAACCGCCGCGGCTTTGCGCCGTTCTTGATGTGCCGCGAGTGCGGATGCGTCCCCACCTGCAATCACTGCTCCACCGCGCTTACATATCACGAGCGCACGCACACGCTGCAATGTCACACCTGCGGTTCGTCTTGGCGCGTGCAGCCGTATCCCGCGCCCACGAGCCGATGCCCCAAATGTGGCAGTCGCTACCTGGCAAAAATGGGTCTGGGAACGCAGCAGATCGAGGACGCACTGCATCAGATGCTTCCCGAGGATGTCGCCATTATTCGCATGGATGCCGATTCCACGCGCGGCAAGGATGCGCACAAAAAGCTGCTCGAGCAGTTCGATGCGGCGGATTGTGCCGTGTTGCTGGGCACCCAAATGATCGCAAAGGGTCTCGATTTTCCCGAGGTCACGCTCGTAGGCGTGGTCAATGCCGACTTCGCCCTCAAGCTGCCCGACTTTCGCGCAGGGGAGCGCGCCTACGATCTGCTGGAGCAGGTTGCGGGCCGCGCCGGCCGCGGCGATCGCCCCGGCGAGGTTATCATCCAGACCTACCTGCCCGAGGACCCGGTCATCCGCGCCGTCGCCGAGCACAACCGCTCGATTTTTACCGACTACGACCTGGACCAGCGCCGCGACGCGCTGTACCCGCCGTTTGTTCGCCTGGTCAACATCTTGGTATGGTCGGCGAACCGAGACGACGCGCAGGACTACATCGGCCGCATCGCGAAGCTCCTCAAGCGCCGCTGGCATGCCGCCGCGCCCGACTTTTTGCGGGCGGGGAGCGCCGTGCCTCAGGTGCTGGGCCCGGCTTCATGTGTAATCGAGAGAGCCAAGGACCGTTACCGCTTCCATCTGCTTGTAAAGTCGCCGGTAGGGTACCATGTCTCTGATGATATCGACGCCTGCCTCAAAGAGGTGGGCTCTGTGCGCGGCGTGAGCGTGAGCGTTGACGTCGACGCCTATGATTTGATGTAACAACCCGAAAGGATGGCCATGGAAGCCAACGGAATCGTACTGTCGCCCGACCCTCGTCTGCGCCAGGAGTGCGCCGTCATCGAGGAGATCACCCCGGCGATCGAGGCGCTTGCCGAGAAGATGAAGAAGATGATGTTCGAGAACGGCGGCTGCGGCCTGGCTGCCCCGCAGATCGGCGAGCTCATTCAGCTCGTCACCATTGACTGCGACTACAGTGACAAGAACGACTATGACCCGTACGTGCTCGTCAACCCCGTTATTGTTGAGCAGAGCGACCATCTGGTGCCGTTTAGCGAGGGCTGCCTGTCCATTCCCGGTATTAGCTGCGAGATCGAGCGTCCCGACCATGTCGTCGTCGAGGCGTATGACCTGGACGCCAACCTGATCCGCTATGAGGCCTCGGGCGACCTGTTCTGCGTGTGCCTGCAGCACGAGATCGATCACCTGCACGGCAACACCATGTTCGAGCGACTCAAGCCGATGCAGAGGCTCAAGGCCGTCAAGGAGTACCAGGACGCCCTGGCTCGCGGCGCTCGACCGGGCGAGACGGAGTAGGTCGTCCGTCCCCGGGGCGCCCGCCTATATCATCCCGTGCTCAAACATTCTCGCTGCGCTGCGAAACTGCGCGCGGGACGATATAGGCGGGCGCCCCGGGGACTACGTTGACGCTGCTTGTCTCGCCCGGGTGCCGTCGGGCCAGGGAGGGACGTCTTCGCTGATAGGTGCTTTGTTGAGAGAGCTGCTTTTATGCGGCTCTTTCTTTGTTTTTGGGTATATTTGTTCTTATTGAATTGTTATTGCGGATGGGCTTGGTAATTGGCTTTCCGCTGTTATTTGTAGCCGTCTCGGCTTTGGTTGAGGGGAGACGTCCTTTATGCGTATTGTGTTTATGGGTACGCCTGATTTTGCTGTGCCTTCGCTGACTTCGCTTGTTGAGGCTGGGAACGAGATTGCGCTTGTTGTTACTCGTCCCGACGCTGTTCGTGGGCGTGGTAAAAAGTTGGAGCCGTCTCCTGTTAAGGCTAAGGCACTTGAGCTAGAGTTGCCGGTTATTGAGGCTAATCGTATGACGGCCGAGGTTGTTGAGGCTCTCCAAGCTGCGCAAGCCGATATTTTCTGTGTGGCTGCTTATGGTTGCATTTTGCCCGATGAGGTTCTTCACATGGCGCCGCTTGGTATTGTGAATGTTCATGCTTCGCTGCTGCCGCGTTGGCGTGGCGCCGCTCCCATTCAGCGTGCGATTCTTGCTGGTGATGAGGTTGCCGGCGTTTCCATTATGCGTATTGGGCATGGCGTGGATACCGGCGCTTATTGTGCGCAGGCCTCGACATCTGTCGCCGGCAAGCATGCCGAGGCACTGACGATGGAGCTTGGCGAGCTGGGCGGTAAGCTGCTGGCCGATACGCTGCCCTCGCTTGCCGATGACACAGCGGTGTGGACCGAGCAGGATGAGTCGCTCGTCACGCATGCTGCCAAGATTTCCAAACAGGAGATGCGTCTGGATCCGCAGATGGCTGCGCTCGATTGCGTGCGTCATGTGCTCGCTTCGTCCGATACCGCGCCTGCTCGTTGCGTGATTGCCGGCAAGACCGTGCGTGTGCTCGATGCTGCGCTGGCCGATGTTTCGCTTGGCAAGGGCGGCGTTGACGTTAAGAATAAGCGTGTTTTCCTTGGCCTTTCCGATGGTGCGGTCGAGCTGCTTGAGGTTAAGCCCGATGGCAAGCGCGCTATGGCTGCTTCTGCCTGGGCTGCCGGCCTGCAGGGCGCCGATCTGACGTGGGGTGCTTTGTCATGAGCAAGCTTTCCCCCGCGCGTAAGCTCGCGCTCGATGTGCTGATGGAGGCCGATCGCCGCGGCATGTACGCACGTGACGTTCTCTCGTCCCGTGCTTCGGCCAAGGCCATTGACCAGCGCGATTCTGCCTTTGCCGCTCGTTTGGCACTTGGTGTTGCAGCCACCCAGGGCATTTTGGACGAGCTGCTCGATCAGTTTCTCGATAAGCCTAAAAAGGTTGCGCCGCGTGTTCGCATGGCACTTCGTATCTCGGCCTTCGAGATGCTCTACCTGCATACCCCGGGTCGCGTTGCCGTGAGTCAGGGCGTTGAGCTGGTTCGTAGCGGCGCTAAATCGGCTGCCGGTCTGGCGAACGCCGTACTGCATAAGGTCGCGGACAACGTCGAGGACTTTGCCACTGCGGCGGATGCCGATGAGTCCGAGCGCCGATTGGTTCGCCTGTCTCGCCTGATGGGCATGCCGCGCTGGCTGTGTGCTCGCATTATGGCCTCGTTCGATACGCCCGAGGGCGCGCTCAACTTTGCCGGAAATCTGGCGCCCGCGCCGCTCGCTTTGCACGAGAACGCCTTTGCAACCAAGCCTAATCCGTACCTATCGCAGCTTGTGGCGCCGGTATTCCCGGGCTGCCATGCGCCGGTCGATGCCCAGGCCACCGTTGCGTCGGGCGTGTTTGAACGCGCAGCGGCCGTGGCCTCGGACCTTAACGCCCAACTCATCGCTACTGCGGCGACCCGTCCCGGGCGTTGCCTGGAGATTGGCGCCGGTCGTGGCACCAAGACCTATGTGATGATGTGTCAGGCCAAGCGTGCCGGCTACGATCGTCAGCACACCGCACTCGATTTGCACGACCGCAAGTGCGATCAGAATCTCGCGCGTCTGCATAAGGCGGGTATTACGGGTGTTCGCACGGTTTCGGGCGATGCCTGCGAGCTTGACGAGGTCCTCACGTCGTTCGATGCGATGCTTGGTAAACCCGTTCTGTTCGATACGGTGTTTATCGATGCCCCGTGCTCGGGTACCGGCACCATGCGCCGTCATCCTGAGATTCCGTGGCGCTTGACCGAAAAGGACGTGACGGTTGAGCTTCCTAAACTGCAGCTGACGATGCTCAAGGAAGCCGCCGCGCGCGTGGCTGCCGGCGGTGAGCTTATCTATGCCACCTGCTCGGTTTTTGCTGAGGAGAACACTCAGGTCGTAGATGCCTTCCTGGCCTCTCCCGAGGGCACAGACTTTAGCCTGGTACCCCTTTCCGAGGCGCAGATCCTGCAGCTGCCCGAGTTCGCCCAGGCCAAGAAGCTCGTCACCCTGCGCCAAAACGATCGCGGACTCTTCCAAAGCGTCCCCGTAAACGCCGACTCCTACGACGGCCACTTCTGCGCCCGCCTGATTCGTAAGTAACTAATATGTTGCGGTGAAATAGGGATTGAATAGCGGCTTCTGCCCACCAAACAGTCCTTATTTCACCGCAACTCATAAGGAAACCTGGGTAGCTAAAGAATCAGCCCCGCGATCGGTGTCGATCGCGGGGCTGTTTGGTTCCTAGTGGTTATGCGGGCAGTTGGCGCAGCAGCCGCTGGTGGCGCTGGTGCTGGAGCCGCCGCTTCGCTGGTCGGTGTTGTAGAAACCGCTGCCCTCAAATTTAATGCCGCTGGCCGAGAACGTCTTGGCCGCCGGGGCACCGCAGCTGGGGCACACGACCTCGGGAGTCTCGGACATGGGATGCTCAACCTCAAACACGTTGCCGCAGCTCGAGCACTTGTAATCGTAGCGCGCCATAATACTTCCTTTTCAGCACAAAGCGGGCAGATTACCCTGCCCGCAAAAATTCAAACGTCTGTAACTGTACCCTATATCGGGGGTTTTATCACGCTTCGCCCCAGAATCTATGGTTGTTGCGCAGGAGCTGTGCGGTTTTGTTCTCGGCGGCTACAATGTCTGCCTCGTCAGCCTGCCAGGTCCAGTTGCCCGTGGCCACGCCCGGAACGTTCATGCGCGCGTCGTCGCCAAGCCCCAGGACATCCTGCAGCGGCATCATCACCAGGGGAGCGTCGCTTGCCAGCGCGTCGCTCATCAGCTTGGCCGCCACCTCAACACCGCTCGGCTCATCGCCGCCCGCAAAGGAACGCGTACACCAGCCGGCCAGCGTCGACGTATCGTGCGTCGAGGTGTAGAGAATCTTGCCAGGCGTGGGATGCACGCCGCAACGGACGTCGTAATCGCTAAACTCCAGCACGTCCATGCCGGGGAAGCCGCAGGTCGAAGCCATCGCGCGAACACCGGGCGTCAGGTAGCCCAAATCCTCGGCGATAAAGTTAAGCGGGCCCAGCTCCTCGTAGGCAGTCTGGAACAAATCCATACCCGGACCAGCCAACCAACGGCCGTCGGCGCAGGCCTTGCCTGCGGGAATGCTAAAGTAGCTGTGGAAGCCCAGGAAGTGGTCCAGACGCACGCGGTCGTACAGCGAGAACGCACGGCGCAGACGGTCCATCCACCAGCGGTAGCCGGTCTTCTTCATATGGCCCCAGCGGAAGGTGGGGTTGCCCCACACCTGACCCTCGGGCGCAAAGTTGTCGGGCGGCGCGCCGGAAATCTCAATCGCCTTGCCGGCATCGGAAAGCCAGAAGTTCTCTGGCTCGCTCCACGCGTCGGCCGAATCGTCCGAGACATACATCGGAATATCGCCGATAACCTCGATGCCCTTCTTGTGCGCGTAGTTCATGAGCTCGCACCAGGCCAGGTCAAAGCGGTACTGCATGTACGCCTGTAGCTCGGCCTCGTCACAGAAGCGCTTGTCATCGATCAGATGCTCGTTGTAGCGTGCGACATCGGTCGGCCAATCGTGGCGCGACTCGCCCTCAAAGTACTTCTTGACGGCCATATAGACGCAGTACTTCTCGAGCCAATCGGCATTGCGATGTTTAAACGCGGTGTAGAGCGGATCGGCATCCTCGCCACCGCGAGCCTTCCAGGTCTCAAAGTCGGCGGCCAGTTCCTCGTAGCTTTCGGGCAGCAGGTCGATATTGCCCGCAAAGGCCGAAGGGCCAGCGTAGGGGGAGCGGAAGAAGTCCGTCGGGTTGACGGGCAGGACCTGCCAGTAGCGCATGCCCATGGCGGCCAGATGGTCGATAAAGCGACGCGTGGGTGCGCCAATCGTGCCGGGCTTACCGTCGTCGGTCGGCACCGAGGTGATGTGGCATACGACGCCCGCGCCGTGATCGAGCGGCTCCTGCAGGCGCTGCTCGGCGTGGTGGTAGATGATCGACGAACCCAGCGGATACAGGTCAAGCGTGACCGTGCCGTTGTGGATCTCGCACTCGTGGCCGCTAATCACGTCGCTCGCACATTCGCCGAGCGCCGGGATCGTCACGCAGTGCGAATTGCGCAGGCTGCGGTTGATGATAACCGTCGCGGCCTCGCCGTCTTTGCCCGTGCGGGTGTAGGCCAAGACGTCGTCGTTGAGCGCAAAGGCCTTGATTTCGCCATCGACCATAAAAGGCAGCGCGCGACGCACAGCAGACGCGTTCTTAACGATAGCCAGCGTATCGAAGTCGTGCAGATCTTCCTTCAAAGGCAGGGTGCGGCGGTTGCCCGGATCGGTGAGGCCCTCCAGGCCGTACTCATCGCCATAATAGATCGAAGGCACGCCCGGGAAGGTCATCTGCATGAGCGTCGCCAACCAAAAGCGGCTCTTGGCCAAGCCCATGGAGTTCTCGTCCAGGCGCCACTTGCTGCGCTCGCTCTCGGGCAGCTGCGACTCGTCGGGGCCGCCGCCGAGTACCGAGATAATGCGCGGACGGTCGTGGCTCGAAAGCAGATTAAGTGCGCAGGACAGGGCCTCGCGCGGATAATTCTCGCGCAGGGTTTCGATATCCTCGGCTGCCTGGTAGGCGTTCTTGTAGCCCATCAAAAAGCCGATGACCATGTCGCGGAAGGGATAATCCATAGCCGAGTCGAGCTCGGAGCCTTGTAGATAGCGACGCAGATGGCCGTAGCTGATTTTGTTGGAGGCGTCTTCCCAGACCTCGCCGAGCAGCAGCGCATCGGGCTTTTCGGCAAGTACTGCCTTCTTGATCTCGGTCAGGAAATCGTCCGAAAGCTCGTCGGCCACGTCGAGGCGCCAGCCATGAGCGCCGGCACGCAGCCATTTACGGATCACGCCGTCCTTGCCCAGGAGCCGCTCGCGTACCAGTTCGGAGCTCTCATTGATGGCGGGCATATTGCCCACGCCCCACCAGCAGTCGTACGAGCCGTCCTCGTGGAAATAAAACGCATCGCGCCACGGCGAATCCTCGCTCTGCCACGCGCCCACGCCGGGGTAGTTGCCATAGCGGTTGAAATAGATCGAGTCGTCGCCTGTGTGGTTGAAGACGCCGTCCAGGATGATGGAGATGCCCAGCTTCTCGGCTGCCTGGCACAGCTCGGTAAAGTCCTGCTCGGTGCCAAGGATTGGGTCGATCTTGGTGTAGTCGGCCGTGTCGTAGCGGTGGTTGCTCGCGGCTTCAAATATGGGGTTGAGGTAGATAGCTGTAAAGCCCAGCTCAGCGATGCGGGGCAGGTCATTTTGGATACCCTTGAGTGAGCCGCCGTAAAAATCCCAGGTCTTGATGGAGCCGTCTTCGGCACGCTCGTACTCGGGCGGTTCGTTCCAGTCCTCGACCATGCGGCGCTGGATTCCGTTTCGCGGTTTTTCGACCTCGGCAAGCGTGCGCTCGCGCCAGTTTTCGTCGCGGGCATAGCGATCGGGGAAGATCTGGTAGACCATACCGCGCTCGTACCACTCGGGACGAACCTCACGGTGTTTGTAGACGGTGACCTGGAATGACGGCACCTCGGCGTAGTCGTAGGTTACGCCCTCGCCGCCGGTGCGTCCCTGTGGTGCTCCCAAGCGGACCTCGGGCTGGCCCTCGATATTGCATATAAAGCTGTACCACACAAGACACGGTTCGGTGCATTTGAGCTCGCCGGTAAAAATGCCATCGCCCTCGTGCTCCATCGGAATCAGGGTCTCGCCGACGCCATCGACCCAGGTGCGCAGGGTGAGCGTTGCCTGGTTGGGATCGGCGTCCTCCAAAATCACCGAGAGTGCAACGGAAGTTCCAGTGGTCACAGCGCCAAAGGGGTTGCGAAACTGCGGCAGGCGGCTGTTGTGAATCAATCTCATAGTACGGTCCAGTTCTATACATTCATGGCCAACGGGTCATGGACTTAACGCACAGTTCTTAAGTATATCGTTGTACTTTAGTTGTCTAAACCACAGCCGTTCACTATCGGCGAACGGTTGTCCTAGAAAATCGTTTTACCAAATCTATAGAACAAGGGGGCGTCGCGGTTAACGACACCCCCTTGTATGGTGATGTTTGGGTTTTGGATCGTCCGGATTAGCGACGCTTGCGGGTGGCGGTTGCCTTGCGGACGGACGTCTTCTTGGACGGGGCCTTTTCCTCGGCCGGAGCGGCGGGGGAGACCGGAGTCACCTTGGCGGGCTCGGGCTTTGCCTCAACCTTGGCCTCGGCCTTCGGGGCGGCCTTGACCTCGGGCTTGGCTTCTGCCTTGAGGGCAGCGGCCTTGGTCGTGGTCTTCTTGGCCGTCGTCGTGGCGCGCTTGCGCGTGGTGGTCTTGGCAGCGGGCTTGGGCTCGGCGCCTGTCTCCTCAACCTTGGCAGTCGGCTTTGCAGCGGCCTTGGGGGCAGCCTTCGTTGCAGCGGCCTTGGTGGTCGTTGTCTTCGAAGCCGTGGTCTTCTTGACAGCGGTGGTCTTAGCGGCAGTCGTCTTCTTGGCTGCGGTCTTAGCCGGAGCCTTGGCGGCCGGCTTGGCCTCGGTTGCAGGAGCCTCAGCCGTGGCCTCGGCCTTTACCTCGGGAGCGACCTCGGCCACGGTGGCTTTCTTAGCGGCAGCGGTCGTGCGCTTGCGCGTGGTCGTAGCCTTGGCAGCGGTCTTGGTCGCAGCAGCCTTGGTCGTCGTAGCCTTCTTGGCTGTCGACTTACGAGTCGTGGTCTTCTTGGCGGCAGGCTTCGCAGCCGGCTTGGCCTCGGGTTCGGGAGCAGCCTCTGCCTTTACCTCAGCCTCAGCCGGCTTCTCCTCGGCTTTGGACTCCTCAACAGCAACGGGCGTTTCGGCAGGCGCAGCAGCCTCAACCGCCGCCGGCCTCTCGATCTCCGGATGCATAAAGAAGTACAGGTCCAGATACTTGTCGGCCGAGCGCGTCCAGCTAAAGTCCTGGCTCATGGCCTGCGTGACCAGCTGGTTCCAGGCATCGCGGTTGTCCCAGAACAGGCGTGCCGCGCGGAACACGGCGTCGCCCATCTCGTCGCCGTTAAAGTTGCTAAACGAGAAGCCCGTGCCCTCGCCGGTAAACTCGTTGTACGGGATCACAGTGTCCTTCAGGCCACCGGTCTCGCGCACGATGGGCAGGGTGCCGTAGCGCATGGCGATGATCTGCGACAGGCCGCAGGGCTCAAACTTCGAAGGCATCAGGAACATGTCGGCAGCGGCGTACATACGCTGCGACAGCGCCGGGTCAAACTCGATGCGCGCGGCCATGGTGCCGGGGTATTTGTCCTGGAAGTAGCGCAGACCGTCCTCGTAGTCGCGGTCGCCGGTGCCCAGAACCGCCACCTGTACGCCGCCGGCCAGAATGCGGTCAAGCGCGTACATGACCAGGTCCATGCCCTTCTGACGCGTCAGACGCGTGACCATCACCATAAGCGGACGGTCGTCGCGCACCTCGAGCCCCAGCTCTTCCTGCAGCTTGGCCTTGCAGACGGCCTTGCCGGAGCGGTCCTCAACCGTGTAGTTGGCGGCAATGCGCTTGTCGGTCGCCGGGTCAAAGCCCGCCACGTCAATGCCATTCAAAATGCCCTGCAGCGCGTAAGAGCGCTCGCGCAGCACGCCGTCCAGGCCCTCGCCAAACTCGGGCGTCTGGATCTCGCCGGCATAGGTGGGGCTCACCGTGGTGATGGCGTCGGCATAGCGCAGCGCGCCCAGCATGTAGTTGACGCTGCAGGCGTCGCAGCGTAGCTGCGAGGCGGCCGCCGGAATGTGCGCCACACCCAGGATGTCCTCCAATACGGTGTCGCTAAACTGGCCCTGGAACGCCACGTTGTGGATCGAGAACACGGTCTTCACACGGTCGTACAGCGGCAGGCCCTGGTAGAACTCGCGCAAAAACACGGGCGCCAGTGCCGTCTGCCAGTCGTTGCAGTGCAGGATGTCGCACTCAAAGCCGGCCGGCAGGTGCTGCAGGCTCTCGGTGATGGCCTTGGAGAAGAACGCAAAGCGCTCGCCGTCGTCAAAGAAGCCGTACGGATAGTCGCGCGCAAAGTAGCGCTCGTTGTCGATGAACATATAGGTGACGCCGTCGTGCTCGAGCTTCTCGAGCCCGCAATACTCGTTGCGCCAGCCCAGGCTCACGTAAAAGTCGGAGAAGTGCTCCATCTGCGCCTTGTACTCATCCTTGATGGTGGCGTACTTGGGCACCATCACGATAACTTCGGCGCCGGCGCGCACAAGCGCCGCAGGCAGCGAGCCCGCCACGTCGCCCAGGCCACCGGTCTTTACAAACGGTGCGCACTCGGCCGAGGCAAACACGATCTGCATCTTTTTGCTGGAATCTGCCATATTGTCTCCCATGTTGCAATTCGAGAATAGCCGCCTGGCGCGAACCGGGCGGCTATTCTACATGTTACGAGCGATGTTGCGGTGCCAACGTTAACGTACGATGGTGGTATCAGAAGTTAACGGAGCCTTGCCCAGCACCAGGATGTTCTCGGGCGTACCGCGAAGCTCGGTGTTGGTGGGAACCACGTTGTTTTTGTCCAGAATGGCATTCTCGACGCGGGCGCCGCTCTTGATGATGCAGCTCTGGTTGATGATCGAGTTGGTCACCGAGGCGCCTTCCTCTACCACAACGCCGCGCGACAGGATCGAGTTGCGCACGGTGCCCTTGATGATGCAACCGGCCGAGATGATCGAGTTGCAGGCGTGGCTGCCGGTCGCATAGCGCGAAGGCGGCACGTCGTGGGCCTTGGTCAGGATCGGGCGCTCGGGATCGAAGAGCTGGTCGGCCACGGTCTGGTCGAGCAGGTCCATGCTGCGGCGATAGAGCGACTTCTCGCTAAACACGCCCACGACTTCGCCCTTGTACTCGTAGCTGCAAACGTCGATGTTGCCAAAGTCGCCCTGGAGCGCCTCGAGCAGGTCCAGATAGTCGGCGGCCTGGTAGTGGTCGATAATCTCGAGCAGCGTCTCGCGGTTGACGATGCAGCAGTCCATAGACGCGTTGTCGCCGTACACGACGCCGGCGCTCACGCCCGTCAGGCGGCCGTTCTCGTTAATCTCGAGCTTGGTCTCGTCATCGACGTTGCGCGTGGCCTTGCAGTACACCACGGTCATCTGGGCACCGGAGTTCTCGTGCGCCTCGATGATGGTGTTGAGATCCATGTTAAAGATGATGTTGGTACCCATCATCACAACATAGGGCTTGTCCGAGCGCTGGAACAGCGTCTTATTGGAAATGATGTCGCGCAGCAGGAAGCGCATGCCGCCCTTGGTGGTGCCATACGCGTTGCCGGGCACCATGAAAAGGCCGCCCTTCTTGCGGTCCAGGCCCCAGTCCTTGCCCGAGCCCACGTGGTCGATCAGCGAGCGGTAGTTGCCCGGCATGACGACGCCGACGGTCTTGATGCCGGCATTCATCATGTTGGACAGCGGGAAGTCGATCAGGCGGTAGCGGCCAAAAAACGGAACGGACGCGATGGGGCGGTCCTTGAGCAGGACGCTGCCGTAGGTCGAAGAGTAGTTAGCGGTGATATAACCGATGGCCTTGCGATTGATCATCGGATCATTCCCCCTTCCCGATAACGACGTCATTTCCAACGACGGCCGTATCCTTGGTGGTATCGACAGAGCCGAGCTTCACGCCCTCTTCGACCGTGGAGTTCTCGCCCAAAATAGCGCGGCAGATGTGCGCGCCGCTCTTAACGTGCGCACCCGGCAGCAGCACGGAGTCCTCGACCACGGCGCGCTCCTCGATGATGACATCGGTCGAAAGAATCGAGTGGCGAGCGGTGCCGTAGATCTTGCAACCGTTGGAGACCAGGCAGTCGTCCAGGCGGCCGTCCGGGCCAATGTAGTGCGGCGGACGCGTGGTGATGTTGGACATGATGGGGAAGTTCTTGTCAAACAGATCGAACTCGGGGTTGTTGCCCAGCAGGTCCATCGAGGTCTCATGGAAGCTGGCGATCGTGCCGACGTCCTTCCAAAAGCCGTGGAACTCGTAGCTGTACAGGCGCTTGTTCTCGCCGAGCAGCTTGGGGATGATGTCCTTGCCAAAGTCGTGGCTTGAGCGCTGGTCCAGAGCGTCCTCCTCGAGCGCCTCGATCAGCACGTCGGCCGAGAAGATGTAGATGCCCATGGAAGCGAGGTTCGAATCAGGCTTCTCGGGCTTCTCGGTAAACTTGGTGATGCGGCCGTCCTCGGGGTCGGTGGTCAGGATGCCAAAGCGGCTGGCCTCCTCCCACGGCACGGGCATAACGCTCACCGTGAGGTCGGCGTTGTTCTCAATGTGTGTCTTGAGCATCTTGCGGTAGTCCATGCGATACAGGTGATCGCCCGAAAGAATCAGGACGTACTTGGGGTCGTTGGCCTTGATGTAGTCCAGGTTCTGCGTAATGGCGTCGGCCGTGCCTGCATACCATGCGCCGCCGGTCTGCGTCTCGTACGGCGGCAGGATCGAAACGCCGCCGTCGCGGCTGTCTAGATCCCAAGCCTCGCCAGAGCCCACGTAGGCATGCAGCAGGTAGGGGCGATACTGCGTCAGAACGCCCACCGTGTCGATACCCGAGTTGGAGCAGTTGGAGAGCGAAAAGTCGATAATGCGGAACTTGCCACCAAAGCTAACCGCCGGCTTAGCGATCTTTTGGGTGAGTGCCCCCAATCGGCTGCCCTGTCCTCCTGCGAGGAGCATCGCGATGCATTCTTTCTTACTCATCGATTTCTCCTTCTGTCATCGATGTTCCTAAACCCATTAGCGACGGGCGCGGCGCAACGTCACGCCCGTCGAGTAATGCCGTGCTGGCATAGGGGAGCTCGCGCGCCTTTACGCGTGCCAGATCTCGTCGCGGTACTCGCGAATGGTACGGTCGCTCGAGAACCAGCCGCTAGAGGCGGTGTTGAGCAGGGCCTTGCGGTTCCAGGTTTCTTGGTCGCCGTAGCTGCCCGTGAGTTTCTCCCACGCATCCACGTAGCTGCGGAAGTCTGCCATGACCAGGTCGGGGTCGTTGTTGTTCATGAGCTCGTTGTAGATGCTCTCAAAGTTGCCCGAAAGACCCGTGAAGGTGTTGTCCTTGAGCTCGTCCATCACGCGGCCCAGACGGTCGCGATCGTTGTTGAGCGTATCCCACGCAAAGTAGCTGTTGGATGCCCAGAGCTGCTCGACCTCGGGGGCGGTCAGGCCAAAGATGGCCTCGTTCTCGCGGCCGGCCAGGTCGGCGATCTCGATGTTGGCGCCGTCGAGGGTGCCCAGCGTAATGGCGCCGTTCATCATGAGCTTCATGTTGGACGTGCCCGAGGCCTCCTTGCCGGCCGTGGAGATCTGCTCCGAGATCTCGGCGGCGGGGTAGATGAGCTGGGCATTGCTCACGCGGAAGTTGGGGATAAAGCAGACCTTCATGACCTCGTTGACGCGCGGGTCGTTGTTGATGACGTCGGCCACGGAGTTAATGAGGCGGATAGTCTCCTTGGCAAAGGTGTAGCTCGAGGCAGCCTTGCCGCTAAAGATGAAGGTCGTCGGCGTCACGTGGAAGTTGGGATTCGCGATGCGACGGTTGTAGATGTCCATCACCTTCATGATGTTCATGAGCTGGCGCTTGTAGGCATGGAAGCGCTTAACCTGAACATCGAAGACGGTGTTGGGGTCGATGACCAGACCGGTCTCGGCCTTAACGTAGGCGGCCAGGCGCTCCTTGTTGGCACGCTTGGAGGCACCAACGGCCTTCAGGAACTCGGTGTCGTTCTGGAACTCCTTGAGTTTCTCCAGCTCAAAGGCGTCCTTAAGCCAGCCGTCGCCAATGGCCTCGGTCACGAGCTTGGCATAGGTGGGGTTGGCCTCGGCAAAGAAGCGACGGTGCGAGATGCCGTTGGTCTTGTTGTTGAACTTCTCGGGCGTCAGGGCATAGAAGTCCTTGAGCACGATGTTCTTGATGATGTCGGAGTGAATCTTGGCCACGCCGTTGACGCTGTGGCTGCAGATCACAGACAGGTTGGCCATGCGAATCTCGCCGTCCCACAGGATTGCGGTCTGGCGCAGACGCTCCTGCCAGCCCTCCTGCGTGGTGTCGAACGACTCGTGCCAACGACGGCTGATCTCGTCGATGATCTGGTACACGCGGGGGAGGAGCTTGGAGAACGTGCCGATGGGCCACTTCTCCAGGGCCTCGGGCAGGATGGTGTGGTTGGTGTAGCTCACGACCTGCGTCACGATGTTCCAGGCGTCGTCCCACTCGAGCTTCTTCTCGTCGATGAGGATGCGCATGAGCTCGGGGCCGCACATGGCGGGGTGCGTGTCGTTGGTGTGGATGGCCACAAACTGCGGCAGCAGGTCCCAGTTCTCGCCGTGCTCCTTCTCAAAGGTGTCGAGCAGGCTGTAGATGCCGGCCGAGACAAACAGGTACTCCTGCTTCAGGCGCAGCAGGCGGCCGTGCTCACCGGCGTCGTTGGGGTAGAGGATGGCGCTGATGGCCTCGGCCTCGGCGCGCTCGGCATCGGCCAGGGCGTAGTCGCCGCGGTTGAAGGCCTCCAGGTCAAAGTGCTCCTCGACCGGCTCGGCGGCCCAGACGCGCAGCTTGTTGACGGTCTCGCCGGCATAGCCCACCACGGGGATGTCATAAGGTACGGCCAGGATGTCCTGCGTGTCCACCGTGCGGTAGAACGTGCGGCCGTTCTCCTCAAAGCCCTCGACGCGGCCACCAAACTTAATGGTCACGGCCTTGTCCTGACGACGGACCTCCCAGGGATAGCCGTGGGTGAGCCACTCGTCGGTGGCCTCGACCTGGCTGCCGTTAACGATCTCCTGCTTAAACAGACCGTAGCGGTAGCGCATGCCGTTGCCGTAGCCGGCAATGCCCTCGGCTGCCATGGAATCCAGGAAGCATGCGGCCAGACGGCCCAGGCCACCGTTGCCCAGCGCCGGATCGGGCTCCTGGTTCTCGATGACGGACAGATCAAAGCCCATGTCGTCGAGCGCCTCGGCGACCATGTCGCGCACGCCAAAGTTGAGCAGGTAGTTGTCGAGCAGGCGGCCGATCAAAAACTCGATCGAGAAGTAGTACACGCGCTTCTTGCCCTCGGCGGTGACGCGGGCGTCGCTCTTGGTGGCAACGGTGCGTGCCTTCTCGGCCACGAGCTTGGCCAGGGCGTTAAAGCGGTCCAGATCGCTGGCGGCCTCAACGCTCTTGCCGCTGATGCTCATAACGGCATCGCGATAGAGCTCGGTAAACTCCTGCTTGTTGTCGAAGATCTTATTCATACGTTCCTTTCCCCCGGGGATGTTTCTCCCGGAACGGTTATGACTTGTATCCTACGCCCCCGCGGGGCGGGTAATTACAGCTGTAACGCTTTTGTTACGCATCCTTGGCAGATGGTTTAACAGCAGCTGCCTTGGCCTTGGGAGCAGCCTTTTTATTGGTTGCCATCTTGGCCTTGGGCTTAGCCGTAGCCTTGGCAGCGGGCTTGGCGGTCTTCGCCTTAACCGGAGCCTTCTTAGCAGCCGCGGCCTTGGGCTTTACCGAGGACGCACGCTTACGCGTCGCCTTCTTGGGAGCCTCAACCACCGGCGGCTTGTAGCTGCTGGGGCCGCGGCGCTTAAGCACCACGCCTGCCAGGCCGGGCACCTTAATCTCAATGGAGTCCATCTGCCCGTTCCAGGGATAGGGCTCGCTCGAGCAGGTGTAAGGCTCCTCGCCCGCATAGCCGCTGCCGCCAAACTCGGGACGGTCGGAATCGAAGATGACCTCCCAGTCACCCTCGCGCGGCACGCCAACACGGAAGCTCTCGTAGCTCGCCGGGTCAAAGTTGATCAGGATCACCAGATCGTCATCGACGTCCTCGCCCTGGCGCACAAAGCTCACGATGGACTGCTTGGAGTTGTCCGCGTCAATCCAGGTAAAGCCGTCGTCGGTGTAGCCGCGCTCGTACAGGGCAGGCTCGGCGGTGTACAGGTGGTTGAGCGCCTTGATGAACGCCTGATGATGACGGTGAGTCTCGTACTCCTCGGTCAGGAACCATTGGATGGACTCGTAGTAGCGCCACTCAATAAACTGGCCGATCTCGTTGCCCATAAAGTTGAGCTTGGCACCGGGGTGCGTCATTTGGTAGAAAGCCAGCGTGCGCAGGCCGGCAAACTGGCGCCACCAGTCGCCCGGCATGCGGCCGATCAGCGAGCACTTGCCGTGCACGACCTCGTCGTGGCTCAGCGGGCAAATGAAGTTCTCGGTAAAGGCGTACATGATGGAGAACGTGAGCAGCCCGTGGTTGCCGGGGCGCCACGGAAAATCGGTCTGCATGTAGTGCAGGGTGTCGTTCATCCAGCCCATGTCCCACTTATAGTGGAAGCCCAGGCCGCCGTCCTGCGGCGGATAGGTCACGAGCGGCCACGCGGTGGACTCCTCGGCCATCATCATCACGTCGGGGTAGTGCGCCTCCACGGCGCAGTTGACCTGGCGGATAAATGCGCTGGCGTCCAGGTCCTCCTCGGTACCGTATTTGTTGAACTTCTTTTGGCCCGGATCGTCGATGCCAAAGTTGAGGTACAGCATGCTGGACACACCGTCCATGCGAATGCCGTCCACATGGAAGTTCTCGAGCCAGTACAGCACGTTGGAGACCAGGAAGGAGCGGACCTCGCCGCGGGCGAAGTCAAACTTGTGCGTGCCCCAGTTGGGGTGAATCTCGTGCTCAAACAGCATGTGGCCGTTAAAGGTGGCAAGGCCGTGGGAGTCGGCGCAAAAACCGCCGGGCACCCAGTCCATGATCACGCCGATGCCCGCCTCATGGCATGCATCGATAAAGTGCATGAGCTGCTGCGGGTTGCCGTAGCGCGACGTGGCGGCATAGTAGCCGGTCGTCTGGTAGCCCCAGGAGCCATCGAAGGGGTGCTCCATAAGCGGCATGACCTCGATATGCGTGTAGCCCATGTCGCGCACGTAGTCCACGAGCTCCACCGATAGGTCGTCGTAGGTGTAAAACTCACCGCGCTGCGCGGGGAAGGGGTCCATGGGGCCGGGGTAGTTGCCGTACTCGTCGGGCTCGCCCTGCGGCGCATCGCCATGGCGCTTCCACGAGCCAATATGCACCTCGTAGATGTTAAGGGGCTGAGACATGTGGTTATGGCTGGCGCGGCGCTTGAGCCAAGCCGCGTCGTTCCACTGGTAGCCATCGAGGGTCCACAGCACGCTAGCGGTACCCGGAGGGCACTCGGCCTTAAAGGCATACGGATCGGCCTTGTAGAGCTTTTCGCCCTCGTTGGTCTCGATGAGGTATTTATAGAGCTGGCCCTGCTCGGCGCCAGGAATAAAGCCTTCCCAAATAGCGCTCGTATGCATAGGCACCAGCGGGTTGGCTTGCTCATCCCAGTCGTTAAATTCACCAATGACATGGACGCCTTTTATATCGGGCGCCCAAACGCAAAAACGCCAGCCGCGCGTACGGTTCTGCGTGTCGGGGTGCGCGCCCATCTTTTCCCAGCTGCGCTCCCACGTACCGATGCCAAACAGATAGACATCGTCTTTGGTGAGCTCCGGCGCGTGCGGGGCGGCTTTACGGGTAGCAGGCTTTTTGGTTGCTGGCTTTAGCTTTGTATCGCTCACGTTTGATCCCATCATGACGCGGCAGCGTGTTGCCTTGGTGATTAGATGCGAAAGGTCCAAGGCTGCACGAATCGAAGGGACGGCGAAGTTTCTGTGATTCGTTCCACCTCGCGTGCTCGGTGGAACTTTCGGCAAAAACTACGATAACACCTGTGCGTTAGTTTTATGAACGAAAGCGGATTTGCGGGGGCGATTAATCGGTAAGCGACATGTTTATACCACTGGCAGAATTGCCATGGTAAAACTCTTGACAGTTTTACCAATTAGGGTTTCAAAACTGTTAGGCTGACGTTTGGTAAAACGTTTTTAGCAGGTTGTTTATCCTTTGACATCGAAAGGCTCGTTTATGAACCACATCGCTGCACCAAGTGTTGCTTTTATTTTCGATTGCGACGGCACACTGGTCAATAGCACCCCCGTTTGGGCCTATGCCCAGCCCGAGTTATTGCACCGCCACGGAGTTGACGTGACGGTCGACGATTTTGCCCAGTTTGAACATTTGTCGCTCGAGGATGAGTGCCAGGCCTACCACGACACCTGGGACATTGGTGAAAATGGCGAGGAGCTCTACCGCGAGTTGAGCGACATCCTGATCGATGGCTACTCCAAGGTGCCGCCACGCGAGGGCCTGCTTGCATTTTTGAAGCAGGCACAGGAGGCCGGTATTGCCATGTGCGTGGCCACGTCCACGCCGGCCGAGTTGGTGCAGTCCGCCCTTGCTGGCGCCGGGCTCGATGCATACATGGAGTTTGTGACCACCACAGGCGAGGCGGGCCGCTCCAAGCAGTTCCCCGATGTGTACGAGCTGGCGCTGCGTCGTCTGGAGGAGCGCCATGGGCACAAGTTTGAGCGTGCATGGGTGTTTGAGGACGCCGTCTTTGGCCTAAAGAGCTCTGGCACCGCCGGCTTTAAGCGCGTGGGCATCTATGACCCGCACGGCCGTATGGAGCGTGATGAGGTTCGCGACAACTGCGACATCTTTATCGACAGTTATGAGGACCTGGACCTGGCCCGCGTGCTTTCGTTTGAGGGATAGGCGAGGACTGTGGCTTGCAAGGTATTAGTTGTCTGCGGCTCGCCTGTGGTGGCGAGCACGGATCTGTTGCGTAGGCTAGCAGTGGAGTGCGACCACGTTGTCGCCGTGGACCGCGGGCTCGATGCGCTGCTGGGCGCGGGACTGGGCTGCGACGTGTATGTGGGGGATGCCGACACGGTGAGCGACGCTGGTCGTGCGTTGATCGATGCCGCCACCGACTTTGAAGTTGAGCGCCACGACCCGTACAAGGACTATACCGATCTGGCGCTGGCGCTCGAGTCCGTCCGCCGTCGCTGGTCGGGTGCCGAAGTGGTTGCGACCTGCGCCACCGGCGGTCGTCCTGATATGGCGATTTCCGTGCTGGGGTTGCTTGCAGGCTACATGGATGCCCCCGTCTGGATTGTCGAGGACGAGACCACGGCCCGCATTCTGCACAGAGGCGATTCGTGGGCTATCGAAGGTGCCGAAGGCAAGACATTCTCCATCGTCGCTATTGCCCCCAACACCGAGGTAAGCGAACACGGCCTAGAATGGGAGTTAGACCACAGCCCCCTGGGTCTGTTGGCCGACACAGGCATTAGCAACATAGTAAGATCTACCGCAAAGATCGAAGTCCACACCGGTACTGCAATAGCGTATTTGCTGCATCAGGGTTTTATCGGGACGGCGGATAAAAATAATCGCTCGTAGAGTGATTATTTTTGCCCCGTCCCAGGAAAACCCGTAAGTGCGAGGATCAATTGCAAAAAAATTCTTGCACAACTAAGAATCTTCCCCTATAGTATCTCCTCGTCACGGGGGCGTAGCTCAGCTGGGAGAGCGCTTGACTGGCAGTCAAGAGGTCAGGGGTTCGATCCCCCTCGTCTCCACCATCGTGAATGCAAAGGCCTTCGGGAAATCGAGGGCCTTTTTTCATGCCAAAATGCCTCGCGCCACAAACCCAATCAACACCAACAAAAAGTTGCACAATTTATTTCCCATATCTGTACATATTTTGTTAGCCAAACGCGATTATCGGCGCAGCTCACTGCTTCATTTAGATTTCAGGAACGCCCCTAATCACCACCAATACCTCATTAACCTGCATCAATGTGAACAACATCCCAAAACAACCCCCTTGAACAGGCTAAATGAACGATATGCTGTCCACCACAAGCCAAATCAGTTTCGCTACCAGCTTGTGCTAGGATACCTAACGTTACATGAGTTCAACTGTGCTCGCGGCTCCAGCAAGTCGCAAAACGCAGGGTCGATCAGCATCCGGCCGTAACGGCGATGCCAGAAACACCATGAGCTCCAATATCGATTGCCATGCGCGATTTTGCACTTGCTTTTGCGGGCATTTAATAGTTGCATTTGGTAATGCTTCAAATTGCTACGGCAAACCTCAACAGTTTTCAGCTGTTTGCGTGCGGTCCAGTTATGTACCCGCTTGACTGGTTCGCACGCAGTCAGCTGGAGACGCGGTCATTTTGCGATACACGTCCGCGTCTCTAGCAACTGCATTTGTACATACCGTTCACGGTGGGGCAGAGCCACGTGCTTGTCTGACTGGGCTCAGGGTTTGAATATGGAGCGCCTTCGCGCACAAGCGCCCTGGCGAAGCCATACCCAAACCTCGTGAGCCACACGTAAGACAGCAAGGGGGTGGTGCTCGTGTGGTATGTGATCCAGGTCATTAACGGTCGCGAAGACGTAATGCGTGAGCGCATCGAGCGCATGGTACCGGCGAGCGCCATGCAGGAGCTCTTTTATCCCCAATTTCAAACCGAGATTAAAGTTCACGGCGAATGGGTCAATACGACCAAGCCTCTCTTTCCCGGTTATCTTATCTGCGACACGGCAGATCCCCGTACCGTGCAACAGTATCTGCTACGCATGGACGACTTTGCCCGGGTGCTTTCCCAGGACGGTCAGTTTGTGCCGCTGGCAAAAGAAGAGACCCAGCTCATTGGCAGCTTTACGCATAGGGGAGACCGCGTAGTACCCATGAGCGAGGCCCTAAAAGACGGCGACCAGGTCGTAGTTACGGCTGGTCCGCTGCTGGGACACGAAGGCCTTATCAAAACCATTAACAGACGCAAGAGCACTGCTTATTTGGAGCTCGACCTGTGCGGCCGACGCGTAACTACGCGCGTTGGTCTCGCGGTGCTTTCAAACGAGCAGCGCGTCATGCGCAACCTAAAAAAGGCGATCGGCTAGCTGCTGGCGACCGCCACACAGAACAGGAAGGATCCCCGACCTGGGGACAAAGTGTTGGAAGAGAACGTGTCGGATAAAACTCAGTTAGCAACGGATGCGCCTGCGGGAGCGGCGCTCATTGCTCAAGCCATGGACCGGCGCGAGGGCGTCGGCCGTTACAAGGCCATGCAATCCATCATGGACTGGGATCGTTCGCGCCTGGCCTACCGCGCCGTTAAGCGCGCCTTTGACGTCGTGTTCAGTGGCTGCGTGCTTGCCGTCATCGCCGTTCCCAGCCTTGTGCTTGCCGCGGCCATTCGCCTTGAGAGCGAGGGCAACCCCTTCTACAGCCAGATCCGCGTGGGCCAGACCCACCGCGATGGCAGCCTGTCCACCTTCCGCATGTGGAAGTTCCGCTCCATGTACAAGGACGCCGACGAGCGCCTGGCAGATCTCAAGGAGCAGAACGAGATCGCCGGTGCCATGTTCAAGATGAAAGAGGACCCGCGCGTCACCAGGATCGGCAAGTTCATACGCAAGCACTCCATTGACGAGTTCCCACAGTTCCTGAACGTGTTTCTGGGTCAGATGTCCGTCGTCGGCCCGCGCCCGCCGCTGCCGAATGAGGTGGCCGAGTACACCGAGTACGACCTACAGCGCCTGGCCGTGAAGCCAGGTATCACCGGGCTCTGGCAGGTCACAGAGCGCAATTCTGCCAGTTTCGACGGCATGGTCCGCCGGGACCTCGAGTACATAGCAAAACGCGGAATCGTTACGGACCTCAAAATCGTCCTCCTCACGGTTCTGGAGGTCTTCAACGGGAGCGATGCGTACTAATGCCTAACTTTAATACCCGATTCGAATCGGAGAAGAAAATGAAGATCGCTGTCGCCGGTACCGGCTACGTCGGCCTGTCCCTTGCCGTCCTGCTCTCGCAGCACAACGAGGTGCGCGCGCTGGACATCGTGCCCGAGAAGGTCGAGAAGATCAACAGCTACGTATCGCCCATCCAGGACGACGAGATCGAGCGCTTCCTTGCGGAGGCCGAGGCGGGGGAGCGCGAGCTCGACCTGCACGCCACCGTCGACGTGGCGGAGGCCTACGCGGGCGCCGACTACGCCGTCATCGCGACGCCCACCAACTACGACTCGGACAGGAACTTCTTCGACACGAGCTCCGTCGAGGCTGCTATCGCCGCCGTGCGCTCGGTGAACCCGGACGCCTGGATCGTCATCAAGTCGACCATCCCCGTGGGCTACACCGCGGGCCTGCGCGAGAGGCTGGGCGACAGCAAGATCTTCTTCAGCCCCGAGTTCCTGCGCGAGAGCAAGGCCCTCTACGACAACCTGCACCCCAGCCGTATCGTGGTGGGCGCGCCCAAGGAGGACGCCGACGCCGTCGCGGCTGCCGAGCGCTTCGCACGCCTGCTCGCCCAGGGCGCCGACCCCGCCGAGCTGGAACGCGTGAACGCCGACGGCACCATTGGCATCCCGGAGCTCGTGCTGGGCACCACCGAGGCCGAGGCCGTTAAGCTCTTCGCCAACACCTACCTGGCGCTGCGCGTTGCCTACTTCAACGAGCTCGACACCTACTGCGAGGTCCGCGGCCTCAACACCCGCGACGTCATCGACGGCGTGTGCCTGGAGCCGCGCATCGGGTCGCACTACAACAACCCCAGCTTCGGCTACGGCGGCTACTGCCTGCCCAAGGACACCAAGCAGCTGCTGGCCAACTACAAGGACGTGCCGCAGAACCTGATCGAGGCCATAGTGGAGGCCAACCGCACCCGCAAGGACTTCGTCGCCGACGAGGTGCTGCAGATGGTGTGGGACCGCGTGTACGCCGGCAAGGAGAAGCCGGTCGTGGGCGTGTACCGCCTGACGATGAAGTCCAACTCCGACAACTTCCGCGCGAGCTCCATCCAGGGCGTCATGAAGCGCGTGAAGGCCAAGGGCGTGCCCGTGGTGGTATACGAGCCCACGCTGGACGCGCCGGAGTTCTTCGGGTCCGAGGTCACGCACGACCTTGCGGCCTTCAAGGCCGGCTGCGACGTGATCGTCGCCAACCGCTGGAGCGACGAGCTCGCGGACGTGGCGAACAAGGTTTACACTCGCGATCTGTTTAAGAGGGATTAGTTCATGACGGAGTGTCGCAAGGACATAAAAGTGTGCTTTGCTGCGTCATCTGGTGGACATCTGGAGCAGCTACTTGCGCTTAAGCCTTTAATGGAGCGCTATGACAGTTTCATCCTCACCGAGAAGACTGCCTACGATGCCAAGCTGCCCGTGCGGGCTCGCTATGTGCGCCAGGTGAATCGACACGAGGCAAGTTTTCTTCCTCGAATGATGGTCAATGCCGCGACGTCTCTTCGTTATTGGTTCACTGAACACCCCGACGTGATTGTGTGCACGGGGGTTTTGGCTACCATACCGTTTTGCCTAATCGGACATGCAATGGGCGCCAAGCTTGTGTATGTCGAGTCTTTTGCGAAAACTAACTCACCAACCATGACAGGAAAGCTGCTGAGCAAACGTGCCGATCGTTTTTACGTACAGTGGGAGTCGATGTTATCCGTGTATCCCAATGCCCGCTTTGTCGGCGGCGTGTACTAGGGAGGTGGTCGCATGATATTCGTTACTGTAGTCTCCCAGAAGTTCCAATTCAACAGATTGATCAGAGCGGTAGATGCTCTCGTTGCGAGCGATGTTGCTGGGGATGGAGCTTTTGCTCAGACGGGTGTGTGTACTTACATTCCTGAGCATTTGGAACACGAGGCATTTCTCAATCGTGATTCCTTCCGCTTTCATATGGATGCTTGCGATGTAGTGGTGACCCATGGAGGCACAGGCGCCATCATCGGCGCTGTTAAGGACAACAAGAAAGTCATCGCTGTTCCGCGTCTAGCAAAATACGGCGAACATGTGGATGATCACCAGATTGAGATTGTTAGGCAGTTCGGGGACATGGGGCTGATTGAGCCGTGTATGGACCCTGCCGACCTGCCCGCCGCTTATGCGCGGGTGCTTTCCAAGGATTACCTGCCCTACAAGAGCAACGCGGCGCGGTTCTGCGCCGACCTTTCCGATTACATCGATGGCGTTGGAGGCGTACGATGAAACTTAAGAAAAGATTCGCGCTTTCTCTGAGGAACAACTTGCGCTTTATCCCCGACGAGAATTTTATTCGCATGTGCTTCAGAGCAAAGCTGCACTATAAGCTCGATCTTGATCATCCCAGGACCTTTAATGAGAAGCTCCAGTGGTGCAAGCTGCATTATCACAATCCAGTCTTGACCACGCTTGTTGACAAGTTTGAAGTGCGATCCTTTGTAAGGGAGCGTATCGGCGATGAGTACCTTGTTCCGCTTTATGGCGTCTACGATTCGGTGGAAGAAATCGACATTGATGAGTTGCCGGAAAAGTTCGTGCTGAAGTGCACTCACGACTCGCAGAGCACAATCGTGTGTACGGACAAATCAATATTCGATTTTGAGGTCGCTAAGAAACGCCTGCGTACTGCACTTCAACGGAACTGGTACTGGCAGGGTCGGGAGTGGGCCTACAAGGATATAGCTCCTCGTGTGGTTGCCGAGGCGTACCTCGACGAACCGGGCAGGCAGACCCCGACTGACTATAAGTTCTACTGCTTCGATGGTAAGGCGGCGCTCGTGCAGACCGATGCCGATCGCTTTACCGCGCACGATATGCAGTATTTCACTCCATGCTGGGAGCAACGTGGAGACATCAATCACGAAGTATCTAATCGTAAACCCACCGAAAAGCCCGAGAACTACGATTTGATGCTCAGACTTGCCGAGACGTTGGCGTCGGATCTTCCGCATGTACGAGTCGATCTTTACAACATCGCGGGCAATCCTTTCTTCGGCGAGATGACTTTTTACACCGGGGGCGGTTTCGACCCCTTCTACGCTGATGAGAAGCAGCCGGACAGGCTCGATTGCGAGCTCGGAGAGCTATTCGTTTTGCCTAAGCAGAATTCGTAACTGCGAATGTAGCGGCGTAGGTAGTGTTATCTAGCGAGTGTGGATAATCCCGAGAAGAACATGGTCCAGACTCCGCCCGATCTAATTCACTCAGTAAGCCCTGGCTTACATCAAAGATTGCATTTGGAATGAAAGATAGAAATCCCATGGGCTTGGAACATTCAAGAACATGTTGCGAAAAGCGAATGATTGCCCTGGATTATGCTGCAGAAGCCTGGTTGAAGCTGCTCTCCGGTGAGGTAGCCAAGTGAACGTCTGCATGATCACATACAATCTCGTCAATAATGGCATTGGCAAGGTAGTGCTCACATATTCGTTCGAACTTATCCGGCATGGGCACACGGTGACCTTGCTCGTCGGTGGTCCATGCGAACAAGAGAAAGTTGATGAGGCCGTAGCTCACGGCATCGCGGTCACACAGCTTCCCGATAAGAGGTCCGACACCCTTGGCTATTTCGAGGCGCTGAGCAAGGCCCTCGACGAGGGACAATTCGACATCTGCCATGTCCACGGCAACAGTGGTATGGTCTTCCCTGAGTTGGTTATAGCGAAGTGCTCCCGTGTTGTAGTGGTGGCCTGCCACTGTCACAGCACGGGATGCGAACATCCCGTGCTGCACAGGGTGCTGAGGCCTTTCGTGCCTCGACTTTGCGACTGCATGTTCGCGTGCAGTGACGAGGCGGGCAAATGGCTTTTTGGAAATGCGGGCTTTTCCGTCATCCCTAATTCCTTCGACCTTGACAAGTTCAGGTTCGATCCGCAAGCTCGCCTCGAGCTGCGCGGAGCCTACGGTATCGACGAGGACGTCTATATTCTTGGCAACGTGGCGAGGTTGAACCCTGAGAAAAATCATGCGTTCCTAATCAAGGTTTTCGAGGCATTTCATGCTGAGAACCCCGAATCGATTCTGATGATTGCTGGCGGGGGACCTGGAGAGAAGGATGTTAGGGCCTTGGTTGAGGCATCGCCTGCCCATGATTCGATTAGGCTCTGTTAGACCAGGATTGACATACATGTGTCCCCACGGTGCCATATCTTTGACCCGTAGACCGCGATGATGGGGGCAGCATGAACGCCGAAGACCTGGTCCTCAACTTCAAGAAG
>DBGDSC010000063.1:0-21922 GCA_048402045.1 Collinsella sp.
TGGCTTTTCGACACAGCACAAAGCCGAGATATAGGATAATAATTACAACCATGCTGGTGAAGTAATTCAGAAACACAAAGGTGTATCGTCCAAGAACGACCTCGTTTAAGCTCACGCAATCGTTGGTTAATGAATCAGGTGTAAATGGGTACCGAGCGATGCACTCGGCGAAAGATGTTTAGCTAGGCGAAGAACGAAATCGCCAGGGCGCAGGCAAGACCCGAAAGGCCGATGAGTGTCTCCATAACGGTCCAGGACTTGAGGGTGGTCTTCTCGTCGATCTCCAGGAACGAGGAGCACATCCAAAAAACCGGCATCGTTGACGTGCGAGAGGGCCGTGGCACCGCCGCAGATGGCAAGACAGATAGCGGCACGCATGAGCACCGAAGCACCAGCGACCGCAGGCATGGCGGCCATAATGCCCGACGCCATGGTCATAGCGACGATGGAGCTGCCGACAGAGGCACGCACCATGACGGCAATCAAAAAGGCGACGACCACCAGGGGCAGCGGAGAGGCCTCGAGCACGGGGCCGATAACCTGGCCCAGGCCGCAGTCCTGCAGCATCCAGCGGATTACACCGCCGCAGGCAATGACCAGCAAGATCATGCCGACGGGCTTAAGCGAACGGTCGAGCAGGGCCTTGAGCTCGGCGCCGGAGTAGCCGCGCCGCGCGCCCAGCAGATACATCGCAACGAGCGTGGCGAGCGTCAAAGCGACGAACGGCTTGCCCAGGAAGGCAAGGATCGAGGCGACCTGCTCGGGCATGGAGATGTAAGAAGACAGCGTGCCAAGCAAAATCAGACAGAGCGGCGTGAGCACGATGGCAAGCACCATGCCAAAGGAAGGAAGCTCCTTTTCGTCGCTCGCACCCTCGGCCGAGGTAAAGTGCTCCGGAACATCGGTAAAAATGCGACCGCCCACGTTGCGGCCCCAGATGACGCCGGCAATTGCCATGGCGATGAAGGCGGTGGGGATACCGACGAGGATCATGGTGCCCAGGTCGACACCGAGCGTGCCGGCGACCAGAACCGAACCGGCCGAAGGCGGCACGAACGCATAGCCAGCCGCCAGTCCCGCGAGCAGGGCGATGCCGTAGTAGAGGGTCGACTTCTTGGTCTGCGACGCCACACTAAAGGCAAGCGGGATCAAAACGACCACGCCGGCCTCAAAGAACACCGTGGTGCCGATGACCAAACCGGTGATGCCCAGCGCCCAGCTGGAATGGCCCTGGCCAAAGGTGTCAATGAAGGTCTGGGCGATCTTCTTGGCGCCGCCGCTCTCCTCCAAAATCTGGCCAAACATCGATCCCAGGCCAATGAGCAAGGCGATGTTTTGCAGCGTGGTGCCCACGCCCTTGGTGACGGTGTCTGCCACCATATCGAGCGGCATGCCGGCTCCGATACCGATCACGAGCGCCGAGACCATCATCGACAGCACGGGGTGCAGCTTGAACTTGATGATGAGCGCAAGCAGCAGCGCGATGCCCACGATGGCGGCGATGACCAGCCTGGTGGGGTCTGCCATAAACGTTGGGTCTGGCATCTTTCCTCCAATTCATCAGACCTTTTGAATTCGTCTGATGACTATAGCGTGTTTTAGAAAGGTCTGATGTTTCATTTTGAAATTTGTTCGAAATACATCTGATGTATTTGGTAAACGGTCGTATTTGCGCTGCGAACGGTATATCTAAGCCGCCCGACTCAAATCCAGCGGCCAATATCGCATCCGTGGTGCGCTAAAATAGCTCAGATGAATTTTGTAATGAAAGGTATAGCTATGGCCCGCGCCGAATCGGGACTCCCCGAGCAAATATCGGAGAAAATCATTCAATTGATTCTGGATGAACACCTTGAGCAAGGCGATCGCCTGCCCAAGGAAACCGTGCTGGTCGAGCGCTTGGGCACCGGCAGGAGCACCGTGCGCGAGGCCATGAAGTTGCTGCAGTCGCGCAATATCGTGCGCATTAAGCAAGGTTCGGGCACCTATGTGGCGTCAAACCCCGGCGTTGCCGACGACCCGCTGGGCTTTACCTTTATCAACGATAAGCAGCGTCTGGCGCGCGACCTACTCGAGGTGCGCTTTATGATCGAGCCGCAGATGGCACGCATGGCGGCCGAGCACGCAACCAACGACCAGGTCGTCTGTATCAAAGATCTCTGCGACGAATCCGAGCGCCTGGCCGAGGCCGGTGAGGATTACTCCGCCGCCGACACCGCGTTCCACAATGCCATTGCCGAAAGCTCCGGAAACCTCGTCGTTCCCCGCCTGATGGGCGTGCTCAAGGCATCCGTCCCCCTCTTTATCGACGTGACCGGCAAAAAGCTCGTCGAGGAAACTATCCGCACGCACCGCGATGTGGCCGACGCCATCGCCTCACGCAATCCCACCGCGGCACACGATGCGATGTACCTACATCTGGTGTACAACCGCAACATGATCGCAGAGGGCGCGCAGGCAAAAAGCGAGTAGGGGCCCGCACGGCAAGGGCGTTTCTACCGTTCACCTTTTAAAAGTGAACGTTCACCTGTTTTTAGGGGAATAGGAGCGTTAATTCCTCCGCTTCTCCTATACTGAGCTTGTACTAAAAGCAAGACAAATATAGATGAACGTTTCTTTTGAAAGGATCGCTATGTCTGATCTTATGGACAGCTTCCGCTTGGATGGCAAGGTCGCGCTCGTGACCGGCGCCACCTATGGCATCGGCATGGCCATTGCCGAGGCACTCGGCGAGGCCGGCGCCAAGGTTGCCTTTAACGCACGTCACGCCGACAAGGTCGCCGAGGCCGAGAAGCACTACCGCGAGCTGGGCTTTGAGGCTCATGGTTACGTGGCAGATGTCACCGACGAGGCCGTCGTCGCCGAGCTCATCGCCAAGATCGAGGCCGACTTTGGTACCACGCCCGACATCCTGGTCAGCAACGCCGGCGTCATTCAGCGCACACCCATGCTCGACATGAGCGCCGAGGACTTCCGCCGCGTCGTCGATATCGACCTCAACGCACCGTTTATCGTCTCCAAGGCCTGTCTGCCCGGCATGATCGCCAAGGGCCACGGCAAGATCATCAACATTTGCTCGATGATGAGCGAGCTGGGCCGCGAGACCATCGCCGGCTATGCCGCTGCCAAGGGCGGTCTGAAGATGCTCACCAAGAACATCTGCTCCGAGTTTGGCGAGGCCAACATCCAGTGCAACGGCATTGGACCTGGTTATATCGCCACGCCGCAGACCGCGCCGCTGCGCGAGACGCAGCCCGACGGCAGCCGTCACCCGTTTGACCAGTTCATCATCGCCAAGACCCCGGCCGCCCGTTGGGGCACGCCCGAGGACTTGAAGGGCCCCGCCGTGTTCCTGGCCTCCGACGCCTCGAACTTCGTCAACGGCCACATCCTCTACGTCGACGGCGGAATCTTGGCCTACATCGGCAAGCAACCGCAGTAAGACGTCTGGGCGAGGCGGTGGACGATAAGGTCTGCTGCTCGAACAGTCCTGACTCGCACGAAGAGCACATTAAGTGCTCTTCGGCTCGTGCGGAACTCGCGACAGACCTTATCGTCCACCGCCCGCAGAGCGGCCTCTCTGTTGGAGATGCCACGCAACATAACTAACAATTAATTTAGAAAATAGTGGAAGGTTATCTATCATGAAAATCGCTCTGATCAATGAGAACTCTCAGAACTCCAAGAACCCCATGATCGAGGCTGCCCTTAAGAAGGTTGTCGATCCCATGGGCCACACCGTCTTTAACTACGGTATGTATGCCGATGCCGACTCCAAGCCGCTCACCTACGTTCAGAACGGCATCCTCGCCGCCGTGCTGCTCAACTCCGGCGCTGCCGACTATGTCGTGACCGGCTGCGGCACCGGCGAGGGCGCCATGCTCGCCTGCAACTCCTTCCCCGGTGTTCTGTGCGGCCATGTCGCCGACCCGCTGGATGCCTACACCTTTGCCCAGGTCAACGACGGAAACGCCGTCGCCATGCCCTTCGCCCTCAAGAACGGCTGGGGCCAGGAGCTCAACCTCGAGTACACCTTCGAGAAGCTTTTTGGCTTCGGCTCGGGCAACGGCTATCCTGCCGAGCGCGTTGAGCCCGAGCAGCGCAACAAGAAGATCCTCGACGGCGTCCGCGCTGTGACCATGCGTCCGCTCGTCGACGTCCTGGGTGAGATCGACCAGGACCTGGTCAAGGGCGCCCTGGCTGGCGAGCACTTCCAGGAGTACTTCTTCGCAAACGCCACCGACGAGGCCATCATCGCCAAAGTCAAGGAGCTCCTGGGCCTCTAATTGCGATCCATCGCATCTAAACGCAAGCGGTGGCCGCCCCAACACGGGACGGCCGCCGTTTTTTGCTATCGACTGGTGCAATGGGGTCAGGTTTACATGCACCAAGTTGGTGCAAAGTAACCTGCCCTCACGTAACAAGGGGCCGGCTAGAGCTCGCAGGCGACCTTGTAGCCGTCGCCGATGGCGTCGCGGATGTTGCCGCACTTGTTGGCGTCGCCCAGCACGTGGGTGGTAACGCCGGCAGCTGCCAAGTCGTCGGCAAGCTTGGTGTTGGGGCGGTAACCCATCGCCAGCACCAACGTATCGGCACCGGTGATGGTATGGATCTCGCCGTCCTTCTCGTAGCTGATAGTGTCCTCGGTGATCTCGGTCACCTTTGCCTCGGTCAGCACGTGGACGCCCTTGGAGAGCATGCGCGTGATAAGTACCGCGCGGCCGGCGCCGCCCTCGTTGGCGGCAAGCGTCTTGGTCATCTCGATGACGGTGACGTCGCGGTTGGCCGGCGACAGGTCGTTGACCAGCGGGGCCAGGTAGTCGGCCGTCTCGCAGCCGACGGTGCCGCCGCCCACGATGACGATCTTCTTGCCCGGGAAGGCGTTGCCGCCCAACAGGTCATCAGCCGTCATGACCTGCTTAAAGCCCTGCATAAAGGCCGGAGCGATAGGCTCGGCGCCATAGGCCAGGACAACCTCGTAGCCGGCGTAGTCACGCTGAATGTCCTCGGCCGAAAGCTCGGTACCAAAGATGCACTTCACGCCGGCCTCGGCCAGACGACGATACTGGTACTTGATCACACGGGTGAGCTCCTGCTTTGCCGGCGGAACGGCTGCAATGCGCATCTCACCGCCTGGCTCATCCTGCTTGTCCACGAGCACCACGTGGTGGCCACGCTTGGCGGCAATGAACGCCGCCTCCATGCCAGCGGGACCGGCGCCCACAACGAGCACGTTCTTGGCCTCGGCGGCAGGCTCGTAGCCGGCCTCGTCGCGCTCGACATCGGGGTTAACGGTGCAGGAGATGCGCTTGCCGAACATGATGCCGTTCAGGCAGCGCAGGCAGCCGATGCAGGGGCGAATCTCGTCGGCGTTGCCGGCAGCCGCCTTGTTGCAGAACTCGGCATCGCACAGGTTGGCGCGGCCCATCATGCAGATGTCGGCGGCGCCGTCCTCAATCAGCTCCTCGGCAATCCATGCCTCATTGATGCGGCCGACCGTGGCAACGGGAATGTTCACATGCTTCTTGATCTCGCGCGAGCAGGCAGCGTGCGAGGCCTGCTGGGTGCCGGCGGCGGGAATCGCGGAACCGCGCTTGATGGTAGTGCCGCCCGACACGTGGATCATATCGACGCCGGCCTTCTCCAGGCGACGCGAGACATAGATCATGTCGTTGAGAGTCAGGCCGCCATCGGTGTACTCGTCGCCCGAGATACGGACGTCGATGATGAAATCCTTGCCGCAGCGCTCGCGAATCTCGGCGATGACCTCGAGCAAGAAGCGCATACGGGCATCGAGCGAGCCGCCGTACTCGTCGGTACGCTTGTTGTAGAGCGGGGTCAAGAAGCCACCGAGCATGCCGTGGGCGTGTGCCGCATGGACCTCGACGCCATCGACGCCGGCCTTCTGCATACGCACAGCAGCGTCGCCAAACTGGTGCGTGAGCTCGTGAATCTCGTCAACTGTAATGGGGCGCGGTGCCTCGCGGGCGTAGGACGGGCCCACAAAGGACGGGGCGATCAGGCGCGGCGTGCCCGGGATGTTAAAGGCCATATAGGCGGGGTGGAAGAGCTGCGGCATGATCTTGCAGCCGTACTCGTGCACGGCGGCGGCGAGCTTTTCCCAACCGGGAATGAACGTGTCGTCATAGCAGCACATATCGCCCGGCAGGTAGGTGTAGGTGGGCTCGACCGTCACGACCTCGGTGATGATGAGGCCCACGCCGCCCTTGGCACGAGCGCGGTAGTGATCGACCAGGTCGTCGGTCACATAGCCGTGGTCGGCCAGGTTGGTGGACACCGGCGGCATAAAGACACGGTTCTTGACCTCGGTCGTACCGACCTTGATGGGGCTAAAGAGCATCGGATAGGCGGAGGACTCCATACAGGTTTCCTTTCGTTTGAGCCGCGTGGCGGCACTTGCTGATTCCCCTATCGTATCAGTATCCGCCCGGCGCACAGCCGCACGCACTCCCCCACCTTTTGCTCGACCCATAAAAAAGTTGCGGTGGAATAGTTCCTGAATGAGGCTCTTGGCGCACCAAACAGGAACTATTTCACCGCAACCGATAAGGGTGGGGTGGGTTAGAGGCCCAGGTAGGATGTCATGCCTTCGACGGCAAGCTTGGCGCCGGCTACTGCATGGACCACAGTGAGCGGGCCGTTGACCACGTCGCCGGCGGCAAAGACGCCAGGCACGGTGGTCATGCCGTGCTCATCGACCGACAGCAGGCCGCGATGGTCGGTCTCCAAGCCACCCGTCGTAAGCACAAGCTTGTCCTTGGGCACCTGCGAAGCCGCAATCACAACCGTGTCGGCAGACGCATGGTCGAGCTCTTCCTCGTAACCCACCACGTTGTTGTCCTCGTCAAAGATAGCCGTCTCGAACACCGGACCGTTATCGTCGATGGCGCAGATCGCCTTGCCGCACACAATCTCGGCACCGTCAAGCTCGGTCAGCTCCACCTCATCATCGATGGCCGAGATATGGAGCGATCGGGCATACACGGTGACCTTGCGAGCGCCCGAGCGCAGCGCCGTGCGGGCAACATCCATGGCCACATTGCCGGCACCGATGACCGCCACGTTCTGCCCGATCGCCACGCTCGAAGGATCGACCAGGTAATCGATACCAAACAGCACGTTGCCGCGCGACTCGCCGGGAATACCCAGTTTGCGAGCTCGCCAGGTACCGGTGCCAACAAAGACCGCATCGTAGCCGTCGCGCAGCAGGTCATCGATGTGCAACGCGCCGCCGATGGTGGTCGAAGGGCGCACGCGCACGCCAAGTGAGCACATCACATGACGGTACTTTTGCACGAGCGCACGGGGCAGGCGGAACTCGGGGATACCGTACTCCAGCACACCGCCGATCTCGGGGCGCTGTTCAAATACCGTGACGGCACAGCCCAGCTGGGCCATCTTAATGGCCACGGTAATGCCGGCGGGACCGGAACCGACCACAGCAATCTGTTTGCCGCACGACGGCGCGGGCGCCCACTCCTTACGATCCAAATACGCTGTGGAGATGTAGTGCTCGATGCTCGAGAAATGTACGGGTGTGCCCTTGCGGCCCTGAATGCAAGCACCCTCGCACTGGCCTGAATGGTTGCACACCACGGAGCAGACCGCGCTCATGGGATTGTTCTGGAACAGCAGCTCGCCCGCCTCTTCCAGACGGCGCTGCTTGAACAGATCGATGATCTGCGGAATAGGCGTCTGCACCGGGCAGCCTTTAAGCTGGCAGAACGCCCTTTTGCAACCTAGGCAACGATTCGCCTCTTCGACAATGTGGATAGCCACGCAACTCCCCTTTTTGATGTAATCCAATGAGGCGACGATAAAAACCCTTCACCGCTGCCCCAGTCAGGCAAACTTAATCGACCGCCACGGCAAAAGCCAATGCTATAACTCGCGATGCGAAGCCCCGCAGCGAGCGGACATGTGCTCGAGTGTCGCCAGGCAGTCAGCCGCCGTCGCCGGCACACTGTTCTCGACCACGCAGGGAATCCCAGGGCGGGCGGCAGCCGCCCAGGCCACCACGGGCTCAAAGTCGTATCGTCCCGTCTCGCCCACGCCATGGCACACCAGGCGCGAACCCGTACCGTCGCACCAACCGGCTTCGTCCTCGTTGTCGACGACCTCATAATCCTTGGCGTGCAGCACGCGGATTTTACTGCCGCATAAGTAGAGCATGCGCGCTGTGATTTCCTGCGCTTCGTCAACAACACTGGGGTGCAGCAGCGATACCGGGTCATAGATCACGCCGAGCGACGGGCTCGAGACGCGCTCCAGCACCTCGCGGCAGCGATCCGGCGTGTTGACCGTCTCGTTCCAGCCAGGCTCGATCAGTATTTGCCCGCCCACGGCCTCGGCGCGCTCGCAGACGCGTGCGAGTCCGTCCATAAAAGCCTCAAGCGCCTCATCGGTCATGCGGTCGTCAGCAACGCGGTTCTGCGCATTGGGGCGACCGGTCTCGGTACCCACCGGGCAGCCGCCGAGCATCTGGGCAAAGTTCAGGCATGCCTCGTACTCGGCAAAGTTATCCATGAGCTGTTGGCGATCGGGCGTCGCCAAATTCTTATAGCAGCCGAGCACGGCGACCGAAACGCCCGCCTCGTCGAGCACCGCACGCAAATGATCGGCAAGCTCGCGAGTCAGGCCGCCTCGATCGATCCCCATCGATGCGTAGAGCACCTTGCTCGGCAGCTGAATGCACGAAAAGCCCAGCTCTCCCGCCATGCGAATGCGTTCCTCGACGGTCCCCTGCGGAAGGTCGTGCAAACGTACACCCGGAGTAATAGCCCCCACGTTATTCACATCCCTTATGAGCGTTGATGCCCGGGGTGTATCCGCCAAACGGGTCCTCGATGGAGCACACGCCCGAGGGGGCGAGCGGATCGCGCTTACCGGCCAGCTTGTCGTGATGCATGGTCTCGATATAGGCAAGCACCAGCGGCGCCACACCCTTTGCATCATTTTTGACCACGGGCTCGCTCATGTAGTAATCAAACGTGCCCTCGCGGTGCGCGGTGTTGCCCAGGCCCGCAACCAGGCAGATGTTGTCGAGCGCCAGCTGCCCGTCATACTCGGACAGGCAGGTCTCGCAGATGCCGTCGAAGGCGCGACGGCCGTACTGGTAGTAACGCTCGCCCAGCACGCCCAGACGCACACCCTTCATGATGGCATTGGCAAAGATGGCGCTGCCCGACTCCTCCAGGTAGTTGGGGGCGATATTGGGCAGGTTGATGACCTGGTGCCACATGCCGGTCTTCTCGTCCTGATACGGCAGCATGGCGTCGATCAAATCGTGGAACATCTTGCGGATCTCGTCCTTCTCGGCTGACATCGAAGGCGGCATAAGCTCCCAGGTGTCGATGAGCGCCATGGCAAACCAGCCCTCGGCGCGCAGCCAGAAGTTAGCCGAAAGGCCGGTGACCGGGTCGCACCAGAACTGTTTGCGGCTCGCGTCGTAAGCGTGATAGTACAGACCGTTGAGGGGGTTGCGCATCAGGTCATGCACGACCTGGAACATATGGAAGCTGTCCGAGCAGGCACGACGGTTGTGGAAGCTCAGCTCGTACTGCATGTAGAACGGCTGTGCCATGTACATGCCATCGAGCCAAATCTGGTTGGGATAGACGGCCTTGTGCCAAAACACGCCCTCTTTGGTGCGCGGCTGGGTCTCGAGCTGGCGGTAGATGGTGTCCATGGCGGCACGGTACTTGGGCTTGCCCACCAGGTCATACAGCTTGTAGAGGGTCTTGCCCGCATTGACGTTATCGAGGTTGTACTCCTGCGGGTTGTAATGCTTGATGGTACCGTCGTCCTGGACAAAGAAATCGATGTAGTCATCGGCGAACGTCAAGTAGCGCTGCTCACCCGTGATCTCGTACAGCTCGATGAGCGCCTTGATCATGCAGCCGTCGATATAGTTCCAGGTGTTCTCCTTGCCGGCGCGAATCTTTTCGATGTTCCAAGCCGGCGCCTGCGGCGTAGAGGTTTCGATCAACTGCTCGATATAACGGTCCAGGATTTGATTGCAACCCATTGCTGTCCCCTCTGACATAAACGATAGGTGAACGTTACCCCTAGTGTAACGCGAACGGGGAATATAGGGTGAACGTTAACCCTATATTCCCCGCAAACGGCAGACTTTTAGCGGCAAACGGCGGTGAGACCCGCGGCGATGCGATGCGCCAGGCGCTCATAGCCAGCCGGGCTGTAGTGCAGACCGTCCGGCATATAGAGCTCGCGGTGCTCCGGCAAAAACGGGCTGATACCGCTTTGCGCATACAGGTCAATCACCGGAACGGAGTAGCGGTCACAGACCTCGAGCATCGCTCGCACGTAGACGACCTGCGTCAGGCCCAAATGGTTCGCCTCATCGCTTGCCGGGATATCCTTCTCGTGCTTACCGCTCGTCTTGCACGGCGTCATAAACACGAGCTTTGCCCGAGGCGAGCGTGCCGTGATGGTTCGGATCAGGTAATCGAGCGCACCGTAGAACTCATGCACATCGGTACTGCCCAACTCGCCAAGCGGCACGTTGCGGCTAAAGTCGTTGACGCCGCCAAAGACAATGTAGATATCGGCCGCATCGTCGATACCGTCCAGGCGCTCGACAAACGAATCGGTACGGTCGGCCTTGATGGCGATACGCGAACCCTTGATGCCAAAGTTCTCGACGACCGCGCCTCCCAGCAGCGTGCCCAGATGCGAGGTCCACGAGATGTCGTTGCCTCCCCCACCGCAGCCGTTGTCGCCCCAGGTCGTTGAGTCGCCAAAGCAGCAAATGGTCGATTCACTCAAACTCTTCGTTTCCATAATCTTCTCCTCATCCGCCCATCGGCGGTCATACAGGAACGTACCGTTTCTTCGCAGCATGCCGAGGGGCTATGCACGGGCGCATTCCGCAACGTGCGAATCGAGCCATTCGATATCCTCGGCAAGATGTGCCACGCCCAGATGGTGTTCACCCGGACACACCTCGTGCCGCAGGCCATCTCTGCGACCCAGCAACTTGTAGGCATCGCGCACGATCTCGAGCTGCTCGTCAACATTTTTCAGCCCGCGCGAACCGTTCAGATGATCCTCTTCGCAGCTTTGCACCAGCAGCGGATGCGGCGCGATGAGCGAGGCAATATCGCCCATGTCGAGTAAGCGCCAAAGTCCGGGTGTGCAGTTGCAGCTGCAATTGCCATTGAGATGCAGCAGCGAATCGTCGACACCGTACAGATAGCCCGAGACAAACGCCTTGCGCACACGCGGGTCGAGTGCGGCCAGGTACAACGTCATGTAGCCGCCACCCGAAAAACCAAAGCAACCCAGGTCATCCATGGCAATGTCGCCGCGCGCCTCCAAGTAATCGATCAAGCGCATGTTGTCCCAGACGTTGAGGCCCGCGACCGTAAGACCCAGTGGCTCGGCCATACGTGCCTGATTCAGGCACGTACCGCGCAGGTAGCTGTTCTCGTCATCGCCCTGACCCTTCCAGTCACGACGGTATCCCCAGCCGCGCGCGTCGGGGCAGACGGTCACGTAACCCATGCGTGCCAAACGCAGACCGTAGTCGTAATTGAACTTACGCACGGCATCATCGACCGCCGGCACGCCCGTCACGCCCGCAACACTTGCGGCGCCTGCTCCCTGATGGCCATGCAGGCAGATATAGCAACACTTGCGGCCGCGCGCATCGAGCTTAGGCGACTGCGGCTCGAGCAGGTAGAACGGCATCCAAACGTCGCGCTCCACCTGCAGCATCGCATGGGTGCGCACGATACCGCCGGCAATCTGCACCCGATCGAGTTCGCGCGCCTCAATCGACACGCGATCCATAATCGATAGGCCCAACAGGTCAAACAGCCGAACCCTCGTCGCAATCTGCCATGCCTCAAAGTCTTCGGGCGTCGTGCCCTTAAATGCGGCGGAGCGGCCCTCACGCTTAAGGCGCTCACGAAATGCCAGTTCGTCTTCGTAATAGGTGTCGATATGCACCGTGCGACCGTTATCGGAAAGACTGTCGGTCTCCGCAGCGTCGCCCGGGCCACCTTCGGGGTCCCAGCCGTCCGCACCGGAAAGCACCTGTTCGCGGGCGTATCGGGTAGTGGCTGTCGCATCGAGCTCGTGCGCCCATGGCGCCCAGTTTTCGGCATCATTCGCCGGGCCATGTAGGCTTGCACCAGCGTAGTGCGCCCTCTCGTGCGCCGCTGGCTTAGCCCAATCCCACCAACCTTCGCGCTTGATATGCTGTCCCAGCCAGCAATCGATCAGCACGGTCTGGGCCCACACACGCCAAGGACGACCCAAATAGACCGAATCCGGTGCCACATCTTGCGCGGCTGTAAACGAGCAGCCGTGGAACACGAAGCCATATGGCTCTCCCTCAGGCGTCGATGCCGCCGTCACGTAACCGTTCACGTCCATATTGCGGTTGAGCGAGCGGATCTCGCACCCCTCAAAATAGGCACACGCGCCGCCAAAGATAAAGTCGACATCGCCCTCAATCCGGCAGCGTCGAAAATACTGACGGCCCACCCGACGCGGCGCAAACTGCTTGGGCCCAATGAATCCGCCCGGTTTGACTTCGCGCGGGGGCAACGGGCCCAAAAACAGCGTGTCTTGGCGCCCCGTAATGCAACAGGCGTCGACCACCAAACGGTCGCCGTCGGCGTACAGGGCAATCGCCTGCCCCACCTCGCGACCGTCGCCGGCATCGTTGACGATTGTAAGGTTCTCGAGCCGCACGTCGTCGGCATCGACCAAAACGGTATAGGTCCTAAAGGTGCCGAGCGTGCCGTCGACGCCCGAGCCGTCCTCCGAAGGCATCTTGGCACATAGACTGCCAACGATACGCACGCTGTCGGCCGTCTCTCCCTCAATCGTCACATGCGAGCGATGAATCTCGACCCGCTCGCGATACTCGCCCGGATCGACGCGAATCATCACCGGTTGCTCAGTATCCGGACAGAGCTGATCGGCTGCCGCCAAGGCTTCGGAGATACTGCGGTATGCCCCCTCACGCTCGGTCGATACTTCAAAAACTTGTTCTTCAATCATCATCAGTCGCCACACCCTTTCGTCGCGGATCGCCTATGCTGCAGTTCCGGCATATAAAGAGCGCGTGCGATGGGTCGGGAAGGCCCCGTCCATCGCACGTCACAACATGCCGAATTCGATTGTTTAAGAGCAGACGCTTACGCGCGCACAACCTTGTCGACGTTTTGGAGTTGCAGTTCCTCGCCGTCCTGGCCCTCGATGCTCACATTTTGCAGGTCGAGCACCTTGACGTTTTGCGCGATGATGCCCTGGCGCACCATCGGCTCCACGCCACAGGCCATGGCCGGCACAAAGGGCTCGGCATCGTCGGCAAAGGTAACGTGAACGTCTTGGAACGTCAGACGTGTCACCTTGCTCTCGGGCAGACCCGTGATATAGGCCACGGCAGCATGGCAGTTGGTGGCCTCGATATCGCAAAACGTCGTGGCACCAAAGCCGGGCGTGCGGTCGTCGACAGGCAAAGCCTCGCGAGACTGCACGTAATCGGTCTTGCCGTCCTTGTCACAGAAGTAGAAGGAGTTGACCACGAAGGGCGTGAGCACCTCGTCCATGCGAATGTGCTCAAAGGTGATGCCCTCGTTAACGGCGTCCTTGCCGCGCCCGCGGCGGGTCTTGACGCGCAGGCCGCGGTCGGTGCGCTCAAAGAGGCACTTGCTCACGGTAAGGTCCTTGATGCCGCCGGCAGCCTCTGAACCCAGGACCACGGCGCCGTGACCATCGTGCATGTAGCAGTGAGAGATCAGCACGTCGTGCGTGGCGGGACGAAGCTCGGGCTCAATGCCCAGCTTGCCGCTCTTGATGGCGATGCAGTCGTCACCCACTGAGAACTGACAACCAAGGATGCGAACAAAACCGCAGCTCTCGGGATCGAAGCCGTCGGTGTTGTGGGAGTTCTTGGGGCCCTCGATGGACAGGCAGAGCGCATCGACGTGCTCGCACAGGATGGGATGGATATTCCACGCCGGGCTGTTGCGCACGGTGAAGCCGGCCAAGCTCACGTTCTCACACTCGGATAGGAAGATCATGCGCGGGCGGGCGACCTCGCGGCCCTCCTCCGGGCGAAAGATGTTCTTAAAGTCCTTGTTCCACCAGTTGTCCTCGGCAAAATCAGTCTGACCGTCGATCGCGCCGCGACCATAGATGCACACGTCGTGCACGCTCAGACCCGTAAAGGTAGAGCAGTAGGTCGAGAAGCTCTCGCCCTCCCAGCGGCCCAGGGGCAGCATATCGGTGCCGGCATACCCGGCGCCCTCGTTGCCCGTGACCGTGCCCGGAATGTAGGCAAGCGAGGCACGATCGTGGCGGGCCAGCAGCACCGCTCCCTCGGCGAGCTCGATGTTGATATTGCTCTTAAGGAAGAGAGACTTGATGCGATAACTACCGGCGGGGATCAGCACGCGGCCACCCTTGGGGCAAGCCATGATGGCAGCCTGGATGTTGGTGGTGTCATCATGCTCGGCATCGCCCTTGGCGCCACAGTCGCGAACGTTGATGGTAAAGGGCTCAGCCGGCGTGGTGACACCTACGCTCAGCTCACGCTCGCCACAGACAAAACGGACCAGGTTGCGCTTGCCGGGGGTCAGGCCGTCGACATAGGTCTCGACCGTATTCGTGGTACCGGCGGGCTCGTCGTTGACAAAGATCTCCCACGTATCGGCGCAGGTAAAGTAACCGCCGTCGTCAAGCTCGATAACCGCCGCGCGCGCGTTGCGCCAGATAACGTTCGTCTCCATGGGTTTCTCCCTCAAAAAGATGCTCTAAAGGCAAATTGTACGCTGTTGAAAAAGGGCCGTGCCTGCCGGCGGAATTCCGGTGGCACGGCCCTGTGATTTGGACGATATGTCGGCCTTACTCGGCGGGAGTTACGCTACCGTCCTGGAAGCCAACGTTGTTGTGGGCAAAGCAGTCCTCGTACTTAAAGCCGGAGAGCTCCTCGCAAAGCGCCTTGACCTCGGGCTTGACGTCGGCCATCTTGCCACCCTCCTTGACTCGGTGAATCTCGTCGCAAAGGACGTCGCACTGCTCCTTGTCGATCTTGATGCCGCGGGCAAGGACGGCCGCAAGCAGGAAGAAGCCGGCGCAGCCGATGATCATGTAGCCGCAGATATACAGAGGCACGGTAGCGGGCTGGGTCACGGCGTCGCTATTGCCGGCGGTCTGAATGAAGCCGGAGGCAGCAAGGACGATAGCCCATGCGTTGACGGCGATAGCCTGGGCGATCTGCTGGCAGAGCTGCTGTGCGGAGCTGTAGATGCCCTCGCGACGACGCAGGGTGATGAGTTCATCGACATCGGGGATGTAGTTGAGCAGAACATCGGGCAGGTACTGGAAGCCGACGTAGAAGAACTTCCAGATGGCGAAGATGATGGGGTAGGCGATCATGGCGATGGCGACCGTGGAGGTGCCGTTGATCTGACCAAAGGCGAAGTAGTTGTAGGCAATGATGCACGCAGCGCAACCGACATTTGCGAGGTACCAAGACTTGTGGAAGCCCTTCTTGGCCATGAGGGCGACCCAGATGGCGGTGCAGACGATAGCGACGACCTTGCCAGGCATCTCCATCACGGACTCGTAGGACTTAGGAATCTGCAGGCAGTAGACGATGAAGAAGGACAGGCAGGCAGACCAGCAGGCAGCAGCGAGCTTCGTGGAGACCTGTGCATACAGGACCTTGCGGAAGGACTTGTTGCGGAAGGTGGAGATAACGTCCACAAAGAACTTCTTGATGCCCTCGCCGACGCTCTCGATCTTCTCCTGAGCGACCTCCTCGGGGGTGTGCTCCCACGTGGACAGGTACACGCAGAGCAGCGAGATTGCCATGACCGAAGCGTTGACCGTAGCGATGATGAAGTAGCTGAACGGGTTGGTCTCGCCGAAGGTGCCAAAGCCAAAGCCGACGAGTGCAGCCATCAGGAAGCCGGCGGCGTTACCAAAGAGATGCTTGTAGCCGGTAAGGTACGTACGCTCCTTAAAGTCGTCGGTCATCTCGATGGTAAGCGGCGACAGGTTGGCGGTGCAGAACGTGTACGCGACGTTGTAGATCAGGTACAGCACAAAGTAGTACGGGAAGCCAAACGGCGTAGCCACGAAGATGAGCGGCTCGGCGATCATCATCGGGATGGCCAGCAAGATCCAGAAACGACGACGACCAAAGATGCGGCCGATCTTGGTGGCATAGAAGTTATCGGCCACAAAGCCCATCAGCGGGCAAAGAATGGCGTTGACATAGATGGCAAACGAGCTAATCAGCGCAGCCTCACCTGCAGACAGGCCGCACTCCGTGGACAGGAACAGCACCATGTAGCTGTGCGTAAAGGTCAGGGCACCGGAATTGAGCATACCGCCCATACCAAAGCCCAAGCGCGTCCAGAATATGATCTTACGCTTTTTTCCGATCTTATTAGTCATCGAGCTCCCTCTCTTTTCTCGATTGTCTTGGAACAAGACATTGGAGTCCATACCGACGTCTGTCTGCATGCCGTTCAGGGTGAACGTTTAGCTAGATTATGTGCGATTGCTTATAAAAGGTGAACGTTCACTTGTATATTATCCTTGAACGGTCGTTTTTTGCCGTTGAACGGACCTGAAAATGAAAAAATCCCTGCATTTTTGATTATTAAGTCGATTCAGCACCACGCAACAACTAGGTGAACGTTCATTGTTCTCTGGAGATGAGGGAGGTGCCGGGCACCCTTCCCCAAAAAAACCGTGCACGACAACGCAACGAGAAACGAAAAACGACCCCGCCGAGATTGTCCTCGGCGGGGTCGTCCAGTCTTTGCAGCAGCTTATTCAATCACGCGCTCAACGTGTCATCGCTACAGGCAGACTCCGTCCTTCCAGATGCTGATCTCGTGACAGCCGCGACGCTCGGCGCTGGTAAGCTTGCCGCTCGCCGTGTCCAGCACCAGCTGATACAGATCGCCGGCAGCCTCATCGAGCGTACGCTCGCCGGTGGCGACCACGCCGGCGTTAAAGTCCATCCAGTTGGCCTTGTGGTCGCACAGACGCTGGTTGGTGAACACCTTGAGCGTAGGCGCCGGCGCACCAAACGGCGTGCCGCGGCCGGTCGAGAACAGGATCACGTGGCAGCCGGCAGCCGTCAGGGCCGTGGTGGATACCATGTCGTTGCCCGGACCGCACAGCATGTTCAGGCCATGCTTGGTAGCCTGACCGGCATACGGCAGCACGTCGACGATGGGGGCAGAGCCGCCCTTTTGCACGCAGCCGCAGCTCTTGTCCTCGAGCGTGGTGATGCCGCCATCCTTGTTGCCGGGGCTCGGGTTCTCATAGACGACCTCGCCGTGGCTAATGAAGTAGTCCTTAAAGCCGTTGAGCATGTCGGCTGCCGCGTTAAAGACGTCCTGGCTCTCGCAACGATCGAGCAGAATGCTCTCCGCGCCAAACATCTCGGGCACCTCGGTGAGCACCGACGTGCCACCGCGGGCTACGACCATATCGCTCACGCGACCGATCGTGGGGTTGGCGGTAATGCCCGAAAGACCGTCAGAGCCACCGCACTTAAGGCCAATGACCAGTTCGGAGGCGGGAATGGGCTCACGCTTGGCCCGCTTGGCCAGGTCGGCCAGCTCGGACAGGATCTTGTGGCCCTCGACCTGCTCGTCGGCTACATCCTGGCAGGTGAGGAAGCGAACGCGCTCGTGATCGAAGTCACCGAGCTCGTCGAGCACCTGCTGGTGCGTGCAGTTTTCGCAACCGAGGGACAGGAACAGCACGCCCGCAGCGTTTGCGTGACGGGAGAGCGCCACCAGCAGACGACGCGTCTGGGCATGGTCGGCGCCGGTCTGGGAGCAGCCAAAGGGATGCGGGAAGTAGTAAACGCCCTCCAGCGAGCCCTCGACCAGATCCTGAGCCTGCTCGCACATGGCGCGCGCGACCTCGTTGACGCAGCCGACCGTGGGGATAATCCACAGCTCGTTGCGCGTGGCGGCGCGGCCGTCGGCGCGACGGAAGCCCATAAAGGTCTCGGGCTCAACCAGCTCAACAACCGGATGCGTCGGGTTGTAAGCGTACTCGACCTCGCCCGAAAGGTTGGTCTTCACGTTATGCGTGTGCAGCCACTGGCCGGGCTGGATGTCCTCCGTCACGTGGCCGATGGGAAGACCGTACTTGATAACGTCCTCGCCAGCCGCAATGGAGCGCACGGCTATCTTGTGGCCCTGCGGGATATCCTCCACGGCAACGACCTCACCCACGCCGGGAACGGCGACAGGCGCACCCTTGGCAAGCGGCGACAGCGCGACGATCACGTTATCGGCCGGATTGATCTGGATAGTGTTCATTAAAAATGGTCCTAACCCTACAGGTTGAGCAGAAGTCGAGGCGCGGGCAAGCCGTCTGGCGCCCGCACCGGGAATTTACGCCTGAGCGTTGGCGAAGGCCTGCTTGGCGCCCTCGACACGCACGACGGTGAGCACGTTGACGACAAACTCCTCGAGACCGGTGATCTGCGTAAGGTCCTCGCCCCACATTTGCTCATTGGTGAGCACGTCGTGCACCAGCTCGGCATCGTCTGCACCGGCGTGGGCGGCGTAGAAATCGAGCACGAAGGCATCGTCCTGAGCGGTGTACTCGGTGCCGTCGGCACGGCGCAGGTGCAGGCCATCGCCCTCGCGAGCAACGAGCTCCTGAGTATAGAAGGCAATGAGCGTAGCGAGGCTCGTCGCCAGGCACTTGGGCAGGTTGCCGGTCTCGACAACATAGTCCTTGAGCGTGGGCAGGTCGCGAGCACGCCATTTGGCGGTGGAGTTGAGGCAAATGGAGAGCAGCGCGTGGTCGATAAACGGGTTGTCGAAGCGGTTCTCGACGGCGGCAGCAAAGGCCTTGCAGTCCTCGACGTCCAGGTCGGCGGCAAGCGTCGGGATGACCTCGTCGTAGAGCATGGTGTTCATGAAGCCGCGAACAGTCTCGTCATGCATGCAGTCGCGCACGATATCAAAGCCGGCAACCCAGGAACCCGGAACAAAGGCGGTGTGGGCACCGTTGAGGATGCGGACCTTGCGTTTCTTGTACGGGGTGACATCGGGGGTCACGAAGACGCCGGGGAGACCGGCCTTCACAAAGGGAAGCTTCTCGGCAAGCGACTCGTCGCCCTGGATACCCCACATCTGGAAGGGCTCGCGCACGGCCAGGAAGGGATCCTCGTAGCCCAGACGCTCGGCAACCGCGGCGGCTTCCTTAGGATCGCGGATGCGGCCGGGGACGATGGTGTCGACGAGCGTGGTACAAATGGTGCAGTCGTTAGCCATCCACTGCGAGAACTCGTCCTCCCAGCCCCAATCGCTCACGTACTGGTTCATGATGCGCAGCAGCTCCTCGCCATTGTGGTCGATGAGCTCGCAGGCGAGGACGATAACGCCCGGCTTGCCGGCAGTCCAGCGGGCGTGAAGGACCTGGGCAAGCTTGGCGGGGAAGCTCGCGGGCGGCATGTCGTCGGCCTTGCAGGACGGATCGTAGGCGATGCCGGCCTCGGTGGTGTTGGAGACGATGATCTCCAGGTCGTCGGAGACGGCAACTTCCATCATGGCACGGTAGTCGGCCTCGCGGTACGGATTGACGCAGCGGCTGCAGGCGCTAATCACACGGGACTCGTCAACCGTGTTGCCATTCTCTTTGCCGCGGACCAGCACGGTGTACAGGTCGTCCTGGGCGTTGATGCCGTCGGCAAAGCCAAAGGCGCCACTGATGGGCTGGACCATGACGATCTTGCCGTTCCAGCCAGTCGCCTCGTTGCCCATGTCAAAGAAGCGGTCGACGAAGGCGCGCAGAAAGTTGCCCTCGCCAAACTGCAGGACCTTCTCGGGTGCGTCCTTGGGCAGCACGTAGCCCTTGTAGCCGATCTTCTCAAGCGTCTCGTAGTTGATGTTCTCCATCTATATGTCTCCTTAGATGCCTGTTAGCGTGCAAGCAAAACGGGGCGCCACGTGTGGCAACGGCGCCCTGGGTTCGATGTGATTCGATGCGGGTTTAGGCCTCGACGGTGTCCAGGTCAAAGCCAAAGTAGCGGACCGCGTTGTTGTAGCTGATGTCGCGCACGATATCGCCCAGCAGCTCCATGTCGGCCGGATACTTGCCCTGCTCGACCCACTCGCCAATCACGCTGCACAGCACGCGACGGAAGTACTCGTGGCGCGGATAGGACAGGAAGGAACGGGAGTCGGTGAGCATGCCGACAAAGTTGCCCAGCACGCCCTCGTTAGCCAGAGCCGTGAGCTGCTCGCGCATGCCGACCTCGTTGTCGTTGAACCACCAGGCGGAACCGTTCTGGATCTTGCCGGCGATCGGAGCCTCCTGGAAGCAACCCATGACGGTATCGATCATGGTGTTATCGATGGGGTTCAGGCTGTACAGGATGGTCTTGGGCAGGCCGCAGGTCTCCTGGATGGAGTTGAGGAAATCGGCGAGCTGGTCGGACGGCGTGTAGTTGGAGATGCAATCGTAACCGGTGTCGGGACCGAGCTTGGCGAACATGGCGCGGTTGTTGTCGCGCTTGCAGCCAAAGTGCAGCTGCATGGCCCAGCCCAGACGGACATACTCGCCGGCAACGAACTGCATAAAGGCAGTCTTGTACTTGAGGATCTCTTCCTCGGTAAGCGGCTCAGCAGCCAGACCCTTGGCAAAGATGGCCTCGATCTCATCGGCAGTAGCCGGGACGTACATAACGTAATCGAGTGCGTGGTCGGAGGCGCGGCAGCCCAGCTCGTGAACAACGTCGTAGCGCTTGGAGATGGCAGACTTCATGCCCTCGAAGTCGCTGACCTCAACGCCGGCAACCTCGGAGAGGTGCTTGCAGTAGTCGGCAAACTCCTGACCGCGCTCGATACGCAGAGCGGCGTCGGGACGCATGGCGGGAACGACCTGAACGTCAAAACTGTCATCGGCAGCAATCTTCTTGTGCCACTCAAAGCTGTCGGCGGGGTCGTCGGTGGTGCAGATCATGCGGACGTTGGACTGCTTGATCAGATTGCGGCAGGTAAAGCTGGCCTCGGCGAGCTTAGCGTTGGCAAGGTCCCAGACCTCCTGGGCGGTCTTGCCGTTGAGGACGCCCTCGTAGCCAAAGAAGCGCTTGAGCTCCAGGTGGCTCCACTCAAAGACGGGGTTGCCCACGCAACGGCCCAGGGTCTCGGCCCACTTCTGAAACTTATCGCGAGCAGGGGCATCGCCGGTGATGAAGCGCTCGTCGACACCGTTGGCACGCATCAGGCGCCACTTGTAGTGGTCGCCGCCCAACCAAACCTCGGTGATGTTCTCAAAACGCTTGTCCTCCCAGATCTCCTTGGGAGAAATGTGGCAATGGTAGTCGACGATGGGCATGCCCTTGGCAAAGTTGTGGAACAGCTCCTCGCCGGTCTTGGTGCTCAGCAGGAAATCCTGATCGTCCATAAAGTTTTTCATCAAACAGCCCCTTTGCTGGCAAGGCGGGCGCACGGCGCGCTCGTTATCCTTTAGGTGAACGTTCACTATACTAATCCATTGCAACTCAAAAGGTGAACGTTCACCTAACCACCATGGGGTGAACGGTAGGTTTTGCCCGTTCAACGGTTGCCGGAGCTGTGACTTGCATGTATTGCGGACCGGTTGGCGTCCCCGAACACCGAACTTGAGCGCTTTTGCTCAGGTGGGTCATGTTCCGACGTGCATTTTTGGGAGTATTCAGCATCGAAGCGCGCCGCGCGCCGTCCTCGGCGCCCCGTTTGGTGCGCATATTGCGTCCGATCGGCATAAAAAGGATCGCGCGAATTTTTGTGGTGTAAGAGGGAGGGCCGCGTCAGCGCCCCTTGCGCCTAAGGCTATTCCGCCACGCCGTGGCGGTCAAGGACCTCCCTTATGGCCTCGTGCGCGGCCA
>DBGDSC010000064.1:0-18113 GCA_048402045.1 Collinsella sp.
TCTTGAAGTTGAGGACCAGGTCTTCGGCGTTCATGCTGCCCCCATCATCGCGGTCTACGGGTCAAAGATATGGCACCGTGGGGACACATGTATGTCAATCCTGGTCTAACAGAGCCTTATAAAAAGATACTTTGTAATGAATAACATGCATGCAGCAAATAACGTCATTCATTTTGTTAGAAATTGCCCATGCGGTTATTGCAGCTGCATCTACTGCAACGTACAGCGTAATTCTCCGCACGAAGCAGAAGACGGTTCCAATTCGATCGAGGCGATGACACATGGTGGCTAGTGGTCCTAAATCGAGCAAGACGGCTACAAACGAATATCAAATCTCAATTGAAGGTAACCCTTATCCGCATACTCTGGCTCTCATCAACCCAGCGGGAGACAACCTCAACATCAAAAAACATGGGTTCACGGGTCCACTAGGACAGCTATTGAGTCTTAAATATACCGTTTATGACGATGCAAATGAAAAACTCTTCACTGTCGTCGACGGTGGTTTTAGCAACATGCCCAGGGTTGCGCTCATCATCGAACACGAGGAAGTTGCGGTGTTTGATTATGGCCTAAACAGACTTGAGATGAAGTGCGTAACGAACATACCGAATTACACAATAAAAGGTAACTTCCTATTTGGAGATTACGATATATTCAGCCAACGGGAAGTGAAACTATCTTCAGTTATCGTCCTTCAATGTGATAAACAATCGTGCTTTAGCATACAGGTTTTGGATAAAGCCGAATTAGCCGCCGCAATTGGAATACCTACAGCCATTGCCCTTCTTAGGGCTCGGATTGAAGAGCATCTCGAATAAATCGCAAAAAGCAGTTCGTAGCAACATTCAGGAGCTGGATAGTTTTTTCTGGCTCCTGGAACTGTATTACATAGTCTGCAAATTGTTCGAAACCACGTCCATGATCCGCAGTAATGGTGGTATGTTTTTTCAACTCCTGCGTAAACGCTACTTTCAAAAAGGATATCGAAACACTATCTAAATTGTTGCAAGACTCATCCAGACTAATAATAGAATAGCTGCTCAGAAAGGCTCTACAAAGCAATAAAGAGGACAGTTCTCCGCCTTGATTATCAACTTGATTACTGTCGTCTTATTTTGAATAAAAAGCTCTGACATATGTCCATCCCCTTAACTAATAATCATAGCTGGAAAGATGACATTTTTATTCTATAGCCTCAAGTAACACGCTTTACTGACGTCAAATCTTGTCATTACAAACATGCACCTTAGCGCTTAAGACTCCAAAAAAGGGGCGGCCGAGATGGCCGTCCCCTCCCCAATATTGATCAGTGCGGCAAAGGGACAGCCCCTTTGCCGCATTCGATTACTTTCGACAGCCCTCTTTCCAAGCCTCGGCCGCAACCTTCCAGCGAAAACGCAAGTCGCGCTCGCGGTCGATGAACATGATGGCAAACGCGACAAACAGCAGCACGCTCGCCACGACGATGGCGTGCAGGCCCATGCGCTCAATACACCAGTTGCCCAACACGGCGCCAAACACAAAGGTAAAAATCACGCCAAAGTACAGCAGGCCGTTTTCCAAAAAGCCGCGCCTGTGGGTGATGATGTAATCGTCCACGTTTTGCAGCGCGTTGCGCAAGTTGCCGATGCACATGGTCGTAGCGATGCCATGACCGTGAATCTTGCGGAAGCTCTCGACCTGCATGCCGCAGGCAAACGAAGTGAGGCAGTTGGCGAGCAGGTTGTAACCGCCACCGGGGATAAAGCTCACGCCCAGCAAGATGACGGCTTCAAAGAACACCGTCACTTGGCGCCAGTGAATCACGCTGCCAAACCGTTCGTGTACCAGGTCGGCAAGCATAATGCCCACGGCAAACGACACCACAGGGAAGAAGTAGCGCCCCGCAAGTGCCCAATTGCCCTCCGAGATGCTCACGCCCACAAGCAGGATGTTGCCCGTCTGCGCGTTTGCGAAAACATGGTCGCGCCCAATGTACGAATACACATCCATAAAGCCGCCGGCGAGCGCCAGGATAATGCCCAGTTCGATGGACTCCGATATCTGTTTGGCACGCTGCATCGTCGTGCATCCTCCTTGTTGACGACCCTCTCGTGCGTTGGCGGAAACATAGCCGCCGTTCATACTGTAACCCATTGACAACATGGCGTGCGCGCGAGACGGCTCCTTCGACACGGGGATACACAGTCTGGAAACAAACGACTGGCTCAGCAACGCTCTCACTCACCAGCTCATGTACTCCCCCAGTCTTTTTAGCCCCGTCCCAAAAAGACTGGTTACAATTACGTGCAGCATACAAACACCGGGAGGGATCGTGGCAAAAAAGCCTCAGCACGCTCAGAATAACCAGCGCAGTCAGCAGGGCAAACAGGGCCAGCAGCAAAAGCGCGGCGGCAAAGCCCAGGGCGGCCACGCCGCTCATACCCCGACAGCGCCCGCCCGTCCCTGGCGCCCGGGCCGCAATAAGTTCCTCCCCGTCAGCCGCGCCGACATGGATGCGCGCGGCTGGGACCAGTGCGACTTCGTCTATATCTGCGGTGATGCCTACGTGGACCATCCGAGCTTTGGCATGGCTATCATCAGCCGCGTACTCGACGCGCACGGCTACAAAGTGGGCATCATCTGCCAGCCCGACTGGACCGACCCCGCCAGCATCACTGTGCTCGGCGAGCCGCGCCTGGGGTTTCTCGTCAGCGCCGGCAACATGGACTCCATGGTCAACCACTATTCGGTAACCAAGCACCGCCGCCACACCGACGCCTATACCCCCGGCGGCGAGGAAGGTCACCGCCCCAACCGTGCCGTCACGGTCTACGGCAATCTCATCCGTCAGACGTTTAAGGACGCTCCCATCATTATCGGCGGCATCGAGGCAAGCCTGCGCCGCCTGGCCCACTACGACTACTGGCAGGACAAGCTCAAGCGCTCGGTGCTGCTCGACTCGGGCGCCGACATCCTCATCTACGGCATGGGCGAGCACGCAATCGTCGAGATAGCCGACGCGCTCGACGCGGGGCTGCCCGTCGATCAGATCACCTATATCAACGGCACCGTCTACCGCACCAGCTCGCTCGACGAGGTCTACGACTACGACTTGCTGCCCAGCTGGGACGACCTTGCCGCCGACAAGCTCAATTACGCGCGCAGCTTTAACGTACAGCAGCAGAACATGGACCCCATCACCGGGCATCGTCTGGTAGAGCCCTACCCCAACAGCGTCTATGTGGTGCAGAACCCACCGTCGGCCACGCTCACCACCGACGAGATGGACGAGGTGGCCGAACTCCCCTACGCACGCGATTGGCATCCCGATTACGACGCGGCGGGCGGCGTGCCGGCCTTTGCCGAGATCAAGTTTTCCATTAGCTCCAACCGCGGCTGTTTTGGTGAGTGCTCGTTTTGCGCGCTGACCTTCCACCAGGGCCGCGTGCTGCAGATGCGCAGCCACGACTCGATCATGCGCGAGGCCGAGCTGCTCACGCGCGATCCCGAGTTTAAGGGCTACATCAACGACGTGGGAGGACCGACGGCCAACTTTAGCCGTCCCGCCTGCGACAAACAGCTCAAGCACGGCGTATGCAAGAACAAGCGCTGCCTTTGGCCGAGTGTATGCAAGAACATGGTGGTCGACGAGAGCGGCTACACGCAGCTGCTGCGCGACCTGCGTCAGCTGCCGGGCGTCAAAAAGGTCTTCGTGCGCAGCGGCATCCGCTTTGACTACACCATGGCCGATGCCTCGGACGAGTTTTTGCGCGAGCTGCTGGAGCATCACGTCTCGGGCCAGCTGCGCGTAGCGCCCGAGCACGTGAGCGACGCGGTGTTGTCCGTGATGGGCAAACCGAGCCGCGCCGTCTACGATGCATTCTGCCGTAAATTTGAGCGCCTGAACCGCGAATACGGACTCAAGCAGTATGTGGTGCCGTATCTGATCTCGAGCCATCCCGGATCGACGATGAAGGAAGCCGTGGACCTTGCCGAAGCCGTGCGCGACATGGGCTACATGCCCGAACAGGTGCAGGACTTCTACCCCACCCCGTCCACCATGTCGACCTGCATGTACTACACCGGCGTGGATCCGCGCACCATGGAGCCGATCTATGTGGCGCGCGACCCGCACGAGAAGGCCATGCAGCGTGCGCTCATCCAGTATCGCAAGCCCGAGAACTACAAGCTGGTACGCGAGGCGCTGGAAAAGGCCGGGCGCCGCGACCTGATCGGCTACACCAAGCATTGCCTGATCCGTCCCGTGCCGCCGCGCCCGGGCGAGGCATCGGCCAGCGGCGGACACGGCACTGGCAAGAAGGGCGGCAAGCCGCACGGTGGCGCTGGCGCCGCCGGCAAGGGACCCAAGGGTAGCAAGGGCCACGGCGGCATGTCGCGTGCGCAGAACACCGCAGGCCGCAACCGCGCGGCCCAGGGGCGTCAGGGCGCCAACGGCGGCGGCAGGCGCAACTAGGGCAGTGGTGCGCTCGCTGCGTCCATCCCACACGCGTGGCGCAGCGAGCGCATTGCCTCAACGAGGATGGCACCGGCGATAGCGACCGTAATTGCCACGCCGAACGGCGTGTTCACAAACCAGAGCAACGTCATGAGATACGACCCGGCATTAAAGGCAAAGTGCAGCAGGATCGTGTAGCAAAGCTTTCCGGTCGTCACGAGCACCCAACCAAAAATGAGGCCGGCAGCGCCCGCATAGCAACCCTGCACCCAGTTCATGTGCATAAAGCCGAAGATCGCCGCCTGCAGCACAATCGCCGCGGCGATACCCCAGTTACTCGGGGCCGCCCAGGGCACCATGGCGCCGTCTTGCGGTCGCACGAGACGTCGGCGCTTCCAAAGTGGGCGGCACTGCGGGTTAAACGCTCGGAGCGAAAACTCAAAAATAATGCCGCGCACCAGCAACTCCTCGCAAAACGGAGCGCCGAGCACCGTGGTCAGGACAGCAAGAAGGCTGGTATCGCCCATGCCCGTTTCCTCGACGAGCTCGCTATAGTCTGCCGAGACCTCGGGCAACAGCGACAGCACGGCGTCGGTCACGTAGCCAACGACCACCTGCAGGGCCAAGCCGATCACGATAACGCAGGCAATGCGCTTCCACGCGCTACGCAATCCCCCGCCAAGTGGACGCTCACCTTGCCAGCGCGCGATAAACGACCGCGGCCACAGATAACGCCACCACAGCAGCGCCATCAAAAACGACGCCGTCTGAGCGGCAGCCTGGAACCATTGGATATCGAGATTGTCGATCGGATAGCCCGTCAGCACCGATACGGCATCGAGAACCGAAAACAGAACCACGCTCAGGGCTATATCGGCAGCGACAACGCCAAAACATGCAAGCGCCCACGCCATCGCATTGAGCATGCCAACCTCCTCAAAACCGTTCCCTAGTTCTACCACAACTCGGCAGAGAGCTGATCCCATGGGGACGGAGGAAAACGGATCACTTATTGATGAGAATCGGGCACAGTGCCAAAGGCCCCGCTGGGCGAAATGTCGAACGGGAAGGTGCCGCAGCGATTGAACGCGGCGATGAACATGCGGATTGCGTTGGACGGCGTGGTGCCCACGAGTTGGGTTGCCGCCGCGAAGGCCGCCTTTTCCTCGGGCAAGACCTTCGCGACTACCGGGGTCATGTGTTCTGCCATGGCGCTTCCTTTTTGAAACGACGGTAGTGCGGATAGATGCGGGCCACGCGGCTGGGCGACGGGCTGTGAAGGCAACCCGATTGGCCCGCATCCGGAGTTTGTTTCTGCGGCGTTGGTATTACTTGGTATTCCTAAGTATTACCCCGCAGATAGAATACCACACCCGCCCCATGGGGACGGAGAAAAACGGATTATTTTGTTGCTGAGTAGGTATTTAGAGCGTGATGATGTCCGAGATATTGAGGGCCTGAGCGTCGGCGACATCGTGCGTGGCAAGCAACAGCATGCGGCCATTGAGGAGGTCGAGCATGACCTCGGCCGTCGCATCGCGCGCAAAGGTGTCCAGGCCGGTAAAGGGCTCATCCAAAATGACGGCACAGCCGCCACACAGCAGGGCGCGGGCGATCTCGACACGACGGCGCTGTCCACCCGAAAGCTCGGCCACGCGCGCATGCACGTCGATTCCCGGCACCAACCGGCGCAGCAAGGCCGCAGCGCTCGAAGCACTCACGCGCGCGTCGGCGCACACCAGCACGTTATCCAGGGCAGAAGCGTCCTCGACCAGGCGCGCATCCTGAAACACCATCGGGCACGGTGCGCACTCCCCCGCCGCCAGCGCCAGCAGCGTCGACTTGCCCACGCCCGAGGCGCCCATCACGCAGGCGCGCCCACCGGCAGACACATGAAGCACCAGTCCGTCGAGCGCCGGCGCCCAGGGCGCGCGATCGCCCACGGCAAGCGCAAGCTCCGCTGCAGCCCTGCCGCCAGCAGAGCCGCCCACTCGCCCGCGTAGTCCATCCCCATGCGCCCGCACAGCCGCGCGCCACGCCACGGGCCCCGAAACCCGCAGCAGCCACACCAGCACGCGCTCACACGCCCACGAGGCGGCAACGACCAGCACGGTCCACGCCAGCAGATCAGCCGTCTCAATCAAAAGCTTTGCCTGATAGATGCGCTCACCCACGGTGCCCACCGCCATGCCGATAAGCTCGGCTGCCACACCGGCCTTCCAGCTCATGCCAATCACGACACGGGCGCACGAAAGCACAAACGGCAGGACCTCGCGCCAGGTATGGGCGCAAAACAGTCGCCAGCCTCGCACGCCATGCAGTCGGAACATCTGCTTCAGCGGTTTATTCACCTGTGCCAGGCCCTCGGCCAGCGAAAAATACACGCCCGGCAGCGCCATCAAAAAGACTGCCGCGATGCTCACGCGCGCCGACCCCAGCCAGATAAGCAACAGGACCACCACGCAGGCAACCGGCGTCGCCTTTACAAACGAAAGCGCCGGCGCCGCCAAGCGGGCAAACGCCCGCGATCGCACCGAGACTCCCGCCAGCACGCCGCCGCACACCGCGGCAAGCGCCAGCCCGCCCAGTATCCGCGCACCCGAGCCCGCCAGAATCGCCCACGTGCCGGCATCGCACACCAGCCGCAGCAACGCCACCACAACAGCGCCCGGCCCCGGCAAAATCAACGGCTGCGCCACGAGACCCGCCGCCAGCACCCACACGACAAGCCAAAAGGCGGCGACGGCACCACCTGCCGCCACCGCCTTCATACGCTCTGTCATTTGTCGAGCAAACGCACGCACGGGCTACTCCATGTAGTAGAAATCATCAGCCGGGAGCTTGCCGCCCACGGCGCTTGCATCCGCATCGGCCAGCACCTGCAGGTACCCACCGAGCGCCGCCTTCATATCTTTCCCCGTCTGGCATACAAGCATGCACCCGGGAATCGCCTTTTCGGCAATCGCGGCGTTATCGACGATACCTGCATCGACCACGGCCTGTGCCCAGTCTGCCGGCGCCGCATTGACGGCCTTCACGCTCGCCGCATGGCAGCTCAAGAACTCCGCCACGGCCTCGGGATGTTCCTCGGCAAACGCGCGGCGCACCACGGTCACGCCCGTCAGCAAGCGCGAACCCGTGTCACCCGCCAGCTCATCCCACGCATCGGTCAGACTTACCGGCGCCGACAGCTTGCCTTCGCTCTTGGCGATGGCAGCGGTCTTGAACGGCTCCGGCAGCACGCCCACGGCGGACGGGTCGGCAAGCGGAGCCGACAGCACCTCGGTGGGCTCGCTCTTAAACTCGAGCGCCACCTGGTCGGTCAGGCCCGCGCGCTCCAGCAGGTAGTTCATGACGTACTCCGGCGTGGTGCCCTTGCCCGTCATATAGACGGTATGGCCCGCCAAATCGCCAAACGAGGCCACACTCGCGTCGCCCGTCACCACGTTCAGCACGCCAAGCGTATTGATATCAATGACCTGTACCGCACCCTCGGTCTTGTTGTAGAGAACGCTCGCCACGTTGGCGGGTACCAAGGCAATGTCGACATCGCCCTGAATCACCTTGGGCACGATCTCGTCGGCGGCAGTGTTGATCGCAAAGTCGAACTCATTGTCTGTCTCGCCATCGGCTGCCTGGTCCATAAACTGCACCAGACCGATCGACGTCGGACCCTTGAGCGAGGCGACGTGCACCTCGACCGGCTCTGCGGCAGCACCGGCGCCGTCCGTGGCAACCGAGTCCGCGGCGGACCCGGCACCGGCGGCCCCGCCGCCACAGCCCGCGAGCGCAAGCGACAGTGCACCCGCGGCAAGCGCCGAGGCAAACCCCCGGCGCGACACCTCAACATCAAACGCGTGCATCGCTAGCACGTCCCCTCGTTAGGCATCGTCCAAGCGTGATGGTCGGTATGCAGCAACTCCTCGGCCAGCGGCGAGAGCGGCTCGCCCAAGAACTCGCGATAGCATGCCTGAACATCGGGGTTCTCGTGCGAGAAGCGAATGTCCGCAGCGGCGTCCAGGCCCCACAGCACCTGACCGCGCTCGGCTGCCAGCTCGCAGCCGTCGTGAATGGGCTGACCGCCGCCACCGACGCAGCCGCCCGGGCACGCCATAACCTCAACGAAGTCATAGTTCACGCGGCCGTCGCGAATCGCGTCGAGCAGGCGGGCGGCGTTGCCCAGCCCGTGTGCCACGGCGACGCGCACCTTAGTGCCATCGATATCGGCGACGGCTTCCTTCCAGCCGTCGAGTCCGCGCACGTCGGTAAAGAAATCGGCATCCGGGTTCTTACCCGTCACCAGGTAATATGCCGAGCGCACAGCAGCTTCCATCACACCGCCCGTGGCGCCAAAGATCACGCCTGCGCCCGTGCCAAAGCCCAGCGGCGTGTCGAGCGGCTCCTCGACCAGCGTGTCCACGCTCACGTGGCTCGCGCGAATCATGCGCACCATCTCGCGCACCGTCAGCGCAACGTCCACGTCGGGCGTGCCGTCCTCGCCCAACATGCTCGGCAGTGCACACTCTGCCTTTTTGGCCGTGCACGGCATAACGGACACCACGAACAGGCGCTCAGGCTCCACGCCCAGCACCTTGGCGTAGTATGTCTTGGCGATGGCGCCGAACATCTGCTGCGGCGACTTTGACGTGGACAGGCTGTCGACAAACTCGGGGTAACGTGCCTTCACAAAGCGCACCCAGCCCGGGCAGCAGCTCGTAAACATGGGCCAGCCGCGGCTGTCGCCCTCACCCTTAGCGGCGGCGCCCAGGCGCTCGAGCAGCTCGGAGCCCTCCTCCATAATGGTGAGGTCGGCCGAGAAATCGGTATCGAACACATACTCAAAGCCTACGCGGCGCAGCGCGCAAGCCAGACGCTCGACGGTTGCCTCCTCGCGCGGAATGCCGAGCTCCTCGCCCCAAGCACTACGCACGGCCGGCGCGATCTGCACCAGCACGATCTTGTCGGGATTAGCGAGCGCGTCAAACACGGTCTCGGTGTCGTCGCGCTCGCGCAGCGCGCCCGTCGGGCAATGCGTGATGCACTGGCCGCACGCGACGCAATCGGTCTTGCCGATCGGCACGCGCCCGCGGGTGCCCACGGCGGTATGCGTGGCGCGGTTGGTCAGGTCCCAAATCCCTAGGCCCTGTACGCTCTCGCACACCTTGATGCAGCGCATGCATTTAATGCACTTGTCGTTTTCGCGGATGATGGGAAAATCGAAATCCCAGCCCTCGCCCGCCAAATGCCTTTGATACGGCAGATAGAAAATGCCCAGGTCGTTGGCGATGGTCTGCAGGTTGCAGTTGCCGCTGCGCACGCAGCTCGTACAGCGCGAGTCGTGCTGGGACAGCAGCAGCTGCACGTTGGTGCGTCGCGCCTCGCGGGCTTTGGGGCTGTTGGTGCGGACCACCATGCCGTCGAGCACATAGTTGTTGCAGGCGGCAACCAGCTGGTCGCAGCCCTCAACCTCGACCACGCACACGCGGCAACCGCCGATCTCGTTTAGATCGCGCAGGTAGCACAGGGTGGGAATCTGGATGCCGACGGACTTGGCCGCGTCCAGGATCGTGGTGTGCTCGGGAACCACGACCTCGCAATTATCGATAGTGAGCTTGACCATGTTGAGTGCTCCGCTTTCGGTGTTGTCGCTGACAGTGGTTTTGTTGGGCTCTACCATTCCAGGTTCCTCCCTCCGCGGAACGCGCCAAAGCCAAAGTGGTCGCAACGCAGGCAGCGGCTTGCCTCCTGGCGTGCCTCCTCCTCGGTAAGGCCCTGCTCGACCAGATTCCAATCGTGGATGCGCTCGCCGGCCTCGCGCTCGCCCAGCTCGCAGCGGCCGCACTCGTGCTTGCCCTTAAACTGCACGGTCGGCAGCTCAACGTCGAGCTTGATCTTGTGGTCAAAGCCCAGGTAGCGGTCGATATTTGCCGAAGCAACGCGGCCGGCGTTGATGGCCCGGATGACGGTGGCGGGACCGGTCTGGCAGTCACCGCCGCTAAAGAGGCCGTCGAAGTTAGGCACGGCGCCGTCCGAATCGGTGACGACGCAGCCCCACTTGCAGGCGATGCCCATCTCCTCAAACGGCTTGGAATCGATGTCCTGACCAATGGCAACAAACACGCGCTCGCAGGGAATGACGCGCTCGGGCGTCGCGGCGGCACGCGGGGCCGGGCGCCCACGACGGGGCTCGCCGATAATCTGCGGCTGCACGCGCAGACCACTCACGCGACCATCTTCGCCCGTCTCAATAGCGAGCGGTGCGGTGAGCTCAAGAACCTCGCAGCCCTCGGCCTGGGCGCCGGCAATCTCGGCATCCTGGGCCGTCATGTCGCAGATGCGACGGCGGTAGACGATGCTCACCTTTTCGGCACCGCAGCGCACGGCAGAGCGCGCCACGTCCATGGCCACGTTGCCGCCGCCGATGACGCACACGCGCTGACCGCTCAGGTCGGGCAGCTCGTCGTCGCCGATGGCGCGCAGCATCTTGACGGCCGACTCCACGCCGGGCGCCTCTTCGCCCGGAAGGCCGAGCTTCTTATCGCTGTGGGCACCAATGGCCAGGTAGACGGCATCGAACTCGTCGCGCAGGCGGGCAAGCTCCTCGCCATTGACGGAGTGGTCGAGCTCTACGTCAATGCCGGCGCTCAAGATCCAGTCGATCTCGGCCTGCAGGCGCTCGCGCGGCAGACGGTAGCTGGGAATGCCATAGCGCAGCATGCCGCCCAGGTGGTGGCGCTGCTCAAAGATGGTCACCTTATGGCCCATCACGGCCAGGTAGTAGGCACAGGAAAGGCCGGCCGGGCCGCCGCCGATCACGGCGATGCGCTTGCCGGTGTTGTCGGCCACGCTGGGCTTGTAATCGTTGAGGTCGCTGTGCTCAACGGCAAAACGCTTGAGGGCGAGGATGTTCATGGGATCGTCGACCATGCCGCGACGGCAGTGCATCTCGCAGGGATGCTCGCACACCAAACCGCAGACGAGCGGCAGCGGGTTGTTCTTGCGGATGACCTTGACGGCATCGGCATAGCGGCCGGCCTCGACCAGCGAAATGTAACCGGGAATGTCGACGTGCGCCGGGCAGCCCGAGACGCACGGGACGCGGGCCTCGCGGTCAAAGCCACAGGAGTGCTCGCGGATGTGGTGCTCAAAGTCGTCGCGGAAACCGCGGATAGCCGTAAGCGCCATGGCGCCGGCCTCGTAACCGATGGCGCAGTCGCTCGAAAGATAGATGGTGCGGGCGGTGCGCTCAATCAAGTTGAGCGTGGACTCGTCGGCGCGGCCCTCGAGCACATCGGCGAGCAGGTCGCTCAGCGCGCTCAGGCCCACGCGGCAGGGCGTACACTTGCCGCAGCTCTGGGTGGAGCACAGGTTGACGAGCGCCGCCGTAAACTCGACGGGGCACGGGGCGAGCGAACTCACCGCCAAGCGGCGTCCGAGTGCATCGTGCAGGTCGTCCATGACGGCCTGAGCGTGGCTGCGTTCCATTACGTGCAGTCGAGCCATAAGATCCCCTCTCACATGGCAGCCCGGAGGCGAGGCCGGGCGAAATTGCTACACGCACAACACTGACCTAAAAAGTTGTTAGGTCTCCACGCAGTTCGGCAGGCGGTATGAAATGTCACCATCAGCGGTGAAAATGAACATTACCGCAGATAAATGCCATATTTGATAAAACGCGTTACCAAACGACAATGCCCCGCCCACGCAATCACGTGGGCGGGGCATTGCTTCAGGCATGCGGCCAGCGACCCTGTTGCTTTTACTTAAGCTCGGGCCAGTAACCCTTGTTGGCCTCGATCATGTCGTCGAGAACCTCCTTGGCGACCTTCATCGACGGCACAGTCTTGTTGAGCGTAAAGGCCTTAAGCGCCTTCTCGTACGAACCCTCGATCGTAGCCTCGACAATGAGCTTCTCGGAGTTCAGCTGCTGCATCATGAGGCCCTGCTGGAACAGCGGAATGTTGTCGCGGCTGATGACCTCGGGGCCGTTCTTGCCAATGTAGGCAGGCAGCTCGACCATAGCGTCGTAGGGCATGTTGGGGATGGCGCCCTTGTTCTCGCAAATGACCAGGAAGCGCTGCTTGGTGTCGTTCTTCAGAGCGATAGCCAGATCGGCAATCCAGTCGCCGTGGCTGCCCGCATAGAACGTGCTCTCGTCGATCTCGCCCGTCTTCTCGTAATGGTCGATGCCGTCGAAGAGGTTCTTCTCGCGCGTCTCCTCAACCTCGTTAGCACGGGTACGCTCGGGGTTGGAGTGCTCGACGAACTCCTTCTGCTGCAGGTAGTAGTTCAGATACGTGTTGGGCAGGTACTCCGGGAAGCACTCCATGATCTCGTACTCGCCCTTCCAGACGTAGTACCAGCTGCCCTTGGTGTGGCGGTTCTGCTCGGGGTGCTCGTCAGTGGCCTCCTCGGGCTTCTTGGCCATGAGCGAGCCCATGCCCTTGAGGTAAGAATCGGGCAGCAGGATCTGGTGCTCCTTGATGTACTCGCGCAGCTGCGGGAGCACCTCCTCGCCCTTGTGGCGGATCGAGGTGAACCAACCAAAGTGGTTGAGGCCAAAGTAATCGTACTCGACATCCTTCTTGTCGATATCGAGCGCGGCGCAAACCACGTCGATGATCGCGATCGGCATGTCGCAGATGTTGATGATGCGAGCGTTGGGACGCAGCACACGGCAGCCCTCGGAGACGATGGCGGCAGGGTTGGAGTAGTTGAGAATCCAGTAGTCCTTCTTGGCGTACTTCTCAACGTCATCGATCAGCTCGACCATGGGGAAGATGGTGCGCATGCCGTAGGCAAGGCCGCCGCAACCGCAAGTCTCCTGACCCACGCAGCCGTGACGCAGCGGAATCTTCTCGTCCTGCTCGCGCATGGCGTAGCCGCCCACGCGCATCTGGGCAAACACGAAGCTCGCGTCGGTAAAAGCCGTCTTTTTGTCGGTGGTCACCGTGAGCTTGATGTCCAGGCCGAGGTCCTCGTGCAAAATCCAGTCCACGAGCACGCCGATCTTGCGCTGGCGCTCCTCGTTGATGTCGTACAGGCGAATCTCGTCAACATCGAGCTCGTCCTTGCGCAGGGCGATGGACTTGACGATGCCGGGGGTAAAGGTGGATCCGCCACCACACAGAGTAATGATCATTGTTTACTGCTCCTTCTCAATTGCGTTTTCGACCTTGTCGCGCATCTCGGCGACCTTCATGCCAAAGATGATCTGGATATTGTTGCCGTTGCGGTTGATGCCGCTGTTGGGCACGTGGTTGATGAGGTCCTCATTGATGAGGTCCGGGTTCTTAACGTTCACGCGGAGACGCGTAAAGCAGTTCTCGAGCTCCTCGATGTTGTCCTTGCCGCCAAGACCTGCGACCAGGTCGGCAATGCCCGCATCGACGCCCTCTGCGGGAGCTGCGGCAACAGCGCCCTGCTTCACCGCGACAGACGCGGCGGCCTCGCCCTCGGCAACGGACTCGGCGAGCTCGGACTCCTCCTCGCGACCAGGCGTGTGGAGGTTGAGCTTCTTGATGAGGAAGGTGAAGAGGAAGAAGTACAGAGCGGCGTTGACGACTCCGAGCACGAGCATAACCGGCCAGTTGGTCTTGTCGACACCGAGGACCAGGTTGGAAACCACGATGTTGATGATGCCGCCTGCAGTCGAAGCGGGCACGGAGAGGACCTTGAGCAGGACCAGGAAGATGCCGGAAAGAACCGAGTGAACGACAAAGAGCACGGGAGCGGCAAAGACAAAGAGGAAGTCCATGGGCTCGGTGACACAGGAGAGCACGGCGGTGATGATCAGCGGGATGATAACGGCCTTGGTCTTATCCTTGTTCCCCTTGTAAGCGGTGAAGATAAAGGCGAGACCGATACCGATGTAGGGCCACAGGTTGTTGAAGGTGTAGCTGTTGAAGTAGGTGCTATCGGAGAAGGGCTGACCCGTCATTGCCATCTCGGCGACACGGATGGGGTAGGCACCGGCGATAACCTGATCACCCAGCGTCAGGGTGCCACCCACATCGGAGAACTGGAACGGGGTGTAGATGAGGTGGTGCAGACCGGTGGGAACGAGCAGCTTGTTGAGCATGCCGTAGATAAACAGACCGATGTTGCCCGACTCCTTAATGATGCCGGCAACGGAGGAGATAGCGCCCTGAACCGGAGGCCAAACGATGCAGAAGCCAGCGCCCATGATCCAGGAAATGATGATCATGATCAGGAACGGAAAGCGAACGCCCGAGAACATCGAAAGGGCGATGGGGAACTGCTTGTTCGAGTACTTGTTGAACACGGCACCGGTGATGCAGCCCAGGATGATGCCGCCGAACACGCCGGTATCGAGCACCTGAATGCCCATAACGGTGGCCTGGCCGGTTCCGGTAAGACCGAGCATGCCGCTCGCATCGGCAAGAGAGCCGGTGGCGTTGAGCACGATGTTGTTAGCCTGCAGGAACAGGAAGAACGACATCAGGGCAATCAGCGAAGCATGGCCCTTGTTCTTCTTTGCCATGGCGCCGGCGATGCCCACGCAGAACAGAATCGAGAGGTTGTTGATGATAAACATCAGCGACTGATAGACAACGGCGCCCACAAGCTGGAACGGACCGGAGCCCAGTACGGGGACCAAAGCGCAGATGGTCTTGTTGGTCAGAATGATGCCCACGATGAGCAGGATGCCGGCAACCGAGAGATACATCATCGGCTGAACGATCGACTTCGCGAACACCTCCAACGGCGCTTTGAAATTGAACTTCTTTTTTGCGGTCATAGCGGTACTCCCCTTCCTTTTCCGCAAATTAAGACAGATGTGCCCTGGACAAGACCGCGAGCCTTGCCTTATATCAATCGATGTGTGGGCACGCTATGCCTAGAGACCAGGTTCTCCAAGCAGGTTAACAATGTGATATGCGAGATAACTCTTCTCAGCATCGGTAACGACAACGTTATAGGTAGACGACAAGTGGGCGGCTATGGCGTCCGCGCACGAGAATGCGCACGGATACGCCGTTTCATCGATTCGGAACAGCGCGTCTCCGTTGATTTGCCCTGCCGTAGGATCGAGCGCTCGCTGTGCGAAAAACTGCAGGTGATGAACGAAACGTTCGTAAGGCAGCGAGGTGTCATCGAGGGTCGTAGCATAGCGCTTGGAAACAATCGCGAGCACGTCGCGAACAAGCTGGACCGAGATGATTAGACGGTCAGAGCGCTGCGGCATGGTGGCGTTGACGATATGCAAGGTAATGAAACCCTGCTCCTCCTCGCTCATCTCAATGCCCAGATAGTCCTTAATAATCTGAAGGGCACGGCCCGCAAGCGCGTACTCCTTGCGATAGAACTGCTGGATCTCGAGCAGCAGCGGGTTCTCGCAGGGAACGCCTTTGCGCTCGCGATCGAGGGCGAGGCCAATATGGTCTGCGAGAGCGATGAGGATCTTGTCATTGATATCGACATTGAGCTCTCGACGAAGCATCTGAACGATGTCCTCGGAAATCACGAGGTTGACGGTGGGGATGGACTCCAAAAGATGTGCCAAGCGGTCAATCGTACGCGAATCCTGAGAAGTTCCCTCCTGCAACGCGTAGGTCTTTTCGATCGACGCCTCGTCGATGGCATCGCCGGCATGACGGCCAAAGCAGAGGCCTCGACCGATGACGATGAGCTCGGAGCCATCGTCCGAAGTGACCATTGCGACGTTGTTGTTAAAAACTCGCTTGATAACCACGGTACCCACCATAAGAATTTACTCGGAAAGCCAGACGACAGGCTCTTTAACAGCAACAGGGCCGGAAGCATGCTCACGAAGAGTCGAGTTCTCCGAGCGCTCGCACACGATAACGAAGACCGTGGGATCGAAGTCGGCGGCGCGGACCGCGTCGAAATCGACCTCGACGAGGGGCTGGCCCGCGTCGACATGGTCACCCTGGGCAACAAGCGCGTGGAAGCCCTTGCCCTCAAGCTTAACAGTATCGATTCCGATATGCAGCATCACCTGAGCAGAGCTGTCGTCGGACATGATGCCCAGCGCGTGCTCAGTCGGAAACAGCGCCGCGACGGTGCCGGAAACAGGAGCGCACACCGTTCCCTCTTGGGGAACCACGGCAACGCCATCGCCCACTGCACGGCTGCTAAAAGCGGGGTCATTGGTATTTTCTAGATGAACAAGCTCGCCGGAAACGGGAGCGAGGATTTCGAACTCGGAAGCTACAGTCGTCTGCTTATCCGAGCCCCCCATAAGGCGAGAAAAGAAACCCATGGTGACATGTCCCTTCATAAATATAGCCCAACCAAAATCAATCGAATGCGCCCATTGAGGCGCTCGCGATTAAAGACTTTGGTTAGGCCCACGTCCGAGGGGACTCGGTAACCTTCCGCATTTCTTTTATGGGGGTTATTGTAGACAAGCCCAAAGCCGGAACAATCATTATGACCGGCGAACGGTATTTTTTCTCCGATAAACGGTATTTATGCGGTACCTAGGGACGTTCCTTTTCTGCCGGCACTCGGGAACACTCCTCACTCTGGTGCATTGGGGACAGGTTTGTTTGCACCAGGTTGGTGCAGATTAACCTGGCCCCAATGCACCAATTTCGTATGCGCTAGATAAAGAGCTCGCATTCCTTCCGCACGACGCAAACCTTGCTCAGCATCTGGGAAACAGCGGATAGTTTGTTGGGATCAAGCTTGCGAGCGCCTCGCGGACATACGGCGATGCAGCGCATGCAGGAGATGCACGCCTCGCCAGCTGCTCGCTTGGGGTCGCCTTTTTCGATAGCACCAACGGGGCACGCCGCGGCGCACGCACCGCAGGAGACGCAATCCTCTGTTGCCTCGGGTGCCATGCGGTGACCTCTGGCTTGTTTATAAGGACGATTGCCGGGAATAGAGGGCTCGGATGTATCCTCAGCCAACAGCTTTTGCTGAATTTGCTGAGCAAACTCAGCAAGCTGCGCCGCATCCTGCGCATCCGGACGACCGGCAGCAAACTGTCGCGCAATGGAATGTTCTGCAATGGCTGCAACTGCCGCGATCACCCGGAATCCCGCATGCTTCGCAACGTCCTCCAGCTCCACGAGCGTGTCCTCAAACGCGCGGTTTCCGTATACACAAACCAAAACAGCCCGAGCCCCGTTGCCGCGCACCATGCCCAACCGGTCAGCCACCACAGCCGGGATTCTACCGGCATACGCCGGCACAGAGATTACGGCCACGTCGTCCTCAGTCATCGAGACAGCGCTGAAATCTAGCCCGCTATCGGTCAGATCGACGGTAACGGTATTCTTGCCCAGTGCCCCGGCCACAAGGCCAGACACCTTCCGCGTTCCACCCGTCGGACTAAACACAATTTCGAATACGCTCATCGAGGCACCCTCCCCTACGCCTGGCAACGCGTCAAGCCGCTTTCACATCCAGCCAGAGTATACGGCACGTGGGGGTCCCCGTTTTGATGCACCAAGCACCCCAATGCACCCACCCTACACTGTCTGCCTCTTCGTTTTGTATAAATTACGGTACAGATTGTATATATTTACGGGATACCGCTGTGTTCTCCCGAGGTACCCCAGATCGCGCGAATTTTTGTGGTGTAAGAGGGAGGGCCGCGTCAGCGCCCCTTGCGCCTAAGGCTATTCCGCCACGCCGTGGCGGTCAAGGACCTCCCTTATGGCCTCGTGCGCGGCCA
>DBGDSC010000065.1:0-36249 GCA_048402045.1 Collinsella sp.
AGGTCGCGGTCGCCGAACTTGTTCATGAGGTACTCGAGCTGCATGAGCTCGTCCCAGGTGCCGCCGACGCCCATCAGGAACACGGCGTCGTAGCCCTCGTCGGCGACCTTGTCGGCGAGCGCGGTCATCTTCTTGCCGGTCTCGTAGAGCGCCTTACCGTCCTCGAGATAGCCCTCCTGGTCGAAATGCATGATCTCGATCTTCTCGGTTTCCTTCATTTGTCTCTCCTTTCTGGGGTTGTTTCCACATCCCCCATGCCAACGGGCATCAAAACCCGCTTACATTCCGTAACACTCGGCCGCTTTGGCCTTAAGCGCATTGACTGACTCTTCGTAGCCCTCTGCCTTGACCTCCATTTGCTTGGAGACGGCATCGAGATACGGGTGCACGTCCCATGACTTCAGACGCTCGGCGATCATTGCCGCAATCGTCTGGAAGAACACAAGATTGGGAATTGCGCTGAGCAGCGGAGCCACCTGAGGCACCGCAACCTCGTGAGCCCTACCCCTGGGATGGGCCGTGAGCAGCACCGTTTTTGTCGTAACGTTCGATAGCGCATCGGCGATATTCGCAAGACGCTCCGACCCCTGCGGATCGTCAACGATAAACACCAGATAGCCCGGAACGATCTGCATCTCGGGACCGTGAACGAACTCCTCGCCCTCGTGATGCATGGCAGGAATCTTGATGGTCTCGCTCAGCTTGAGCGCCGCCTCCTCGGCAACGCCGTAGTTGGGGCCGTTGCCGACGACCATGGCGGGCATGTGCTCAGAAAGCTCGAGCATGTGGTCTTGGACATATTCCTCGGCGGTCTTGCACATCACGGCATTGGCCTGGATAGCTTCGCGCAGGTCGTCAAGACGCTGGGCAACGCCTTTGGCGTCAACCGTTCCGCGCGCCTGACCGCCGTAAATACCAAAGAGCACCAGATACTCAACGAGAACCTCGACGCCCAGAGTTACAAAGTCCACCGACTCGACGCCCACACCGTAGTCAAGAACGATGTCAGCGTGTTCCTTGATGGGTGCCTCGACGTTTGCCGTGAGCGCAACTGCAGCCATATCGTGTGCGCGCATGTAATCGAGCGCCGCAATCGTATTGGTCGAATAGCCACTCTGCGAGACGGCGATGTTGAGCGCATGCTGCGGATAGGTGTGTTCAAAATCGACGAAGGCCTCGGGCGTCACAACGGACACCTGCATCTGCAGCGCATCTTGCAGGTAATCGCGGGCGCAATCGGCGGCATGGCGCGACGAACCCGAAGCAACGATGCGCAGTGCGTTAAAAGAACCGGACTGGAAAATATCAACGAGCTGCGCTACCAGCTCAGACGAACGCTCGAGGTTCTCCCCCATACGCACATGGGCAAGCTGAACGTAATCGAGCATCTTCATCGTCTCACCTCGTTACAAATCATTAGTATTTGATACCAATCACAGTTACAGGTTACGGCTTTTTGATACCTCTCTGTCGATTAATTTATCCCCTTCGGCGAACGGTCGATTTTGGGCCCTGTAAGGTTGTATATACAGCTGACCCAACGATCAAAACTAGTTAGTTTCCCAGGCGTTATTCACAAAACACCAGCTAGTACGTATAGGTATATCCACCCGCACCACCGCGGTTAAACGATTTGACGTACTCGATCGCTTGGCCGCCCGCATCGAAGCTCACGCACTCCAGCGTCAAGGCAAGATCGCCCTGCTCCAGTCCAAGCAGGCCGGCATCTCGCGCGCCCAGCGCTTCGATATCGAGCTTTTCCTGTGCCATAACTGGCTTTCGGCCCAGCATCTCATAGGTCTCGTACAAACTGAAGACCGACACGTCAATATCTTCGATGGTTGGAAACAGCAGGCACGGGATGAACGCCATCTCAATCGATACAGGGTCGCCGTTGACGCAGTTCAAACGCCGAATCGAATACAGCAAATCATCCTCGGCGATGCCAAACAGGTCGGCGTAGTATGGCCCCGCATAACGCTTGGAACGCGCGAGAATACGGACGGACGGCTCGCCGCCCGAAGCACGGACCGATTCACGGAAACCGCCCGTGCGTTCAAAAAAAGCAGGTACTTTCTGCGCCACAAAGGCACCTTTTCCCCGAACACGGCGAATCTGCCCGCGCCGAACCAGCTCATCGACAGCGCTTCGGATGGTCAAGCGTGTCGTACCAAATTCCTCGGCGAGGTCTTTTTCGGACGGAATCATGGAACCCGTGGGATATATACCGCGCTCGATACGCTCCTCGATGCGGCGTCGAAGGCGCATATAGACCGGGGTGGCATCTACTGTTTCAGCCATTGTTCACCTGCCACGCTCCTCATGCCGTTCTCTTCGCCGTTATCGGCAAAGCGGAACTTTGTGGGCAAAATCACCGATTTGCAATGCTCCACAAAACGCATGTCCTTATCCAATTCGATCGTGCTCTCATAGAACACCGGCGTTCCCTCTTCTTGCTGGAGCAGCTCGGCCTCTTCGGCTTTCAAACGCGAGATGGAGATATGCTCACGTCCATGCTCAACACGCACGCCACCTTCTTTGAGCAAGACATCGTAAAGGCTCTCGCACTCAAAATCGTGCTCGATAAGCGATGGGCACAGGGACAGGTTAACGTGAGCCGTCTCGATTGACGCCGGCTCGCCCTCAATAAGTCGAACGCGCTGCATGCGAAGCAAAGGAGCGCCTACAGACACCCCAAGCTTGTCGGCAAGTGCCTCATCCGCCTCGATGGTCCCGGTGGAAACCAGACGAGAAGAGGGGTGCAGGCCGGCAGTCCGCACAGCATCGGAGAAGTTATACGTTTCCTGGAAGATGTTCAGCGGCTTGGGAGGGCACACATACGTACCCGATCCGCGACGGCGCTCGAGCGTTCCACACGAGATGAGCCGCGTGATACCGGCGCGCAACGCCGTGCGCGAAACGCCGATCTCTTCGCACAGCACGCGCTCGGCCGGCAGGCGATCGCCGCCGGCAAGCTGGTGGTGCTGGATATACCAAAGAATTCCCTCAACAGCACGATCTTTGGGGGGAATTGCATAAGATTCGCCTGCCATTGCACAGACTCCTCATTCAGAAACGTATGCCGCCAAAATTAGACCAGCCCTCCCATGGCATCAAATTCGGCCTTGATCTTCTCGGCAACATTCCGATACGACTTATATAGACTTGAATCGCGTTTGACTTCGTCGGTCATAACGGGAATCTCTAATTTGGAAACCTCGTCTTTTCCCGTCTGAACCGCCACAACAACGCCCATACCAAGACACATATTACGCTTGGCAGCGTTTATTTTCGCCGCCTTGGCAGGATTTGCCAGGATACGCTGGGCAAATTCCTGTTTTGAGACCACTTCCTCGGCCTCCGGATCGCCCGCCTCGGCCACTTCGCACTGCAACACGTCCGCATAGTCAAAAATCTTCGGCTCGCCGCCGCGCTGATGCACGGCCCACTTGCGACGCGTGGCATCCTGGTAGATAGCCGGCAAAAACGTAAACCGCGGCGGGTCCAAAATCGTATCCGTGATGGTAAACACATCGGGATCAAAGGCATCCTGCGGGTTTTTCTTCTTGAACAGCCCCATATCAGCCTCCCGTACTAGCATTAAACAACTCAAGCCGAATATAGCACCAATTTCAAGCTCATGCTTTAGTAGATCGGTGCGCGGCGTCTATGGCTCGCCCAGCGGAAGAGCTTACGGACGAGGGCCGGGGTGCCTGCTTTGTTTTGAGAGGTGGGCTTCGCGAACTTCTCAAAACAAAGCAGGCGCCCCGGCCCCGCCGGCAAATAGCGGACGCTCCGCATGCAATCTATGCAAACAAACAAGTGCGCTTAGCTATATTCGGTAAGGTTAAGCACGCTGCCCTTCACGATAAGCGCCGGCTCCAGAACGACCTCTTCGGCACGTCTACCGCCCCTACCGGCAAGACGCTTGGACATGCAGCCAAAAGCATGCTCCGCGAGGACACCAGGATCCTGCTCAATCGCGGTCAGTGCCGGCTCAAAGAGAACGTCGGCCGCCGAGTTGTCATAGCTTACGACCGAGATATCGCCCGGGATGCTCTTCCCCATCTCGTGCAAGCGCTTGAGCAAACCGAGGGCAATGTTGTCCGAGCTTGCGAACACGGCGGTGGCATCGGTTGCAAGCACAGCCTCCGAGGCCTCATAGGCACTCGGGATGTAATATTCGCTCTCAAACTCCAGGCGCGCGTCGATGGGCAGCCCCACCTCGCGCAGCGCGCGTTCGTAACCGGCGAGTCGTTTGCGACCCGTATTGGAGCGACGCGCGTTAACCAGACAGGCGATGCGACGGTGGCCTTGCTCGATCAGATAGCGGGTGGCCATGTAGCCACCCATCTCGTGGTCGAACATCACCTTGTCGCACTCGAGGCCCTCAATGGCGCGGTCGACCATCACGGCAGGGATAGGCAGATGGCTCACTTCCTCGCGCAGGGCGCGATCGTCGGAGAACTCGTCGCCCACGACCAGGAACACACCATCGACGCCGCGCGTCACCAGCTGGCGTAGCAGCTCCAGATCGTCATCGGCGCTTCCACCCGAGCTGGTAATAAAGAGTGCATAGCCGTCCTCGCGACAGCGCTTTTCCAAGCTGCCGGCGAGCGAGGCAAAAAAGCGGCTCTCGATATTGGGAACGATAAGGCCCAGCGTACGCGACTCGCGCATGACCAGGCTGCGCGCGATCTGGTTAGGAACATAGTGGTTGCGCGCCGCAACCTCCTTGATGAGCTTGCGGTTTTCTTCCGAGATGCGACAGGGCCGATTATTGAGTACAAGCGAAACCGACGAAGGGGAAAGCCCCACCTCCTGGGCGATCTGCTTGAGGGTGACTTTGTTGGCCATCTCGCTCCTTCCGGGTTTACGCGCAATCTCTTGAAAGTATAGCGACTGCCCATCTACCTCGGTGATAAACACTTTACCAATCCGGTGGACGGCTGTTTTATCGCCGTCAGCGCACCAAATCCGTCCAGGTGGGGTATATTGCAATCGATTGATGACAACAACCACCAAAAGGCGGATATTCGTATGCACGAGAACGACTTTTTTAACGAGGACCTGCTGTGCGCGCTTGCTGGCGTTGCCGGCGAGGACAACGTGCTGATGAGCGAGCCCATGCGCGAGCACACCACGTTTAAGATCGGCGGCCCGGCCGACGTCTTTGTCACGCCCGATACCGAGCAGGGCCTCGTCGCCACGCTCGACACCTGTTATCGCTGCGACCTGCCGCTCACCATCGTGGGCAACGGCTCCGACCTGCTCGTCGGCGACAAGGGCATCCGTGGCGTCGTCGTGGCGCTGGGCGAAGGCCTCTCCAACATTACGGTCGACGGTACGCACGTCACGGCGGCGGCCGGCGCCTTGCTTTCCGATGTCGCCACTGCGGCAGCCGAGGCCGGTCTCACCGGCATGGAGCCCATCTCGGGCATCCCCGGATCGGTCGGCGGCGCCTGCTACATGAACGCCGGTGCCTACGGTGCCTGCATGGCCGATGTGCTGGAGTCCGTGCGCGTCTACAAACCCGCTCGCCAGCTCGACGACGGCACCCGCGGTAGCGGCAACATCATCGAATTCGATGCCGACGAGCTCAACCTGGGCTATCGCAAGAGCCGCATCGCCGACGACGGCTTTATCGTGCTTTCGGCCACTTTCAATCTCGCCCCGGGCAACGCCGCGATGATCAAGGCCGACATGGACGACTACCGTCAGCGTCGCGAGGACAAGCAACCGCTCGACATGCCGAGTGCCGGCTCCACCTTCAAGCGCCCCGAGGGTTACTTTGCCGGCAAGCTCATCATGGATGCCGGCCTGCGAGGACACGCCGTTGGCGGCGCGCAGGTAAGCGAAAAGCACTGCGGCTTTATCGTCAACGCCGACCACGCCACCGCCGCCGACGTCGACGAACTCATCCGCGACATCCAAGCCAAAGTCAAAGAGCAGTTCGACGTAGACCTAGAACCCGAAGTCCACCGAGTAGGCGAATTTTTATAAAAAGAAGGCCCCGAAAGGGGCCTTCACTTTCTTTAATTCAGACAACCAGTCCGGTGTGCCGCGCCCCGAACCCAAGAGGGCCGCGTGCCCGCCCGCAATATATTTGATTGATCGCGAGTTCCGCACGCAAAGAAGGCCACTTAATGTGGCCTTCGTCTTGCGCAGGACTGCCCGAGCAGGCAATCAAATATATTGCGGGCGGGCACGCGGCCCCGTCGGCTTTACGACAGCGCCACGCCGCCGAGCCAGCCCCAACGCACGCCAGAGCCAGTGCCATAGAAGCTAATAAACGAGTCAAGCGACCTCGACGTGATGGCGCCCTCGTTACTCATAACGATGCCGCCGCCAACGTAGATGCCCACGTGGCCATAGATCAGGCCCGGTATGCCGGTGCCGCTATGCGATGAGTCGGCAACAATCATACCCACCTGCAGCGCCGAGCGGTCGGAGCTATAGCACCAGGCGTTAAACATATCGCACGCGTTACCGCCAAAGTAGCCAACGCCGGCGTTACGGAAGACATTGGTAACCCACGCCGCGCACCAGTTCTGACCCGGCGAAGGCGTGGAGTAGCACGCGTTGACGACGGCCTGCTGCTTGCCCGAGCCGGCATTCTGCTGCGGAGTTCCGGGCGCATACGACCCACCGCCCGAGCTCGAACCACCCGAGTAGGAATTGTTCTTGTTCGCGGCGGCCTCGGCAGCGGCGGCGGCCTTCTTGGCAGCCTCCTCGGCCTGGGCGGCAGCGAGAATCTCTGAATCGCGCTGAGCCATGAGCTCCTTGACGTCGTCGGAAAGACCGCTCAGCACGGTCTGGACCTCTTGCTGCTTGGCCTGCATATCCTGCATCTGGGCAGTCTGCTGGTCCTTGAGCTTCTCCAAGTCGGCCTTCTGCGACTCGAGCTCGGTCTTTTGCGCATCGAGCTCTTCCTGGATGGTCTGAATGTCCTCGATGGCGTCGCGGTCACTCTTGTTGATCTTCTCAACATAGTGCGCATTGGCGACGAGTTCCTCAAACGAACCCGAGGCGAGCAGCAGCGACAGGATGTTGGTGCCGCCCGACTTATAGCTGGCGGAAACGCGATCGGAAAGATCGCCGCGCTTCTTTTTGAGCTCGGCCTTCTTTTCGTCAATCTGCGCCTGCGTGCTGTCAATCTGGCCCTGTACGCCCTCGATATCGTTGAGGGTCTGGGCGTTCTTGTTGGCCAGCGCCGCGTATTCATTTGCGATGCTGTCGAGCTGGGCCTGGACCTCGTCAAGCTGAGCCTGGGCCGCATTGAGCTTGTCGGTGGTTTCCTTGGTGGCCTCCGCAGCATGGGCGCGAGCGGGCAGACCAAAAAGAACGGCTGCAGAAGCTGCGCCGAACAGGGCCTTGAGGGCAGTGCGACGCGAAAGCTCCTGGGAAAGGATGGAATCGCTGTTTGGTGACATATCTACTCCGTTACATGTTTATTTATATGTCGCTCAACTCATACATATTAGCGTACATCCGGCGCATCCCAACGATTTCCACGAACGGCAGCAAACCGTATGGTCGGCGGCTCGTATGCAAACGTCAAAGTCAAGGTTACGCCCACGCCAAACATTTCAATGAGTACGTTAGCATGTTCATCTGCTTTTCCTGCCCTGCACCATTTGGGCGTCCCCGCCTGCGCTATACTCCCCTCTAGAAGTGTTCCTGATTCGATAGGAGACTACATGTCCAAAGCACTCGACCCCAAAGACACCTGCGTCCTCGTTACCGGTGGCGCCGGCTTTATCGGCTCGCACACCGTCGTTCAGCTGCTCGAGGGTGGCTACCAGGTCGTCATCGTCGATGATCTCTCCAACTCCAGCGCCGTCGCCGTCGACCGCGTCAAGACCATCGTGGGCGACGAGGCCGCCAAGAACCTCACCTTCTACGAGGCCAACGTGCTCGACCGCGATGCGATGAACAAGATCTTCGATACCCATCAGATCGACCGCGTCATCCACTTTGCCGGCTTTAAGGCCGTCGGCGAGTCGGTGAGCAAGCCCGTCGAGTACTACCACAACAACATCGAGAACACCCTGGTGCTCATCGACGTCATGCGCAACCATGGCTGCAAGTCCATCATCTTCTCGAGCTCCTCGACCGTCTACGGCGACCCGGACAACCCGCCCGTCACCGAGGAAGACCCCAAGAAGCCCGCAACCAACCCCTATGGCTGGACCAAGTGGATGATCGAGCAGATCCTTATGGACGTCCACACCGCCGACCCCGAGTGGGACGTCGTGCTGCTCCGTTACTTCAACCCCATCGGCGCTCATCCGTCGGGCCTGATCGGCGAGGACCCCAAGGGCATCCCCAACAACCTGGTGCCCTATGTCGCCCAGGTCGCCGTGGGCAAGCTCGAGGCCGTTCAGGTCTTTGGCAACGACTACCCCACCCCCGACGGCACCGGCGTGCGCGACTACATCCACGTGTGCGATCTGGCCTCTGGTCACGTTGCCGCCCTTAACTGGATGAACGGCAAGACCGGCGTCGAGATCTTCAACCTGGGCACCGGCACCGGCACCTCGGTACTCGAGGTCGTCGCCGCCTTCTCCAAGGCTTGTGGCAAGGAGCTGCCCTACGTGATCCGCGAGCGCCGCGCCGGCGACATCGCTGCCAACTGGTGCGATGCCTCCAAGGCCGAGCGCATGATGGGCTGGAAGGCCCAGTACGACATCGCGGACATGTGCCGCGATAGCTGGAACTGGCAGAGCCACAACCCCAACGGCTTCGCCGACGCCGAGTAGCAAAAACCTACATACCGTTCTTGCCCCGATCTCACGTTGTGAGGTCGGGGCTTTTTCATGGCATGTAGCCATTCGCCGAAAATCGACCAACTTTTTTATCTTGCCTGTACATGTTTAAACAACATGTTTTACAATAGGCGTATCGAATCAGAACATCGGAGGCGGACTGCATACCCATCGGCAGGCCGACCCCACAACAAGAAGGTTGGTGAGCGCATTCATGGAGCGTGCAAGCGGCGTCCTCATGCCCGTCTCATCTCTGCCCGGACCATACGGAATCGGCGGCTTTGGCTGGAATGCCTACGACTTCGTCGATTTTCTCGCCTCGTGCAAACAACATTACTGGCAGATTCTGCCCCTTACGACGACCAGCTATGGCGATTCGCCCTATCAGTCGTTCTCGGCCCGCGCAGGCAACCCCAACTTTATCGACTTTGCCGAGCTTATCGAGGCAGGGTATCTGGAGCAGCGCGATATCGATGGCGTGTATCTGGGATCCGACCCCAGCAATGTCGACTACGGTGCTATCTTTGGCGGCCGCCGTCAGATTCTCGACCGCGCCGCCGAGCGCTTTGCTGCCGACAAGCCGGCCGATTTCGATGACTTTATCCAGGCCAACGAGGACTGGCTCATCCCCTACTGTGAGTTCATGACCGTCAAAGAGGAGTGCGGTCTCAAGGCGTTTTGGGAGTGGCCCGCGGAGCTCCGCACCCGCGGCGAGGCTTCCGCCAAGGTCTGCACCGACCATCCGGCGCGTATGCTCTACCACCAGATGACGCAGTACTTCTTCGATCGCCAGTGGAGCCGCCTCAAGGCCTATGCCAACGAGCGCGACATTCTCATCATCGGCGACCTGCCCATCTATGTCTCGCGTGACTCCGTCGAGATGTGGGCGACACCCGAGCTCTTTAAGATCGACGCCGCCGGCAATCCCGTGAGCGTCGCCGGCACGCCGCCCGACCAGTTCTCGGCCACCGGCCAGTACTGGGGCAACCCCATCTACGACTGGGACGCCATGGAGTCCGACGGCTTCTCCTGGTGGGAGGGCCGCATTCGCGCCGCCCTCGACATGTACGACGTCATCCGCCTGGATCACTTCCGCGGCTTCGAGGCCTATTGGGAGGTGCCGTTCTCCTCGCCCGATTCGTCCTACGGTTCGTGGACGCAGGGTCCCGGCCTCAAGTTCTTCAAGACGCTCGAGGAAAAGCTCGGCACGCTGCCCATCATCGCCGAGGACCTGGGTTTCCTCACTCCCGGTGTCATCGACATGCGCGACAACTCGGGTTTCCCCGGCATGAAGATCCTGCAGTTCGCCTTTGAGGGCACCAACTCGTACTACCTGCCGCATAACTACATCGCCAACACCGTCGCCTATGTGGGCACCCACGACAACGAGACGGCGCGCGGCTGGTTTGAGGGAACGGCTACCCCGCGTCAGCGCGAGCAGGCAGCCCTGTACACCCATCAGCAGGCCGGCGAACCCATGACAGATGCACTCAATCGCACCATCGCCGCCAGCGTGAGCGACACGTGCATCTACACCATGCAGGACCTGCTTAACCTGGGCAACGAGGCGCGCATCAACACCCCTGCCACGCTGGGCGGCAACTGGACCTGGCGCATGCTCGACGGCGCCATCACCCGCGAGCTCGAGCACAAGCTCACCGACTGGACCGAGACCTACTTCCGTATCCCGTCGGAAGCCGAAATCGAGCTTCCTCAATAGGAGCTACCGCGCCCGACCCCTCCCCACCGTGCGGACGCGCTTGCTTTTCCCGCGCGAGGCCACCCCAATCCCCTCGCGCGGGCTTCTTATGAATTGCAGACATGAAACAACCCATCACAGGAGAAAACATGCCCCAAATTAACCTCATGGAACTCGCCGAGCAGTCTTTTGGCACCTCGCTCGAGCTGCTCGACGACCGTCGCATTTACAAGCTGCTGGTCAAACTCGTGCAGGAGCGCTCCGCTGCCTGCCCGCTCAACAACGGCAAGAAAAAGCTCTATTACATTTCCGCCGAATTTTTGATCGGCAAGCTGCTCATCAACAACATGATCGACCTCGGCATCTACGACGAGGTTAAGGACCAGCTCACCGCCGCAGGCCACGACCTCAACAAGATCGAGGAGTTCGAGGTCGAGCCGTCACTCGGCAACGGCGGCCTGGGCCGCTTGGCCGCATGCTTCCTGGATTCCATCGCCACGCTGGGCTTGACCGGCGATGGCGTGGGCCTCAACTATCACTACGGTCTGTTCCGTCAGCGCTTTGTCGACAACCAGCAGAAGGCCGTCCCCGACGAGTGGCTCGGTGAGCAGGACATCCTAGTCGACGATGACCGCACCTACACCGTCGAGTTCGGCGATTTTGCCGTTACCTCCAAGCTCGTCAACATCGATGTGCCCGGTTACGGCCAGCCCACCAAGAACCGCCTGCGCCTGTTCGACCTGGCGAGCGTCGACGACGGCCTGGTCCCCGGCAGCTCCATCGACTTCGACAAGACCGAGATCGCCAAGAACCTCACCTTGTTCCTCTACCCCGACGATTCCGACGAGCAGGGCCGCCTGCTTCGCATCTACCAGGAATACTTCATGGTAAGCAACGCCGCCCAGCTCCTGATCGACGAGGCCATCGAGCGCGGCAGCAACCTGCACGATCTGGCCGATTACGCCGTTGTCCAGATCAACGACACGCACCCCACCATGGTCATTCCCGAGCTCATTCGCTTGCTCACCACCGAGCATGGCATCGAGTTTGACGAGGCCGTGACCATCGTACGCTCCATGGTCGCCTACACTAACCACACGATTCTTGCCGAGGCGCTCGAGAAGTGGCCGCTCGCCAGCCTACAGAAGGTCTCCCCTGCCATCGCCGACATTATCGTCAAGCTCGATGAGATCGCGAAGGCCGAGCACGATGACCCGCGCGTCGCCATCATCGACGAACACGATACCGTCCACATGGCCCACATGGACATCCACTTTGGCTTCTCCATCAACGGCGTAGCCGCCCTCCACACCAAGATCCTGGAGGACACCGAGCTTCATCCGTTCTACGAGATCTATCCCGAGAAGTTCTCCAACAAGACCAACGGCATCACCTTCCGCCGCTGGATCCATGGGGCCAACCCCGCGCTCGCCAGCCTGCTCGACGATGTGATCGGCACCGACTGGCGCAGCACCGGCGACCTGAGCAAACTCGCCAAGTTCGCCGACGACAAGGACGTTCTTGAGCGCCTGGCCGCCACCAAGGTCGAGGCCAAGGCCATCATGCGCCAGTTCATGGCGCTCGAGCAGGGCGTGACCATTCCCTCCAACGCCATCATCGACGTCCAGGTCAAGCGCATCCACGAGTACAAGCGCCAGCAGATGCTCGCGCTCTACATCATCTGGAAGTACCTCGATATCAAGAACGGCAACAGACCTAAGCACCCCGTCACCATCATCTTTGGCGGCAAGGCGGCGCCTGCCTACACTATCGCGCAGGACATCATCCATCTGATCTTGACGCTGTCGCAGTGGATTGCAAACGACCCCGACGTAGCTCCCTACCTGCAGGTTGTCATGATCGAGAACTACAACGTCACCGCCGCCGAGCGCGTGATCCCCGCCGCTGATATCTCCGAGCAGATCAGCCTGGCCTCCAAGGAGGCGAGCGGCACATCCAACATGAAGTTCATGCTCAACGGCGCCCTAACCCTGTGCACGCTCGACGGCGCCAACGTGGAGATTGCCGAGCTCGTGGGCGACGAGAACATCTATACCTTTGGTGCCTCGTCCAAACAGGTCGAGCAGCTCTATGCCGACGGCACCTATGACGCCGGTGTGCTCTACCGCAAGCCCGGTATCAAGCTGCTGGTGGACTTTATCACCAACCCCGCCTTTATGGCGACCGGCAACGCCGAGCGCCTGCAGCGCCTGCACGACGACATTAAGGGCAAGGACTGGTTTATGGCCCTGCTCGACATCGAGGAGTACATCCAGACCAAGGAGCGCGTGCTGGCCGACTATGAGGACCAGGACACCTGGATGCGCAAGACGCTCATCAATATTGCCAACGCCGGCACCTTCTCGTCCGACCGCACCATTTCCCAGTACAACGACGAGATTTGGCACCTGAGCTAATTTCGTTTCCTTTACCCATCCTCTTGAAAGCGGAGTCGTGGCAACACGGCTCCGTTTTTTGTGCCCGCACGTTACCCTGTGACCCGACTCGGCCAAACAATCTCGATCTGTAACAACTACTCGGTAAAAACGGTCCCAGCTGTTACAGATTGAGACATACCGGCCCCTCCCCTTGGGTTTATCTCGATCTGTAACATCTAGCAGCTGAAATTCACCTTTGGTGTTACAGATTTAGATGAAATGGTTAGCTCAGCGGAACCGTCTCGATCTGTAACATCTAACGTCCGAAATCAGCCTCACCCGTTACAGATCGAGACAAACGACCGGTCAGACAATCCCAACACAAAGAAAGGCTCCCCTCTCGCCCAGTGGACGGGAGGGGAGCCTTATATGTGACCGCGGCAAAAGGATGGCAATACCGCAGTCGCCCAAAGGGAGGGCCCGGATGCACCAGGCCTAGATAAGGTTCTTGCCAGAGACCTTATCGAAGAGGTGGGTCGCGTTCTTCTCGAACTTGAACCAGATGGGGTCGCCCGCCTTGCGCGCGCCCTTGGCCTCGAGGTCGACAACGGGAATGATCAGGACGAACTGGCCATCGGGAGCGGTCACGTGGACATGCTCGGTCGAACCCATGAGCTCGGTCACCTCGACGGTACCCTGGAGCGCGCCCTCCTCGTCCTTGTCGGCAAGCAGAATCTGCTCGGGGCGCACGCCGGCCGTGATCTCCTTCACGTCGCCGCCGTCCCAGTTGAGGGCAAGCTGAGCGCAGGTCTCGGGGGCGAGCGCCACGTTCATATCCTCGGTCTTGACGGTAAAGCCGTTGCCCGAGCGCACCAGCTGGGCATCGAAGAAGTTCATCTGCGGCACGCCGATAAAGCCGGCGACGAAGATGTTCGCGGGATGGTTGAAGACCTCCTGCGGGGTGGCGATCTGCTGGACGACGCCGTCCTTCATGACCACGATGCGGTCACCGAGGGTCATAGCCTCGGTCTGGTCGTGAGTAACATAAATGAACGTGCCCTTGATCTCGTGGCGCAGCTTAATGAGCTCGGCACGCATCTGGTTACGAAGCTTGGCGTCCAGGTTGGACAGTGGCTCGTCCATCAGGAAGACCTTGGGGTCACGCACGATGGCGCGGCCGATAGCGACACGCTGGCGCTGGCCGCCCGAAAGCGCCTTGGGCTTACGGTCGAGGTACTCGGTAATGCCCAGAATCTCGGCAGCAGAGCGAACTTTGCGGTCGATCTCGTCCTTGGGGACCTTCTTGAGCTCGAGCGTAAACGCCATGTTCTCGTACACCGTCATATTGGGGTACAGAGCATAGCTCTGGAACACCATGGCGATGTCGCGGTCCTTGGGCGCCACGTCGTTGACGCGCTTGCCGTCGATGAGCACATCGCCCGAGGTAATGTCCTCCAGGCCGGCGACCATGCGCATCGTCGTGGACTTACCGCAGCCAGAGGGGCCAACGAGGACGACGAACTCCTGGTCGTGAACGGTGAGGTTGAAGTCCTCTACAGCGAGCACACCGTCCTCGGTAACCTTGAGGTTGTGCTTCTTCTCCTCGGTCTTCTTCTTTTTGCCAAAGAAGCCCTTCTTTTTTGACTCGTTGTTGGGATACACCTTCTGAACATGTTTGAGTACGATCTCGGCCATGTCTCTACCTTTCGATACGCGGCACCGCGCTGAGGGGCGCCACCAAAACTTGCAAAACAGTTACGGCATCAGCCCTTGACGGCACCTGCCACCACGCCGTCGATGATGTACTTCTGACAGAGGATGTACATGATGACGATGGGGATAACGACCATCATGATGCAGGCCATCATGGGGCCGAGCTCGACGTGGCCGTAGCCGCCGCGGAAGTACTGGATCAAGATAGGAATGGTCTTGTACTTGGTGGAGTCGAGCGTAAGGTAGGGCAGCAGATAGTCGTTCCAGACCCACATGGTCTCGAGGATGCCGACCGAAAGATAGGTGGGCTTCATGATGGGAAGGACGATCTTAAAGAACACCTGGACCGGGTTGCAGCCATCAATCATGGCCGCCTCCTCGATCTCGAGCGGGATGTTCTTTACAAAACCGGCGAACATAAAGACCGCCAGGCCCGCGCCAAAGCCGAGGTAGATAAAGCAGATGTTGAACGGCGTGTTGAAGCCGATGCGGTCCGCCAAATTGGACAGCGTGAACATGAGCATCTGGAAGGGCACGACCATCGAGAACACGAACAGGTAATAGAAGAAGTTCGAGATCTTGTTGTTGACACGAACCACGTACCAAGCGCACATGGAGCAGCACACCAAGATCAGCACGACCGACGTGACCGTGATGATGAGCGAGTACATAAATGCCGAGGCAAAGCCCTGCTCGTTAAGGGCGTGCATGTAGTTTGCGAGGCCGTTGAACGTCTCGGGCGTGAGCAGATCGAATGCCGTGGTGGTGCTGATTGCGGTCGCTTTCTTAAAAGAATTAAGCGCAATCATGAACACGGGGTAGATCCACGCGAGCGACAGGATCGTAAAGAAAATCGAGAGCGCGCGGTTGATAACCTTATCGCGTTTCATTACTGCTGCACCTCCTTGGACCTCGTGGCCTTAAGCTGGATCATGGAGATGGCCACGACCAGGATGCAGAAGATAACCGCCTTGGCCTGACCAATGCCCTGCCATGCGATACCGGCACGCGAATAGAACGTGTTGTAGATGTTCAGGGCGAGCATCTCGGTGGAGTGCGCGGGGGCGCCGCCGGTAAGGGCGAGGTTCTGGTCGAACAGCTTAAAGCCGTTGGTGATGGACAGGAACAGGCAGATGGTGATGGTCGGCATCAGGTTAGGGATCTTAACCTTCCAAAACGTCTGCCATGCCGTAGCGCCGTCGACCTTGGCGGCCTCGATGTAGTCGGACGGAATGGACTGCAGACCAGCGATGTAGATGATCATCATGTAGCCGACCTGCTGCCACAGGGTCAGGATGATAAGGCCCCAGAAGCCAGCAGCAGAGTTAAGAGCGATGAGCTGGGCGCCCACGTTGGAGAGCAGGCAGTTGATCAGAATCTGCCAGATGTAGCCCAGCACGATGCCGCCGATCAGGTTAGGCATAAAGAAGATCGTACGGAAGATGTTGGTGCCCTTGAGCGCTTTGCGGGTGAGCGCCTGCGCGATGGCGAGGGCGATCACGTTGATGAGCACCGTCGACAGGAAGGCAAACGCCACGGTAAAGAAGAACGACGTGGCAAACTGCGGATCGGACAGTGCGCGCACGTAGTTCTCGATACCGACAAAGTGCGTGTTGTTGATGGTAATAAACTGGCAGAACGAGAGATAGAAACCCTGGATAAAGGGGATCACGAACCCGATCATAAACGCCAGACACGTGGGCAGCATAAAGAGCGGCCACCAGCGCTTGAGTGCTTTGCCCATAGAAGGGTCCTTTCAATATGCAGGGGGCGGGCAAACCAACGTCTGCCCGCCCCCTGTCGCTAATCAGATAGCTTGGGCAGCAACTGCTTACTCGGAAGCAGCCTTCTCGGTCTTCCAGCCATCGACGAAGGCGTTCTTGACGCCGTCCCACTTGCTGTTGTCGGCAGCATAGGCGATCAGAGCCTGCTTGAGGTTCTTCTTCCACTCCTCAGAGGGGATGTAGACGAAGTCCCAAGCGACGGTCTTCTTGCCGTCCTTGGCCATGGCGACGGCCTGCTGCGAGAAGACATTGGTGGTTTCCTTGGCGCTCTTGAACGGGGCAGTCAGACCCATCTTGTCAGCGATGATGCTGGTGGCGGTGTCAGAAGTGACGCACCAATACATGAAGTCCTCGGTGGCCTTCTGGGCATCCTCGGAAGCCTGGGAGCTGACGCACCAGTAGTTCTCGCCGCCGGAGCACAGGCCCTGGTTCTCCTCGCCGTCGACACCGATGTAGATGGGCATCATGCCAATCTGATCGTCGGTCATGCCAGCCTTGGTGAGGTCAGCGTAGGCCCAAGAACCGTTCTGATAGAAGACGGCCTTGCCGGTTGCGAACTCGTTTGTGGCGTCGTCGCCGGTCTTGGAGGCAAGCTGCGAAGGATCGCAGGTGGAGTCGGTGATGTACAGGTCGAAAATCTGCTTGAAGTTGTCGAGATACTCGCCCTTGATCTCGTCGTCCTCCTGGTTGTGCTCCTTCTCGAACTCGTAGTAGAGCGGGAGGTTGGCGAGGTGGGTGGTGTAGCGCCAGCTGGAGGAGTCGTCCATGCCAGCGGAAGTGAAGGCGCCCTCAACACCAAGCTCGTCCTTGCGGGCCTGGATGTCGTCGGCACAAGCCTTCAGCTTGTCGAAGGAGTTGATGTCCTCGGCCTTGTAACCAGCCTTCTCGAGCAGCTGCTTGTTGTAGATGATGCCGTAGCTCTCCTGGACCCAGTCGATACCCAGATCCTTGCCGTCGGACTGCAGAGCCAGGGAGTCGTCAATGAGCTCACCGCGGAGCTTGGTATCGGACAGGTCGGCGCAGTAATCCTTCCAGTTCTTAAGACCGGTGGGGCCGTTGACCTGGAACAGGGTCGGAGCGGAGCTCTTGGACATCTCGGACTTGAGCTTCTCCTCGTAGGTGTTGGAGGCGGCGGTCACGATCTTGACCTCGACGCCCTTCTCCTTCTTATAGGCCTTGGCGATCTCCTTCCACTCCTTGTCGACCTCGGGCTTGAATTGGAGGAAGTAGACCTCGGCAGCGTCACCAGAAGCAGAGGAGCCGGAGCCGGCAGAACCACCGCAGCCCACGAGACCCAGACCAAGAACCGCAGCCGCGGAACCAGCAAAGCCCAGGAACTGCCTTCTGCTCATTTCGTTCTTCATTACAATCCACCCTTTCACACCGTGGCGGCACCCTTTGCCGCCGCCTTCGGAGATTGGCTCGGGGACTTTGCCCCTTTTGCTGATTTGTACGATACGCTATTTGGCTAGTTGTTTGAACAAGTATTACTAGAGCGGTAGAAAAACTTCGGTGAACGGTAATTTCAACTTGATACTTGACAAGTTTTGTATAAACAATTATTTGTTATCGAATGCAGAGAAAACGCCCGGTCAAGCCGATGCATCGTCGGTTTGACCGGGCGTTTTCTCTTTGAGGGCATGAGTCTCGTCAGGCTGCGAGCTAGCCGGCTATCGCTTGGAGTTGACGCGGTAGCGGAAGATCTCGGGATGCGTGCTGGCATGCGTGACCTCGAACAAGATGCCGTCTGAGGTGTACGACTGGCTCTCCATGACGGCAACGCAGTTGTATTTGCCAAGGTCAAGATAGCTGCAGTCCTCATCGTTGGCAAGCTCGACGCTCACCGTACGGCGACTCGCCATCACTTTGACGCCGCGTTTGTGCTCCAGATAGTCGTAAATTGACTTTGCAGCGATCTCGGGCGTCAGGCCTTTGGCGATCGACTCCAGAAAATAGCCGTGGTCCACCTGGCGAGCGCTACCGTTAAGGCTACGGACACGCACCACGCGAATCAACTCCTCGCCCACCTTAAAGCCCAGGTGACGAGAGAGTTGCTCGGTGCAGACCAGATGTTCAAAAGACTTAACGTCCGTCGATGCAACGGCATTGTTGCGCTTTGCAAACTCGCCAAACGACTCAACCTCTTCGAGTGCGCCCAACATGTCGGTTTCGCCCTTAAGCCAAATAACGCGCACGCCCTTGCCGTGTATGGGCTGCACAAACATCCCGTCGGCCAGCATACTCAAGGCGCGACGGACGGTATTGCGAGTGCATCCGAACTCCGCGGTCAGCTCGGCTTCGGTTGGCAGCATCTCCTGAAACGCATAGGTCCCATTAATGATGCGCGAGCGTATTTCTCGGTAGATTCCTTCATAAATCGCTTTTGGCATTGTTTCACCTCTAATGAATATGTATGGCTAGGCACGATAGCATTTCTTTGGGTTGTTTAAACCGATTATCGGTAAAGCACGGATTATTTACCGTCGACGGTTCCCCCGAAACCCAAATCGGACCGAATCAAAACCGTCAATGCGGCAAGCAGCCAGTCCTCTACAATGAGTTCATTGTTTAAACGTTCTTGCTCGCACAGCATGTTGCATCCGAAAGGCATATTATGCTGCAGAAAATCCAACGTTTTGGCGGAGCCATGTTCGCGCCCGCCATGCTGTTTTCTATATCAGGCCTCATGGTCGGCATCTCCGCTCTCGCAACGACTGCGGACATCGTCGGCGATCTCGCCGTATACGGAACCCCTTGGTACGTTTTCTGGACCATCATCCAGCGCGGCTCGTGGACGGTCTTTAAACGTCTCCCGCTCCTTTTTGCCGTAGCGCTGCCTATCGGTCTTGCCCAAAAGCAACCGGCACGCTGCTGCCTCGAGGCACTCGTGGCTTATTTTGCCTATTGCTTCTTTTTGAGCGAGATCATTAAGCTGAGCGGCGACAACCTTGGACTTAAGTACCCATCATCTTTGACCCCCGCCAGCGGCATCACCGTCATCGACGGCATCAAGACGCTCGACACCGGCATTATCGGCCCGCTGGCGGTATCGGCAACCGTCGTCGCCATCCATGATCGCTTCTACGATGCCAAGGTTCCCGATTGGCTCGGCACCTTCTCGGGTTCCTCACTGGTCTACCTCATCAGCTTTTTTGCCGTGTTTGCCCTTGCCGCCATCTCGGCCGCCATCGTACCCTTCGCATACGCTGTGACCGAAACGCTGCGCCACGCACTTGCAGGCGTCGGCCCCTTCGGCGTGGGCATCTTTGTGTTTTTGGAGCGAGCACTCGAGCCCATGGGGCTGCACCACCTGCTCTATATGCCCATCTATTACGACAATCTGGTCATTCACGACGGTATTTACGCCACGTGGACCAACCTGCTCCCCATTCTCTCCCATAGCACGCGCCCTTTAAATGAACTTGCACCCTGGGCAGGTTTTACCGCCACCGGCTGGGGCAAGCTCTTTGGCCTTCCCGCCATCGCGGCAGCATTCTATTTCACCGCCAAACCCGAACGCCGCGCCGGCCTTAAGGTCATCCTTTTGCCCGCCATCGTCGCCTCGGTGGTCTGCGGCGTCACCGAACCGCTCGAGTTTCTCTTTATGTTCACCTATCCCGGACTCTTTTTGCTCTACGCCGTCCTATCCTCCTGCCTTGCCATGACCATGAACTTCTTTGGCATCGTCGGCATCTTCTCGGGCGGTCTCATGGAAATGACGGCCTTCAACTTCATCCCACTCATGCGAATGCATGCCGGCTCCTACCTTTTGGCGCTCGGCATCGGCCTTGCCTTTAGCCTCATCTTCTTTGTTAGTTTTCGAGCACTCATCTTGGTCTATGACCTTAAGACGCCGGGCCGCGAGAATCATGTCGCCAATCGCACGACAATCGATCGTTTAACGGGAAGCGACTTTGCCAAAGAGCAATCTCCCAATGACGAAGTCAATAGTCGATCCGATCAAGATCACGTCCTCGCTGAGCGGGTAATTCAGCTCTTAGGTGGCGTTGGCAATATCGTGGGCGCAACCAACTGCGCCACGCGCCTGCGCGTCGAGGTCGCAGACCCTTCCATCGTTGCAGATAACGCGTCGTTTGTCGCGGTGGGCGCCAAGGGCCTCATCATTACGGGCAAGACCGCCCAGGTGATCATCGGCATCTCCGTTCCCCGCGTTAAAGAGCATTTTGACCAGATCATGGGCCTCGAGCCGGGATTTGTGCCCACCACCTCGGCCTCCCCTGCCGCCAGCGCAGCCCATAAGCGCGGCGATATCTGCTTCTTCGATATCGACGGAACGCTCGCCTGGCAAGACCCCAGGCTCGCCCAAGACCTTCCCGAAGACGAGCGTGACCTGTCCCCTTATCCCAACGAGGCGGTCTCGCAGGCCATCCGTGATTTCGTTGCAAACGGCAACATGGCCTTTATCTGCACAGGACGCACCCTCAGCTGCATCCACCCCAAACTTCTTGAGCTGCCCTGGACCGGCATCGTCTGTCTTGCGGGCGGTTACGCCGAGATCAACGGACACGCAATTCGCGATCTGTCGATGACGCCCAGTATGCTGCAGCGTCTTGCCCCCTACCTTGAGCAATCGGGCGAGGTCATCCGCTTTGAGGGCCTCAACGGCGTCGTGCGCATGAGTGCCGATGCCCCCGATGCTCCCGGATACGCGCGCACCCTGGGCGACGCAGTCACGCAGCTGCAACATTACAGTGTCTACAAGATCTTGATGTCTACATCGCTCGCCAACCACATCGCTCAAGATAAGGCACTTGAGCCGCTGCTGTGCTTTAACGAGCTCGAACTCGAGGTAACCGAAATCTCGCCCCGCGAATGCACGAAGCGCGGGGGCATCCAGTCTGTACTCGACGCCCTCGATCCCCACCACGGAACCGTATACGGCATCGGCGACGCCAGCAATGACGTCTCGCTGATGAACGCCGTCGATGTCGGTATCGCCATGGGCAACGCACCAGACTATCTCAAGGATAAGGCCGATTACGTGACCGACACCGTCGATCACGACGGTGTCGTTGCGGCGCTCGAGCATTTTAGGCTGATTTAGGCACACTCCATCAAACGCACGCCCGTTGTCCTAAATCGCCAAAACTGCCGCGCCAAACGCCCTGATGTGGCAATATGTTGTCTGCATATTGCATCAATGCAACCTCAGAAAGAATGCGAGAACCCGTGTCCAGTCCGTTTACCAGCTTTTTAGCCCAACACTTTGACCGGATTAACGACTATCTGGCCACGTTCTTTGACGGACAGGCGACCTCTGCCGATATCGAGCGCTACCTGTACGCGCCGCTCTCGGCTTTTACGGCCAACGCCGGCAAGCGCCACCGCCCGCTTATCTGCATGCTCGCCGCAACCGCAGTGGGCGGCAGCTTTGAGAGCGCCCGCAGCGCCGCGGCAGCTATCGAGCATTTCCAGTCGGGCGCGCTGATCCACGACGACATCGCCGACAACGGACAGCTTCGTCGAGGCAAGCCCTGTATGCACCTTACCGAGGGCACGGGCCTTGCCATCAATTGTGGCGACCTGGCGCTCACCATGGTCACCAAGACGGTTCTCGACGACCCTACGCTGGAGTCCGACGTGAAGCTGCGCGTGCTCCACGAGCTTACCGAGATGATCGTCCGCACCATTGAGGGTCAAGCACTCGACCTGGGTTGGGTCCGTGACGGGCGCTTTGATATCTCGGTTGATGACTACCTGGACATGGCGACGCACAAGACCGCGTTTTACAGCGGAGCCACGCCGCTTGCCGCCGGAGCCATTATCGGCGGCGGCAGCGATGAGCAAATCGAAGCGCTGCGCGCCTTTGGCCTACACACAGGCCTTGCCTTTCAGATTCAGGACGACCTGCTCAACCTTGTCGGCACTAAGGAAGCCGCCAACAAGGACTTCCGCACCGACATCACCGAGGGCAAGCGCACGCTTGTCGCCGTACACGCCCTCTCTGATAAGCGCCACCACGACGAGGTCGAGGCGATTCTTTCCTCGGGCACCGATGATCCCGCGCAGCTCGCACGCGCCGTGGAGATCTTCCAGGAGACCGGCTCTATCGATTACGCCCACACTTACGCGCTCGACCTGACCGCTAAGGCCAAAGCGGCCATCGAGAACGTTGAGCTTGATCCGCACGCACGCGAGCTGTTCCTCTCCATGGCAGATTTCTTTGTGGAGCGCCTTAACTAACGGGTGTTATAAAACCTGTCAGCAGCGTATTTAGGCACAACTTGCTACACTGTTGAGTGCATGTTTATGCATCCCTTTGCGTTGTCTATCCGACAGACGCTCAAATAGTACGAATGGTACGCCGAAAGGGGTTCGTTCATGGAACCTATTACAACGGGCATGCAAGGAGCAGCCGTCGAGGACGTGCAGTCTCGTCTCCTGCAGCTCGGCTACACGATTGATGCCGCCGAAGTCACCGACAAGTACTTTGGAGCCACCACTGAGCAGGCCGTCAGCACCTTCAGGCTCGACAGCGGCCTTGCTGCCGGTCATGCCGTCGATATCCCCTGTTGGAGCGCCCTTGTAGACGCTTCGTATAAGCTGGGCGACCGCACCCTCTATCTGCGCATGCCCAATTTCCATGGCGCCGATGTGCAGGCCCTGCAGCGCGCTCTCAACGTTTTGGGCTTTGCCTGTGGCGAAGACGACGGCTACTTTGGTCCGCATACCGAGGCCGCCCTGCAGCAGTTCCAGGAAAATGTCGGCCTGTTTGCCGACGGCATGGCCTTCCAGGACACCTACGCCTACATCAACCGCCTGCACCATGTGTGGGAGGGCAAGCCCTCGGTCACCGAAGCCGAGTCCCGCATCGGTTTTGCTCGCGCCGCCAACGTGCTCGAGCGCTTCCAGATTGCCGTTATCGGCGAGGACCCCATCGCGCGCAGTGTTGCGTCGCGCATGTGGAATATCGCCACGGCAACGACCGACAACAGCGGCATGATGCTCTGCGACTCCGAGGTCCCAACCGACGTTGACCTGGTGCTCGAAATCGCAAGCGACGAGCTGCCCGCCGACGCCGCACCGCGCGCCACGATTGCCCTCGCCGAGTGCCACAACCTGGCCCAGCGCATCCGCACTGCCAATGTCGCCGCGCAGCAGAAGCCGGCTCGCATTCGCATTGAGCTCACGGGCATGACGCGCTACAACGGCACTTTCACGGCCAGCGACGCGCAGACACTCGCCGTACGCCTGCTCGATGGTGTTTGCGATGCCCTCGCAGATTAGGTAAACTAAACGAGTTGCTTTTGGGCAACACCACACATTGGGACGTAGTTCAACGGTAGAACTCCGGTTTTTGGTGCCGGCTGTTGGGGGTTCGAATCCCTCCGTCCCAGCCAAAGAAACAAGCCTCTCGAACGCATAGCCGATCGGGAGGCTTTTCTTGTGAGCAAGCGGAGGGATTCGAACCCGCAAGGAATCTACCTATATAAGACAGACGCCCCAGGCCCATAACGACCAAGAGCGCCTTGCATCTAGAATTATCAGCCCTGTTCCGAAAAGCGAGCCGCATGCAACAACCAAGTAACCACAGGCCCCGGGAGAGTGGGGACACCGGCTTAGGTTTATCGCGAGTTCCGCACGAACAGGAGGCCACTTAACCTCGATGTTTTGGACGTGACAGCGAGAGGGGCCCTGGTATGGCAAGGTGACGTGAAACAAGGCGGCGCTGACCTTCTGGTCGCGCCGCCGAAGTTGAACGTCAGATTGCCGTGCCAGGGCCCCTCGCAGCGTCAAGAAGTCCGCCGTTCGGTAGAACGGCGGAATTTTAGTTGTTCAGCATGCGGTCGAAGCTTCCCGAGTCGCCATCCCGATAGTCGGCGGTCATCAGAATCTCCTGCGGAATGCGCCCACCCTCGCGCAGCACGTTGCGGAACTGCACGCGCGTAACCATGGGCAGATCCTTGATCGTCGCTGCCAGGTTCTGCGGCACGCCCTGGTTGGCAGCCGCGGGCTCGCACTCGCCGCCGGCCTTCACGCGACGCTTATGCTCGGCGAGCATGGCGCGGTACATGCCGGCATGCAGGCGAATCTCAACCACATTGGCATTGCGAGCCTGTTCGACGATGCGCGCGCCCTCGCGATCGATATCGCCTACGTAGTAGACGTAGTTAAAGCGATAGCCAATCTCGGCCAGATAATCGTCCAGGGCATGCGAGACGCTCGCCTTGCATCCGCCGCCAAAAATCACGCCGCCCACCTTGATGCCAAAGAGCTTGGCGTGCTTGCGGCCACGCAGCAGCTTGACGATCTCGTCGTAGGTGTCCAGGTTCTCGACCATAATGAACGGCTTGTCGGCGCCCAGCGTAAAGAAGCCCGTAAAGTGCACGGGGCGATTGGGGGCGACCTTGATCGCCTGCATGCTGATGCCCTTTTCGGTCATACGTCTGATCAAGCGCTCACCGTGCTTGCCGTCAAAAGCCTTCTCGTCGTTAAAGATCTGGTAGGCACGCTGGCGGCGCGAGGCAACCGGCGTATCGGCACCTCGGTTCTGCTCGATCCAAGCCTGGATGATTGCGATTTCCTCGGCAATCTTGCGGTTGGACATCTCGTTGTGCTGAGTGCGCTGCGGAGCCTTTTTGCCGTCCTTGCCCTCGACCTTTACGATCTGTGTCTGCTGCTCCTTGATCTTAGAGAGCGCCGTAGGCGTAGGGACAACCTTGAGCAGCTGCCTGCCTAAAACGCGGGCAAGGGCAAACGCCGAGACCTCGCCGTGGACGGACGACTTGGGCTGCTGGGCAGCAGTATCTGCTGCGGCAGACTCCGGCTTCTTCTGAGACTTGCGCTTAGAATCGCCCTGGGAATTGCGCTCGTGCTTCGGCATAGACGCCTGCTTCTGCGGACGAACGGACTTGCTCTCCTTCGCCGGCTGGCGCTTAGGCTGCCCCGAAGAAACCTCGGCCTTCGCATCCTCGTTCTGCGGCGTGGTCTTCTCGGTTGCAGTCTCGGCATGGGAACTGCGGCCCCCACGATGGCGACGGCGGCGAGGCTTGCTCGACGCGCCCTGCTCCGCCTGCTCATCAGTAGGCTGCTGGCCCTTGGCCTCGGCATCAACCTCAAGCTGCGGCTCAACAGGCTTCTGCTCGCGAGCCGCCGGCTCAACGGTCTTCTCGTCCTTCTCGCCCTGAGTGGTCGAAGCCGGCTCGCTCTTCTCCTGACGCCTTACGGGATACGCGCGCCCCGCAAAACCACGTCCGGGACGGCATGAACCCGGAGCCTTCTTGGCAGACTCCTCAACATCGTCTGCAACCTCAGAAGACTCTTCAACCTCACGCGCGGCATCCTGCTGTGCAGCCTTAAAGTGAGCACCGCGACGGCGCTTGGGCTCTTGGGCCTCCACGGGCTTTTGCTCCTTCGTGGGCTTCTGCGACTCGGCAGCAACCTCGGTCTCAACAGCCTCGGCATCCGTCTCACCCTTTTGAGCAACGGCGCGACGGAAGCGCTCCTGCTGGGCGCGGCGCTGCGCATCGCGCTTGCCACCCCCGCCAAAACCGCCGCGTCCTGCCTTGGCCGTAAAGGCACGCACGACGTTCTCATCGAGCAACTCATCGGTATCGACATGCTCACGCGGAGCAGCTTCTTCCACAGCAGGCACGTCAGCGGAATCCTCGACGACAAAACCCTCGACGGACTCGGCAGGCTGCTCCTGGGCATCGCGGATCTCGGCATTGATGGTATAGAACGCCGGGCGCCCGTTAATGCCGCTACCCTCGATCTTGGTCACGATCTTTGCCGCGATAAGCTCATCGCGCATCGCCTTGGTGTCACATTCCTTATCGACGGAGCGGAAAATTTGCGCCAGCGCACTCGACTTAATCTTGAGCGCCTTGCGGCAGAGCAGGTCGTAGGCAACCAGCTTGGCACGCTCGGCAGAAAGCGACGTCTGGCTGCTCAGGCGCTCAGCCAGAGCATCGACATTTTGTTGGTTATCGGAATATACCGTCTTGGCCACGGGGCCCCTTTCATATGCACACATATACGTCTATATGGTACAACGCGCGCCCTTATCCACGCAAAACATCTGCGAGAACACTCGAGCGTCACCCGCTTTTGCATGAAAAAAGACCGAGCCCGCGAAGTCGCGGACCCGGTCTTTCCGAGTCATATGGATGTGACGTTCAACTCGTCAGGTCGACTAAGCCTTGGCGGCCTCGGCGTCGACAGGAGCCTCGGCGGCAGCGGCGCGGCCGTACTCGGCCTTGCCCATCTCGGACCACTCGGGCTCCTCGTCGGGCATGGAGCCAGCCTCCTTGCCGAAGAACTCCTTGAGGCAGTTGACGGCGACGATGAGGCCCAGGACCATCAGCAGGACGGCGAAGACAAGCTGCAGGCCCTTGGTGGCGGCGACGGAGACGGCGGCCGTGGTGGCAGTAGCCGGGATGGTACCGAAGAAACCGTAGGCCTGGACGGCGGTCATGCAGCCCATGGCGCTCTGGACCAGCGAGGTGAAGGTGCAGCAGAGCAGGAAGGCGACGGGCACGTAGAGCATCCAGCCCTTGCGGCCGGTGCACTTGCAGAACACGGCGAGGGTGATCATGGTCATGCCGCCGAGCAGCTGGTTGGAAGCACCAAAGAGCGGCCAGATGTTGGCATAGCCACCAAAAGCGAGGGCGAGACCGGGAAGCAGGGTGACGACCGTGGCGAACCAGGGGTTGCCGAGGACCTTCATGTAGCCGGCCTTGGACTCGATGGCCAGGGCATCGTTGGTCTGGGCAAAGAACTCGGAGAACGAGGTGCGGGCGATGCGGGCGACGGCGTCGAGCGAGGTCAGAGCCAGAGCGGAAACGTTCATGGTCATAAAGACGGTAGCGAGCGTGCCGTCAACACCGAAGGCCTGCATACCGCGGGAGATGCCAGCGGCGAAGATCTGGAACGGGGTGGAAGCGGCACCGGCGTTGAGGGCGCCGGTGCCGGCGGTGTTCATGTCGGAGAACATGATGCCGGCGACGATGATGGCAAGGATGCCGACGAAGGACTCGACGATCATGGCGCCGTAGCCGACCTTGACGGCGTCCTGCTCCTTCTCGACCTGCTTGGAAGAGGTGCCGGAAGAAACGAGGCTGTGGAAACCGGAGAGAGCACCGCATGCGACGGAGACGAACAGGACCGGGAACATCATGCCGGAGGCAGTGGAGAAGCCGGTAAAGACCGGAGCGGTGATAGTGGCCTGACCGTTGACGCCCAGGACGACGATGCCGAGGACAGCGCAGACGATCATGACGATCATCATGATGGAAGTGAGGTAATCGCGCGGAGTCTTGAGCATCTGGATGGGCATGGCGCCAGCGAAGACCAGGTAGACCATGACGACGGCGAACCACTGGAACTTATCCAGGTAGACCGGGAACTGCATACCGACGGCGAACATGAGAACCATGAGGACCACGCCGGTGACGAACTCGGCAGCGCCGGTGAGGTTGAACTTCTTCTGGGCCCAACCAAAGGCGATAGCGACGAAGGTGAACAGGATGGAGATGGTACCAGCGCAGCCGGCGGCATAGGACTTGGTGAAGTCGATGGCACCGGTAGCAGCACCAGAAGCGTCAACGGCCGGGGTGAACATGAACGTCTTGCAGACCATGTCGGTGAAAGCGGCGATGACGATGATGCAGAACAGCCAGCAGAACAGCAGGAACAGGCGACGGCCGGTCTTGCCGATGTACTTCTCGATGAGCTGAGCGAGCGACTTGCCGTTGTTCTTCATCGAAGCGTACAGGGCACCAAAGTCGTGGACGGCACCAAAGAAGATGCCGCCGACGAGGACCCAGAGCACGACGGGCAGCCAGCCAAAGGCCATGGCGACGATCGTACCCGTGACAGGGCCAGCACCGCAGATCGAGCTGAACTGGTGCGAGAACGCGGTAAAGGCGGAGACGGGCGAGAAGCTGTTGCCGTCCTTCATGCGCTTGGCCGGCGTGAGGGCCTCTTTGTCAACGCCCCACTTGTTGGCCAGCCATCGGCCGTAGCCCAGATAGCCGCAGGCGAGCACCGCCGCGGCCACAACCATGAGCAAAACTCCGTTCATTACATTTCCTCCTCTAAAAAGAACTTCCTAGACATAAAAAATGAGGGCCGTCGGTTGCGCTCGACGGCCCTCATCTTCATCAGCCGCCCGTTATCGTACGGGCTAGCTGTATGTGCTAACCCGCATCAGATAATTACTACGCTGATAATGTTTAGCTGATGCGTGAACATGTCTAAGAAATCCTCTTCAATCATGATGCGAACGATCCGTGCGTGTTCACATCCCCCAGTGGTTGAAAAGGAGTATGAAACTTTAGTTACCTAAAGTCAACGCAAATTTGTAATGAGTTTTCAACTTTTTTGGATTTCTCGGTATAAAACGCCACTGACCTCGGACTTTACCCGACAAAAGTTTTTGCATGAGAGATGCCCCTGAGGGCCGCGGGAGCCGGGCGGCGCATATGAACTTTCCTGCTCTACAGTCCTGCGCAAGACGGAAAGCACATTAAGTGCTTTCCTTTGCGTGCGGAACTCGCGATAAAGTTCATATGCGCCGCCCGGCTCCCGCGGCTCTCAGGGGCTCCCATCCCAAATGCGGAGCAAAGCTCCGCACACCAACTTTTTTCTTTCAGCTAAAGAACGCCGGAAATTCGACACTGGCTTGTTAACTTTGCTGGACGTTGTCGACGCCAAACCAGCTCAGAAGCTATATCGACACAGAAAGGTCCCCGGACGGAGGGGCCGGATATAAGGTTTATCGCGAGTTCCGCACGCAAAGAAGGCCACTTAATGTGGCCTTCGTCTTGCGCAGGACTGTAGAGCAGGAAACCTTATATCCGGCCCCTCCGTCCGGGGACCGCGCCGTACCAGCTACAGCGTCATGTTTGGATCGGCGTCGACGTCGAACGGCGAGATTTCACCTCGGTCGAATTTACGGCGAGCGACCTCCGCGATCATGGCGGCGTTATCGGTACAGGCAGACAAGGGCGGCACCGTTACGCGAATCCCCTGACGCCCAAGCTTCTTGATCATCATCTCGCGCAGATGCGGGTTGGCCGAGACGCCGCCACCGATGCAGTATTCCTTGCATCCGGTAGCGTGCAGTGCGTTTTTGGCCTTCTTGTACTGCACGTCAAAGACAGCTGCCTCAAACGAAGCTGCCAGATCGGGCAGGTGAATCGTGCGCCCGGCCTTGGTCTCCTGTTCAATGTAGAGCGTCACAGCGGTTTTAAGGCCCGAAAGCGAGAAGCGATAGTCTCCCCTGCTGTTAAGCGCACGGGGAAAATCGATCGCCTTGGGGTTGCCCGTCTCGGCCAGCTTGGAAATGATGGGGCCACCGGGATAGCCCAGACCCAACGCCTTGGCTACCTTGTCGAAGGCCTCGCCCACAGCGTCGTCGAGCGTCTCACCGAGCACCTCGTAGTCGCCCCACGCCTTCACGTGCACGAGCATGGTGTGCCCACCCGAGACAAGCGTGAAGATAAACGGCGGTTTGAGGTCGGGTTGCGCCAGCAGGTTGGCAAACAGATGCCCCTCCAGATGGTTGACGCATACGAGCGGCTTACCGGCAGCGTAGGCAAAGCCTTTGGCAAAGGCAACGCCCACCACGAGGGCGCCCACCAGGCCCGGACCCTGTGTCACGCCCACGGCGGCAAGCTCGCTGGGAGCAATGGCTCCACCCTCAAGACCAAGCGATGCTGCGGCATCCTCGAGCGCCGCATCCACGACACTCACAATCACCTCAACGTGTTTGCGCGAGGCGATCTCGGGCACCACGCCGCCAAAGCGGGCATGAAAATCAATCTGTGTCGACACCTGGTTGGCCAGCATATTGCCATCCGCATCGATAATCGCCACGGCCGTCTCGTCGCAGGAACTCTCGATAGCGAGCACCAGGCGGCGGCGCTCAATTTCGGCGCGCTCCCCCTCGGAGCGCCCAGGCGCAGGCAGCGGCCATACGCGTTGCTCGGCTGCCGTCGGCTCGGGCGAGGCGTTATCGACCGGAAGTACGAGGGGAAGTGGGGCCGTCATGACGATGGCGTCTTTGCCGACACCGTAGTAGCCACGACGACGACCCACCTCGGTAAAACCCAGAGCGGCATAGAGCGCAATCGCGCCCCCGTTGCCGTCCTCGACCTCGAGCGAAGCCGTGGTGCAGCCGAGCATCTGGGCATCATAGCTCACATGCGACAGCAGCTTGCGGGCAATGCCCTCACGGCGATGTGCCGAGTCGACGGCGACATCCAGAATCTGCACATCACCGTCCACGACCATACCGCCGGCAAGGCCCAGCAGCTTGCCGTCGTCGTGTGCCACCCACCAACTGCGCGGCGCAGCGACGTCCTCGCCCAGTTCGGACAGGAACATGCCCGGCGTCCACGCCTCGTGTCCGGCACCTTCAAAGCAGGCAGCCTCTAGCGCGCTCGCGCCCTCGGCATCCGCCGCGCCCATGGGACGGAACTGCAGATGACGACCGGCGAGCTCATCGGCAACGCCCGTAATTTCGCTCTGCGCACTCTCGGCAAGACCAAGACGCTTGCGCTCGTTTTCCTCGGCATCCGAAAGGCGCGTGTAAATCGGCAGGACGCGAGCCGGATCGCCGTCACCCGCAGCGTGCACGAGCAGCAAGCCCTCGCCCGAAGGCCACCACAGGTCGCGCTCCACGCAGCGGGCGGTCTCGTCCTCACCCAGCAGCTTGCCATAGCGCACGAGACCGTCACCGGTCAGCTGAACCTGGTCCCAGTCCGCTGCTCGGCGCCACTCATCGAGCGCCACGGCGGCCTTGACCACGTGTTCGCGCTCAAATTGACGCTCGGGACCCTCATCGCCCAGCATATATAGTGCCGGATATACCTCACCGCGCATGGCATCGGCCAAGATACCAAGCTTGCCGCGCACGCCAGCCTTCCACGCCGTCCAAGCGCAAGCGTCGAGCGTCGACACGCCCAGCAGTGGAACATTGGCACCGCGCGCGAGGCCCTTGGCAGTGGAGATGCCGATGCGCACACCCGTAAACGACCCCGGGCCGCGGCCGACCACGTAGTAACCAACATCGCTGCGATCCAGACCGGCTTGAGCCAGCACGCCATCAACGGTATTCACGAGCTCAACGTTGGCGTGACGGCGACACATGTGGTCGCCACTCACGAGCTTCGTCTCGCCCGTCTGCCCATCAATCCAGCTTGCCGCGCAGGCAAGCATGTCGGTCGAGGTATCGAGCGCCACCACCAGCGCGTTGTCGTTATGCAAGCTCATCTTGTACAGCCTTATCAATCAAATGGGAAAGCTCCATTGCGCGGTCACCGTGTGCCTCGAGCGTTATCGTTCGCACATCGCTGTCGCCCTCATCACGCTTGAGCGTCACCGAAAGATACTCATCCGTCAGCTCGTCCTGGAATTGTTCGCCCCATTCCAGCAAGCAAGCACCCTCATAGCCCAGCACATCGAAAATGCCCGTATCCTCGAGCTCGTAGGCATGCTCCAGGCGGTATAGATCAAAGTGAAACAGCGGAATACGACCTTGATCGTGAACGGCCATGAGCGCAAACGTAGGGCTCGTAACCATATGCTCATCGCCCAGCCCGCGCGAGACGCCCTTGGTAAAGTGAGTTTTGCCCACTCCCAGGCCACCGGTCAGGATGAGCACATCGCCGTCCTCAAGGCACGGTGCAATTAGCTCGCCAAAGTACTCCGTATCGGCAGCGCAAGTCGTTTTGTAAGTACCTACCCCCAGGCGCTCCAGGGACATATATGCTCCTTATTATTCCGAGGCGTCCTCTGGTGCGGGATGTCGCTCCAGATAGTCGCCCAGCATCTTAAAGTCTTCCTCCAGCAGCTCCTGCCACGCCGGATTGCGCAGCGCTGCTGCCGGATGGAACGTGGGCATTACTACAAAATGCCCCATCTGGTGGAACCTGCCGCGCAGCTTAGTAATGCCAACCTCGGTCTTAAGCACAAAGTGCGTCGCGGGGTTGCCGAGCGTCACGATAATATCGGGCCAGATGCTTCGAATCTGCTCACGCAAAAACGGCGAGCAAGCCAGCACTTCCTCGGGACGCGGATTGCGGTTTCCCGGCGGGCGGCACTTAAGCACGTTGGCAATGTAGACGTCTTCGCGTTTGAGGCCCGCCAGCGACAAAATGCCGTTGAGGTCCTCGCCTGCCGCCCCCACAAAGGGCTCGCCCTGCAAATCCTCATTGCGGCCCGGCGCCTCACCAATAAACATCACGCGAGCGCGGGGGTTTCCCACGCCAAACACGATATTGTGACGCGACTGGTAGAGCTGGCAGAGGTGACAATCGCCCAGAACGGCCTCAATTTCCTCGAGTGCGACCTCACGTGGTGCCTGATGGGTATGGCCGGGGATGTGCATGACGCCCATAGCGGCTCCTACACGTAGACCTTGTCGAGACGCATGCCAAAGCCGCAGGCGACCTCGTAGTTAATCGTTCCGCGCAGTCGGGCCATCTCGTCCATAGTGATCTCGGCATCGCCATCGCGGCCGACAATGATCATCTCGTCACCATACTCGGCCTCGGGAATCTCGTGTGCCGGGTTGGACTGAATGGCGACCATAAACTGGTCCATGCAGATATTGCCAACCTGATGCACACGCTCGCCGCGATACAGCACATCCATACGATTGGAAAGCGTACGCGATAGGCCATCGGCATAACCGATCGGCAGCGTGCAGATCTGAACGCGCGTACGCGGTACGCGGTAGGTAAAACCGTAGCCCACGCCCTCACCCATCGCAGGGTGTGCCACGCGCGTCACACGCGCATGGACGCTCATAACGGGATCAAGCTGCATCACGCGGCCACTCAGCTCGCACGGCTGCATGCCATACAAGCCAACGCCGGCGCGGATCATATCAAAATGCATCGAGGGGTCGAGCATCGAGGACGGCGTGTTGGCGCAGTGCACGATACCGCACTCAAAACCCGCATCCTTAATGGCCTGAACGGCCTCGGTAAAGCGCTGACACTGCAGCTTGTAGTCCCAGCCCGAAGGTTCATCGGCCGTGGCGAAGTGCGTAAATACGCCGTCGCACTGAATACCGCGATGGAAATTTATACCGCGGACAAAGTCGAGCACCTGCGTGTAGTGAACGCCGATACGATTCATGCCCGTCTCGATGGCGAGATGATACTTGCCCACTTTGCCCGCCGCGACGGCACATTCGCCATACGCAAGAGCAAAGTCAGACGTATAGACCGAAGGCATGATATCAAACTCGAGCAACGTCGGAATGGCCTCGATAGGCGGCTCGCTTAGGATGAGGATGGGTTTCGTAATCCCGCCCTGTCGGAGCTCAACGCCCTCGTTAACCGTCGCCACGGCAAACATGTCGGCACCGGCCGAATACATGATCTTGGCGCACTCAACAGCTCCATGGCCATAAGCATCGGCCTTGACCACGCAGCACAGGCGCTGACGTGGATTCAGCAAGTTCTTATAGGCCCTCGTGTTGCGACGGAGCGCCCCGCGGTCGATCTCGACCCAGGACCAGCGCGTCAAATCGGCTTTATTCATGATTAGTCATCCGACCCTTCGTCCATGATTCCCAGATCTTCGAGCGCATCCTTTGCCGCCAGTTCCATGGCCGGACCGATCAAGTCGATAAGATCGGTCGCGATGACGCTCTTCTCACCATACTCCGTCGCCGCGGCAAAACCGGCGTAGCTGTGAAGTGCGACGGCGTAAGAATACAGCAACTCCCAACGATCCATCTCGTCGCGCATGGTGGCAAGCGTGCCGGCCAAAATACCCGCGAGGACATCACCCGAACCGGCAGTTGCCAGAGAAGCCGGACCCGAGAGCGGCAGCAGCACACGCTCAACGCCACAGATAGCCGTCGTCGGCCCCTTGGCAATGACCACCAGATTGTCAGAGCCTGCAGCCCAGACAACCTTCTGCGCGGCTGCAATCGCAGTACCAAGGTCGTTCACCTCGTCACCGGCAACCAGACGCGAAAGTTCACGATAGTGCGGCGTCATAACCAACGGCTGCTCGCGACGATACATCTCGGGATTACTATCAATACCGTCAATGGCAATCTTAGCAAGGCAGTTGAGTGCATCGGCGTCCAAGATAAGCGGCACATCAAGCTCGAGCAAGCCCGAAACCACCTGCATAGCGCCGGCAGATGTCGTCATACCGGGACCGCACAGTACACAGCTGTACTTCTTTGCAATCTCGCACACAGTCATGCGCGCAGCGGCGCCAAAGGAGCCGCGGGAATCAGACGGAATAGCAAAGACGGGAATCGAAGGAAGTGCCATGCGAATAAGATTGGCGCAGGCGTCAGGAGCCGCGACTGCCACGTAACCAGCACCCGCGCGAGCTGCAGACTTGGCCGCCATAATGGCAGCACCAGGATATTGCGCAGATCCGGCGACAATAAGCACAGAGCCACGGGAATACTTATCGATATTCGTAGGTAGTGGGGCAAAGTAATCAACTAAGTCACCGGGCTCGACAATCTCGGCGGCGTGGTCGACATCATCGATGACCTCGTCAAGACGGTCGTAAAGATTGCCGCAGATCAAATCGCCAGCATACTCAGGACCATCAGCGCTATACAGACCAATCTTGGGCGCAATCATCGTCACCGTATGCTCGGCACGAATGCAGTCGTCATCAACAACGCCCGTCTCGGCATTCAGGCCCGAGGGAACATCAATGGATACGACACAATCGGCGCATTCATTGACCGTAGGAATCCAGATGGAGAACGGCGCACGCAGATTTCCGTGGAAACCGGTACCAAAAATGGCATCGACAACAACATCGGCCTTATCGATCAAAACCTCGAGTTCGTCACGCGAGGGGCCGACGCAAACGTGCACATCGCGGCCGGCAGTACGACGAGCAACATGACGTGCCAGAGCAGCAGGAATCTCATCCGGCTCAACCGGAGAAACGATATCCACGTCCACACCCTTATGGCTCAGGATATCGGCGGCAACCCAACCGTCGCCGCCATTATTACCAAAACCGACCAGAACGAGAACCCGATCGGGATTGAGCTTCAAGACCTCGTTGGCGGCAAACTCACCCGCTAGCTCCATAAGCTCGGCCTTCGAAGTCCCTTCGCGTTCGATGATATCCTCGAGACGAACGACTTCTTCGGTACTCAAAACCGGTTTCATCTATGCTCCTAGCGTATCTTGCGAAGCATCGCCCAGGTGCTCCGTCAATGCTGAATTCTGCAGCTGCTCAAGCTCATCTAAAACAGAGCGAGCCTCTTTAAATGTCTGCGCTACGCGTTTCTTGGTGCTCACCTTTTCCTCTTTTGGCTTAGGCCGAGCATCTTCGGTAATCGCGATGGCATTCGCAACGGCCAAATCTCCTGTAAGCGTAATGGAAAGAGCGACTTCAACAACACCCAGTTCTTGAGCGATCTCGAGAGCACGGCCCGAAAGCAGCGCCTTCGGTTTGCCGAGTTTATCACGCGTAACCGAAACATCCTTGCGACCCACGCCTTGACTAAAACCCGTGCCGAGAGCTTTAAGTACCGCCTCGCGCGAAGCAAAGCGGCTCGCATAGTGAGCAGCGGGACGCGATGATGCATCGCAATACGCACGCTCTTCTTCGGTAAACACACGCCGAGCAAACGACGGCGTCTTTTCAAGAATTGATTTCATGCGGGAAATCTCGACGATATCAACGCCGATACCAGCTTCAGCCATGTTCACCTCCATATCGCACAGACTAAGTTATTGTAGCCCGTTCGCAGAAGATGCGACAAACGAGGGTTATAAAACACAGCTACTATGTGAGACAAAAGCCCGTAAACGCAAAAAAGGGGAGGCCGCGAGGCCTCCCCCTTCTCAGTTCAAGCGTACGGCTCGGTGCCGTCCACCGGTCAGCGGCGCCCTGGCCTCCCACGGGCTGACCCCGCAGTACTCTCGGCGCGA
>DBGDSC010000066.1:0-5136 GCA_048402045.1 Collinsella sp.
AGGTCGCGGTCGCCGAACTTGTTCATGAGGTACTCGAGCTGCATGAGCTCGTCCCAGGTGCCGCCGACGCCCATCAGGAACACGGCGTCGTAGCCCTCGTCGGCGACCTTGTCGGCGAGTGCGGTCATCTTCTTGCCGGCCTCGTAGACGTTCTTGCCGTCCTCGACGTAGCCCTCCTGGCTAAAGTGCATGATCTCGATCTTCTCGGTTTCCTTCATGGTTTTTCCTTTCTGTCCTGCACGCGAATCTATACATCGCGTTTCTTTTCGATACCAATTATAGACATACACCCAACGTGTTTTTAATATCACTTTTCAATCTGCTCCGATCCTCGGTGAACGGACGAAATTCTCTGGTGAGTGGTATTAAATTAGAATTTGATGTATAGCTAACGCTCCCGGCGTCTCCCTTGTGTGACAAAGAACAGCGTTCCTACCAGCGCAATAATAGTCGATGCCCCAAACAATACCGTCTGGACGCCCAAAGCCTCCGCCAAAAACGGAGCCGCCAGCAGCGGCACCACGCCGGCGCTCATCAGGCCAAAGCGCACAAAGCCGGTAATGCGACCCAGGTATTTGATGTCGGCGCGCTCCTGAATCAAGATCATCTGCAGCGGCTCCAGGAACCCCCAGGCCAGACCGTTAATCGCCTGACCGACAATCGCGACCCCCAGCATATCGGTGCCCACGTACACCATGGACCCAATGCCCACGGCCATGAGCGCGCCGAGCAGCAATCGTAGGTTGACATGGCGAGCAGAAAGCTTGGTCAGGATGAACGCGCCCACCGAGGAAGTGAGGCCCACGACAGAGGACAGCCAGCCCAGCCAGACGATATCCACGTTGAGCACATCACGGTAGAACAACGACTCAAGCGAATCAAACGCGCCAAACGCAAAGAATCCCAAAAAGCCCGAGATAAAGATGAGGCGCAGGTCGTGGTCGCGAAACGTAAGTCGCGCACCCTCGGCCATGCCGCCCAGAATACCGCCCTTCGGCTTTTCCCCTTTTGCGGGAGCAACACACTCGTGACAGCCCAAGGAGAGCACGGCCGCCACACCCATCATGCCCGCCATGAGCAGGTAGACCGATTGCGTGGCAAAACAGCTCACGATGGCACCGCCGAGCAGCGGGCCAGCGGTATAGGCGATATTGCTGTAGAATACCATGAGGCCGTTCACGCGGGTACGACCCTCGGTGGTCGACTCCAGGTATCCCGGAAACGCATGCGTGCAGGTGTTGATAAAGCCGCCCGCAAGTCCCAAGACGCACGCGGCAAACACAAGCCCGGGGACAGACAACGGCGCTAACCCCACGCCAAGCGATAGCACTGCCGTAATCACGCACGTCACAAACGACGTCCGGCGCGGTCCAAAGCGATCGATGACCGAGCCCGACACCATATTGCCCACCGACGTCATAAGATTGCGCACGAGCGTAATGGCGGCAACCAAAAAGGCCGTGCCGGCCAGATCATACGTGGCCGCACCGATAAGCCCCAAAAAGTAGACCGCGTTGTTGGCGCACCACTGCAGGGACTCAATAAGAATCAGCCTGACCTCTGCCGGCGTCAGGCGCATTGCTTCGCGATCCTTCGCGAACATACGAACTCCTTCTATACAAAAAGGGGATGGAGGGCATAGGCCTGCTCCATCCCCTTTCCAGGTTGCAACGAAAATCTATGCAGCCGGGCCCTTACGCCAGCACGCCGAAGAACGCGCCGATGATGCCCACGACCATGGTGGCCACGATCAGCACCATGGGGTTGATCCTCTTGGACAGCAGCCAGTAGTACAGCCAGAAGGCGATCATGCCGAGCATGCCGGGCATGATGCCGTCCAGGATGTCCTGGAGGGTCTGGGCGTCGTCGCCCGAGCCGATGGCCACCGGGATGCTGGCCCAGAACATGTCCTTGCACATGGCGCCCACGACCATGACGCCCACGATTCCCACGCAGGTCATGATCTTCTGCATGAGGCCGGTCCTCTGGGCCTCGTCCAGGAAGCCCACGCCCAGCTCGTAGCCCTTGACGGCGCCCCAGACGCGCAGCGCGAAGCCGGGGACGTTGTAGATGAGCAGGAAGGCGATGGGGCCGAAGGGGTTGCCGGCCTGGCACAGGCTGATGCCCACCGCGGCGGCGACCACGCGCAGCGTCGACAGGAAGATGGAGTCGCCGATGCCGGACAGCGGGCCCATGAGGGCGGCCTTGACGTCGTTGACGCTCTCGGGCTCGATCTCGCCGCGGGCGACCTTCTCCTCCATGGCCATCGCGATGCCGCCGACGAACGGGGCGAACTGGACGGTGATGTTGAAGAACGCGCAGTGGCGGTGCAGGGCCTCGGCGTAGTCGTCGGGGCGGCCGGCGTAGATCTTCTTGAGCATGTTGGCGACCATCAGGCAGAAGGCGATGTTCATCTGCTTGTAGTAGGTCCAGGAGAACTCCATGCCCAGGGCGCCGACGTTGACGGCGCTCTTGACGAGGTCGGAGCGCGTGATCTTGTTCTCGGGACTAGAAGTCATCGTCCTCATCCCCTTCCGCGGAGAGCTGGGGCTGGGCTCCGCCCAGGCCGAGCAGGTCGAACTTGTCGATGCCGATGATGATGGCGATCAGGGCGACGCCCAGGACGGGCACGTTGGCGTAGGAGCACAGCAGGAAGCCCAGGAAGTAGAAGGGCACGAGCTGCTTGGTGAGCACCAGGCGGCCGAGCATGGCGAAGCCCATGGCAGGCAGGATGTTGGCTGCAACGCCAAAGCCAGCAAGGACAAAGGGCGGGATGAAGTCGAGCATGCCCTGGATGGCGTCAGCACCCAGATAGAACGACAGCGAGCACAGCAGGAACGCCATGATGATACCGGTCAAACCGATCAGGAAGTGCATCGCATAGACACCCTTAAGGTTGCCCTGGCCGGAGAAGACATCAGCGCGGTCAACCAGAATCGGCAGGGCGGCGTTGAGGATGTTCTTGATGGCAAGGCACAGCGTGGCGATGGGCATAGCGAGCGCGATGGCTGCCTCGGTGCTCTGGCCCAGCTGGATAGCGAAGGCGCAGGCGAGCACGCCGCCGATCGTCTCATCAGGCGGCACGTAGGCGCCGATGGAGATCGAGCCCATGAACAGAAGCTCCAGGCTGGCGCCGATCGCGAGGCCGGACTGTAGGTCCCCCAGCACCAGGCCCACGAGCGGGCACAGGACAATGGGGCGGAACGCATAGAGCGTACCGAGCTGGAAGTCGAACTTACCAAATGCGGCGATAAGTCCGATGAGGATTGCTTGGGTAAGCATATATCCCCCTTTCCTAATAGGACACTACGAAGAGCTCAGACTCTTCGAAATTGAACGCCTAGAGCACGCTGGCGCAGTCAACCTTGGGGTCATCGGCCAGGGGTCGAATCTCGACCTCAACGCCACGATCCAGCATCTCGCGCACATCGGCTTCCTCGGCCGCGGTCAGGAAGATCTGATGAGAGACCTGACGAGCATCGGGACGCTTCTCGTCCTTGGGCTTGGTGTTGCCCAGGTTGACCGACTTGATCTGCGGGCAGCCCTCAACAAGCTGTTTTGCCTCAGCAATAGTGGCGACACAGATGATCATCTTGTACTTGTCAGTCACGCCCGAGTTGATAGCTTCGATTGCATGCTCCATATCTTTGATGACGAGCTTGCAGCCGGCAGGCTTGCCCATCTTAAGCGTCGTCTTCCACACCGGGTCGTTAGCGACCTTATCGCCCACGCAGAAGATGCAGTTGGAGCCAAGGCCCTGAACCCAGGAAACTGCAACCTGGCCATGAAGCAGGCGATGGTCAACGCGAAGTAGCTGAATCATAATGTGACCCCCCCAAAGGTCTTGTGCCGTCTTACGGCGTGTCAGTAGGTGCTGCGGATTAGAACTCTTCTTCCTCGTCGTCATCGACCAAAAGATCGTTGACAAACTTCACGCGCGTATCGTCCGCAGCGACGATGGCGCGAATCGTCTCCTCAACCGGCGCCGACTCGTCAGAGAACAGCAGCTGGATGAGGAGAGGAAGGTTCATGTTGGTAACGAGGTACGTGCGGGGACGCGTCTGGACGATCTTGGTGAACTCGTTGTTGACGCTGCCGCCAAAGAGGTCGGTGCAGACAACGACATCATCGTCAGCAGACATGCCTGCCAGCAGTTTTTGGGCCTCCTCGGCCACGTCCATGCGGCCATCGACGAACATCGAAAGATCGTGGACGTTGTCGCGAGCGCCCGAGAGCAGTTCGACGCTCTCCTTGATGCCGGTAGCGAAGTGCGCATGGCTGGCGATGATGTACTGTCTCATTCTGTGTTCCTCTCAATAGCCCGGCACGTTCCCGCACCCGTTTTCTTTAGTAGTCGAACTGGTGATAGTAGCGACGATACTTGAGGTTGTGCTTGGTGACCGTCTCGTAGTAGCGAGCCAGGCGGTCGGTCACAAGCACCGTCAAAATCCACGGGGAGACGATGACGCGGAACTCGTCGTCAAGGCCGGGGATCGCGAACTCGGCGGTGTCGATGATGTTGATGTCGGTGTCGCCGGTCACGCCGCGGGTCAGGAAGGCGCGGACGCGCTCGTCGAGCTTGCGGTTCTCGTCCTCGCCCATGAACAGGAACACGGGGACGCCGGGCTCCACGAGCTCGAGCGTGCCGTGGAAGAAGTCGGCCGAGGTGATGTAGCGGGTGCGCTTCCACTGCATCTCCTCCAGGATGCACATCGAGAACAGGATCGTCTCGCCCCACAGGGCGCCGGAGCCGATGAACATGGTGTAGGGGGCCAGGGCGTACTTCTTGGCGAGCTCCTCGGCGCGCGGCTCGAAGCGCTTGCGGATGTCGAGCATGTCCTTCCAGATGTCCTTGGTCTGCTCGATAAACAGATCAAACTTGGGGAAGCAGCCACGGCGGTTGAGCAGGCGCAGGCCGAAGCAGTCGGCGAGGTAGTAGCCCTTCTCGCAGCCGCCCGAACCATGGTCAGAAGCCATGGCGACGCAGTTCTCGGCACCCACAGCCTGGCCGATGGGGCCCTCGGGCTTGGTCATGGCGTAGACGCGCACGCCCATGTCCTTCATCTTCTTGACGGCCTCGAGGACCTCGGGGGTGGTGCCGGACTCGGAGGCGGTGAGCACGACGGACTTCTCGGT
>DBGDSC010000067.1:0-66323 GCA_048402045.1 Collinsella sp.
ACGGGGGAAACGGCGGTCGACGAAACTGGAGAGGAGGTATTACGAGCTCCTGTGCGAATTGGAGAGAGCGCTCCCGCAAACTGCCTCTTGACAACTTATAGGAGCGTCGGTTTTGTTGCGCGAATCCTGCGGTTTTGCGGTCTAAAGGTGTGGATGCTCCGGGGCTTCGATTTTACTCGTTCACTTCTCGGGAAAGTATTAGAGCTCAGCTGATAGAGGCACCGCTCTGGCGTCGAAGCCCTGCGTCTTCTTCGTTTGATTGGGGAAAGCGGCCTCGCTTAAATAATCACGAGCCTGCCCAGGTGTATCTGACAGGTTGTCTGCACAATTCGCGGTATTATGGTGCGGAGTTTTGAAAGGAGCCGCTGGTGGTCACGACGACGTTTGCTTCGCCTTTGGGCGAAATCTTGCTTGCCGCTGATGGCCGCGGTCTGACGGGGCTTTGGTTTGAGGGTCAGGAGCACTTTGGCTCTACGCTGCTCAAAGAGGATGCGGAGTATGTCGTAGGTGCCGATGCGGTTTCTGGTACCGGTGGGATGTCTTCGGTGAGTCCGGCAAATGGCGCGGCATCTTCGGTGCTTGAGCGTTCTTGGGCTTGGCTGAATGCTTATTTTGCGGGGCAGGAGCCTCGGTTTACGCCGCCGTTGCATATGATTGGCACGGCGTTTCAGCGTGAGGTTTGGTTTGAGCTGCTTTCTATCCCGCGTGGCGAGGTCGCTACGTATGGTGAGATCGCCCAGCGTGTTGCGGCTCGACATCGTGTACCGGGAAACGAAGCACCCGTTGTGTCTCCCCGTGCCGTGGGGGCCGCGGTCGCGCGTAATCCCATTTCGATTATCGTGCCGTGCCATCGCGTGGTGGCGGCCGACGGATCGCTCAACGGATATGCCGGCGGGCTTGATCGCAAAGAGTGGCTGCTTCGGCTTGAGGGCGCGTACGAGGAGTAACGCTCGAGCACTTTGTATAACTAGGACGCCGTGAAAGGACGAGTCACTGTCCCTTCGCGCCCGGCATGCGTCAAAGCGCTCGACACGTGCGCCTTAAGTTTGGCTAAGCCACATCTTGCGTATTTAAAAACGCGCAGATTGAGCAGCTAAGGCTGCGCTAAGGCGGTTGACGGTACGTTATCATCGGCAGTATCGAAACCTGTAGAGCCATGCGCCAAAGGAGCAACTATGAAGCTGATGCTTGCCGAGGACGAGCCTGGTCTCTCCCGCGCCCTTACCGCGATTCTTCAACATAGCGACTACGAGGTCGACACCGCGCTCGACAGTCTGACGGCGCTCGAGTATCTGCTCGCTAACGACTATGACGCCGCGATTCTGGACATCATGATGCCTGGCATGGACGGCATTGAGGTGCTCAAGCGCACACGTGAGGCCGGTAAACGTTTGCCCATCATCATGCTTACGGCAAAAAGCGAGGTGTCCGATAAGGTCGAGGGCTTGGACGCCGGCGCCAACGATTACCTGACTAAGCCGTTTGCCGCCAAGGAGCTGCTTGCGCGCATTCGTGCCATGACGCGTGCCGCGACGGCAATTGATGCCACTACGCTCAGCGTGGGCAATGTGCGCCTCGACACGGCGGCTTGCACGCTTGTCGGTCCCTTGGGTGAGGAGCACCTGGCCAATCGTGAGTTTCAGCTTATGGAGCTCTTTATGCGCAACGCCGGCACGCGTATGCCCACCGAACGTCTGATGCTCGAGGTCTGGGGTGAGGACGCGCCTGAGGGTGCCAACGTGGTGTGGGTCTATATCTCGTACCTGCGCAAAAAGCTGACGGCGCTGGGTACCAACGTGGCCATCCGCGCATCGCGCAATCAGGGCTATTCGCTTGAGGTGATTGAGGAGGGCGAGCAGGCGTGAGCGTGCGCGCGTGGTGGAAGCACGTGACTGAGCGGTTTCGTGCCACCTTTCGTAGTGCAGGGCGGGCAAATTCTGCTGACGCATTGGGCCGCCGCCTGCGTCGCAAGTTTATCCTCGTTGCCATGGGCGCCGTGACCGTGGTGCTCACGCTCATCATTGCCGGCATCAATGTCGTGAATTACTCGCACGTCTGCAAAATGGCCGATGCGCGCTTGGACTATATCCTGGCAGGCAAGGGCGGCATCGATTGGACAGATGAGCCTAAGACCGACCCCGGCCAGGATGTGGGCGCCGGTAAGGCCGCTGCAGGTGACCGGGTGGCCGTGCGCGCCGGGCATTTTGAAGGTATGACGGCGGAATCTCCCTTCGACACGCGCTACTTTACGGTGTCGATTGCTGGCGGGCAGGTGACCGATGTCAACACGGCCCGCATTGCCGCGGTGGGTGCCAAGCGTGCCGCCCGCATCGCTGCAGGACTATATTCCAAGGGCTGGACTTCGGGCTTTTCTGGTAACTACCGCTATACGACCACAGCTCAAGGCGAAAAGACCACCTATGTGTTCGTGGACTGTTCGCGCGAGCTTGCAAGTTTCCATTCGTTTTTGAGCGCGAGCGTGGCAATCAGTTGCATTGGCTGGCTGGCGGTGCTGGCAATTGTAACGGTCGCATCGGGCGCCGTGATTCGACCGATGGTCGAGAGCTACAGCAAGCAAAAACGCTTCATTACCGATGCAAGCCACGAGATCAAGACGCCGCTGGCCGTGATTGACGCCGCGAACGAGGTGCAAGAGATTGAAAGCGGCGAGAGTGAGTGGACGCAGAGCATTCACGAGCAGGTGGCGCGACTGACGGCACTTACGGAGCGTCTGGTATTTTTGGCGCGCATGGACGAGGGCTCGGCGGGCTTTACCATGGCGTCGATCGATCTCTCGGAGGCAGTTGACAAGGCAGCCGCGCCGTTTGAATCGGTGGCGGTCTCGCGCGGCAAGCGCCTGTCGATGTCGGTCGCGACCGGCGTGCGCGCTCATGCCGATGCTACGGCGGTGACGCAGGTGGTTGAGTTGCTGCTGGACAACGCCACGCGCTATGCGAGCGAGGGCAGCGTGATCGAGTTGAGTCTGCGCGCCGTTTCGCGCGGTGCGGGCAAAGGCTCGGCAGAGCTTGTCGTATCGAACGCTGTAGACGAGCTGCCCGAAGGCGACCTGGACCGATTGTTCGACCGCTTCTATCGTGCGGACGTGTCGCGCAGCTCCAAGACAGGCGGCTCGGGTGTGGGCCTATCCGTCGTGCGCGCCATCGCCGAGGCCCATGGTGGGAGCGCTTCTGTCTGCGGCCACGGCAACCAGATCACCTTCACCGTCCGCCTCTAAAACCTGCCAAAATAAACCTGTCCCTTTTTGGTGGGTGCGAAATGGGTAATACTAAAGAGTTATCCGACCAGATGGGAACCGATCGATGGCCTATATCGAATTCAAAGACGTCATCAAAGCATACGGTGAGGGCGACGCTCGCATCCACGCGCTTGACGGCGCAAGCTTTACGGTCGAGCGCGGCGAGCTCGCCATTATCCTGGGCGCTTCGGGCGCCGGTAAAACGACGGCACTCAACATCTTGGGCGGCATGGACACGGCAACTTCCGGCACCGTGACGGTGGACGGGCGTGATGTGAGCTCCGCTAACGAGGCGCAGCTCGTGGAATACCGCCGCGCCGACGTCGGCTTTGTCTTCCAGTTCTACAATCTGGTCCCCAACCTGACGGCGCTCGAAAATGTTGAGCTTGCGGTGCAAATCTGCCCCGATTCGCTCGATGCCGAGCAAACGCTTCGTCAGGTTGGCCTGGGCGAGCGCCTCGCCAACTTCCCCGCGCAACTTTCGGGCGGCGAGCAGCAGCGCGTGTCCATCGCCCGCGCGCTGGCAAAGAACCCCAAGCTGCTCCTGTGCGACGAGCCAACGGGCGCACTCGACTACAAAACCGGTAAGCAGATTTTGCAGTTGCTGCAGGATACCTGCCGCAAGCAGGGCATTACGGTCATCATCATCACGCACAACTCCGCGCTCGCGCCCATGGCCGATCGCCTGATTCGCTTTAAGAGCGGTCGCGTGGAGAGCGAGACGGTCCAGCAAAATCCCGTGCCTATCGAGACGATCGAGTGGTAGCGCCCATGGATCAGGACCGCCAAAACAGCCTACGCCGCGACGCGCAGAACACGGAGTGCGAGCAGGATTTTACGACCTACCGCACTGCCCAAAGCTCAAACGATATGGTGCCGACGGTTTTTCGCCGTGGCATCTACCGCACAATCCGAGGCAGTCTTAAGCGCTTCTTGTCAATCGTGGTCATCACCGCGCTCGGTGTGAGCGTGATGTGCGGTCTTAAGGCGGGTTGCGAGGACCTGTGCGATTCGGTTGACGCCTACTTCGACCAGCAAAATGTCTATGACATTAACGTGCAGTCGACCTATGGCCTGACTGACGATGATCTCGACGCCATCCAAGAGGTCGATGGCGTCGAGACGGTCGAGGGCATCTACACCGAGACCGCCTACACCGCCGTGGGCACAACGCGCGAGCGCGTGGTCGTGCAAAGTCTCTCCAAGGAGAACATCGATCAGCCGGTGCTCGTGAACGGCGATTTGCCCGAGAGCGCCGATGAGGTCGCGGTGACTTCGAAGTTCCTGAAGGCTTCGGGCAAAAAGCTCGGCGATACGGTGAGCTTTGCCGCCAATGACGCGAGCTCGTCCAACCAAAGTGCCAAGGATCAATTTGCCGCGGGCGATTACACCATTACGGCTGAGGTCCTCGATCCCACTGATGTGAGCTCCGACTCGACGGTCAACGCCTTTCGCGCTGCTTCGACTGCGGACTATAAGTTCTATGTGAGCGAGGACGCCGCGACATCTTCTTCCTACTCCGCGGTCCACGTGGTCGTCGAGGGAGCCAAGAGCCTCAACTCCTATTCGGATGCCTACTCGGCAAAGATCAATGAGGTCAAGGGCAATATCGAGAAGATCCGCGAGGAGCGTGAGAAGGCGCGCGCTCAGGAGCTGACGGTTGACACACCGGCGAGCTTGGATGCGGCCGAGCGCCAGGCGAATATGGTCTTTGGGATCGAGCAGGACAACATCAATCGCATGACCGAGGGCAGCGACGAGCGTGCGCAGGCGCAAGCCGACCTGGACCAGCGCCGCGCCGCCGCCGACCAGCAGTTTGCCGATGCCCGCGCCGAGCTCTCTGACCTGGGCGAATGCACCTGGTACATCCAGGACCGCGGCAATATCGCAAGCTACTCGAGCGTCGAGAGCGATAGTTCTTCGATCGAGGCCATCGCCACGGTGTTCCCGTTCATCTTCTTTATCGTCGCCGTGCTTATCAGCCTCACCACCGCCACCCGCATGGTCGAGGAGGAGCGCACGCTTATTGGCCTGTACAAGGCGCTCGGCTATTCACGCGGGCGTATCCTGTCCAAATATGTGGACTACTCGCTGTGGGCGTGTCTGATCGGTGGCGTGCTCGGCAACATCATCGGATTTGTGGGCCTGCCGCTGTTCCTGTTTACGGTGTTCGACGACATGTATTCGCTGCCCCAGATGCTGCTTTCGTACGACATCGTGTCGTCGATTGTGTCGGTGGCGCTGTTTGCCGTGGGCGTGGTGGGCGCCACGATTGTCGCCTGCCGCCACGAGATGGCCGAGACCCCTGCCTCGCTCATGCGCCCCAAGGCCCCGCGCGCTGGCTCGCGCATCTTGCTCGAGCGCATCGGCTTTATCTGGCGCCGCATGGGCTTTTTGAACAAGGTGGCGGCGCGTAACCTGTTCCGCTACAAAAAGCGCGCCTTTATGACCATCTTCGGCATCGCAGGTTGCACGGCGCTCGTGATCTGCGGCATGGGTATTCGTGACACATCGGTGGCGCTTTCGCCCAAGCAGTACGGGCACATTACGCGCTATGACCTGCTGGCGGTCGCCAATCCCGATGACTTTACGCAGACGTGCGCGGCGCTGGACGAGCGCAGTGCGGCCAAGGACTCCAATGTGACCGTGACCTCGACGCTGCCGATTATGACCGACAACGTCACCTTTACGTTTGGCGGCAAGAGCGAGACCGTGCAGCTGGTCGTGGTGCCCGATGATCGCACGGGCGACTTGGACGACTACGTGTGCCTGGAGGATGAGTCCAAAGAGCCGCTCGCTTTGCGCGACGGGGATGTGTATCTGAGCAAAAGCTCGCAATTGGTGTTGGGGATTCAACCGGGCGATACGGCGCAGGTTCAGGATTCGTCGCTCAACGTCGCCGATGTCGAGGTGAGCGGTATTTCGCTCAACTACCTGGGCAACACGCTCTATATGACGCAGAGTACCTATGAACGTGCGTTTGGTCGAAGCGTCCGTCTCAACGGCATCTTTGCGCTGCTCAAGGGTTCGTCGGCCGATCAGATTGCGTTTAGCAAGCAACTTAAAAGCGACGGATGGCTGACGCTTTCGAGCACGGCCGAGCATTGGGAAAACTACGAGGCCAACTTCACCATCATCAACTCGGTCGTGGTGCTCGTGACCTTTATGGCGGCGTGCCTGTCGTTTGTGGTGGTGTTTACGCTGTCCAACACCAACATCTCGGAGCGCGAGCGCGAGCTGGCGACTATTAAGGTGCTGGGCTTCCGCCGCGGCGAGGTGCACCATTACGTCAACAAGGAGACGTTGATTTTGACGGCAATCGGTGCCGCGCTGGGCGTTCCGCTGGGCGGCTTGCTGGCCGAGAGCTTTACGTACATCCTGCAGATGCCGTCGCTCTACTTTGACGTTGAGGTCGAGCCGCTGAGCTACGTGCTTGCCGTGGTGCTGGCCTTTGCGTTCACAATCATCGTCAACCTCGCCACCAATCGAACGCTCAACAAGATCGACATGGTCGGAGCCCTCAAAAGCGCCGAGTAGCCTACCAAAAAGGGACAGGTTCATTTTTGGTAGGTTTTATCTGGGCAAACGCCGGGCAACAATTAGGTGGCCCGGCGTTTGTTACTTTGTTTGACTATGGGCGCGTGTGTTGTTTGGCACCTTTACTGATCAATCCAGTGCTGCGCATAGCTCTTAATTTCCTCGGTAAAACCGTCAAGGTCGTCAAGAGTGATCACGTTGTCGATAAGTAAGTTGGCTATCTCGCGGTGCATTGTGCTGCGGCGAATGTCGGTTGCTATTACGCCTGAGGACAGCTTGTCCCTATTGATACGTTCTTCTAGTGCCCAAAATCTACTGGACGCTTCGCCGCTGCCGTTCAGTATCTCGACGTACTGGTCGATGAGCTCCTCCATATGGCGCTCTTGCCATTCAGGGAGTAGCTTCTTAAACAGTTTCCAGTCGCTTTCGGCTACGTCTCGCATATTTCCTCCGCTCGTCAAACCTGTCAAAAAGGGACAGGTTTATTTTGGCAGGTTTTATCTGGGCAAACGCCGGGCAGCCTATGGGCGGTCTGGCGTTTGCTATTTTGCTATCTTCTGCTCGCAGGCGTGGATGAGGTCGTCGTAGTGGGCGATTTTGTAGTTGAGACGATCGAGACCGGCCTGCATTTCGGCAATACGCTCGGTGACCTGGTCGCGCTGTTCTTCGAGAATGGCTTTGCGTGCCGCCATGGTGCCGTCGCCTTGCTCTAGAAGCTGCATGTACTCGATGAGTGCTTCGATTGAAACGTTGGCGCCGCGCATGCACTTTACGAACTTGATACGTGCGCAGTCCTGCTCATCGTAGTCGCGAATGCCATTCTCGTTGCGATGCGCACGAGGCAGCAAGCCGATGCGCTCGTAATAGCGCAGGGTGTCGGCCGAAATGCCGTACTCTTTGGAAACCTCGGCAATCCTCATGAGGCAACTCCTTCGATGTCTTTTCAGTTGCGGTGATATAGTTCCTAGATTCGGTCATTTGGGCCTTAAATAGGAACTATATCACCGCAACTTAGGGGGAGGGTCGTCGGCTGGGGCTTGCCGGCGGGACGGGGCAAACTAGGCTTACTTGCGGTGCTTCCATTGTTTGCGGCACCAGTGCATGAGTGCTCCTACGACGGGGATGGTGACGAGGATTACCCACGCAGGATGGGGCTGTCCCAGGCAGAGCCACATGTAGAGGAACCAGGCAATAGCAGCCGCCGGGTAGACACTGCCAATGAGTATAGACAGGCGGCGTCGGTCGATAAAGTCGCCAATGGCGTAGTAGATGGGAATCAAAAAGACGAGGAAGAGTCCCATGCCCCATGTGCCGTAGACAATGCCGAGCGCCAGATAGGCGAGGGCGACAAGCGTGGGGAAGGGAAACTTGTTCCACGCACGTCCGAGCTTGGTGTGGAAGTGCTTGCCATGATGGTCGAGCTTGTCGTGCGCCTCCTTCCAATTGGAAAACGTCTCGCCGTCGATAGTGACGGTGCCGTCGGCATTGGTGTGCACGCTATGCCCGTCGTCCTCAAGCGTATCAACATGCACGCCGCCTGGCCCCACATGGACCTCTTCGCCCTTGCGGTCGTTGGTTACGTGGATGCCATTCCAGCCAACGTGAACCTCCTCACCTTTATCGGGATCAATAACGTGGATACCGTGCGCAAGGGAAATGTCGACGAGTGGCTTGTCGCTGCGACTGGTGTTGTCGGCAGAATCCTCATCCTCTTCGGCCTCATCCGACGCCTCGGCTCCGGCATCGCTGTCCTCAGAGCAGTCAGCGTCATCTACTGCCTCCCCATACAACAGCTCATCCAGCGACACGCTATACAGCGCGGCAAGCGCAATGAGGTTATCGGTATCGGGCGAGGATTCGCTGCGCTCCCATTTGCTGACAGCCTGGCGGCTCACGCCCAGTTGGGCGGCGAGTGCTTCCTGAGAAAGCCCGGCAGCTTTGCGGCGATCGACGAGCCGCTGCGCCATTGCAAGATCCATGGCAGTTCCTTTCGTGAGGTGACCGTAATCGAATGGCTCGAGTATGTCGAGAACAACCGGTAGCGACCACCATTTCTAGTTAGAATCTGCCCCAACCCTACCGCAACTATAGGTGGCAACCCCCAACGACCAGCCATTTCATGACAAATGTCAGTGCCCATGACAGCCAAGAGCCCCAATCATTCCAAAATTTCAGACCAAGCACCTGCAGCAAGAAGACGAATAGCCTCGGCCTCCCCAGTTACCGCAGGAGGCCCCAGGGCTTACCTCCCAAATCTTTCCGCAGGACGGAAGGACCCCGCCGCGCAAAGCGCGCAGCGGGGTCCTGACATGTCCGAGGACGATTTGGAAGGTAAGCCCTGGGGCCTCCGATGGGAGCGGTCCCTGCCGAGGCTATTCGTCGCCGAAGCTGATGCCCAGCGATTTGGCCTCGCGCACCAGGTCGCTCTGGGGGTCGACATACTTGAGCTTGCCGGCGACCTCCTCGAGCGGCATGTGGCACATCTTGCCGTCGCGCAGGGCGATCATGTAGCCAAACTCGCCGCGCAGGCAGCCGAGTGCCGCCTCGACGCCGCACTGGGTCGCAAAGATGCGGTCCTGGGCGTCGGGCTGGCCGCCGCGCTGCGTGTGGCCGGGGATGGCGACGCGGGTCTCGCGACCGGTCTTGGCCTCGATCTCCTTGGCGATGTCGTAGACGATCGACGGGCTCGTGCGCTCGGCGAGCTTCTTCTTGTACTCCTTCTTGGGCAGCGCCGCGTCTTCCTTGGAGATGGCGCCTTCGGCAACGGCCACGATGGTGAAGCGGCTACCGGTCTCCATGCGATGCTCGATGGTCTTGATGACGTTGTCCATGTCGTAGGGGATCTCGGGGATCAGGATGACGTCCGCACCGCCCGCGACACCGGCGTACAGCGGGATCCAGCCAACCTTGTGGCCCATGATCTCGATGACGAACACGCGACCGTGGCTCGAGGCAGTGGTGTGGATGTCGTCGATGCACTTGGTGGCGACGTCGATGGCGCTCGTAAAGCCAAACGTCATCTCGGTGCCCCAGGTGTCGTTATCGATGGTCTTGGGCAGGGCGATAACGTTGAGGCCCTCCTGGCGCAGGCGGTTGGCGGTCTTGGTGGAGCCGTTGCCGCCCAGCATAAACAGGCAGTCGAGCTGCAGCTTGTGATAGGTGTGGACCATCGCGGGTACCTTCTCGACGCCGTCGGCCTCGGGAATATCCAGGCGCTTGAACGGCGTACGGCTCGTGCCCAGGATGGTGCCGCCACGGGTAAGGATGCCGCTAAAATCGGCGGGCGTCATGACGCGGAACCGGCTGTAGATAAGGCCCTGGTAGCCGTCCTCAAAACCATAGATCTCAATAGGCTCTTCGCTATTGGTCATAAGCGTTTTGACAATGCCGCGCATGGTGGCGTTGAGCGCCTGGCAATCGCCGCCACTGGTAAGAAGACCGATCCTGAGCATGATGAATCCTTCCGGGCAAGTTATAACATGCGCATAAGTTTACCCCCGCACACTGTTGATGCGGAGGTAAAACGTGTTAGCTCAAGCGTATAGAAATGTAAACAACGTCAGGCGAGCGTAAGGTCGACGGGCCTGGCTCCTTACAGTGCGAAGGCGTCGACGTCGCCCCAGTGGCGGCGCAGCGAGATGGCGGCGGCGGGCTCGGTATTGTCAAAGACGACCGACCACTGCGTGTTGCTGGTGATGTCTTCCGGATTGGGCTCTTGCGCCGCAGCGCGCAGGGCTTTCCAGACAATCGTTTCGTCCTGGGCACCGACATGGGCGTCAAGGACATCGGCGATTGCGACGGCGCGCTCTTTACCATGGCCCAGCTCGCCATTCTTTTGGTTGGGCAGCACTTCGTCGCCATAGCAGGCGTAGAAGTTCGTAACCTGGCGTACAGGAGTCGCTTTGAAAGCACGGTCCGGATCGCGCGGATCCCACTCTACTACGCGCGCGTCACCGGCGGCGTCGTTGATAAAGAAGTGGTAATCGCGTCCTGCCATGGCGTGCATGTCGTAGGCGGAAAGCAGGTCGACAGCTTCTTGCGTGGTGGCGGCACGGTCGAGCACCAGGCGGATGGCGAGCGAGGTATTGATGACGGGGCGCTGCGTGTCCTGGTCACAGGGCTTGGAGTCCAGAGTGAGTACGGCAATGGACACGCCGCATTCGTTAACACCGTCGAGCTGGGCAAACGGGCCCATGAGTGCGGCGGCGCGTCCGCCGACGGAGTCAAGCGGAGTGTTATCGCCCAGGTTGTTAAGGGCGGCAAACCCGATGGAGGCATAGCCGTCGCGTGGGTGATTGCGCACCAGCAGCGCCGAGGTGTCGTCCTTAAAGTCGTAATTGCGACCGGTGCGCACGCGGCCTTCGGCATCTACGGCGACAAAAGCGCTGCAGGCAAACTGGGGCGCCTGGACATGTACCGGCACACCGGGCAGCACCTGCGCCACCACGGCATCGATGTAGGCCTGGTCGTCGCGCACGCCAGCGGCGATGATGCGATCAAGATCGTAGTCGTAGGCGATGTCGATTGCGTACAGGTCATAGCTATCCGCGTAGCCGGTCAAGCGTTTGAGCGACGCGGCGGACTTGATTTGCTTGCGGTAAACGATACCGGTGGCAGCGGCAAGGCCGACGGCGACTCCCGCGACACCGCAGGCGATGGCAATGTTACGTGGCTTCATGACGGCTCCTCTCGTCCTGTTAGCGTAATTGTCGCAAAAGGAGCGCGGGCATGATGGCTCAACTTGGTGAGCGGCGCGGGATTAAACATGGAATGAAGAGTGCGGCGCTGGCGTGGCGGGGTATGCTGGAGGGGACCATCAACCCAGCGAAAGGGGAGAGCATGACGGATCAGGAAACGCCCGAGCGCGCGCATGTGACGGCCGACGATATCGAGGCCGCCAACGACCTCATCGACTTTATCGAGGCATGTCCCAGCATGTTCCATACGGCGGCGACCATTATGGCCGAGCTCGACGAGGCGGGCTTTACCTACCTGCCCGAGAACGCGGCGTGGGACATCGAGCCGGGCGGGCGTTATTACACGCAGCGCAATACCTCGAGCGTTATTGCCTTTAAGGTGGGCGAGGACCTGACCGCGACGTGGGGCGAGGACGGCGTTGCCGGTGACTATCATTTTCAGCTCACGGCGTCGCACAGCGATTCGCCGACGTTTAAGGTCAAGGCCGTGCCCGAGCTCGACGGCGCAGGCGAGACGCTGCGCCTGAACACCGAGGCCTACGGCGGCATGATCGACTACACCTGGTTCGACCGCCCGCTGGCGCTCGCGGGCCGCGTGTTGGTACGCGAAGGCGACCGTATTGAGAGCCGCCTGCTTGCCACCGAGCGCGAAGTCGCGATTATCCCGAGCCTTGCCATCCATATGAACCGCGGCGTTAACGAGGGCTTTGCGCCCAACCGCGCCGTCGACCTGTGCCCGCTCATCAGCGCCGGTGAGCTTAAGCAGGGCGATTTTGATGCCCTGGTTGCCGACGAACTGGACGTTGAGCCCGAGCAGATCCTGAGCCGCGATCTGTTCCTGGTCAACCGCCAGGATGCGCGCATTTGGGGCTGGGCTGACGAGTTCATCTCGACGTCCAAGCTCGACGACCTGGCCTGCGCCTACACCTCACTGCAGGCATTTTTGGGTGCCGAGAACGCGCGCGACGTCTCGGTCTTCTGCTGCTTTGATAACGAGGAGGTTGGTTCCGAGACCAAGCAGGGCGCCATGTCGACGTTCTTGGCCGACGCACTGCGCCGCATCAACGGATCGCTGGGCTTTGACGACGAGTCGTACCATCGTGCACTTGCTGCCTCGATGCTTGTGAGCTGCGACAATGCGCATGCCGTGCACCCCAACCACGCCGAGAAGTGCGACGCCCGCAATCAGGTTGTGCTCAACGGCGGTATCGTTATCAAGGAAGCCGCCAACCAGCATTACTGCACCGATGCCTTTAGCCGCGCAGTGTTCCAGGCTATTTGCGATGACGCCGACGTGCCCACGCAGGCCTTCGCCAACAAGAGCGATATGGCGGGTGGCTCCACGCTCGGCAACCTGTCGAACATGCAGGCGAGCATGCATGCCGTGGACGTGGGCCTGCCGCAGCTGGCCATGCACTCAAGCTACGAGACCGGCGGCGTACGCGACGTGATGTACGCCATTCGCGCCCTCACGGCTTTCTACGAGCGAAACCTAACCATCAACGGCGCCGAAAGCGTGGAGCTCTAAAACCTGCTAAAAGGGACAGGTTTATTATGCAGGTTTTATCTGGGCAAATGCCGCAAAGCCAACAGCTGGACAGAATTGTTATGACACCGCAGGTTGAGCAAGCGTCAGCGAGCGATGTCCAGAGCGAACAAGTTGGCATGAAAAAGGCAAGGCATAGACCTTCTGGTCATGCCTTGCCTTTTGAATGACAAATTGTCGCTCTGGGCGGCGCGTAGCGTCGACCGGTCCGCCGTTCGTTAGAACGGCGGAACCCTAATGTTCGATCCAACAGCGCAGGGTCTCGCCGGCTTGCAGGTGACGCAGACTCTCTGCGGCAATGTCGACCACATTGTTGAGCGTGGCTGCCAGGTGGAACCAGCCGGAGACGTGCGGCGTGATGAGCATGTTGGGCGCATCCCACAGGGGGCTTGTCTCAGGCAGCGGCTCGGGGTCGGTGACGTCGACCGCAGCGCCGGCAAGGTGCCCGGACTCGAGTGCCGCAACCAAGTCGTCGGCGACCACAAGATCGCCGCGGCCGCCGTTGGCAAAGAAGGTGCCCGGTTTCATCGTGGCGAAGAACTCGGCGTTCGCCAGACCGCGGGTCTCGGGTGTGCTGGGCATAAAGGATGCGACGACGTCTGCCTCCGCCAAGCGCTCAGACAGGGCGTCCATGCCGTCCATGTCCTCAAACACAATGGGGTAGACGAGCGGATGGCGCTTGATGCCGCGGACGTGCGCACCCATGTTGCGGCAGAGCGTGGCGAAGTGGCCACCGATATCGCCCGCGCCCAGCACCAGCACATTGGCGTTTTTGAGCGAGGTGACCGGCCCCAAATCCTCCCAGCGATGCTCGCGCTGCAAGTCGTGATAGCCGGGCAGGCGTTTCATCATGGACAGCACCATGGCAAACATGTGCTCGCTTACGGCCTGGCCGTAGGCGCCCACCGAGCAAGACAGTTTGGCGTCGGCCGGCACGGTGCCGGCGGCAAGGTAGTCGTCATAGCCGGCGGTCTGCAATTGCAACAGCTGGAGATGTTCGCATGCCGTGAGCATGTTAGGGCCGATGTTGCCCAAGATCACGTCGGCATCGGCGACCTGCTCGCGCGTGGCGGCGTCGGCACTCGTGTAGATAAAGTCCTCGCCCGGAGCGCTCGACTCAAGAATTGCGCGATGGCGGTCGTTGACGGGCAACAAAACCAGGATGTTCACAAGCAGTCCTTTCCGCTCGACCTGCCAAAAAGGGACAGGTTTATTTTGGCAGGTTTTATCAGGCAAAACGTTCAAATAAAAACGCCGGATGCAAGACGAGCGTGCCCGTCAGCATCCGGCGCATCCACGGCTACCAGCTCAGCAGCTCGTAACCGTCCTCGGTCACCACAAGCTGTACCTCGCATTGGGCCGAGTCGCTGCCGTCCTTGGTGCGCACGCACCAGCCATCGCCCTTGCTGATCTTGATGTCGGGCGCTCCGGCATTGACCATGGGCTCGATGGTAAAGACCATGCCCGGAGCCATGATGGTGTCCACATCGGGTGCCTCGGTGGTAAAGCCCACAAACGGGTCCTCGTGGAACTCCTTACCGATGCCGTGTCCGCCGTACTCGCGCACCACGCTAAAACCGGCGTCCTCGACCGTCTTTTGCACGGCCTCGGCCATAACGGACAGTGGCAGCCATGGCTTGACGGCCGCCAGACCCGCTTCCACGCTGGCGCGGGTGACATCGACCAGGCGCTGGCGCTCGGCCGAGACCTCGCCGATGCAGAACATGCGGCTCGAGTCGCTAAAGTAGCCGTCTAGGATCGTGGAACAGTCCACGTTGATGATGTCGCCCTCGTGCAGCACGTCCGTATCGCAGGGAATGCCGTGGCAGACCACATCATTGATCGAGGTGCACACGCTCTTGGGGTAGCCCTCGTAGTTGAGGTCAGCCGGCGTGCCACCGTGCTCGACGGTGTAGTCGTAGATCATCTGGTCGATCTGGTTGGTGGTCATGCCTGCGGCGATATGCTCGCCCACATAATCGAGCACGCCCACGTTGATGGCTGCCGAGCGCTTGATGCCCTCGATATCGGCGGGAGTCTTGTAGAGCGTGCGAGGCAGAACCTCCCAGCCTTCTTCCCACAAGCGCTCGAGGCGCTCATCAAAGGCGCTATGGCATTTCTTGTATTTCTTGCCGCTGCCGCACCAGCAAGCGTCGTTGCGGCCGGGCACGGGTCCTTTGTCATACATGGCTAACTTCCTTTCATTCGCAGCTAGTATAGCCCACGCACGCGGCCATAAAAGTTGCGGTGATATAGTTCCGATTTAAGCGGTTTAGCGGCATAAACAGGAACTATATCACCGCAACTGATGGGGTGAGAGGGGGGCGCTGGCCGCCTGGATCGTGGCCTCGTGCTAGTAGCTCACCTGGCAGGGGATGCCGAGGGCTTGGACGCGTGCGGCGATGGTGTCGAGCATCTCGGGTGCTGCCTTGGCAAGGCCGGCGACCGGCGTCTCGCGCGCCACGGTATAAATGGTTGCTTCCTGCGGACGAATGCGCTCAAGCGCTGCAAGCCAAGGACCAATGTATTCCTCGCCGGTATTGTCGATGGACTTACCCTGGTACTCGCCTGTCAAAAAGATCGTCTGGATAATGACGTGTCCATTAAAGCTCGCGAACGTCTCGATCTGGTGCTCAACGTCGTAGGGACCGACGGGCTGGTCGAGCAGCTGGATAAACGTCGGATCGACCGTGTCGAGCTTAAGGATGTTGTCGTCGACCATCATGAGCGCATCATGCACCTCGGGGCGGTCGGCGCGCGTGCCGTTGGAGAGCACGGCGATCTTGCTGTTCGGGGCGAGCTCGTCGCGCAGTGCAACGGCACCGGCAATCGCTTGGGGAAACTCCGGCGCGGCGGTGGGCTCGCCGTTGCCGGCAAACGTAATCACGTCGGGGAGCTCGCCTTCGGCTGCCATCTCGCGCAGCTTGGCCTCGAGCGCGTCGAGCACCACGTCGGCGGTGTTATACGGCTCGTGACAGGGACGCTCAGCGTTGAGGCCGTTCTCGCAGTAGATGCAGTCGAACGTACAGATTTTGCCGCTGGCGGGCATCATGTTGACGCCGAGCGAGAGGCCAAGACGACGGCTGCGGACGGGCCCAAAGATGGGGCTGGCATTCAAAAATGTAGACATAGGCATATGCTCCTCAAGACTATTGCGCCTAAGCATAGCATCGGCTCCAAAGCGAGGTGCGGGCTCTTGCTTTACAAGTTTCGTTTTTTCACGTCGCTCATGATGCCGTGCCATGAAAAGCCTCGGGTCGGGTACAGTTAATCTGTTAACAAGTCGTAAGGCAATGCGGGACCATTCAGCCGTACTGACGTGCAATTGGATGGGCATTGATGATGGGGGCACAACATGGATTTTACGGTCGAGAATGCGGGCACCACGATTGCCTGTCGCGAATATGCCGGCCCGGATGCGTCGCCTGATACTCCTGCCTTGGTGTGCGTGCACGGCGCTTGTGTCGACGGCACATTTTTCGACGGCATCGCTTGTGAGCTCAGTCGCAACTACCGCGTAATTGCCTACGACCGCCGCGGCTGTGGTGGCAGCAGCGAAGCGGCAGACGGCAGCTATGATCTTGCCGCTCAGGCCGCCGACCTGCAAGCCGTGATCGAACACGTTGGCGCTTCGGCAAATGTGCTTGCGCACAGCGCCGGTACGTTGGTGGCGCTGGAGCTTCTTCGCACCGAGCCCCATCTCGTCGCCCGTGCGATTCTGCATGAGCCGGCTGTGTCGGCCGAAGGCGTCGGCATGGGCGCAGCTCCGGTTTTGCTCGATATGATTGCGGCTGGAAAGGTTTCAAGGGCGCTCCGGCTTTTCTTGGGAGCCCTCGGCGACTTGGACCCCGAGGCTCCTGGAACGACCGAGGCAGAAGCCAAGCATGCCCTGCGCAACGGCCGCAGTTTCATGGCAAACGAATACGGGATTACTATGACCTGCGTTCCCGATTGGGATAGCGTTCGCGCGTCGAAAACGGTGGCCGCCGTGCTCCTAGGCGAGCTCTCGATTGGCACGCCCCGCGAGGCTGGCACGCGAGCGGCTGCCGAATATCTCGATTGCCCTCTCGTGACGATCCCGGGCGCGCATAACGGTCTGCGCGATCGCCCGGCAGCGGCTGCCCGGGCTGTCCGTGGCATCCTGGGGCTCTAGCATCCGCAATAGCCAAAGCAGGCTTCATCCGCAAACGTTTCGGCCGTATTAACAAACGTGCTCAAAACCTCGCGTCTGCGGCTTCAATCGCGCCGTCTGCCAACTCATAAGAATGTGGCAGCATTCACGTACTTACCTGCATCGACAAGGTGTTACCCTTGTAACATTTGGAACCCACCGCTCCATGCGAAACTATCGAAAGGGCCCCATATGCTCAATAATCACGAGGTCAATCTAACCGACGAGGAGGCTGCCGTCGAGGTCGCCCGCGTCGCGAAGACCTACCCCGTGGTGCGTTTACTGTCGGCCGATCAGATTAAGAGTGAGCCTAACTGCTTGCTCGCCGGCGATCGCTGCCCTTGTCTGCGTCAGTCGAGTCTTGAGGCTTTGGCAGACTCCGATGAGGTGTCGGAGCAACTGCTCAATGATGGCACTGAGTACCGCGCCCGTCTACGCCCTCTGAAGGTCGAGGGCGAGCCTCACGTCTTGCTGATGGTGCGTCCGATTGATGAGCAAGAGGCCGCGGAAGAGGACCTTGTCTACACCGACGTGCTGACGAGCGTGCGCAATCGCCGATATTACGAGGAAAAGCTTCGCAGCGCCCGCATGAATGCCGGCGTTGCGATGATCGACGTTGATGATTTTAGGGCCTTCAACGATACGTGTGGCCGTCATGCCGGCGACCTTGCGCTCGGTGCTGTGGCGACAGCCATACGCAGCGGAATCCGTTCGACTGACGAGCTTGTGCGCTATGGCTGCGACAAGTTTGTGGTTGTCATGCCCAATATTCCCTCCGATGACTTCACCCGTCGCCTGCATCAGGTGTCCGATGCCGTTCATTCCACGATTATTCCGGGCCATGAGTACGTGAGCTTGACGGCATGTGTTGGTGGCGTTCGCATTCATGGCGAGACGGTCGATGAGGGCGTTGGCCGCGCTGCTCAGTTACTGAGCCGCGCTAAGGCAAAAGCCGGTACGGTCGTGACCGATGCCGATTCCATCGAGGCCTTCCAAAGCGAAAAGCCTTTGGTGCTTATCGCCGATGACTCCGAGATGAACCGAGCCATTCTCAGCGAGATGCTCAAGGACGAGCATTGCATCCTCGAGGCCGATAACGGTCGTGCGGCGCTCGACATGGTCGACCGCTATGGCGATGAGTTGTCGCTCGTGCTGCTGGACATTGTCATGCCTGGCATAAGCGGCTTTGAGGTGCTGGCCGATCTGTCGCGCCGATCGGGTATCGATAATCTGCCTGTCATCATGATTTCGAGCGAAGATTCCGATGATGCGGTTCTGCGCGCGTACGAGCTGGGCGCCTCGGACTATATCAACCGCCCGTTTGACTCCCGTGTCGTGCGCCGCCGTGTAAGCAACACCATCCGCCTATACGCCAAACAGCGCCGCCTGACGAACCTGCTGTCCCAGCAGTACAACGAGCGCGTCAAGAACAGTCGCATGCTCATCGATATCATGGCCGGCGTCATGGAGCTTCGCAACGGCGAGAGCGGCAGGCACGTTACGAACATCGAGAAGCTGACCGAGCTGCTGCTTGGCTGTCTGGTCCAGCGTAGCGGCACGATCTCCCTCGACAATGAGGAACGCTCCACGATTGCCCTGGCTTCGGCGCTGCACGATATCGGCAAGATGTCGATTGACGATGCGATTCTCAACAAGCCCGGACGCCTTACGCCCGAGGAGTTCGAGATTATGAAGACGCATACCACGATCGGCGCCGACATGCTGCGTGAGCTGGGTAGCCATCACGCCGGCAATGCGCTTATGGAATATGCGTACCAGATTGCGCGTTGGCATCACGAGCGCTGGGACGGCAAGGGTTATCCCGATGGCCTTAAGGGAGACGAAATTCCCATTGCCGCACAGGTGGTTTCGGTGGCCGACGTGTACGATGCGCTGACGAGCGTGCGCGTGTACAAGGACGCTATCCCGCACGAGGAAGCGATCAAGATGATTCTGGACGGTAAGTGCGGCACCTTTAACCCGTTGCTGCTCGACTGTTTGCTCGAGGTGCAAGACCAAATTGCCGAGACGTTGGCACGCCCCGCCGATGTCGTCGCGTTTCCTACGATTTAGTTTGACCAAAGGAGTTTTTAATCCATGATTTCCATGCGTGAGGCGTATGAGAAGATCGGCGCTAATTATGATGACGCGTGTGCTCGGCTGATGGGCGGGGAAATGCTTGCCCGCTTTGCCCTCAAGTTTTTAGATGACGAGAGCATGGACAAGCTGGAGGCTGCCATGGCGGCGGGAGACGCCGAGGAAGCGTTTATGGCAGCGCACACGCTCAAGGGCGTGAGCCAGAACCTGGGATTCGATAATCTGTACGAGCCGGCGGTCGTGGTGACCGAGGCGCTGCGCGGCGCCGATGCCGTTGACGGCGCTCGCGAGGGAATGCATGCGCTGCAGCAGCAATATGCGGCTACGATGTCGGCCCTGCGCGAGGCGGCCGAGTAAGGGCTTGCGTGCTTTGATGACTATGAGAGTGGATAATCTCCCGTTTTAGGCCCGGTGGCGGCCTCAAAGTGGGAGATTATCCACTCTCGTTCGATATGTGTCCAAAAATCCACGCTCACCCCTCCGGGTTAGTAAATGGCCTATGCGCACTGGCGGGGCTTTCCGCATGCAATCAATATCGTTGTTCGATAAACTGTTCGAATAACGATAGAGTCGATGAGGGTGAGTGTATGTCTAACAGCGTTCAGCGTATGGCCAAAGCGGGCGAAAATATCAGGAAGCTTGGCTTTTGCATGGCAGCCGTTTTTGCAGGGATGCTCGTCGCTTTTGCCGCGTTGGTTGTTTACGTGATCTGGTATGCGGTTGCAAACGTTGCCTCTGTCGATTCTTTCGGCGTCGTGACGCTTCTCGATGGCGGGTGCATCGTTATCCCAAGCGGACTGTGCCTGGCACTCGTCGTGGGTATTTCGCTTGTCGTTCTGTGTGGGATCAGCCGTAACATCTCGCGAGGCGTCTCGCCCTTTACCAAGACGCATGTGCGGCTTATCCGTGTTCTTGCGCTTGCCTTTGCTGTTAACGCCGCGGTTTCGCTTATTGGTGCCTACGGATCGGTCAATCTTACCATTGGTGGGCTGGAGCTTTACATTGTGCCTCATTCCTTCGTTATTGAGATTTGCCAAGGCGTTGCCTTTGATGCGGGGTCGCTTATCGGCGCGGCTGTCTGTCTGTGTATCTCGGTGATCTGGAGTTATGCCTCGCTGCTCCAAGAGCAGTCTGACGAGCTTGTGTAGGAGGAAGCATGAGCTATCTCATCATCGAGCTTGAGACGCAGCTGCTTAAGACCGGAAAGACCAGCGCTGATCTGATTCGGGCGACGGGGCATACTCCGGCTAATATTTCAAAGCTGAGAAACGGAAAGATAAAAGCTATTCGCCTAAAGACTCTTCTCGATATCTGTGATGAGCTTGATTGTCAACCGGGAGATATTATTCAGCGTGTGAGCGAGAAAGAGCTTGAGGAGCTTATTGTCGAGCGTGCAAAAAATGTCGTGAGACAGATGCGGGATGGCGGAGGCAACGAGGCGTCGCTTCCGACATCAGTCTTTGCTGTAGATTTGAGCGACGAGTAGCATAAAGCGAACAACTATAACGAAATATCAGCGTAAAGGGGCCCGTGTCTAACACGGGTTCTTTCTTTTAGATTATCTTGACAAATATAAGTTATCGAAAAACAATAACAACTAGAAAAAACGATAAAGGAAAGAAGAAACGATATGATCAGTTTTGCTATCGAGCAGGAAGGGAGGCCAATGAGTGCATCAGCGATAAAGCTATCAAAGGTGTCAAAGCGCTACGGGAAACGGCGCGTTTTGCATGACGTTTCCTTCGAGGTGCATCAGTCTGAGCTCTGTGCCCTTGTCGGTACAAACGGTGCGGGCAAAAGCACGCTTATTAAAATCGTCTTGGGCCTCTGCGAGCCGTCGTCGGGGAGCGTGGAGCTCTTTGGAGGCAAGTCGAAAAAAGACCTGAGCCTGATGCGGACGCGTGTCGGCTATGTGCCAGATTCCAGTGGAGCATACCAATCCCTCAGTGCGGTTGAGAATCTCCAAATCCGATGTTCGGAATGGGGGCTTGATGCGAATCGTGAGATTCCTCGCGTTTTGAGCCTAGTCGGGCTGGACGTCGAAGAGAAAAAGAGCGTGAGCAGTTTTTCTCTGGGAATGAAACGGCGGCTGGATATAGCTACAGCTTTGTTGGGTGACACTGATCTGCTTATTTTTGATGAGCCAGCAAACGGGTTGGACCCGCTGGGCATCGAGAGTATATGGGCCCTTATCGGTCGATTGAATCGAGAACAGGGTAAGACCATGCTCATCTCTAGCCATGATTTGGATGAGTTGGCATCAGTTGCAACAAGTTGCGTGTTCATCCATGACGGCGAACTGCTGAAAAAGGAACCGATGGACGTCATAAGGGATGAGGCGCCATCCCTAAAAGAGTATTACAGGCGCTTGATGAAGGCGGTCTCGCTATGAAGCGGGCGATCCATCCCATAAAGGCAGATATGATGCGTTTGCACAGGATGTTTCCGGCGAAGTTTGGTCTTACGCTTATGCTGGCGTTCGGCCTTCTCTTCGGCATCTTTCTAAATAACGGAACAACGTTGCTCGCCTTTGGCTATGGCGTTTGTGGGGAGGATATTGGTTTCCTCTGGAATGCAATCGATCCTTCTGCGCCTGATGAGTCCCTTGCGCGCAGCGCTTTTGCCGGTACATCCCTGTTCGTTCCATTCATCGTTTGTTTGGTGCTTTTACAGGAGCATGGCTATAAAGAGGGGCACCGAATTTCTTCGGCAAGAGGTCTCAACCGCTTTTATGGGGCTCTAGCCCATGCATTTTCGTCTGCTTTAATAATTGGCGCAGCGTATAGCGCGCTTTGCCTTCTTCTTTTTGCAATAGCCATAATACGTGGAGGGCATAACTACTCGCACAACATACTAACTGTATTTTTGCCTGCAATGATAGTCAACGCCGTATTGGTGATATCGGTTGCGCTGGAGACGGTGACCATCTACCGGATAACGGGCAGCGCTGTATTGAGTGGGGCCGTGGTGATAGTTGGATTTGTCATGAGCTTGACGCTCTACGGAGCCTTCCTTCAGGCACCTATACCATCCTTGCGATGGATCTTCTTCCTTCCGGGGCCGTACCTTGGAGTCGGATGTGCCCTTGGGTATAGCGATATGGGGCAGCTGACGCTTCTGGGATATGGCGTGGCAGCCAGCTGTCTATCGGTATTGATTTACGCTCTCTTGAGCTTTCGCGCTGGGGGTGTGCTCAATGGCTCGTCAGATTAAAAGACTTCTCCAGTCAGAATTGAAGCATGTGAGCAAATGGGCGTACGCCTTAATCCTGGTAATTTATGCGTACATGGTGATATTGCAGCTTAATTCTTTCCCGATGTGGTTCTGTAGCCTCCGTGAGAACAGTTTCTTGGGTTTTTTCCCAGACCCGACGCTTCGGCTATCGGCGGAGGATGTCCTTCTATTTGGCAATGCAGAGGTTTTTCGCGGTCTGCTGTTCAACGTAGCCCCGTTGGCCCATGCATTGTTCTTTCCGTTCATCGCGGCTTGCATTGTGCCGCGCTTTGTCAGTTCGGGCTTTGTCGAGGAACCGTGGGGGTTGTCGGAGGCTCGGGGAGGGAAGCGTGTGTGCGCTATCGTTGCGCGAGTGGTGCTATCTTCTTTTGCCCTTTTGGGCGCGTTTGTCCTGTCGAGTGTCGTTTTGTACTGTCTTAACTGCGCAATCGTTTCGGATGCTCAGCAGTATTTCAACCTGCATGTATTTTGCTATCGACTTGTTCTTGCTGCCGCTGCCTGCCTTGCATACGTGGTTTCTTGCGTAATCGTTGTTTCCTATTTTGGGTCCGGCTTCGGTCCGATTGGCATGCTGTTGCTTGTCAACGTCGTAGCGATCTACATACAGATCGGGGCCAATTCCATGCTTCCGCTTCCAACCTCGATGCTCATGTGGATTTGCGGCGTGACCCCGTTGGGGAATGGTCAATGCATCTCGATTTTAATTGACTGCCTCATAAACGTAGCAAGCGTTTTTACCATTTGCTTTACTGTCGACCGATTGCGGTCGAGATTTCTCTGATTGTTTGTGAGGGATAATCATACCGAGCATATCAAATTCAGGGGGGGGCGGGCACCGTAGCTGGTGTCCGCCCCCCTGGCTTAGGAGGCTATAACCTGAGTGGTTCGCGTGCTAGCGGGCCTGCTTGACCTTGGCTGCCGCCTCGACAAACGACTTCCAGAGGTTAAAGTCGGTCTCGAGCGTCTTCCATGTGTACTCAGGATGCCATTGCACGCCCAGGCAGAAAGGCTGGCCTTCGACTTCGATGCACTCGGGAACGCCGTCGGTTGCTTTGGCGACCAAGCGCGTGCTCTTACCCAGACGGTCGACGCAGCAGTGGTGTGCGGAGTTGGTCTGGACCAGCCTGTGCCCGCCAAGCGCGCGCTCCAACAGCGAACCCGGCACGACCTCGACGGGATGCACGGGGTCGTTGAGCACGTGGGTATGGCGCCACTGCGTGCGGCCCTCGCGAGCGCCCAGGCTCGGCACGTCCATGCACAGGGTGCCGCCAGTGGCGACATTGAGCAACTGCGTGCCGCGGCAGGTGGTAAAGAGCGGCTTTTTGGCGCGAAGTACCTCGTTAACCAGCTTAAACTCAAAACGGTCGCGAATCTCGCAGCACAGCGTGGGGTCGTAAGGACGCTCGTCGCCCCAGCGTTTGGGGTTGACGTCCGGACCGCCGGGAATGGCGATGCCGTCGGCGATTTCCACGTAATGACGGATAACGTCGACGTCTTCGGTAATGGACATCTGCAGCGGCAGACCGCCGGCGGCAAGAATGGCGTCGACAAAGACACTTGCGATTTCCTCGTTGGGGGAGAGCATCTCGGTTAAAAACGGCTCTGCCTCTTCCCAGCGCGGTGCGACGAGGATGAGTGGGCGGTCGGCGGGGGCGACGTCGACGTGCGGGGTGTATGACGATGAAGTGCGAGTTCCGATCATAGGTGTAACTTTCGAGTTTGGATGGGCATGGCGGGCGGGTGGGCGGTCTGGTTAGTGGCCCTTGATGGAGTTGAGGAAGTCCTGGGCGCGCTTGGTCTGGGGGTGGTCGAAGAACTCGTCGGGCGTGCCGGTTTCCACGATCTGGCCGTCGGCCATAAACACGACGCGGTCGGCCACGCGGCGGGCAAAGTTCATCTCGTGCGTGATGACGATCATCGTCATGCCCTGCTGGGCCAGACGGACCATGACCTCGAGCACCTCGTTGATCATCTCGGGGTCAAGGGCGCTTGTGGGCTCGTCAAAGAGCATGGCCTTGGGTTGCATGGCAAGTGAGCGGGCGATGGCCACGCGCTGCTGCTGGCCGCCCGAGAGCTGTGCGGGCACCTTATCGGCCTGCTCGGCAACGCCTACGCGGCTCAGCAGGTCCATGGCGCGCTCACGAGCCTCGTCCTTGGAGACGCCCAACACATCGACCGGCCCCAGCATAACGTTCTGCAGTACCGTCATATGTGCAAACAGGTTGAACTGTTGGAACACCATGCCCAGCTCGGCACGCATGCGGGCAAGATCCTTGCCTTCCTGCGGCAGGGGCTCGCCCTCGATGAGAATCTCGCCCGAGTCGATGGTTTCCAGGCGGTTGATGGTGCGGCACATGGTCGACTTGCCCGAGCCCGAGGGGCCGATCACAACGACGACCTCGCCGCGGTCGACCGAGAGATTGATGTCGTTGAGGACGTGCAGATCGCCATAGTGCTTATCGACGTGTCTGAGCTCGATCAGCGGCTGACTGCCGGTGGAAGAGGTGCTCTGTGCCATGGTGCTCGGCTCCTTATGACTCGAAATGGTAAAGCGTTAGCGGATGATGGTCGCGCCGGTCTTGTGCGAAACATAGACAGCGGCCTTGTTGATTGCGACGTTGATGAGGATGTAGATGACCGCGATCACCAGGTAGACCGACACGAGGGCGTCGTAGTTGGTAATGAGCACGCGGGCATTTTGCATCAGGTCGGGGTAGCTCACGACATAGGCGACGGTGGTGTCCTTGACTACGACCACAAGCTGCGAAATCAACGACGGAATGATAAACCGAATAGCCTGCGGCAACACGATTTTAAAGGTGATTTTGGCCCTGGAGAGACCGAGTGCCTGGGCGGCCTCGACCTGACCGCGCGGCACGGCGTTGACGCCGGCACGGAAGATCTCGGCAAGTACACCGGCTGCGGCGAGCGCGACGGGAAGCGTGAGCATCCAAAACGACGGTAGCGCGATCTTGTACTGGGGCAGCACCAAAAAGAAGAAGTAGATGAACAGAAGGCTCGGTACGCCGCGGAAGAAATCGGTGAGCACGCGGCAGGCCAGCTGCAGCGGCTTAATATCGCTCGTGCGGCCGAGCATAAGGGCTAAGCCCAGCACCAGCGCGATGGCGCCAGCGGTGAGTGCGACTTTAACGGTGCCCTCAAAGCCGGCAAGCAGGAACTTCCAGGTGGTGAGGTGCGTAAAGAAATACCAGTAGTGGACCGAAAGCTGGTCGGTCACATAAAAGCGCTGCAGTACCAGGACGGCGAGCGCGGCGACGGCGACGAGTGAGATAGCGGTGCCGATGCGAATCTTGGCGCGCATCTTGGGGCCGGGAGCCTCGTAGAGCGCATCGCGCATGGTGAGCGCGGAGGTGGAGTGCTTGCTCATCGGAGGATCCTCACCTTCTTATCGATATAGTTGCCAATGTGGCTTACCACAAAGGCCGTGCCCAGGTAGCCGAGCGCCGAGATAAAGAACGCGGCGACGCCGCCGAGCGAGCGCGTGTTGATGTAGCTCACCACGCCGGTGAGCTCCTGCGGTTTAAGCGGCACCTGACTGCCGAGCGCGGTGGTGAGCATGACGGCGATAAAGAGGTTGGTCATGGGTAATACGCTCGAGCGCAGCGCCTGCGGAATCACGATTTTGGCGAGGATACGGCTGAAGCCCATGCCCAGCGAGCGGGCGGCTTCCACCTGGCCGACGCCGACGGTGTTGATGCCGCTCATAAAGTTCTCGGAGCCAAAGGCCGAGCCCAAAAGGACCGTGGCGACGATAACGCAGGTGCGGTAGGGCAGAACGACCTTGAGCGGCGGCAGTGCGTAGACGACGATGATGAGCAGCGCGATGCCGGGGATGTTACGGAAGACCTGGACATACAGGTCGCCAAAGACGCGCAGCGGCTTGAGCGGCGACACGCGCATCACGGTGACGGCGACGGCCAGCACCATGGCGATGGCAAACGACTCAAGCGTCATGCCCCAGGTTGCTAGCAGCGCGTCGATATAGTTCTGGCCATAGAGCGACCAGAGTTCGGAGAGACTCATGCGGACCTCCCGTCGATAAGGAAAGGGGCTCCCGTGTGTACGGAAGCCCCGACAACTCAGTGAGGAAACAGTTTACCGCAATAAAGCGCATCATGCGTTTCCGTATGGTTTCGTTGCGGTCGTTACCAGGCTCGCTGCCTAGGCGCCGATCTCGGGCAGCTCGGGAACATTGGTGTCGCCCGTACGGTCGCCGATGCAGATCTGCCACAGCTCGGTCCAGGTGCCATCATCCTCGATCTGCTTAAGGAAGTCGTTGACAAAGGCGACGCCGTCGGAATCGAGCGGCAGACCGATGCCATAGGGCTCCTTGCTGCCGAAGGGCTTACCGGCAATCTTGTACTTACCGGGCTCGCGGACCAGGGCGCTCTGCTGCATGTTGTTATCGATGACGTAGGCATCGACGCGGCCCTGCTGGAGTGCCTGGCGGGCCTCCTCGTCGGTCTTGAACTCCTGCTGGCTGGCCTTGGGGGCGAACTCCTCCAGGATGGCGGGGCCGTTGGAGCCGGACTGGACGGCGACGTTCTTGTCGGCCAGGTCGTCGACGCTCTTGATGTCGTCGTTATCGGCGAGCACCAGGATAGCCTGCTGGGTGTAGTAGTAGGGACCGGCAAAGGAGACGAGCTTCTTGCGCTCGTCAGTGATGGTGTAGGTGGCAAAGACGGCGTCGACCTGGCCGTTCTGCAGGACAGACTCGCGCGTGTCCGAGGTCACCTGGGTGATCTCGACCTTGTTCTCGCCCAGAATGTAGTTGGACAGGAGCTGTGCGATACCGGCATCGAAGCCGCGGGTCTGACCGTCTTTCTCGTTGAGGAGGGAGAAGAGCGTGGAGGTCTGAACGCCACCGATCTTAAAGACGCCGGCGTCCTTGACGGCCGTGGCCCAGGCGCTGGCGGCGATGGCGTCGTCATCGGCCTTGGGACCGTTGTCGACGAGCTTGTCGAATGCCTTAGCGTCGAGCGTGGTGGAAGCCTCGGTATCATTGGAGCTCTTGGAAGAGCCGGCGGCGGAACCCTTGTCGGCCTCGGTGCTGGTGTCGGAGCAGCCGGCAAGACCAAGGCCGGCGACGGTTGCGAAGGTGGCGGCAACGAAGCCGCGGCGGTCGAGAACGACCTGCTGGGAGAGGTTCTTGCTCATGGTAGAACACCTTTCTCAATAAAATCCCTAGCGGTTGAGTAGAGTTATACCCTATCGCGCTCAAATGGGTCAACACGAAATAACTCAGAAACATACTTGCCTTATGGGTTATTGTACCTACCAAAAAGGGACAGGCACCTTTGTGGTGGTTCTTGCAGATGTGACGGCCTGCCTCGCTGCTTTGTCTCAATCTGTAACAGGTAGACGAGGAAATGGGTTCTAACTGTTACAGATCGAGATATTCTCTTCAGGGGAATTTGAATGTCTCAATCTGTAACATCTGGACGGCCAAAAGGCCTCTATCTGTTACAGATTGAGACAAAGGTCAGGGACTAAGATGTCTTGTCTAGATCTGTAACAGTTAGACGGGAATTCGGGCCCTAGATGTTACAGATTGAGATAATCGCGTCGCGAAAATAAAAACCTCCGCAGGGATGCTTCCCTTGCGGAGGTTTTCTTACTCGTTGAGTAGTCTCACGGCTTCGGCGACCATGTTCTCGACTGTCATGCCGTTCTGCGCGAGCAGTTCGTTGGGGTCGTAGCGGTCGGGGAAGCCCTTGGCGATGCCAAAGGTGCGCGTGCGCAACGGCGTGCATGCCAGATAGCACGCCACGCGCTCGCCCCAGCCGCCGTCCAAGATGCCGTCCTCGAGGGTGACGACAACGCGATGCTCGGCGGCAAGACTGTCGAGGAACTCGCGGTCAAGCTCAGTTGCAAAGCGAGGGTTGACGAGCGTGGCCTCGATGTCGTACTCGGCAGTCAAGCGGTTTGCCACGTGCTCGCCCAGCTCAAAGAAATCGCCGAGCGCGAGCACGGCCACATTACGGCCCTGGCGCACCACGTTGTAGCGAACGGCGCTGTAGTCGGTGTCCTCGGCAGGCGCCAAATCGGGACGGCTCACCAGGCCAATGCCGGGCACGCGAATCGCCACAGGATGTTCGCGATGGTCGAGCGACCAGTTCAGCATGGACAGATATTCCTCCATGCAGGCCGGCGCTAGGTGGCGCATGTTGGGAAGAGCGCCCAGCATGGAAATATCGAAGAACGAGAGGTGCGTCTCGGACGTGGTGCCAAAGATCGAGGCGCCAAACACCAAGATGGTTGCGGGGGCATCGTTGAGGCACAGGTCGTGCCACAGCTCGTCGTAGGCGCGCTGCAAAAACGTGCCGTACACACCAAAGACTGGCTTGGCGCCCGAGCGCGCAAGCGCGGTGGCAAAGGTCACGGCGTGCTCCTCGGCAATGCCCACATCGACGAACTGTTTGCCGGCGGCGGCGCGAAGCTCGGGTGTAAAGCCCATGATGTAGGGTGTGGCGGCCGTGATGCCCACGACCTGCGGATCGCGCTCGATGGCGGCGCTGAGCGCCTCGCCCGTAATGTCGGCGTAGGTGCGCGGCGCAGGCTCGCTCGGATGGCCCGGGCAGAGCTTGCGCCCGGTCGCCATGTCAAACGGACCCACGTGGTGCCAGCGCTCGGGGTCGTTTTGGGCTGGCTCAAAGCCCTTGCCCTTGGCGGTGGAGACGTGCAGCACGATGGGATGATCGATATTGCGCAGTTCCTGCAGCGCGTCGACTAGGGCCAACACGTCGTTGCCGGCGTCCAAATAACGGTAGTCGAGTCCCATCGCGCGGAAAACGTTGCGCTCACAGGTGCCGTTGCTGGCGCGCAGCTCGGCCAGATTGCGATAGAGGCCACCGTGGTTCTCGGCGATGGACTGGTCGTTATCGTTGACGATGATGATCAGGTTGCTGTCGAGTTCGGCGGCATTGTTGAAGCCCTCAAACGCCAGGCCGCCCGAAAGCGAGCCGTCGCCAATGATGGTGATGACGTTATACGCATCGCCCGCCAGGTCACGAGCGTGCGCCAGGCCGCAGCCCAGGCTCACCGACGTGGAGGTATGGCCCATGGCGAACAGGTCGTGCTCGGACTCGTCGGGATTGGCAAAGCCAGAGGCCTCGCCAAAGCGCTTCGGATCGATATAAGTGTACGCGCGCCCAGTCAGCGCCTTGTGGGCGTAGGTCTGGTGCGAAACGTCAAAGAGAATCTTGTCGATAGGGGAGTTAAACACGCGATGGAGCGCGACCGTAAGCTCAACGACGCCCAGGTTGGGGGCAACGTGCCCGCCGACGGCGGCGGAGCTTTCGAGGATGGCGTGGCGAATCTCGTCGCAGAGCTGCGGGAGCTCGGCACGATTAAGAGCCTTGACGTCCTCGGGCGTTGTCGTTTGCGTAAGCAGCATCGTTGTGGGTTACTCCATGCGAATCGAGTGCCGGCGCTCCCTCGGCCGACACAATTGCACAAGACAGTCTCGCACATTTTGGCGTTTGATATGTGACGGCGGCGCGGTAATTCGCCAACTGGTGGGGCAAAACGTTTTGTCCGATGCCATACTGATAGATTCGATGATGATTTTTTCAATACGTGCAGGCCGTGGCTTGCCGCCGTGAGCCGCTGGAAGGAGGCAGCATGTCCGATGCCGTTCGTGCCGAGAAAATCGCGCACGAGGTCGACGATGCCGCCCGCCAGCTCGCCCAGGCGGGCCGCTTGGACCTGACGCGCGAGTTTATCCAGCATGGCGACGTGACGGTCTATGCACATGTGACTTCGGTAGCGCGGACGAGCCTGTCCTTTGCCGAGCGCCTGGGCCGCGTCGGTGTTTCGATCGACCGTGCCTCGCTGCTGCGCGGAGCCTTGTTACACGATTACTTTCTCTACGATTGGCACGATCCCGACCCAAGCCATCGGCTGCATGGCTTTCGCCACCCGTTTTTTGCCCTAGCGCGCGCGGAGGAAGATTTTGAGCTGACGTCGCGCGAACGGAATATTATCGTGCGGCATATGTTTCCGCTGGTGCCGGTGCCGCCGACGTGTCGTGAGGCTTGGATTGTGTGCCTGGCGGATAAATGGTGTGCTCTGCGCGAGACGGTCGCCGGCCGCCTGCCGCGCAAAGACGACGCGAACGATTTGAGCGACGGCTCGAGCGACGGCTCGAGCAAAGATTCGAGTGAAAAGAGGAGAGGGTAGACGGTGGGGACCGCGATCGACATGGCATTTGACGGCGCGACGCTTGCCGCCTGTCCGCTTTCGGCACTGGTGCTCTCGTTCGCCTTCTACGGGTTTTGCGGCTGGGCATGGGAATCGACGGTCTGCGCCATGCTCAACCACGGACGCTTTGCCAACAGCGGCTTTTTGCTGGGACCGTGTTGCCCCATCTATGGCGCGGGCGGCATTGCCTGCTGGCTGCTGTTGCGCGGAATTCCTGACGCGTCGAGCCAGTTTGTCGCTGCAGCGCTCGTATGCAGCGTGATTGAGTACAGCGTAGGCGTGCTGTTGGAAAAAACAACGGGCGCTCGCTTTTGGGATTACTCGCACCTGCCGTTTAACTTGCACGGACGCATCTGCCTGTACTGGGCATGCGCGTTTGGCCTGGGTGCGCTGTGCATTTGCCGTTTAGTGGAGCCGGCATTGCTGGGGCTGCTTGGTCATCTGCCGGTGCTGATTGTGCGGCTGTCCGCCTTTATCGTCGCGGTCGCGATGATGGTCGACGCGTTGTGCTCGCTGGCGAGCTGGCGGCGTCTGTCCGATCAGCTGGAGCGCGTCCGGGCCGACCTTGCCGACCGCATCAATGAGTCGCTTGCCGATGCCTCGGACTCAATGCTCGAACGTATTCCCGATTCTACGATTGACTCGGTGGCACAGACGCACATCCGTAGCCGTGCCGTTAACGCGTGTCTGGCCGAGCTGGGTGACGCCGCGCTCGATGCCCTGCGCGAGAAGGCTTCGATGCCGACGTTTATCGCGGATGGTGCTCGCGGCCTGGCGCTTGCCGCCCGCCGCGTGGCCGATGCCGCGCCGAACATGCCGCGTCCGTCGCTCAGTCGTCGCCTTGCCGGCAAGCGCATGAGCCGTCCGGTGCCAAGCGTGTCGCTCAGCCGCCGCGACCTACGCTTCTTTAACGCCTTCCCGCGTCTGCGCATCAATCGCTACGAAGGCGTCATTCGAGCAACTAATCTCCGCGACCGAGCCCGCGAGCTGTTCCGCCACTAGCCGGGACGGGCGCGCTCACGGCTTCCTTGCTCGCGTATTTCCCGTTCGTTTCGCGTCCGTTGCCGCGCCGTTTCCAAGATTGCGGCGCCGTTTCCATTCGACAACGCCGCGTTTAACAACGCCGTATCTGGTCTACACCAGTTGCCCCTCGGCTGCATTATGGGCGCCGACAACGTTCATGCGACCAAGGGAGAGCGAATGTACGATACGGGATCGACAACGTTTATGCTCATCTGCACCATGCTCGTGTTTTTAATGACACCGGGTCTGGCGTTTTTCTATGGCGGCCTGTCCAGGCGCAAAAATGTCATCAACACCATGCTCATGTGCTTTGGCGCCATTGGTCTGGTTGGTGTGCTGTGGATTGTTGCCGGCTGGTCTCTGGCCTATGGCGGCGACGGTTCGAGTCCGTTTATTGGAGGCCTTGACCAACTGCTGTGCCTGCCGGTGCTCAACCAGGTGCTGCAGGCGGCCGAGGGCAATGCTGCGGACGGTGTCGTCTACCCTCAGATCATCAACATCGCCTTCCAGATGGCATTTGCCATGATCACGGCTGCTATCGTCACGGGCAGCCTGGCCGGCCGCGTTAAGTTCGGTGCCACGACGGCCTTCCTGGGCATTTGGCTGCTCGTGGTCTATGCGCCGCTTGCTCACATGGTTTGGGGCGGCGAGGGCTCCTTTATCGGCGATATCATCGGCGCGCTCGACTTTGCCGGCGGCGACGTGGTGCACATCTCGTCTGGTCTTACGGGCCTGATTCTCTGCTTAATGCTCGGCCGTCGTCGCGGCTTTGGCATGGTGAGCTACCGTCCGCATAACGTGCCGTTTGTGGCGCTGGGAGCCGGCCTGCTTTGGTTTGGCTGGTTTGGCTTTAACGGCGGCAGCGAGTTCAAGGCCGACGCCGTGGCGGCACTTGCCATCCTCAATACCGTGACGGCCAGCGCGGCGGGCATGGTCTCGTGGCTTGCCGTCGAGCGCGTGCACACCGGTCGACCCACGCTGGTGGGCGCCAGCACCGGTCTGGTTGCGGGCCTTGTGGTGGTCACGCCGGGCGCGGGCTTTGTCGAGCCGTGGGCGGCGCTGGTCATGGGCCTGATCGTATCTCCCGTCTGCTACCTGGCCATCAGCCATCTTAAGACCAAATTTGGCTACGACGATGCGCTCGACGCGTTTGGCTGCCACGGCATCGGTGGCATCCTGGGCGGCGTGCTCACGGGGCTGTTCTGCGTGCCGGAGCTCTCGTGGACCGGTAAGGGCGGCCTGTTCTACACGGGCGATGTCTCGCTGCTCATCTCGCAGATTTTGGGCATTGTGGTGACGGTCGCTATTGTGCTGGTGCTCGACTTGGTGATTGCCGCGGTGGTCAAGGCGCTGTTCCGCGGCAGCCTGCGCGTGGACGAGGCCGATGAGGCGCTGGGCTTGGATGCCAGTCAGCACGGCGAGAGCGCGTATCCCTCGTTCTCCGGACTCGATTAGCAGCACGGCTTTCCCAGGCACCCGACCTTGCCCCTCAAACCGTCGCTTGCGTACCGAAGTACGCGGCGCTCCTCTTTCGGGGCAATCTCGGGCACCTGGAAAACCCGTGTCATGTGAATGAGCGGTTCATTTCTATATTAAAGAGAGGAATTCACTATGAAGAAGATTACGGCGGTCGTTCGTGCCGAGAAGCTTGAGGTTCTCAAAGACGCGCTGTTTGCTGCCGATGTTCGCGGCATGACGATTAATCAGGTGCAGGGCTGCGGCGCGCAGCATGGCTGGAAGGAATATGTGCGCGGCAACGAGTTGCTTGTCAACACGATCCCTAAGGTGCAGTTCACCCTCATTTGCGCCGACGAGCATGTTGACGGCATTGTCGACATCATCTGCAACGCCGCTCGCACCGGTGCCGTTGGAGACGGCAAGATTTGGGTCGAACCGGTCGAGGAAGTTATCCGCATCCGTACCGGCGAACACGGCCCCGCCGCGGTGTAGAACCGACCGTTTGCCATCCGCAACGTTAAAATATCGCAGTGAGGCATAAGGCTTGCGTTGCGGATGGGCGGATTATGGGTCGCAATAAATATCCCGAAGAGACGGTCGCGAAGATTCTAGACGCGGCGCTGGAGCTATTCTGCGCACAGGGTTATGAGGGAACGAGCATCCAGGATATCGTTGACCGTCTCGATGGCATGACCAAGGGCGCTATCTATCATCACTTCAAGAGCAAAGAAGAGATTTTCAACGCCGCGTTTGATCGAGCGATGGCTCCGATTGTTGAACGCCGCCGCGCGACGCTCGGTGCTGGCAATATGACGGGCGCCCAAAAGCTCAAGCGGCTTTATGCGTCTGAGTCTGTCGTACCACAAATTGAGCTTTGGGCGCGCATACATCCTGCGGCGGATCCGGTAAAGAGTTCGCGTCTGCTGGCGATGCAGTATCAGAGTTCGTTTGACGAGTCGGCCGATGGATATCTCTTGCCGGTAATCGAGGAAGGCGTCGCCGACGGCTCCATTGCGTGCGAATGCCCGCGCGAAGCAGCAGAGGCCGTATCGTTGCTAGCGAATCTTTGGCTGCTGCCATTGTTCCGTCCGCTCGAGCCCAAGGAGCGAATGGTCGCTCGCGCGCAATGTTTGACGCAGATGGCGGCCGCAGTGGGTCTCGATTTGGGGGAAGAAGTGCTTCAAACAACGTGCCAAATTTGGGACGTTTGGAACCGTGTCGGGTGGTAATATACATACTAACGGTATGTATATTGATGTAAGAGGGTGGCTACGGCCGCCCTTTTCGAGCCGTTAAATACATACCAATAGTATGTATAGGAGGCAAAGCTCTATGGACGGGATGAGAGACTTCGATGCCGTATCAGCATCAAAGACAGCGCTGCCTATAAGACTCGTCGGTCTTCTCGTTGCGCAGCTGTGCGTGTATTCGACGTTGTCGGCGCTGTGCTTTGCGTGCCCGCTTTACTTGCTCGACCGCAGTGGTTCGTCAACGCTATATGGTGCCGTCGCGGCTATAGCGTTTATACCGGGCGTGCTTGCGACTCCGGCTGGCGGAGTATTAGCTGATCGAGAGGGGCATCGCGGCGTTCTAGCAGCTCTCGGTATTGCTTTAATGGTTGCAGCGATGCTATTTGTTCCCATGAAGTGCTCGTTGCCCCTTGCGGCTGTTGTGGCGGTGATGCTGTGCGTCCAATACGCCGTTCAATCTATTCTGAAGCCGATACTTCAAATTGAGACGCTGCACATGGTCGGCAAGGAAAAGGTCGAGCGGGCCACCGCGTTAGTGTCGCAGACGACCATGGCGAGCAATATTCTAGGTCCCGTGGTTGGAACAGCCGTCTACGGATGCTTTGGAATCGACGTCCTTTGCGCGATCGCGGCGGTGGCGTTTGCAATGTCGACGCTGCTGTTTTGGGCCACACTCAAACAAAATGTCCCCTCTGAAATGACGGGGGATAGCTCGACTCGTATGGCATGTCAAAGCGATTTTATGTCAGCGATTCGGTGCCTGCTCCAAAACACCTCGTTGCTCGCCGTGATTTTGCTTGCGGCTGTTTTGAATCTTGCGTTGGTTGGGTTAACGATTGGTGCACCCGTTATTGTTACCAGGCATCTCGGCATGCAATCTTCCTGCATTGGGATTATTGAGGCAGCTATGGGGCTGGGCGGTCTTGCAGGCGGCGGTTTGGTCGGTATTAGGCCGAATCGTTTTTCCTTCAATGACATATGTCGATACGTTGCGATGATCTGTTTTGGAGTCGTGCCGATTACTGTCACGCTGCTGAGCGGCGCTGGCCAAATTGTGTTTGCTGCGCTTGCGGTCGGTTCGGCATGGGTCATGGTGTGGGCGAGTATTGCGTCGGTCGAAATCGTTGCATTCGTTCAGCGGGCGGCGCCGGCGGAACTCTGCGGAAAGGTGCTTTCGGTCGTATATATGGCTCTTTCCTGCGCAACGCCTATTGGCCAATTGACATACGGATTTGCATATGATCGATGGGCGCCGGCGGCTGTGTTCGCAGCTATGCTGGTGGTACTGGTGCTGACGACGGTGCTGTTTTATCGCTTGAAAAGTCGCTCACCACAAACAATGTGACGTTCGCAGTGCAGCGGTTTAACAGAAACGATTGCTGCGGCGTGGAACGCCCATACGAGAACGAGCCTCTCCTTCGTCTACAATATCGTGCAGACGAAGGAAAGGCATGCCCATGATCAAGATGTTTGCGAGCGACTTAGACGGAACGCTGCTCAACGCCCTGCACGAGGCAGATGGGACCATCCGCCATGCCATTTGCGAGCTGACCGAGGCTGGCTTGCATGTGGTTCCCGCGACCGGGCGCTCGACGCTGCCGATTGGTGAGCATGGCTTTACGGGCCTGGCGCTTGACGCCTGCTGCTCCAACGGATCCATCGTGCGCGACAGCCATGGCGAGGTGCTCAAGACCTGGACCATCGACCCACAGATCACCGAGGAGCTGCTCAAGGAGTTTCCGGATATTTGCTTCGACTGCTCCACGCCCGATGGCATGTTCTCGAGCGGCTCGTTCGAGATGCATCAGGCGGGCTTTAAAAAGGACAGTCCTATCAAGCGCATCGTGATGCGCGGCATGCGTGCGCGTGGCGGCTATCACGAGGAGCAGTATTTCGACCAGTCGATCGGCGACATTTTGCGCCACGATGTGTGCAAGATCAACTGCCGCGTGACCTCGCCCGAGCTGGAGCGCGACCTAAAGGCGTATTTGGCCGAGCGCTCGGACCGCGTGGTCAACGCACCGTTCGATCCGGTGATGTTCGAGATCACGGACGTGGCGTGCAACAAGGGCGAGAGCGTGGCCTGGCTGGCGGGCTACTACGGTATTGCCGAGGACGAGGTCGCGGTCTATGGCGATGGCGGCAACGATATCGCCATGCTCAAGCGTTTCCGTCACAGCTACGCGACCAAAAACGCTAGCGATGCAGCTAAAGCCGCCGCGAGCGCAACTATCGGCAGCTGCATGATCCACGCCGTCCCCAAACACATGCTCGCCACCATGCACAAGCAAAACTCCCGCACCATCATCGAATAATGTGACAAAGGGACAGCCCTTTTGTCACAGGGGTCTGTGTGCTTGGAATACGAACATATATTCGTATATATAACTAGGCTCTGGTAGAATCGGTATCGTTGACGGCAGTTCCATGTGCCGGGCAGCGCCCTCCATCTGATGGGAGGTGATGCCCATGACCGATTTGATTGATTTCGTGAGACTTCTGACCGCTTTGGTCTCGTTCTTCACGGCGCTCGTCGGGCTTTCCGAGGCACTCAAGCAACGTTCGAAGCAACGTAAAAGGGGTCGCCGCCGCTAAGGCGTTGACCCCTTAATCCAAGCAACGGCGCTGCCCAGCTTAGCAGAACTTGGGCTGCCGTTGACACTATTCTACCCACGAATGACTTTTTGGACAATTGGTAACGCCGCTTCAAAAGCCAGGCACAACTGGCACAACCTAGGCGGTCGCTGAATGCGACAAAGGGACAGTCCCTTTGTCACATTCTAAATATTGCCTTTACGTGTTGATGCACACGGTGTGCAATAATACTCGCACTGTGCAATAGCGCACAGGCTGAGTAACAAGGAGGACGCTTGTCCCAGCTCGAGAAATGCGATCGCCGGTCCCTTCGCTCGCAGCGTGCCCTTCGCCAGGCACTTGCCAGCGAGCTTGCCGAAAGCGGCGACCTTTCGCGCATTAATGTCGCGTCGCTCACCGAGCGCGCTGGCCTTACGCGCCGCACGTTCTATTCGCACTACCACGATATCCCCGACTTTATCAATCAAATCGAGGACGGCTTGCTGGCCGAGATCCGTGAGCGCATTGAGCTCATTACCGCAGCTCAACTGCCCGATCTCTATCACAACATCGATGAGCTCGAGCCGGCGCCCGGTTCGGTTGAGCTGCTGCGTTATCTTGCGGCCAACCGCGACTTAATCGGTGCGCTGCTGGGTCCGGGCGGCGACCAGGCCTTCATTAAAAGGATCATCGACACCGCGCGTGAGGCTGTGGTGCCGCGTGCGCAGACGGGCATTTTGGGCCTGGCGCTGGGCACGTTCTTTGACTACTACGTCACCTACGTCGTGAGTGCCGAGGTCGGCATGATTCAGCGCTGGTTTGAGCGTGGGCTCACCGAATCGCCCGAGGCCATGGCGCGCATTATGACGGTGCTCGCTTTTGTGCGTCCCGGCGACCTGTATGGCCAACCCATTGATATCAACGTGCCGGAATACGGCATGAAGCTATTGAACTTGCAGCTCGAGGACGCGGCCGACACCGCCGCAACCGTCGAGTCCAACAACTAAGAGGAGAGACAGATGAGCAAACTCGTCGAGGGCATCAAGGATCGTATGGTTGCTGCCGCACGCGAGGCCGCGCCCGCCGTGGTGAACGCCGCGCAGAAGGCCGCGACCGCGGCAGCCGAGAAAGTTGTCGAGGCAGTTGCCGATGCCAAGAACGCGGCAGGGGAGACGTCCATCGCTAGCGAGCCCGCCACCGCCGCTGAGCCCGTAGCCGCCGCCCACGCCCCCGAAGGCGCGATCTTCAACCCCGAGGCCGCCCGCGGTAACCTGCACTTGGGCATTGACGTGGGCTCCACCACCGTCAAACTCGCCGTGCTCAACGACGATAACCAGATCGTCTACGCCAAATATCAGCGCCACCACACCGACGTTCGCGCCTGCGCCCGTGACCTGTTCGAGGGCGCCGCGACCGTGCTGCCGACGGCGCAGATGACCTGCGCTATCACCGGCTCGGGCGGCCTGCTGCTGTCCCAGTGGCTCGACCTGGAGTTTGTCCAGGAGGTCATCGCCAGCAAGCGCGCCGTCGAGACCCTCATCCCGGCTACCGACGTCGCCATCGAGCTGGGCGGCGAGGACGCCAAGATCATCTACTTCGACAACGGCATCGAGCAGCGCATGAACGGCACCTGCGCCGGCGGCACGGGCGCGTTCATCGACCAGATGGCAACCCTGCTGCATACCGACGCCAGCGGCCTTAACGAACTCGCGGCCAACGCCACCACCATCTATCCCATCGCCAGCCGCTGCGGCGTTTTTGCCAAGACCGACGTGCAGCCGCTGCTCAACGAGGGCGCCCGCCCCGAGGACGTGGCCGCCTCCATCTTCCAGGCTGTCGTGACCCAGACCATCTCTGGCCTGGCGTGCGGCCGTCCCATCCGCGGTAACGTCGCCTTCCTGGGCGGCCCGCTGCAGTATCTCTCCGAGCTGCGCCACCGCTTCTACCTCACGCTCAATCTGGACGAGGAGCACCGTATCGTGCCCCAAAACGCTCACCTGTTTGTGGCGAGCGGCGCCGCCATGGCGCACGAATCCAACAAGCTCAGCACGTTCCCGCAGCTCATCGAGGCCATCGATGCCCTGGGTGACACGCAGGGTGCCGAGGTCGAGCGTCTGGATCCGCTCTTTGCCACCGACGAGGACTTTGCCGAGTTCAAGACCCGCCACGACACCGAGGTCGTCCCCAAGGGCAAGCTCGACGGCTACACCGGCCGCGTGTTCATCGGCATCGACGCCGGCTCCACCACCATGAAAGCCGCGCTCGTGGGCGAGGACGGCCAGCTGTTGCACACCTGGTACGGCAACAACAACGGCGACATCCTGGGCACGGCCAAGGTCATCATGGCCGATTTCTACAACCACATCCCTGCGGGCTGCACCATCGGCCACGTGACTACCACGGGCTACGGCGAGGCGCTGCTCATCGAGGCCCTCAAGGCCGATTCCGGCGAGATCGAGACCGTCGCGCACCTGCGCGGCGCCAAGGCATTCCTGCCCGGCGTCGAGTTTATCCTGGACATTGGCGGCCAGGACATGAAGTGTCTGCGCGTCAAGGACGGCGTCATCGAGCACATCATGCTCAACGAGGCTTGCTCGTCGGGCTGCGGCAGCTTTATCGAGAGTTTCGCCGTGTCTATGAACATGGACGTGCGCGCGTTCGCCAACGCCGCCATCCATGCCAAGGCTCCGGTCGACCTGGGAAGTCGCTGCACGGTCTTTATGAACTCGCGCGTCAAGCAGGCGCAAAAGGAAGGCGCCACGGTGGGCGACATCGCGGCCGGCCTGTCCTATTCCGTCATCAAGAATGCCCTGTTCAAGGTCATTAAGCTGCGCGACCCCAAGGAGATCGGCAGCCAAGTGATCGTCCAGGGCGGCACCTTTATGTCCGATGCCACGCTGCGCGCGTTTGAGCAGCTCACCGGCGTGCATGCCGTGCGCCCCGATATCGCCGGCTGCATGGGCGCCTATGGTGCGGCCCTGCTCGCCCGCGATCGCGCCGGTGCCGACGGCACCTCGACCATTCTTTCTGCCGAGGACATCGCGCACCTCACCGTGACGCAAAAGCATGTCCGCTGCGGCCGTTGCTCTAACAACTGCCAGCTTACCGTCAACGACTTTGGCGGCGGCAGGCGCTTCATTACCGGCAACCGCTGCGAGAAGGGCGCCGGCCACAAAAAGCAGAAGACTGAGGCCCCCAACCTTTTCAAAAAGAAAAACGAGCTGCTCTTTAACCGCGAGATCCTGAGTCCCGACGAGGCCCCGCGCGGCACCGTGGGTATCCCGCGCGCGCTCAATATGTACGAGAACTACCCCTTCTGGCATGCGTTCTTTACGTGCCTGGGCTTTAGCGTGCAGCTGTCCGACCAGTCGAGCAAGAAGACCTACCAGGCGGGCATCGAGTCCATGCCGTCCGAGAGCGTGTGCTATCCGGCCAAGATGAGCCACGGCCATGTGATGAACCTCATCGACCGCGATGTCGACTTTATTTGGATGCCGTGCGTGCGCTGGGAGCGCAAGGAGGATCCGACGGCTGGCAACTGCTATAACTGCCCCATCGTCATGAGCTACCCCACGGCGCTGGCGCTCAATATCGACGAGATCCGCGAGCAGAACATCGAGTTCCTGTACCCGTTTGTGCCCTATCACGACAAGACCGAGCTCAAGCGCCGTCTGTACCAGGTGCTCGCCGTCGACCGTGTGGCCGATGCTGAGGCCGGTCGCGGTCGCGTGCGCGGTCCTAAAATCACGCGCTCCGAGGTTGATGCCGCCGTCAACGCTGCTTTTGAGGCCGACGCGCGCTTCCACGAGGATATCCAGACCATGGGCGAGGAGGCTCTCAAGTGGGTCGAGGACCACGGCGGTCACGGCATCGTGCTCGCCGGTCGTCCCTACCATAACGACCCCGAGATCAACCATGCCCTGCCCGAGCTTATCTCGAGCTTTGGCTTTGCGGTCTTTACCGAGGATTCGCTCGCGCATCTGGTGAAGCCCGAGCGTCCGATTCGCGTCGTCGATCAGTGGATGTATCACAGCCGCCTGTACGCCGTCGCCCGTTTTGTGACGATGCGCAACGACCTGGACCTGATCCAGCTCAATTCCTTCGGCTGCGGCCTGGACGCTCTGACCACTGATCAGGTGCAGGAGATCCTGGAGGCCAGCGGCAAGATTTACACCGTGCTCAAGATTGACGAGGTGTCCAACTTGGGCGCCGCGCGTATCCGTATTCGCTCGCTCATGGCGGCGCTCAAGGACCAGGAGGCCGAGCGCTTGGCCGAGGCTACGGCCGCGGGCGAGACTTACGAGCAGGGCGATGCCGCGCCGGTGGCGCCCTCCACGGATGCCCCCGCGTTCGCGAGCCGTAAGTACACGTTCGAGGCGCAGCGCGAGAGTGCTTCGACCGCGTGGCCCAAGGTGCCCTTTACCGAGCAGATGCGCGACGAGGGCTACACCATCCTGTGCCCGCAGATGGCGCCGATCCACTTTGACCTGGTCAAAGAGGTGTTCCGTGGTGCCGGCTACAACTTGGAGCTTCTGCCCTCGACCGATCACGACGCCGTCGAGGCCGGCCTGCGCTATGTGAACAATGACATCTGCTATCCGTCGATCCTGGTGACGGGCCAGATCATGGAGGCCATCGAGAGCGGCCGGTACGACCTGTCCAAGACGGCCGTGGTTATCAGCCAGACCGGCGGCGGTTGCCGTGCCACCAACTACATCGCACTCATCCGCAAGGCCCTGCGCGAGAGCGGCCACCCCGAGATTCCGGTGATCTCGCTTTCGGCCGTGGCGCTCGGCGAGGACAACCCCGGCTTTAAGATTACGCCGGCGCTGCTCAAGCAAGCAGTCTACGCGGTGCTCTTTGGCGACGTGATGATGCAGATGCTCTATCGTTGCCGCCCGTACGAGGCCACGCCCGGCGCTGCCAACGCACTCTACGAGGAGTACATGGCGCGCGCCCGCAAGCTGGCGCCCAAGTTCAACCGCCACATCTACACCAAGCTGTGCCGCGAGGCCATCCGCGCGTTCGATACTATGCCGCTCGTGGGCGAGGGCACCAAGCCGCGCGTGGGCGTGGTCGGTGAGATCTTGGTCAAGTTCCACCCCACAGCCAACAACCACGTGGTCGACGTTATCGAGCGCGAGGGCTGCGAGGCCGTAGTGCCGGGCCTGCTCGACTTCTTCCTGTACTCCATGAGTAACGCCGAGCTGCAGAAGGACGAGCTGGGAAGCTCTGCTACCACGCGCGCTGGTATGCAGGCGCTCATCAAGCTCGTGGACTGGATGCGTACACCGGTGGAAGAGCTGCTCGAGAAGTCCCGCCGCTTTGAGGCGCCCGAGCGCATCGGCACCATGGCGGACAAGGCCCGCACGGTGCTTTCGGTGTGCAACAACATGGGCGAGGGCTGGCTGCTCACGGCCGAGATGCTCGACCTGATCGACCACGGCGCGCCCAACATCATCTGCACGCAGCCCTTCGCGTGCCTGCCTAACCACGTGGTGGGTAAGGCCGTGATTAAGGAGCTGCGCCGTCAGCACCCCGAGAGCAACATCGTCGCGGTGGACTACGATCCCGGTGCGTCCGAGGTCAACCAGCTCAACCGCATTAAGCTCATGATTAGCGTGGCCAAGGAAAACATGCGCGCCGGTAAGGGCTTTAAGCTCGAGAAGGTGGCGCCGCTCGCGATGGACGAGGTCACTGGCCAGATGCGTGCCCATGACGGCTGCGTGAGCTGCGGCTCGGTCGATGAGAGCGCCGTGGCGTCGGTCGCTGAGCGCCTGGGACGCGGCATTAAGAAGTAGACGGCCTGCTATGGGCTAGATATGAGACAAACGGGTGGTAGCCGTACCGGCTACCACCCGTTTTTGTTGGACATGGAATCCTGAGATAATGAACATATGTAGCCGTTCGCCGCAAATTACCGTCCGTTTATAGAACCCACCCCCAGCGCGCGTCATCCTTACGGTTGAATAAATACACATCTATGGAATTACGTAAGAGAGGACCGTTCCATGAGCTACAAGACCGTTTGTGTTGCCGGCGGCGGCGTGTTGGGAAGCCAGATTGCCTTTCAGGCTGCCTACTGCGGCTTTGATGTGACGATCTGGCTGCGCAGCGAGGGCAGTATCGGCCGCACCCAGCCCAAGATCGATCATGTGCGCGAGGAGTACATCGCTGCCATCGAGGGCATGGCGGACGGTACGGGCGAGTGGTGCGCCGGTATCGCCGATAGCGGCCAGCCCTTCGACAAGGAGGCGGCACTCTCCGCCGTCGAACGTGCCTACTCCACACTCAAGCTGGAGCTCGACCTCGCCAAAGCCGTGGCCGACGCCGACCTGGTCATCGAGTCTATGGCCGAGGACACCCAGGCAAAGATTGACTTCTACAAGAAGCTCGCCCCGGTTCTCCCGCAAAAGACCGTCATCGTAACGAACTCCTCCACGCTGCAGCCGAGCACCTTTGCCAAGTACACCGGCCGCCCCGAGAAGTACCTGTCGCTGCACTTTGCCAACTCCATCTGGAAGAACAATATGACCGAGGTCATGGCCCAGAGCCAAACCGACAAGCGCTATTTTGACGAGCTTGTCGACTTCGCCAACGATATCCGCATGCTTGCCCTGCCCGTCAACAAGGAAAAGAACGGCTACCTGCTCAATTCCATGCTGGTGCCATGGCTGCTTTCGGGCCTTGACCTGTATGTCTCGGGTGTGAGTGACCCCAAGAGCATCGACCTCGCGTGGACGCGCGGCACCGGCGCTCCCAAGGGCCCGTTCCGCGTATTCGACACCGTGGGCATCCAGACGGCGTACAACATCGTTATGCAGTATCAGAAGGTCCCGGGCCTGGTGAGCCCGCTGCTCAAGAAGATGATGATGCCCTACAACTTTAAGGCCATGGCGTCCGTCCTCAAGAAAATGCTCGACGAAGGTAAGCTGGGCGAAAGCTCGGGCGAGGGCTTCTTCAAGTACTAAAAATGATCCCTCGGGGTCGGAGGAAAACGGATCATTTCCGCCCGCCACCAGTGAGAAGATGGACCCAGAAATAGAAAGGAGTGGCAATGGGCCGGCTCGGGCTTTGAGGACAAGTTGCTGCAGGCCCAAGGCGATTTTCGCTCAACGCAGGCCAGCACAGTGTGACCTATCTGCCAAACGACGAGACGACCGTGATTGGTCGCTACCAAGTGCTGTTATACGACAACAACTTTGGTGCGGCCGAGAGCTGCCCCAAGTTCGATTGGGGCCAGCTGGGCGCCGCGGTGGTGACCGACTACAGTAAGGAAACGCATTCGTTTGGGCGCATCTTTACGGTGGACGAGATCGCGCGCACCTACGAGCTCGAAGACCAGATCGCGGTGCCGTTCTCGGGCTACGTCAGCAGTGCGCAGCGCGTCGGCAATTCGAACAGCATGCTCGTGGCATCGGGCCAGGCCAAGACCTTTGCCGAGTACGATCGCTATGGACTGCCCATCGCCGCCTACGAAATGGAAGCCGAGAAGTACATCTACCGCGTGTACAAGTACGAGCTGTAGGGCTGCGCTTAGGTTTGACCAATGGAGTATGAAAACACGCCGCTCGCCGATACCCCCTCCGCGAGTGGCAGCCATATGGTTTGATAAAAGAAGCATATAGTTGTCGCCAGCCTGCTGGCGACGTTCTACCTGATATCGGAGGTTCCAGGTATGTTTCGCGCTCCGTTAAACAACTATCGGTTGGGCTAACATGGGTCGCCGTGCTATTTCGATAACCCTTGCAGTGGTCTGCCTGGCTGTGCTCCTGGGCGCTACAGGGCTGTTTGCTATAAGCCGAGAAACGTCTTATATGCAGGAATGCGCTTCCGAAGGGTTTGCCATTGACGGTTACTATCGGGACGACAAGACGAGTCTGGAAACCCTGGCCTTTCTTGAAGAGGATAACCATCGGTGGCAACTGGTCGACAAAGACGGCAGCTGCGTTGACGGGCAGTTTAAGCGTACGAACGATCCCAATATCCTGGTATTAAAGAAGGAAAACGGCGAAGAATTCGGCACGGTTCACGTTGCGTATATATCGCGCCGACGCAATCAGGGGCAGATTTACCTAATTAGAAATACTAAGGTGACCCGATTTTATCTTGTGAGCACCGATCCGGCGTTTACGGTGGAGTCTGGCGATGTCGATGCGGACGTCTGATTCATGGCAATAAAACAGCGAGCGGAGCGCGGACGTGAGCTACGTCCCGCTTTTTGCATGTGCCTGCGTCGCGTCTGAGCCTCGCCGCGACTTGCGCCTGTGCGCGGGAGCCATCCCATGCTCCGCATTACTCCACATCAAACTCCACGCGATCGAGCTCGGGCACATTGAGGTCGATGAGTTTGCGGGCAACACGGCGGTCGTGCGCCCCAAGCGCCTCGCTTGTCGTCACATGGGCGACAATCTCGCGCTCGACGATGCCTTCCTCGTCTCCTTCGGTGGCCGAGGTCTCGACGGCGACGGTGTAATCCTTAAAGCCCGGCAGCACCGCGGCAAGCTCGCGTGTGGTCTCTGTGACGCCGTAGCCGTCCTGCACGCCGGCCTGCGCCGAGCCAATGGAGCCCGCCGTCATAATAATGCAGGGGATGGCAAAGATCACCGTGCCCACGATGATGCGGCGGCGCACTTTGCGTGACAGCTCGTCGACCTCGGCATTTTCCTCGGCGGTCACAATGCCGTCGCCGTTGAGATCACGCTTGAGCGGTACACGCAAAAGAAGCAATACGGCTTCGGCCGCCAGCGCGATAAAGACGACGTTGATGCCAAACTCGTAGAGCGCCGAGAGAAACAGCGACCCGCTTGCGATGGCGATGCCATAGCCCGCCGCGCACAGAGGTGGCATGAGCGCGGTTGCCACGGCCACGCCGGCGATGAGCGTGGCGGGTTCCTGGTCGCGCGAGTTGCCCAGGCCACCCGCAAAGCCGCCCGCAAGCGCGACGGCAAGGTCCCACACGGTGGGCGTCGAGTTGTCGATAATGGCGGCCGTGGTGGTGCCGAGGGGCGAGAGCTTAAAGTGCAACGTGGATGTGACCAGGCAAAAGGCCATTTGCAGCGCAAGGCTGGCGACGGCTTCGACGGTGATCTCGCGGTCGAGCGTGGCAATGCCGTATGCCATGGCAAGAACCGAACCCATGAGCGGGCAGATGAGCATGGCGCCCACGATGGCGATGTCCGAGTCGATATCGAGGCCGATGCTCGCGATGAGCATGGCGATGATGAGGATACACAGGTGAGAGCCAGTCAGACGCGCCCCGTTTACAAAACGCTTGCGGATCACGTGATAGGGCGCGCGTCCCTCGCGAATGTTGAACGCGCGCTTTAGGAAACGGCCGGCGTTCTCCATGACCTCACTATGGGCAGGGCGGATGCCGTGGCGCCGGTGATGGCGTTCACGCAGTCGCTTGAGTTGTTGTCTATCGAGTTCCATGTTCACCTCGTTCCAGCGCGGTCCGCGCAACGCGCCCGTTGTCCTAACTCTACACCGTGGCGGGCGAGGTGTCTGTTGGATGCGGAATCCGATAGGGCGGATGACGCGGGAGCAAATGCAAATCACAGGCTCAATTCGATCCCGCAAGAATATGCTGCACCAGCTCCTACATATGTGACGAAATTGTGAAGCACGAGAGCGCGAATTTCAAAAAATCCGCCGGTGACCAATGTTGCGCAACAGAATTCAAAAATCAGCTCCTACATTTTGAAGCGTATGGATACATCCGTGTCAAAGGGAGAAAGCCATGGCAAACTACAGTCCACAACACTTTGAGCCTCGGGCTAAGGCCGTCAACGTCAAGGGCGTTGCTAACCGCGCCGTCGCAACCGTTTTGACGGCGGGCCTCATCGCTCAGCCGCTCATGTCGCCGCTGGCGGCAATCGCCGCACCGTCAACCGATAACGGCGATTCTGTTCAGGGGGGGGGTAGTTCTGTAGAGAACACCGTTGCCGCCGGTAACCAAGCGGTCGCAAAGACGGCTGCCCAGCTGGCCGAGGAGTCGGCAAAGCAGCTCAAGGACGCTCAGGCCGCCTACGATGCCGCCCAGAAGAAGGCCGACGCGGCGGGCCAGTCTCAAAAGCAGGCGCAGCAGCAAAAGAATCAGGCCTCGCAGGCCGTGAGCGACAACGAAATCGAGCAGAACGCAGCAGAAGTCGCCGCGCTCCAGGAGAAGATCGACGAGCTCAAAGCCGCCGTCGAAAAGACCGAACAGCAGCAGAAGAAGCTGGGCGACCTGAACGATCAGCTCGATCAAGCCAACAAGAGTGTCGAGGATAAGACCCAGGCGCTCAAGGACGCCAAGGCAAAGCAGGATGAGGCCAAGAAGGCCCTCGATGATGCCCAGGCCAAGCTCGAGGCCATGGGTATGGACGAGTACGAGGCCGCCAAGAAGGCCGTCGAGGACGCGCGGGCAAAGCTCGATGACGCCAATAAGGCCGTTACTACTGCACAGGACAATCTGGACCAGGCCAAGGCTGCCGAGGCCAGCGCCCAGCAGGAAAAGCAGAATACCGAGGCAGCTTTGACGACTGCCCAGGCCAAGAAGCAGGAGACTGCCGCTGCGCTCGCAGCCGCAACCACCGCGCGCGATAACGCCCAGCAGAAGTTCAACCAGGCGCAGGCCGCGCTCGATGCTGCCGTCTCGGGTACGGGTGTCGACCTGAGTGCGCTTGAGGCCGCCAAGATCGCTGCTGCTGGCGAGCTCAAGACCGCGCAGGCGGAGCTCAATGCCGCGACGGATGCCGACGCCACCGCACAGACAAATCTGCAGGCCGCCCAGGCTGCCGTCGCTGCCGCGCAGGAGAAGGCCAACGCCGCCAACGCTGCTGTGGCATCTGCCCAGTCTGCATACGATGCGGCAAACAAGGAGTACAAGGACGCGGCCAGTAAGCGTGACGCCGCGAAGACGGCATACGAGCAGGCCCAGCAGACCGAGGCCGACAAGAAGGCTGAGTACGATAAGCTTGTCGAAGTTCGCAAGCAGAAGCGCAGCGAGTGGGAGGCAGCCTGCGCCGCTTCGAACGCCGCGGAAAAGGCTTATGACGCTGCTAATGCCCAGGTTGAGGCTCTTGAGCAGCAGATTGCAGACCTAAAGTCCAACATGACCGTTGACCAGGAAGTCATCAGCCAGGGTATGTTCGGCTTCATGAACTACATCATCGGCGGCAGCCAGTTCACAGCCACGCAGAAAAAGAACGCCCAGGATGCCGTATCGACGTTGACCGGCGCCGATGACAAGGCCGAATGGTATGACCAGTACGTCGATCAGGACATGTCTCGCGACACCAATCCGCTTTCCTTGGAGCAGATGCGCAACGCCCTGACCTACCTCGATACCCAGAACAACCTCCGCAAGGCGAACGGTCAGTCGGCACTCAGCGTCAGCCTCCGCATGACTGTGGCAGCTGCCCTCAATACATCGTATTCATCGAACATCTGGGGGCACTCTGGCTGCTACTATGATAACGGTGAAAATCTTGCCGGCGGCGGCGCATATACCGGCGGAGAGACCGAGGATACCCTCGGCTGGCCCTACACCGGCCTCTACACCCAAGAGAAGGAGGCATTCGATAAGTACGTCGCGCAGTATGGCGACGAACTCGGCAGCCACCGATATGATGCCTATTATATCTCCCAGAACTACAACAGCATCTATCAAGAGTGTGGGCATTATCTCAACATCATCGATGCCGCTGCGGAAGCCATCGGTATTGCAACCGGTAGCGGAAAGAATACCGATTCCGAGGTAACCGTATTCGATTACAGCGCTGATGACACTCAGGCCGATTTCACGGTCTCCGAGTTCAAGAAGCTCCTCAACGACTATGTCGATTCCGCTTACAACGCAGGCGGCACGCAGGAGCAGAAGGAGCAGCTGAAGCAGCTACAGAATAAGCTGGCGGAGGCGCAGAAGAACTTCGGGACTGCCGGAACGGCTTATTCTGACGCATTGGATAAGCAAGAAAGCGCACGCGACGCCTATACAGCGGCCGACACGAACGTGAACACCGCCAAGGGTGAGTACGAGAAGGCTAAGTCCGGCACCGCCGCTGCGAAGACGGCATACGACGCCGCGAAGGACGCACTCGGCGGAATCGACATCGAGTCCCTCAAGCAGAACCTCGATGCCGCAAAGTCCGAGGCCGCTACTGCCCAGGCAGCTCTCGGTAAGGCAAACGCCACGCTTGCTGACAGCAAGACGAAGGCAGCTGAGGCCGCTGCTCGAAAGGCGAAGGCTCGCAGCGCCCGCGATGCCGCCAAGGCAAAGTCCGAACAGGCCAACGAGGCGTATGACAACGCCACGGCTTCGGTCAAGGACCTTGCTGCCAAGCGCGATGCCGCCCAGGCGGACCTTGCGAATAAGCAGGGCTCGCTTGACGAGGCAAAGAAGGCCGACGATGCCGCCCAGGCTGGTGAAGACAAGGCCCAGGCCGCAGATGTCCAGGCCGCGACCGCTCTTTCGGACGCCAAGCAGGCAGTTGCCGCCAAGAAGCAGGCCCTGTCCGACGCACAGGCGAAGGCCAAGGCCGCCGAGGGCGAGCTTGCCACCGCAAACAAGGCCTTCGAGCGCTTCGCCGGCGCCCAGAAGGCGGTCGACGACGCCAAGGCCGCCTATGACGCTGCCGTCGCCGGTGTCGCCGATGCCCAGAAGCAGCTCGAGGCCGCCAACGAAGCCGTCGTCGATGCGAACTTCGAGATCGTCAAGGCCAAGGCCGAGCTCGCCAGCGATGAGGCACTCAAGGCCGATCTTGAGGCTGTCGACCACAAGGCATCCCTTGCCGCGGGCACGACGGGCAACGAGAAGTTGGTCAAGCTTAACGCTGCCTACGCTCGCTATAAGGCTGCCGTCGATGCCGCCGCTGGTCTCAAGGCTGCTCTGAGCGATGCCGATGCCAAGCTGTCCGATGCCAATGGCGTCTATGCCGCCGCGCTGGCCGAGCTTGACGATGCCAAGGATGTCCTGGCTGCCGCACAGGCAGAGTACGACAAGTATCATCCCAAGGCTGAGCCGCAGGCCAAGCCTCAGGTTGCGCAGGCTGCTGCAAAGGCTCCTGTCGCCAAGAAGAAGGCCGCGGACGGTGCGCTCGCCCAGACTGGCGATGACTCCGCTCTTGCGGGCGAGGTGTTCGTCATCGGCGGTATCACCCTCGTGGCCGCGGGTGTGACGCTGAGCGATCGTCGTCGCAAGCAGATGTAGCGTTTCGAGCGTAGTTTCTGCAACGAACTTCGGTTCATAGCAGGAGCGCTTCGATGGCTTAACCGATAAGGCCGGCACGCTGTCATGCGCAGCGCGCCGGCCTTTCTTTGTTTCGATATCAAAAAGCCCGGTCGGTAGCCGCAAAAGCTACCGACCGGGCAAATCGTAGGCAATATGGTTGCTGTCGAGCAGCTGCTCGACTTAGCCCAGCAGGCTTAAGCCCACGGAGACAAACGCCAGGATAACGCCGACGATGGACTCGCCACCGAGCAGGCCGCTGGCGACAACCAGGCCCTGTTCCTGGAAGGCGGCGTCCTTGGCAGCCCTCTCCTCGTCAGAAAGACCAGCGGTGGCGTCGCGGTGGGCGGACCACTTGTCGTAGGCGAGTTTGACGCAGGAGCCCAGGAATGCCGTGAGTGACATGTAGAACGGCAGGTACACGCCCAGGCCGATCATCATGGCCGGAATGCCGAGCCAGTACATGACGATACCGGCGATAAAGCCGCCAACGAACCACGGCACGCTCGGGATGCCCGAGACCATGGTAGCGACGACGCTTGCCTGCGCGGCCACAAAGCTCTTGTCGGGGCCGAAGGCGTCCGGACCATAGGCGGTGACGAGCGCGACCATGACGGCGGCGGCGACCAGGGCGCCCACGATGCCGCCGATGGCTTGGCCGACCCACTGCGCGCGCGGGTTGGTGCCCAGCACGGCGCCGGCCTTAAAGTCGTTCATGACGTCGCCCGCAAGGCCGCACGCCACGGCTACGATGCCGGCGATAAAGAACAGCTTGACCTGAGCGATCTGTGCGAAGGCAGCCACGATGAGCATAACGATGAGGCCAAAGATCTCCATGGGGTCGATGCCCGTCTGGCCGCAGCTCTGTGCGCTCATGATGGTGGTGACAAAGGTGAACAGCGTCACGATGACGGCCGGAACGGGGCCAAGGTCGAGCACGATGGCGATGATCACGGCGATGGCGGCAGCGCCCAGGCCGATGATGCCGGCGTCGAGCTTAAGGGAGCCCGAGATGAGCGACTGCTCGTCGGTGTCGGTGGAGCTGTCGGCGGCAAGACCGCGGACGATACCGGCGACCTGCGGCAGGATGTCCTTGAGGACGACGGCGACGCCAAAGCCCATCATGAGGCCCATGCCCAGGGACTTGACGATGCCCTGTGCAGTCACAACGTCGAACAGACCGGCAGCGGTGCCACCCACGATGATGCCAAAGTTGCCCAGCAGCGCGCCGGCAAACCAGAAGGCGACGGGGGCGAAGCCCACGAGGAAGCCGACGGAGAGCAGCATGGGCGAGTTGTAGATGGCAAAGGTCACGCCAGGGATGTTGAGCGTGCACAGCATACTGGGCACAATGCCCAGAGCATCGCGCAGCACGCTGTAGATGCCGGCGATGGCCATGGAGCCAAAGAGCTGCTTGCCGGTCTTGCCGCCGGCCTCGGTCGCGCGCAGGGTCTGAGCTGCGGCGTTGCCGGTGGGGAACTCCAGCGCGGCGTCCACGATAAAGTGACGGTGGATGAGTGCCGTGGCCAGCAGGCCCAGGATAGTGCCGGCGAGTGCCACGATAAACATGTCGAGCCAGCTGATCTGGTCGGCATAGCCCAGCATCCAGGCGCCCGGGATGGTAAACGCCAGGCCGCCGGCGACCATGGCGCCCGCGGACATGATGGTGTGGGTGACGTTGGCCTCGTTGAGGCTGGCATTGCCCATGAGCTTAAGGAAGAACAGCGAGATGACGGCAGCGAAGACGATCGGCCAGGGGAGTGCGCCCATCTTGAGGGCGGTGTAGGCCGAGCTTGCCGTGATGATCACGCAGCCAAGGACGCCGATGACGACACCGCGCAGCGTGAGTTGCCCGCGCATCGAAGCGCGGTTCGAGGGATTGCTCATATAGAACTCCTTTGCGTATATCCGCTTCCCCCGGGAGCGCCGTTACGGATACGGCGCGGGAAGTCGGGTTACCAAGGGCCGCCGCGTGAGCTCGCGCGCGACCGCGCACCAGTATAGCCGTAAGCTAGTCATTTTGGGATGACTGGTTTAGGTAGGCGATATACTGCTGGGCAGACGAAAGGAGCGCCGACGATGCTTAATGGGTGCGCATATATATTGACGGTCGACGTGGGCAACACGTTCATTCGCTTTGGTCTGTTTGCCGAGGATTCGGCCGCGGCGCAGGAATGCCCGCTTGCGACGTGCGAGATCACGACGCCATCGAGCATTACGGCCGACGAAGCGCGTATGCGTCTCGCTCAAGTCATGGCCGCGCTGGCGGCCGATGCGGGCATGCCCGGCGCGCTCGTGCCCACGGCGGCAGTGCTGAGCTGCGTGGTGCCGGCGCTCGAGCGCCCGTGGAAGGCGGCGCTTTCCCGCACCTGCACGGGACGCGTGCTCACGGTGGGACCGGGACTTAAGACCGGCATGCCCGTGCACTACGACGATCCGGCCGAGATCGGCCCCGACCGCATCGCCGACGCTGTGGCGGCACGCGCCGTCTACGGCTCTCCGTGCATCGTGATCGACCTGGGTACTACGACCAATATTGAGGTCATCGATACGCACGGTACCTTTGTCGGCGGCGTCATCGCGCCGGGTCTGGCACTTGGCGCACGCTCGCTTTCGGCGGCTGCGGCGCGTTTGCCTCAGGTCGAGCCCTCGGCACCGACGCATGTGATCGGCCGCAACACGCGCGAGGCCATGCGCTCGGGCGTGGTCTTGGGCGAGGTGGCCCGCATCGACGGCATGCTCGATATGGTGCTTGCCGAGATGCGCTCGACCAAGGCGGCGGGCGAGGGCAGCGTGCCCATCGTCATTACCGGCGACGATGCCGAGGCACTTGCTTCGCTGGTCGGTCATAGTCTGACGGTCGACGACGCGCTGACGTTGCGGGGTCTCGCCGAGCTCTACCACATCAACCAAAAGCCACGCCGCGCGTAGCGATGGGGGCGATGGGACAAAAACGTCTCCACCTTCCACCTGCTACAATGGGTCAAACTATTGCGATTTCGGAGGTGTCTGCCATGTCGGACGATCTTCATCAAACTTCGTCAGGCAAGCGCCTGGACGTCATTAGCTGGGACGAGTTCTTTATGAGCGTGGCCATCGCCGCGCAGCGCCGCAGCAAAGACCCCAACACGCAGGTGGGAGCGTGCATCGCCAGCACCAACCATCGCATCCTTTCGGTGGGCTACAACGGTACACCCTCGGCGCTCAACGACGACTTTTTCCCGTGGGGTACGAGCGACGACCCGCTGCAGGACAAGCACAACTACGTGGTCCATGCCGAGGCCAACGCCGTGCTCAACTACCGTGGCTCGCTCAAGGACCTCGAGGGTTCCACGGTCTACGTCACGCTGTTCCCGTGCCACGACTGCGCCAAGATTTTGGCTCAGGTGGGCGTGGGCGAGGTCGTCTACCTGGACAACAAGTACGCCGACACCGATGACGGACGCATCAGCCGCCGCATCCTCGACTCCTGTGGCATCAGCTACCGCCAGGTCATCGTCGATGTTCACATCGGCACCGAGGGGCGGGCTCAGCAGTAGCGCGTGGCAACGCCAGCTGGCAACAAAAGGCAGCCAAAAGAGCCCCGTCCCAAATTGACTACTCATGAAAGTCGCGTCTGCGCGCATGGACGGCTCGTGAGCGGGTACATGGCTGTAGTAACATAGCTTCTGTCCGCGGGCGTGCCCGCGTTATTGTGAGAAAGGAGCCCCTGTGGCTGTTAACGAAGAGCTGCTTAAGAAGGTTCTTGAAGAGATTCGCCCCAACCTGCAGGCCGATGGCGGTGATATGGAGTATGTGGGCGTCGACGACGAGGGCGTTGTCAAGCTGGAGCTGCAGGGCGCTTGCGCCGGCTGCCCCATGAGCTCGCTGACCCTGTCCATGGGTATTGAGCGCATCCTGAAGGAGCATGTGCCCGGCGTTACCCGCGTTGAGCAGGTCAATGCTTCCGGCGAGGTCGAGGACCTGTACGACGAGTACGCGCCGTTCTAAGCTGCGAAAGCTGCGGACGGCATACTCCGCATAGACGTTACGCCCAAATATGCGGCTGCGAGCGCAAGGCCCGCGGCCGCATTTGTATGTAGGGAGTAGGAGGGTCGACATGCTCAACGACCTCTACCATATGCTTGATCCTGTCGCGATCTCGGCGGGCCCCATCACCATCTACTGGTACGGCCTGGCCTACGTGGTCGGCGCTCTGCTCACGGCGGTCGTCATGTACCGTACACAGCGTCGCTGGGGCTTTAACATCACAATTGACGACCTGACGAGTGTCGTGGTCGGCGTGGTCTTTGGCCTTATCATTGGCGCCCGCCTGTTCTACGTCATCTTTTACGGCGACGGCTACTACTGGGCGCACCCGCTCGAGATCTTTGCCACCAACGAGGGCGGCATGAGCTTCCATGGCGGCCTGGTGGGCGGCATCATCGGCGGCGTGCTCGTGTGCCGCATGTACAAGCTCGACGCCTGGACCATCGCCGACCTTGCCGTTATCGGTGCTCCGCTGGCCTTATGTCTGGGACGCTGCGCCAACTTTGTCAACGGTGAGCTGTGGGGCAAGCCGACCGATCTGCCCTGGGGCGTGGTCTTTGGCGGGGCTGCGGGCGATATGCCGCGTCACCCCTCCCAGCTCTACGAGGCATTTCTTGAGGGCATCGTGCTCTTTTGCATTCTGCAGGTGCTCAGCCGCAAAAAGCCGCTACTGCCCCAAGGCACGTTTATGGGCGTCTTTGTGATGGGCTACGGCATCGTTCGCTTTTTGATTGAGTTTGTGCGCGTGCCCGATGCGCAGCTGGGCTATCTGCTGGGTGGCGTCATCACCATGGGTCAGCTGCTGAGTTTGCCGCTTGTGATCGCGGGCCTGGCGCTCATCATCTTTGCTCGTCGCCGCAACCAGCCCCAGCGCATCTACCTCGACGCCTAGCCATCACGAACCACCACAAAGGGGACAGGCACCTTTGTGGTGGTTCGCTGGGCAACGATGACAGAACTGTAACGTTTCACCAGATAAAACCTGCCAAAATAAACCTGTCCTTTTTTGGCAGGTTTCTAGAAAGGCTCTTTGGACTATGAAGGATTCCGATCTCTCCACAACGGCTGCGCGCGACGCTGCCCGCATCGTCTGGTTTAAGCGCTACCCCGCCAAGCAGACGCTCATCGCATTTTTGCTCGCGCTGTTGGCGACCACGGCGTTTTCCATCGATCCCGCCCCGGTGTCGAGCAACGCAGTCTTGGCGATTGACCCCAAAGCCTCGGGCATGCTGTACGTGTGCTACGAGGTGCTCCTCTCGTTTGCCGGCCATACCGACGCGGTCATGCTGCTTGCACTTGCCTGCCTGCTCACCTTGCCGTTTCGCTACGTGTTCTTTGGCCGTGGCGACACCTGGCGCCCATCGATCATTCTGCCGTCGCTGTTCTTCGCCATCTGCATGGTGTTCGGCCGCAGCTACGATCTCACCGACTCGGCCGAGATTGTCCTTGGCGACAAAGCCCGCATCATCTGCGCCTGGATTGGCGGCGCGGGCTGGATGCTCTTGGCGGTCGTTGCCTTCTACCTTGCCTTTGAGTGTCTAGATTGGCTGAGCTCTCGGCGCATTCCGTTTTCCGAAGCGCACTTTGGCCGCGTATGGCGTGTGACTCACGCCGTGCTCTCGGTCCATCCCTTTGCCGGGCCCTTCCTGGTGCTTATGATCGCCTGGGCGCCCACGCTCATCGCTTCGCTGCCTGGCCTTTTTATGGGAGATACGGGCGCGCAGATTCGCCAGTGGTTCAACTATCCCAACGGCACGAGCGACTACCTGCGCCTACTCAACCCCAACGTGCTGCTCAACGGGCATCATCCCGTAGTGCACACGGCCATTATCGGCTCGTGCGTTCAGCTGGGGCTTTCGCTGTTCAACAGCGCTAACGCGGGCCTCATCATCTATACCTGCGCTCAATTTGTCATCACGGCTGCCTGCATGGCCTATTCCATTTCGTCGCTGCGCAAACTGGGCGTGAGCCTGCCGGTTCGCGGTGCGATCCTGCTGTTCTTTGCGTTTATGCCGATGTTCTCTAACTACGCGGCGTTGCTCACCAAAGACGTGCTCTTTGCCGATGCGTTCTTGGTGCTGCTGGTACAGACCGTCAAGCTCGTGGCATGTGGCTTGCCCCGTCGTGATGCCAATGTCGAGCGAGCGGGCGAGAAAGCCCCCGTGCTCTTTGCGCGCCACGACTGGCTGCTGCTCGCTCTGGGCTCCATGGGTTCCACGTTCCTGCGCAACGGCGGCCTGGTGTTTCCCCTGGCGGCATGCGTAATCGCGGCGGCGTTTTGCGTATGGGACGTGCATGTGGCTCGTCGTGCAGCCAAGCAGACTGGTGCTGCGCCTTCAGGCGCCATCCCGCGTTTCCGCTGGGTTGGCGTTCTCGCGGTGCTCGCGCTCTGCCTTGCCTCTAATATGTACTTCACCAAGGTCTTTATGCCGGCGCACGATATCACGCCTGGTTCCAAGCGCGAAATCCTCTCGATTCCGTTCCAGCAGACGGCTCGTTTCGTCCAAAAGCACGACGGCCTCAACTCGGGCGTCAACCCCACGGTTAAGGAGGACGGCACCATCGTGGAGGCTCCTTGCGACGGTTCGGTGACCGACGAAGAGCGTGCCGTGATCGATCGCGTACTCAAGTACGAGAACCTGGGTCGCCGCTACAACCCCGACAAGTCCGATGCCGTCAAGAACTGCTTTAACGAGTACGCCTCGCAGGAGGACATCGATGCCTATTTTGAGGTATGGGCCCAGATGTTTAAGAAAGATCCCGAGTGCTATATTTCGGCGCTTATCAATAACTACTATGGTTATTTTTATCCGAGCGCGCGCGATGCCTGGGTCTACAGCACGGCGCGTAGTGCCGAGATCATGGCGCGTCCCGACAACCTCAAGTACTTCGACTTCCATCCGGTTGACAGCAACGTGGTGCGCTGGTGTGACCACCTGATCAATCTGTACCGTGTGGCGGTGCAGCGCATTCCGTTTATTTCGCTCACCATGAGCTCGGCCACCTATGTGTGGATCATGATCGCCGTGGTGGTCTACCTGCTGCGTCGTCATTCATGGCGTGCGCTGGCGATCTGGGTGCCGCTGTTGGGCGTGCTCGCCGTGTGCCTGATTGGTCCGTGCAACGGCTCGACCTACATGCGCTACCTGTATCCGGTCATCGCCTGCATGCCCTTCGCCATCGGCACCACCGTCACCCGCAGCGACTTCCTCTGGTTCTAACTTGGTACATTGGGGGTCAGGTTTCTTTGCACCAAAGGGGCCATCATCACGACGCCTTCATTTTGGGGTTTATCTCGCAGGCCAGTAGGTATATCATAACGACGTTTGTTTATATTGCCCGAGCATCTGCGCTGGGCTTTAGGTCGAAACCGATAGGAGACACGTATGTCCGGACACTCTAAGTGGGCCACAACCAAGCATCGTAAGGGCGCGCAGGACGCCAAGCGTTCCGCCCTCTTCTCCAAGCTGAGCCGCAACATCACCGTTGCTGCCCGTCTCGGCGGCGACCCGCTGCCCGAGAACAACGCCAGCCTCGCCGCTGCCGTTGCCAAGGCCAAGGCTCAGTCCATGCCTAAGGACAAGATCAAGTCCGCTATCGATAAGGCCTTTGGTTCGGGTGCCGATGCCGCCGTCTACGAGAACATCGTGTACGAGGGCTACGGTCCCGCCGGTGTCGCCGTCTACGTCGACTGCCTGACCGACAACCGCAACCGCACCGCCGCCGATGTCCGTTCCGCCTTCTCCCACGCTGGTGGCAACCTGGGCACCTCCGGCTCCGTCGCCTTCCAGTTTGAGCGCAAGGGTCAGATCGTCGTCGCCAAGGAGATCCTGGACGAGAACGCCAAGAAGGAGACCATGATCGCCAACGGTGCTGCTGGTGACGAGGATGAGTTCATGATGGCCATCGCCGAGGCCGGTGGCGAGGACTACGAGGACGCCGGCGAGGAGTGGATCGTCTGGACTACCGCCAACGAGGTCATGGCTGTCTCCAAGGCGCTCGAGGAGCAGGGCGTCCAGGTCAAGGGCTCCGAGACCACCATGGTCCCGACCACCCCGACCGAGGTCTCCGGCGCCGACGCCAAGAAGGTTCAGCGCCTCATCGACCGTCTTGAGGAGCTCGACGACGTCCAGGATGTTTACAGCACCATGGACATGACCGACGAGGTCATCGCTGCCCTCGAGGAGGAGTAGGCCCGCACGGATTGAGCCGTGCATATCTGGGCATAATGAAGCGAGCATGCAAGCCTCGTGGAATAGATGAGCCGGATCCGCGTGCAATGAGGCACCGGACCCGGCTCTTTTATAATGATGCGAATCGTTTTGCATTCTGTGGACCGAAACCTGAAGGGAGCGCGCGTGCGCGTACTCAAACGAGCCCTAGCGATCGTGTATCTTGCCGCCGCCATCGTGGCGCTGGGCACGCTTGTCTGCCAGTTTTGGGGGCCATATACGTATCGCTTTATGCTGCTGTTGCGTGACACCATGCCTCGCGTCGTCGTTACGTTGTGTGCCGCCATCGTGGCACTTGGCGTGCTCATCGGTTTTTTCCGCCTGATGTTCGCGCGTCGCGAGCCGTCCTGCGTGCATCCGGCGGGGGAGCGCAATATCGAGGTTACGCTCGCAGCGCTTTCCTCGTGCGCCCGTGCCGCGGCGGAGTGCGATGATCGCGTGATGGTTGAGCATATCGAGGCGCGCGTTCAAGGCTCCGACGAGTCGCGCGTTCGTTTTAAGGTCGAGGCCATCGCGCTGGATGATAAAGACGTCGCCTCTCTTGCCACCGCGATGCAGCAGCGCATCGAGAAGGCCTGCGACACCATGCTCGGCACGCCGGGCACGACCGCGCGCGTCCGTTTTTTGCCGTCCAAGACTACCGTCCAGACCGTGGAGGTTTCCGGTGAGTGATACCAACCAAGACAAGACCGCCCGCACGCCGCGCCTGACGATCGACCAGAACGCTACGCCGGCAGGCGAGTCCGCCGACACCAAGCCCGAGGCCGGCGAGCAGCACGACAGCGCCGCCAACGACTTTGACGAGGCCATGGGGCTCATCAAAGGTACGGGCGCTGCTATCTGGAGCTACGCCGTGCGCCACCCCAATACTACGCTCGGCGCCTTGGCAGGCTTTATCCTCGCCGTGCTGGTACTTACGTTGGGCCTGTGGGACACGCTCGTCATCGCATTCTTTGTGCTGATCGGTGCCGTGATCGGCCAGATTCGCGATGGCGAGAACGGTATCGTCAACTTCTTCGGCCGTCTGTTTAGCGGCCGCTAATATGTATTCGACTGTCGCATCTGCGGCAGGCATAAGGAGGAACCATGGCTTTTAACACGAAGGTCGATGTGGCCGATACCGAGCTCGAGGCGAATGAGGCCGTCGCCGCCGAGGCGGAGGACGTAACGCTCGAGGACGAGGCGCTCGTCGAGGCCGAGTCCGAGGACTCGCTGACCTATTCCAACGGCGTGATCGAGAAGATCGTCGCCATGGCCACCCGCGAGGTGCCGCATGTTCTGGGCATGAAGGGTAACCTTATGCACTTTGTGCAGGAACAGTTTGGTGCCGAGAACCTGACCAAGGGCGTGACGGTCGAAGTCACCGATGACAACCGCGTGGTCGTCAACATCTCGGTCATCATCGAGTATGGCGCCTATGCACCTGCGATCTTTGACGACGTTAAGGCGCGCGTCACCGAGCGTCTGGCCGCGATGACCGGCCTTGAGGTGGCAGGCGTCAACCTGCGCATCGAGGATGTCATCACCCCCGAGGAGTACGAGCACCGCACCAGCCAGCACGAGTAACCTACCAAAAAGGGACAGGTTTGTTTTGGCAGGTTTTATCTGCGAAAACACCAAACGGTCGACCGCGCAAGCAAAAGTGCGGTCGACCGTTTTCCATATAGCCTCGATCTAGGCATACCGCTCGTCTAACTAAGGGTTGCAATCTTCGCGTTCCGCGTTACCCTAATGGGCGCATTGTTTCCAAATTGTTAACGAGGGGTTGCCGTAATGGCCGACGAACACGAGACCGAAAGCAAGGCATGGGCGATTGAAGCCGCCGCGGCAGAGGCGGCATCACGTGCTGCCGAGGAGATGCATCGTCCTCCCGTGGTGCCGATGGAGCGCGTGGTCGATCGCACCGATATCGAGCGCGGCGAGCGTGCCGGTCAAAAGCGCAGCCAGGAGCCGGGCTTCCCGCGCTTTTTTGCCGAGCTCAATCTGGGCCTGATTCTTACGGCCTTTGCCATCGTTGCGTTTAAAACCCCTAATCACTTTGCTTTTGGCGGCACCTCGGGCGTGTCGGTCATTCTGTCCACGCTGTTCCCGACCCTGCCCGTCGGCGTCTTTATGTGGATTATCAACGCGGTTCTCGTCGTTTTGGGCTTTATCTTTTTGGAGCGCAAGGCAATCCTGTGGAGTGTCTTCGCCTCGTTTGCGCTGTCCGCCTATGTTTCGCTGTTTGAGCTCTTTATTCCGACCGATGTTTCGATGACGGGCGATATGTGGCTCGACCTGTGCTTTGCCGTCATCTTGCCGGCGCTCGGCAGCGCTATTGTCTTTGATATTGGCGCCTCGACGGGCGGCACGGACATTCTCGCTATGATCCTCAAACGCCGCACCACGCTCGAGATTGGTCGCGCCCTGCTGTTGGTCGATATCGGCATCGTGACCATCGCGGCCTTTTTGTATGGCCCGCGTGTCGGTCTGTATTGCGTGCTCGGCCTGTTTGCCAAGACGCTTGTGGTCGACAAGGCCATCGAGAGCATCCATCTTCGTAAGGTCTGCACGGTCATTTGTTCCGAGCCCCTTAAGGTCGAGGAGTTTATCGTCAAGCATCTCAACCGCACGGCGACCATCAGCCGCGGCTACGGTGCCTTCTCGGGCAAGTGCGTGACGGTGATCATGAGCGTGCTGAGCCGTCGCGAGGCCGTGCAACTGCGCCGCTATGCGCGCGAGGTCGATCCGGGTGCCTTTATCACGATCGTCGACAGTTCCGAGATCGTCGGCAAGGGTTTTCGCGGTACGAACTAACGCGGACGCACTCATCAAACAATCGAATAACGCCCTGCACGTTGCAAATACGTCATCTAGGAGTATTCGTCCCCACATTGGGTGATAATGATGCCAAAGACATCGTTTGCGATCCAGGTGATTCGCTCAAGATACGAAGGGATGATTTCGATGTTCTGCTCGCAGTGTGGCGCCCCATGGGCGATAACGACAAGTTCTGCGGCGTGTGTGGTGCTCCTAATGCCGGTGCCGCTGGCCCCACTCCCCAGGGACAGCCTCAGCCCCAGCAGTTTGTTCCGCAACCGCCCGTGGCGAATGCGCCAAAGGGCTGTGTGGCTCAGGCGTTCCAAGATATGACTAAGACTCCGGGCGTACTTCAGCGTGTATGCCAAATCGCGTTTTTGCCGGCGCTGATTTGCGTTGTGTCGGTGCTCGTGTTGTTTATTCCCGTTATTGGCGGCATTGCGGCTGCCATCGGCTTTTTGGCAGCTTGCATTGCGAGTGTGTGCGGTTCCGGCTTCGGTATCGAGTGGGGCCGTGATCTGTCGCTCAAGGTCGATGACGGCATGGACCGTCCACTCATGCGTTCCACGTCGTTTGGTCTCGGAGTCTTTTCGAGCGTTATTTCGGTCGTGCTCGAGGTTATCGCTGCCATTCCCGTTATCGGTGTAGTGCTTTCGCTGGTGGAGGGCGTGGTAATTGGCGCCGCGAGCTCGTATTCTTATTACGGCTCTTATGCGCTCGAGGCTGCGCTGTTCGGTTCGCTCGGCCTGCTTATCCTGGCGCTAATTGCCTCGGCGATTCTGGGTGTCTTCTTTAAGATGTTCGCCGACATCGCCGTGATGCACTTTGCGGTGACCGGGCGTGTCGAGAGCGCGTTTTCGCTCGATAGGGTCTGGGCGGCGTTTAAGCACAACAAGACCAAGCTGTTCTGTGCTTCGTTCCTTCCCGAGTTTTTGACGGGCCTGGTCGCCAACGTTGTCACATGGATCTTGACGGTCGTCTTTGGCGCCATTGCCTCTGTCGGTATGTATAGCTACTACTATCGTCCTACGGGTATTGAGGCAATTGTTACCGGCGGCGGCGTCACGCTCGCGCTGTTCTTGGTGCTGGTCGCTTTCGTCACCGTATTTCTTACGGTCTTTGGCAAGATGCTCAAGCACCGTGCCGTTGGCTATTGGGCCGCACGCTATGCAAGCGAGTGGGCCGATGAGGATAAGGACGACGTCCTGACTTTTGTGTTGCCCTTCGAGAAGAAGTCCGCTCCTTCGGGTTACAGCGCTCCGGATGCTTCGCCGGCGCCCGAGCCTGAACCGGCGCCCGAGTCTGAGACGGCATCTGGGCCCGAGCCTGCGCCTGCGCCTGAGCCTGAGCCGGCACCTGCACCTGAGTCGGCGTCCGAGCCAAGCTCTGACGAGGAACCTCAGGACGAGTAGCCATGCCGTCTGCCATTTGGGGACGGGGTAGAAATAGTAGAAATAGCGCTTGAAGAATGAGCGGGTGCGGACGTGTCGAAACGTCCGCCCCCGCTTTGACATCGCGATGTGGCTATGACTGCGAGATGCCAGCGAATCGACTACTCGTCGTGCTTCTCCTCGCGGCGTGCAGCAGCGCGGGCTTCGTGGATGCCCTTGATCGCGGCATGGCGAGCCGTTCGGGCATCATGGATGGCGTCGCGAGCCTCGGCGGTCGTCGCTTTGGCAGAGCGCAACTTGGCGGCCAGATCGGGGTTGGTTTCGGCGACCGCGGTAATCGCGGGGCCGTCGAGCTCCTCTTGCGTGGGCTCGGCCAAAAAGTCGATAGCATACTGGGCGGCCACCATGGAGCCCTTTGCCAGCACGGTCTCGTCGATCTTGTAGAAGCAGGAATGTTGGGCGTACGTGGCGCCAATCTTGGGGTTGCGCGTACCTACAAAGGCGAGCACGCCCGGTACGCGACGCAGGTACTCCGAAAAATCCTCGCCCGAAAGCGTGCCGCGATAATGGCCTTGGCCGGTGGGGCCCAGGCACTTGATTACAGCCTGACGGCAGCGCTCGCTCGAGGCGGCGTCGTTTTCGACCTTGTAGTTGGCGATGGTGTAGTCGGTGAGCTCTGCCTCGGCGCCCAGAGCTGCCGCGGTATGCTCCACGATGCGGCGCATGAGCTCCGGCATTTCCTCGTGGGTCGAATCGCCGTAGGTGCGCACTGTGCCGGCGAGGTAGGCCGTGCCGGCGATAACGTTGCGCGCGGTGCCGCCGTGCAGCTCGCCGACGGTGATGACGGCCGGCTCGTAGGGGCTGATTTCGCGCGAAACGATGGTTTGCAGGGCGTTGACGATCTCGGCGGCAACCATGACGGCGTCGTGACCGCGCTGGGGCATGGCGCCATGGCACGAGGTGCCGCGGACATCGATGCGGAACCAGTCGGTATTGGCCATGCGCGGACCGGGCTCGCAGCTTACAGTGCCGGCGTCAACCTCGCTCCAGATATGCGCGGCGTAGGCACCATCGACGCCGTCGAGCACGCCCGTGCCGATCATGAGCTTGGCGCCCTGGCCGTTTTCCTCGCTGGGCTGGAAGACGATGCGGACTTCGCCGTGGATGTCGTCGGTCATATGGCGCAGGATCTGCAGCGTTCCGAGCATCATGGCGATATGGCAGTCGTGGCCGCAGGCGTGCATGCAGCCCTCGTTGACGCTGGCGAACTCCTCGCCGGTCTGCTCGGTGACGGGCAGGGCGTCGATGTCGGCGCGCAGCAGGATGCGGCGGCGTGGCGTGCCGTCCTCGCGGTAGGCATCCGGCGCGGTACCGCGAAGCGTTGCCACTAAGCCGGTCTTGAGCGGACGCTCGTAGGGGATATTCATGGCGTCGAGCTGGTTGGCGATGTCGGAGGTCGTGCGCTCCTCGGCAAGGCTCAGCTCCGGGTGCTTATGGAAGTGCCGGCGCTGCTTGATGATATATGGTTCAAACTCGGTAGCGATATCTTTGATGGCTGCGGTGACGTCGTCAGCCGCGCGAGCCTCGGTCGCCGCCATAATCTGCTGTGCCTTGGTCTTCGTCATGGTCGATTTGCTCCTTGCTGGGTTGATCGCAAAATCGTACAGGCTCTCTCCAGTATGCCACCTGCCGCTAGGGCTGGTAAAGTTGCCGTTTGCCGCTTGGGGTTTTGTTACAAGGGCGGGGGAGTACACTCGGGGGTGTTGAATTTCCTGCCAGAGATGGGGATGCCCATGCAACATATCGATCGGATTATCCGCTCCAAGAACGTCTTTACCGCGCAAGACGGCATCGATACCGCCCGCGAGCTGGCGATTGCCATTGCAGGCGACCGTATCGTCGCAGTCGGTGCGCCCGATGACGTAATCGCCGCCGCTCCCGCCGCCACGCCGGTTATCGACTACGGCGAGCAGTTTGTCTGCCCCGGTTTCCATGACGCTCATCTGCACTTCTTCCATACCTCGGTCGGTTCCTCGCCGTACATGCTCATGGATATGGGCACGTCCGAGGCAGCGCTGGTGCAGCACGCGCTCGAGTTTTCCCAGGATCTGCCCGGCGACGCTTGGGTCGTAACGCAGGGCTGGCGTGATTACCGCTGGGATCCGCCCGAGCACCCTACCAAGGCGTCGCTCGATGCGGCATTCCCCGATCGTCCCTGCGTTATGTATTCGGGCGACGGGCACACGCTGTGGCTCAACAGTCGCGCACTCGAGGCGCTCGGCGTCACACGCGACAGCGAGCCGCCAGCGGGCGGCAGCTACGACAAGGATGCAAACGGCGAGCTCACGGGCATTGCTCACGAGGCGGCTGCCATGCAGTTGCTACCGCGCTGCCTTGAGTGGCTGGGGGAGGATCGCATCGCAAGTGCTTATGCCGATCAAATGAGGCGTATGGCCGAGCAGGGCATCACCTCGATATGCGATATGTCGCTCATGCCCATGCCGGGCTGCGATTTTATCCGCGACGACGTCTACGACAAACTGCAGGCAGCCGGCAAGCTGGGCATCCGAGCCCATCTGTTCCCCACGCTGTTGGATGACCAGTCGCGCTTGGAAGAGCTACAGACCCGCTACGCGAACAACGCGCTGCTCTCGGCGCCAGGCTTTAAGCAGTTTTTCGACGGCGTGTCGAGCGAACACACGGCCTATCTCACCGAGCCCTATACCAACCCGCGCTTCCCGGGCGATCAGGGCCGTCTGACGGTTCCGGCTGAGCGCATGCGCAAACTGGTTCTGGCGGCCGCGGAGCGCGGTCACACCGTGCGCATCCACGTCATTGGTGACGGTGCGATTCATGCCGCGCTGGATATCTTCGAGGAAGCGGCCGACCTGTACGGCCTGCCCCGGCACGGCCATAACACGCTCGAGCACCTGGAGAACCTCCTGCCCAAGGACATCGATCGCTTGCGCAAGCTCAACGTGGTTGCTTCGAGCCAGCCCTGTCACATTACACTCGACCCGGGCGGCCCCGAGCGCGATCTGGGTCTGGAGCGCAGCCGCATCATGTGGCCGTTTGCGACCTATAAGCAGCGCGGCATTCGCCAAGCTTTCGGTACCGACAGCCCTATCACGCCCGTTACCAGCATGAACGTGCTCTACACGGCTATCACGCGCCAGGACCCCAAAAGCCACTGGCCCGAGGGCGGCTGGTTACCGAGCGAGCGCATCGATGCAGCAACAGCCCTGCGCAACTACACCCTGGGCAGCGCGTACGCAGCGGGCGACGAGCAAAACCTCGGCAGCTTGGAGCCCGGCAAGTATGCCGACCTGGTAGTCCTGGACCAAAACCCGCTCACCATCGACCCCCAAGAACTCCAAGCCACCAAGGTTCAGGCCACCTACCTGGCAGGCAACTTGATTTACGAGCGCTAACCCCACATCCCACCCCTCAGTTGCGGTGAAATACGGACTAAATAAGATCGCGCGAATTTTTGTGGTGTAAGAGGGAGGGCCGCGTCAGCGCCCCTTGCGCCTAAGGCTATTCCGCCACGCCGTGGCGGTCAAGGACCTCCCTTATGGCCTCGTGCGCGGCCA
>DBGDSC010000068.1:0-12720 GCA_048402045.1 Collinsella sp.
TGGCCGCGCACGAGGCCATAAGGGAGGTCCTTGACCGCCACGGCGTGGCGGAATAGCCTTAGGCGCAAGGGGCGCTGACGCGGCCCTCCCTCTTACACCACAAAAATTCGCGCGATCTGAATCATGCCGCATAGGGCACGTCCGCAGTCCGGAACTCGGTCCAAATTGAGTTATTGCGCCGCGTTAGCCCAAAACACCCGACAGGATCTCGATCAGACTGTCCACGTCGGCTTCCTCGCAGACGAGTGGCGGCAGGAAACGCAGCGTATGCGCACCCGTAGCGTTGATCACGGCACCGGCGGCCAGCGCGCGGGCAACAACACCATGCGCGTCGCCCGCGGCATCATCCAAATCACAGCCGAGCATCAAGCCGCGACCACGTACCTCGGTCACGTGCGGCAGCTTGGCGAGCTTTGCCTCCATATAGGCACCCACCTTGGCAGCATGCTCGGCATAATCGCCACGCACAAGCGCGGAGAGCGTCGCGGCACACGCCGCGATGGCCAAGCAGCTACCGCCAAAGGTCGAGCCGTGGTCGCCCGGCTTAAACACGTCGGCAATCTCCTTCTTCGCCACGACGGCACCCATGGGCACGCCATCAGCAATGCCCTTGGCAAGGCTCATGATGTCGGGCTCCACGCCATAGGTCTGGAACGCAAACGGCTTGCCGGAGCGGAAGATGCCGCACTGGACCTCGTCGGCGATAAGCACGGCGCCCACTTCGTGTGCCAGGTCGCGCGCCGTAGCCATAAACTCCTCGGTCATGGGATGCACACCGCTCTCACCCTGGATCGGCTCGAGCATCACGGCACAAATTTCGCTCCCCAGCTGCTTAAAGATCGCACGCAGCTCATCCACATCGTTGGGCGTGCAGGCCACAAAACCACCCGGCAGCGGGCGGAAGCTGTCCTGCAGCCAATCCTGCATGGTGGCGGCAATGGTCTCGAGCGTACGGCCGTGGAAGCCGCCGCGCATGCACACGATGGTGTTGCCGCCATTACCGGCACGCTTGGCGTACAGGCGCGCGAGCTTCATCGAGCCCTCGTTGGCCTCGGCGCCAGAGTTGGCAAAGAAGGTCTCCCAAACCTGCTCATCCGCAGCCGGGGCACCAAGAGCAGCTGCCGTGGTCTCATCGCCGGCGGCAATGGCATCGGCAAGCACGCGCGCACCATCTACGTCGTCGTTAGCAAGCTTGGACAGCAGCGCCGCGACCTGTCCGCGCTGCTCAATGTAGAAGTAATTGGAGACATGCATGAGCTTTTTGGTCTGTGCCTCGAGCGCCGAGAGCACAGCCGGGTCGCCATGACCTAGGCTGCACACGCCGATGCCGGCAAGAAAGTCGAGGTACTCACGGCCATCGTCGCCGGTGAGCTTCATGCCGTAACCCTCGACAAACTCGACCGGAGAGCGGCCAAAGGTATGCATAACGTAATGGGATTCAAGCGATTGCTGAGCTGCAAGTGACATGAGATGCCTTTCGTTGGGCGCCAGACGGCGCGGGGCTATGGGTGCAGGAATGGGGCGGCTGAGGGTCAGCTAGACCGTCTGAAGCTTCTCGACCTCGTCAAGGTTCTCGGTCAGACGCGCAGCAAACGTCGAAAGCGGATGCGGATGCGTATCGAACTCGTAAGCCGTCTCGGTGGAATGGATCACGGTGCCGACGCCGGCATCGGTCAGCAGCTCCAGGAGCAGCGAATGCGGCGTAGTACCGTTAATGATGTGGGCACGAAATACGCCGCCGGTAAGCGCATCGACGGCCGCACGCAGCTTGGGAATCATGCCCTTATCGACCTCGCCGCCGTAGAGCATTTCGTTAACCTCGTCGAGCGTTAGGTTGGAGATAAGCGAGTCCTTGTCGCTAAAGTCCTTGTACAGGCCATCGACATCGGTCAAAAAGATCGCCTTATGCGCGTGGAGCGCCGCGGCAACGGCACCGGCGGCGGTGTCGGCGTTGATGTTGAAGAAACCGCCGTCCTCCCCCGCCGCGACGGTAGCGATGACGGGGATGTACTCGCTATCGAGCAGGCGCTCGATATAGTCGGTGTTGACGTGCGTGACCTTGCCTACGCGGCCGAGCTCTGGGTCGAGTGGCTCGGCGATAAGGGTGCCGGCGTCGCTGCCGGACACGCCCACGGCCAGGTTGCCGTGGTGGTTGAGCGCCGCGACCAGCTCCTGATTGACCTTGCCGCCCAGTACCTCGCGCACGATGTCCATGGTGGCAGGCGTAGTCACGCGCTGGCCGTTCTTAAACTCGACGGGGATGTCGTAGTGGCTGAGCGCCTCGTTGATAGCCTTGCCGCCGCCGTGCACGATGACGGGACGCATACCGATGATCTTGAGCAAAACGATGTCGCTCATCACGTCGCGGCGCAGTTGCTCATCGACCATGGCCGCTCCGCCATACTTGATCACGACCGTCTTGCCGGTCAGGTTTTTAATCCACGGCAGCGCTTCGAACAGCAGCTGCGCGGTTGCTTCGTTGGATTCGCTCGAACGACAATCGCGTGCGAATTTCATAATCTGCCTCGTCTTTCGTATCGTTATCACGCCGTGCTCCGCTGTCCGCAATGCGGCAAGATGCGCAGCGTGCCTGGAATCTAGGAACGGTAGTCACCGTTGATGGAGATGTACTCGTGCGTGAGGTCACAGGTCCACACGGTCGTTGCCGCGTCGCCTGCGCCCAGGTCGGCCGAGATCACGATCTCGGGCGCCTCAAAACGTCGCAGAGCCTCATCCTCGTCAAAGGGAACGGTCAGGCCATCGCGGCAGACAGGCATGCCCATCATGTCGATGGAAACGTCTTCCTGGTTAAACTTCACGCCGCACTTGCCGAGCGCCATGGCGACGCGGCCCCAGTTGCAGTCGTGACCGGCGATGCAGGTCTTGACGAGCGGCGAGTTGGCGACGGCACGGGCGGCGATATCGGCTTCCTCGTCGTTGGCGGCGCCGGTGACGTTAACCGTCACGAGCTTTGACGCGCCCTCGCCATCGGCCGCAATGTTGCGCGCCAGGCTCTCGCACACCTCGTGCACGGCAAAGGACAGTTCGTCAAAGGCATCAGTGCCCTCGACGATAGCCTCGGCTTCAGCGGCAGCAGCGCCAGAAGCAAGCATGATGCAGGTGTCGTTGGTCGAGGTATCGGAATCGACCGTCACCTTATTGAAGGTCTGCTTAACGGTCGAGAGCAACAGGGCGTGGAGCGCCGACGGCTCGACGGGGGCATCGGTAGTAATGACCGCGATCATGGTGGCCATATTGGGCATGATCATGCCCGAGCCCTTGCACATGCCGCCCACCGTATAAGCGTTGCCCGCATGACCCGCAGCCTCACTGCAGTAGCGAACGGCATACTCCTTGGAGTGCGTATCGGTCGTCATGATGGCACGGGCCGCATCGGCACCGCCATGGGCAGAGAGTGCCTCGTAGGCGGACGGGACGGCCGTCTCAAACGTGTCAATCGGCAGAATCTGTCCAATCACGCCTGTGGATGCAACTAGGATCTGCTGGGGTTCACAGCCGATGACCTGCGACGCGATATTGCATGTCTCTCGCGCGCAGGCAAGGCCGGTCTCGCCCGTGGCGGCATTCGCGTTGCCGGAGTTGATTGAAACGCCGGCGATGATGCCATAGCCCTTGTCCGCACCGCCCAGGTTGGCACGGCTCACCTGCACGGGCGCCGCGCAAAAGCGGTTGGTCGTAAACACGCCGGCGCCTGGACAGGGCTTATCGGGCACGACGAGCGCATAGTCCAAGCGCTCGGGATTCTTCCGGAATCCTGCATGGATGCCTGCGGCCTTAAAGCCGGCCGCTGCCGTAACGCCACCCTCGACGGCGCGTATCTTGATATCAATCAGGTCGGTATTCATCGTCCCTACGACTCCTTATATCAGACAAAAAAGCGGGCATCGGCTGGCACGCCATACCGGTCGCAACTACTAGACCAGCTTGAAAGCGGCGCCCAACTCGATACCCGACCACCAAATCGTTAACAATCGAATGTGCTACACCGGGCACGCCACTGTGGGCAAGCCTCGTCGCTCGTCAAAGCCAAAAACGATGTTGGCGCACTGGACCGCCTGGCCCGCAGCACCCTTGCACAAATTGTCGATAGCACCCGTCGCCACCAGCACGCCCGCACGCTTGTTGAGCGCAAGGCCGATCTGGGCAGCGTTGGTGCCGACGACCGAAGCCGTCTTGGGCTGCTGGCCGGCATCGAGCACGCGCACAAAGGTGCGACCGGCGTAGAACTTCTTGTAATGGTCGACGACGTCCTCAAGGGCCAACGTGTCGAGAGCCCGCGGCGCGAGCGGCATCGTCACCGTGGAAAGCAGGCCGCGCTTGAGCGGTGCCAAGTGCGGAGTAAAGACGACGCGATCGGTCAGACCCAGAATCTGCTCGATCTCTGGTGTGTGGCGATGTTTGCCTACGCCATAGGCCTCTAAGTTCTCGTCTGCGCTACAAAAATGGGTGCGGGCGTTGCAGGACTTACCGGCGCCCGTCACGCCGCTAATGGCATCGACGATTACGGGGCCGTTCTCTGCCATCCAGCCCGCACGCACGGCAGGAGCGGCAGCGAGGCTCGTTGCGGTGGGATAGCAGCCGGCGCAAGCGACCAAAACGGGCTTTCCGGCGGCATGGCTGGAAGCAGCGGTCTCTAAGTCCTGGCAGAACAGCTCGGGCAGGCCAAAAGCGCGGGTCTTGAGCAGCTCGGGGCTCGTGTGCTCGGCGGCATACCATGCCTCAAAGACGGACGGGTCGCTCAGACGGTAATCGGCCGAAAGATCAAAGCAGGAAACGCCCGCGGCAAGGAGCGCGGGCACCTGCGCCATGGCAGCCGTGTGCGGCACGGCAAGAAAAACCGCATCGCAGCTTTTGAGCACGGGGGCGTCATGCGTGGTGAAAACCAGATCGCTCACGCCAGCAAAGCTCGGATACACCGCGGACAGCGGCTGGCCGGCATCGGCGTTGGACGTAATGGCAACAAGTTCAAACTCGGGATGGCCGAGTACGAGGCGAATGAGCTCGGCTCCGGCATATCCAGCCGCGCCGACGATTCCAACCTTCAAAGACATATCAGACTCCTTGTCTGCGATTTATGCACCGATGCGCATTTTGCAGCGGTCATTATGAGGTGGGTTGAAACTTTAGCATCAAAAGATGCATGAATACGTAAATAGCTTGCATGTTCATGCATTGAAACATTCCCGACACATTCGCTTGAAGGAATTGACAAATAGAGCGGGCCCCGTATTGACCGGCACTCCTTACGGTGCCGGGCAACACAGGGTCCGCCCATGCGAAAACTAAGTTGTTAGGATGAGCCAGCTGGCTAGAGCTCAACCGGCACCCATTCGTCGTGATTGCAGATAAATGCCTCGGGATCCTCGACGCTAAAGAAGACGAGCGCGGGGTCGTTAGGCCCCTCATAGTGCTCGCCCAGGTGCTCTAGATGCTTCCACCCGGCTTCGCGCATTTCGTCTAAAGCCCGGTCATCCAAGCCGGCACGCCCGCGCAAGATGAGCCAGCCATGGCCCGGCCACCAACTCGTGGCCTCAAAGCGCTGGTTTTGCAGCAGCTCCTGCCACACATCTTTGGTGCGCGCTGTCACAAACCACAGCTTGCCGTCCTGAATCTGCGCAAACGAGAACGGACGCACATGCGGCTGCCCGCCCACGCTCGTCGCCAGATACCACGCCGGCACCGACGTCAGATACTCCAGCACCGTATTCAATCCGTCCATGTTTCCTCCTGTACTAGCTAGTTTGGGAACCTGGTTTGTGCGAGCTAGAGCTCCAGGCGCTCCTCGCTGCCGTCGATATCACAGAAGCGCGCGGCAATATTGCGGACCGAAAAGAAAGCAAGGCGGCCGTCGTTGGCACTCTCGTGTTCCTCGCCAATGCCCACCATGTGCTTAAAACCCGCTTGACGCACCTTGTCGCTCGCAACTGCGTCGTCCTCAAGTGCGGCTTCGCCGGTCAATACGATCCAACATTCCCCCGGCTTCCAGCCCGATACCTCAAACTTGGGATTCGCACTCAGCTCCGCCCACACGTCCTTGTCGCGCGACGTGCAAAACCACAACTTACCGTCATCGACCATGGCAAACGAAAACGGCCTCACGCGAGGCTGATGCCCGTCCGTCACATCGGTCGTGGCTAGATACCACGCCGGAATGCGCCTGAGATACGAACAGGCGCGCTCAAGCTGAGCCGTGCGGTCGTTGTCGGTCATAGGGACCCCTTTCTTGCGCTCGAATCGCGCCTAAACAAGTTGAAGGTTGATGACGATGACGCAGATGAGCAGCAACGCCGTCACCACCGCCGCCAACGCATCGCCGCGGCCAAATGCAAGCGCATGCAGGCGCGTGCGGCCCTGCTCGCCGTGATAGCAGCGTGCATCCATGGCGGCAGACAGCGTCTCGGCATGGCGGAACACGCCCGTGAACAGCGGAATCGCCACACTGCCGAGCATACGCACGCCGCCGAGCGGACCGCCCGTCACGCGCGCGCCGCGGCTTGCCTGTGCATCGGCCGTCTGCTTCATCTCGGTGGCAAACTGCGGCATAAAGCGTAGCGCGATACCCATGATCATGCCGAGCTCGTGCGCAGGAAGTCCCACACGCGCAAACGGCGCGAGCAGGCGCTCAAAGCCCGCGGTGAGGTCGAGCGTCGGCGTGGTGAGTGTAATGGCGCTCATACCGGCCATCATCAACGTCAGGCGGCACGCCATAAAGGCGGCAGAACGCAGTGAGCCCTCGCTTATCTGCAGAAAGCCGAGCTGCCACAGGATGCGCCCACTCTGATCGGTAAACAAGTTGAGCACCGCGACCACGACGACGATTGCCAGCAGCGGCGCCATCGACGACAGAACGCGACGAACCGGCACCCGAGACACGGCATAGGTCAGCACAACGAAAATTGCGACCGGGGCCAGTCCGCGGAAGCCACTGACCGTGAGCGTCGTGATCAGAAACACAAAGCCCAAGAGCAACTTGGTTCGCGGGTCCAGGCGGTGGATTGCACTATCGCCGGGATAGTAGCTGCCAAACGAAAACGCCTCCATCAGCAGCCCTCCTCTCGCGCGACCGTCTTGGATTTAGCAATGTCCGAGACGTTAGAAGAACCGTCTGAGCGACCGATTAGCAGGTCCACCAACTCGTCTGCCAGCGACTCAACCGTATAGAGGCCGTCAAAGCGCAGCGGCACGCCTGCCTTCGCAAGCGCCAGCGCCATGCGCTGGGCAGCGGGAACACCCAAGCCGATTGATTTAAGCTCATCCGCATGCGCAAAAACCTGAGCGGGCGTGCCTTCGGCAAACACCGCGCCCTCGTTCATCACGACGATGCGGTCGCAGCAATTGGCCAGGTCATCCATGCTGTGCGAAACCATGACAACGGTCAGGCCCTCGCGATGGAGTCGATCGATGAGCCCTAAGAAATCCCTGCGCGCAGCCGGGTCGAGCCCCGCCATGGGTTCATCGAGCACCAGGACTTCGGGCTCCATGGCGAGCACGCCGGCGAATGCCACACGCCGTTGCTGACCGCCCGAAAGCTCAAAGGGACTCTTGTCGCCGACCGTGGAAAGGTCGAGGCCCACGCGCGAGAGCGACGACTCGACACGACGGTCGACTTCATCTTGCGGCAAGCCAAGGTTGTGCGGACCAAACGCCACGTCCTGTGCCACGGTTTCGGCAAACAGCTGACGCTCGGGATATTGAAACACCACGCCGACCTTGGCCTTAACCGCGGCGGCGTCTTTCTTGTTTGATAGATCGAGCTCCAGCGCGCGAACGGATCCCTCCTGGGGGCGAATCAAACCGTTGAGATGCTGGACCAGCGTCGACTTACCCGAACCGGTATGACCTGCCAAGCCCAGGAACTCGCCGCGACGCACCGTCAGCGATACATCGCGCAGTGCCCACGGGCTGCTGGGGTCGTTTCCCCAAAGGGCTTGTTTGTTCGATTTGCCCGCAGTGGCCGAGCGCTTGTGCCAGCGGTGGCGCTCGCGCGGACTGAGCGAATAACTGTACGAAACATGGGATAGTTCGATGACGGGCTCCGACGCGTTGTCCTCGTTGTCTACCGGAACAGTGCCGTCAGCGATTTCCAACTGGGATGCGGAAGACTGTCCCGCGGTGTCTGCCCCACTTCGCTCGGCATAAGCCTGCGCAATCTCAGCGACCATATCCACCTCGCGCACCTGCGCATGAACAGGCACGCCCTTCGTACGAAGCGCCATGCCCAGACGACACGACTCCGGCATATCCAGGTTGAGCTGCGCAAGCTCATCCGCCCGCGTCAAAATTTCCTCGGGCGTACCGAGCATGGCAACGTGCCCCGCCCGAAACACCGCGACACGATCGGCCTCGGCGGCTTCTTCCATAAAGTGCGTAATCATCACGATGGTCATACCGCGAGCGTGCAACGCGCGGCAAGCCTTCATGAGGCCCTTACGTCCACGCGGATCGAGCATCGAGGAAGCCTCGTCCAAAATGAGAACGCGCGGTTCCATGGCAAGCACGCCGGCAAGCGCCACGCGTTGCTTTTGGCCACCCGAAAGCGCATGGGTCTCGTGGCGCTCAAAGCCCACCAGGCCCACGCCCTTCAGCGCCTCGCGTACGCGCTGCGCAATTTGTGCCGATGGCACGCCAAGGTTTTCGGGACCGAACGCAACGTCATCTTCGACAAGCGTTGCCACCAGCTGATCATCGGGATTCTGGAACACCATGCCCGCGGTCGAACGAATGTCGTAGACCAGCTCGGGGTCGGACGCATCCATGCCGTTGATGCGTACCGTGCCCGCATCGGGCTGCAACAGTGCATTCAGATGCTTGGCAAACGTCGACTTGCCCGACCCATTGCCACCGAGGATGCAGAAAAACTCCCCGTCCTCGATGTTCAGATCGACACCGTCGAGTGCCGACACGGCACCGTCATAGCTAAAGGAAACGCCCCGACACTCAATCATGCGCGGCCTTTGACCTGGTCCTTTTTAGGCGTGATGAGGTTGGAGACTGCTTTATACACCACCAGCGTCAACACCGAGTTAAGCACGGTCTTGATAAGGTTGAACGGCAGGACGGCGGGAATCATGAGCGGGGCGATCACATCGACCGAGCCATACCAGAACCATACGCCAATGGTAAGGTTTGCGACCATAGACAGCGCTGTAGCGGCAATGACGCCGAGCACCAGGCCAATCACGGCACCCTTATAGGTATGCATCTTCTGGTAGACGATAGCCGCGGGCAGAATGTAGCCCAGCGTGGCAACCAGGTTCATAAGCGCGCCGACCCAGTCACCCGTGGTGAGCGCATGGATACCGATCGCCATGGCGGCAACAGCGGTACCGGCACCGGGACCATATGCAAACCCGCACACCATCGCCGGCACCAGCGACGGGTCATACGTCAAAAACGGCGCCGAAGGAAGGATAGGCAGCTGCACGTACATAAACAGGGCGCCCAAGGCGCACATCAACGCCATGGTAACGAGCTGTTTGGTGCTCCACCTATTCGTGTTCTCAAAATGGATATGCTGCGACTGTTCAGACATAAGATCACCTGCCTCTTTCATCCGGACTCTAACCGTTGGTACTGGAATCTCACCAGTTCAGCCGGCATGCGAACCAACGCACACACGGGTCGCGGACTCATCGGCTCGGCCGCAGGCGTCTCGCCTGCACCACGGCGCCCCTTTGGCACCGCCCGATTTACCGCCAGTGGGGAATTTCACCCCGCCCTGAAACAGCAATTGCAAGTGTAGCACCAGTAGGCTTTCGCGCAAGTATGCCATGGGTAATTTATGGCGGGGACCAGTTACCGCAACAACCACGTTCCCCACCCGTCCCAAAGTAACGCGCCTTTCGCGGCAAAGCCGCGAAACAGCGACCGGGACACGTATCCCCATCAGCCACGATCTCCGCCCACGCCGACCTCAAGGCCGTAAACGCAGGGGATCCGGGGGCGTGACGGGGCTTCTCTCCGGAACATTCCGCAGGACGCAAAGAGGCTCCGCAGCGCGAAGCGCGATGCGGAGCCTCTTTGCATGTCCGAGGACGTTCCGGAGAGAAGCCCCGTCACGCCCCCGGATTCCCGGTGGGAGTTCTAGACCTTGTCGGCCTTAGTACATACCGCCGCCCTGCTGACCAGCGGTAGCAGCAGCGATAGCGTCCTCAAGCTGAGTGTTCTTGGGCACATCGGAGACGGTAGCCTCGGTGATGAGGATCAGGCTGGCGACAGAAGCAGCGTTCTGCAGGGTGACGCGGCTGACCTTGACGGGGTCGAGGACGCCCATCTCGATCATGTCGCCCCACTCGCCGTTGGCAGAGTTGAGACCCTGGCCGGCGGGCAGCTCGGCAACCTTGTCGACCACGACAGCGCCCTCAAAGCCAGCGTTCTTGGCGATGGTAGCGACCGGAGCGGTCAGAGCCTTCTTGACGATGTCGACGCCGATCTTCTCCTCGGGGTCGTCGATCTCGACAGCGTCGAGCGCAGGAGCAGCGTCCATGAAGGCGACGCCACCGCCGGCGACGATGCCCTCCTCGACAGCAGCGCGGGTAGCCTGCAGGGCATCCTCGACGCGGTGCTTGATCTCCTTGAGCTCGGACTCGGTAGCAGCGCCGACCTTGATGACGGCAACGCCGCCGGAGAGCTTGGCCAGGCGCTCCTGGAGCTTCTCGCGGTCGAAGTCAGAGGTGGTGTTCTCCATCTCGCCCTTGATCTGAGCGATACGAGCGTCGATGGCCTCCTTGGAGCCAGCGCCGCCGACGACGACGGTGTTGTCCTTGGAGATGGTGACGGACTTAGCGGTACCGAGCATATCGGCGGTGATGTCGGCGACCTTCACGCCCAGCTCGTCCAGGGCAGCCTGGCCACCGGTGAGGACGGCGATGTCCTCGAGGATGCGCTTACGGCGATCGCCGTAGCCCGGAGCCTTGACGGCGCAGACGTTGAGAGCGCCACGGATCTTGTTGAGGACCAGGGTAGGCAGAGCCTCGCCGTCGATGTCCTCAGCGATGATGAGCAGGCCGCGGCCAGCGCGCTGGACAGCCTCGAGAACGGGCATGATGTCCTGAACGCTGGAGATCTTCTGGTCGGTGATGAGGATGTACGGATCCTTCATCACGGCCTCCATGCGGTCGTTATCCGTGACGAAGTAAGCGGAGACATAGCCCTTGTCGAACTGCATGCCCTCGACGGTGTCGATGGTGATGTCGAACGTCTGGGAATCCTCGACGGTGATGACGCCGTCCTTGCCCACGACCTCCATGGCCTCGGCGATCTTCTCGCCGACCTCGGGGTCACCGGCGGAGATGGTACCGACGGAAGCGATCTGCTCCTTGGTCTCGACCGGCTTGGCCTGCTTCTTCATCTCGGCGACGGCGGCGTTGACGGCCTTGTCGATGCCGCGACGGATGGCCAGCGGGTTGGCGCCAGCGGCGACGTTGCGCAGACCGTCGTTGACGATGGCCTGAGCGAGCAGGGTTGCGGTGGTGGTGCCGTCACCCACGGTGTCGTTGGTCTTGGTGGCAACCTCCTTCACCAGCTGAGCGCCCATGTTCTCGATGTTGTCCTCGAGCTCGATCTCCTTGGCGACAGAAACGCCGTCGTTGGTGATGGTCGGAGCACCGAACGTGCGCTGCAGCGCAACGTAGCGGCCCTTGGGGCCCATGGTGACGGTAACGGCGTCGGCCAGAGTGTTGACGCCCTTGGCAAGCTTAGCGCGGGCATCGGTGTTGAACGTAATGTTCTTTGCCATGGTAGGTAATCCTCCAAAAGAAATGTGACTCGCGTCGCCGCTTCCGAGTCCTATGCGGCGGGCGCGTTCAAAGACGAATCAGAGATTCTGACGAGACTAGGCCTCGACGACAGCGTAGATGTCGTCGGCGCGCATCAGCAGATACTTCTCGCCGTCGACCTTGACCTCGTTGCCACCGAACTTACCGTAGATGACAACGTCGCCAACCTTGACGTCCATGGGGATGCGCTCACCCTTGTCGTTGACCTTGCCGGCGCCCACGGCAACGATGGTGCCGCGCTGCGGCTTCTCCTGAGCGTTGCTGGCGATATACAGACCAGAAGCGGTCTTCTGCTCGGCCTCGTCGGGCTTGACCAGAACACGATCTGCAAGCGGCTTCAAAGACGACATGCTTGTCTCCTCCTTTTTGGGCCGCGTGGTTATGCCACGCGAATTAACCCTTTTTGTTTGCGTACGCGTTGAATGGTACCCACGAATGGCGGGTTATACAACACGGAGTCAAAAAATCTTATTTTTTGGCACTTAGATTTTCTGAATGCCGGGGGATAACTTGGCAGTGGCTCCCGGGGCGGACCGGAGGGCATGAAGTTTGCTGCTCTACAGTCCTGCGCAAAACGGAAAGCACATTAAGTGCTTTCCTTTGCGTGCGGAACTCGCGACAAACTTCATGCCCTCCGGTCCGCCCCGGGAGCCAGGTTAACTAATTCGGGCCCGGCATTCAGAAAAGTCAGTGCAGCAAAATGGCGATGCAGATGGTGCGAACAAGAAAGGGGCACGTTGCTGAAACGTGCCCCTTAAGTTGCGGTGGAATATGGACTGTTTTTGGCTGTTGAGGTGTTATTTAGGGTAGCGCGCGCAGCCGTGGTGTAAGAAGCAAGGGAGGGCCATCGCCTAGAATCGTCAGCGCCTAGATATTCGACGAAAGGAAAGACGATGGCCCACAGCGACATTCTATCCCAGCC
>DBGDSC010000069.1:0-2904 GCA_048402045.1 Collinsella sp.
TGGCCGCGCACGAGGCCATAAGGGAGGTCCTTGACCGCCACGGCGTGGCGGAATAGCCTTAGGCGCAAGGGGCGCTGACGCGGCCCTCCCTCTTACACCACAAAAATTCGCGCGATCGCCAATTCTCAAACGATACTGATACTGAGGGCTATCTTCCTTGGTGTGGTGCGGAAGGCTGGTCCAAACGCCGCCGCGCTGTTCCTCACCCAGAAACCACTCCCATGCCTCAACGTATTCGGAAGGCACGAGACTGCAGGCGCGGTCATAGCTTGGTCCATCCATCAACGGAACAGCAAGGTCAATGTCGTTCATCGCCAGCACCTACAACCATACGAACGCGAGTCATGCCCCTCAATAATATGGCCGAGAGTCAATTATTACGAGATCTCATTCCGCGATCGGCACATCGTTGATGCTCTCGGTTTGCCGCTGGCGCGTTTGTACCCCGCTGCCCCACTTCCCTGTATACTGATGTAGCACGTGTTTCATCCGGGCTTGTTGGGCCGGATTGTTCATGGGAGGGTCTTATGGCTGCTTCGAATCCGCCTAAGGGGAGCGTTTCCTCTTCGTCCATCAAGCCGGTTACGCGCAAGGCCGTGCGTTGCCAGCGCGAGGTCGCTTGGCTTGTCACGCAGGCGGCGGGCAGGCTCGTGGCGACCACTCAGGACGTCAACGCGCCTACGCCGAGCTTTGTGCTGGCAGCGGCGCTGGATTTTGTGCGCCAATTGGAGCTTGCCGCACAGGATGCCAGCGGCCACCTCGACTACCAGAATGTTATGGCGCCCGACCTGCAAACGTTCTGCCACATGGCCAAGTTGCCCGCCGCGCCCAATGCGCTTTCGGACGCAGGCTACATGTTTACGCTTTCGGGCGCGGACCTTATCCGCGACATCTATGCATACTGCAGCGAGCTCGCCGAGCGACACGTCTTTGACGCGGCAGAAGTCAAACCGGGAAATGTCATCAAGCTGGTTCTTAGGCTGTTCTTGATAGACGGGTTCGGGGCCATGCCGGCGTAAGCCGAGTCTTTAGCATCACCGTCGATTGGGCAACAACCGCTTTACCTTAATGGACGCCAATCGAGGGTCGATTATTGGGTCGCCTCGTCCACTAACGCATCTATCCCACGCGCTCCGACAGTCGATACTTGCGGTTGCGGCTCGTCGCCGGCGCCGTGGGCTCAAGCTCGCCTTGAGCAATGAGCGCGTTGACGCGCGACCTAACCTGGGAAATTGTGAGCCCTGTGCGCTCTGCCAGCTCGCGCGTCCCCAGCTCGCCGTAGTGTTTGAGTGCCGTCACAATTAAGCCCCCGCCATGATCGACCGGCTCGATCTTTGAACGGTAAAGTACGACCTTGAACCGATCGAATCCCGGGCAGAACAGGGGCTCGGCCAGACCATGCGCGCGCATGGCATCGATCATCATCGGGATGCCCGAGCCATTGCCCTCAGCCGGCGAACCTGCGCCATCCGGCAGCGGGACAATCGACATGAGCTTCACAAGCGTCGCGTTACGGCATCGGGAGCTGCCGTCAAACAAGTTCTCGCGAGTCTTTCCCCCGTAAAGGCCGCCAGGATTCGTCACCTCGACACGATCGTCAAAGACGTCGACGGCAATCGATTGTCCACAGAACCGATCCCCGTATTCTCGATGGATTACGGCGTTGGCGATTGCCTCGCGCAGAACCTCCTCGGGAATCTCAAGCGAGTCGACACGCGAGACGCCTTGGACGGTCGAGGTTCGCCGCAAATTCTTGGCGACGGCTGCGACGGCATCCGAGATCATCTCGCCCAACGTTCCCTCACAGATTGTGCGGTCCATGAACCTCAGCGACCCCGCCATGCCCTTCTGAGTTCCCGCATGGACAGCCACGTCAATGAAGAGCTTGGGATAGAACTGCTGAGGGTAGGTGCCCACAACTAGGAGTCCAGCCTTGGTGACATTGCCCTGGGAATCAAGGATATTTAGGCGCTCCAGCTTCGTTTGTTTGTCCGGCGCGCCGCGCATTGCCCGGGGCGTCAACGAGAAAGCCCGATCTATCGTACGGTCGACCAGCGTCTCGTCGAGATTGTCCGCGCCCGCACCCGCCACCGCGTCGCGATCGCTCGGAGTCGCTCGACCGTATGACGCCAATGCGAGCACCTCAGTCGATGAAAGCGGCACATCTTTGTCATCGATGCGCTTGTAGCTGCCGCCCTGGGCGCCCCGCTCTATGACATAGCAGGGCTTGCTCGACGGATCGAGCTCCTCAATCGTAATGACGAGAACGATGACGCCCTGAAGCTCCACTCGCTCGATCGTGTATTTAGGCGGATTGGCCAGCTTTCCTCGACCGCCCGCATCACCCATGCCTGACACAAATTGGTTGAGCACTTTCTCGGTCTCGAAGTTCTCAACCGGGACAAAACCTGCGCGCTCACTCACTCCGAGCACGATGATTCCGCCGGCAGTGTTCGCGAATGCGCTCACCGTTTCCCATACGTCGCGGGAAAGCGTCGTGGCGCTCTCCTTCACTTCGACGTTAAGATCATCCGAGCCCATACGCCTTAAAGACTCAAGCAGACCGGTCAGCTCGTTTTCGTTCATCTGCACGTCCTTTCGCTCGGTCCTGCGGAGAATGCCGCGGATAGATTTCCCTCGTCTCTCAGTTATCTCTCGTAATTATCTCTCATTTATCTCTCTATCTCTCGGCTTAGAGATAAGAGATAGATAGAGATGGAATGTCTACCATTTGCTTCATTTATACATATTTTTGCTGGTAGAACAATCGGTATTGAGACAATACCAGGTAGCGCGCAGAGATGTGGTGTAAGAGGCGGGGCATGCCCCGCCTCTTCTCTTTCTTGAAAGGGAGGGGACACCGCCTAGAATTCGTCGTTGGAGTAATGAAGGTGACGAATGGAA
>DBGDSC010000070.1:0-20316 GCA_048402045.1 Collinsella sp.
CTCAAGGTGCACGCTTTGCGGCTCATCCGGTCCGACCGGGCCGCGCGGCAAGGAGATATATTGCCAGACCGGAGGGGCGCCGTGGGCGGGAATCTGGGCGTACACATTTCCTACACATCTTGGAATCCGACTAACGTTTGCCAGCCGTTACCTACCGCTCGCCGAGCATCTCTTCTATATAAGGCAGACTCATGGTTAAAGCGGATACGTCCCCCTAGCTAAAGCACAGCCAGCATCGAGCAACTCATCACGCTCTTCCACCGAGAACCCCTCGGCGTAGACGCGCACCACTGGTTCGGTCCCGCTAGGACGGACCAGCAGCCACGTGTCATCCTCGAATGCCAAACGCAAGCCATCCATATGACTAACGTTTTGCGGCACCTTGCCACAAATCGACTTGGGGTTTACGCCCGGCAGCAGGGTTCGTAACGTTTCGGCATCTTCGGCCTCAAGGCGCAAATCCCGTCGACCGTAACTCGTCTTACCAAAACTGTCCTCGAGTTGGTCGACCAGAACGCCCAAAGGCGCGTCCGTCTTTGCCATAAGCTCACACAGAATTAGACAGGCGAGGATTCCATCGCGCTCGGGCATATGCGCGGCGATGCCGATACCACCGGCTTCTTCGCCGCCTATGAGGACGCCGCCCTTTTTCATCTCCGCCGCTATATATTTGAAACCGACTGGTTTGACGGTCACGCGGCAGCCAAGCGCCTCGGCAATGCGACGCACGAGCGTCGAGCATGAAAGATTGACGACGACGCGCCCCTCCAAATTACGAAATTGAACCAAGTCGCCCAAAACGAGCGCCATGATCTGATGCGGATGTATATATCTGCCGCGCTCGTCAACCGCACCGATACGGTCGGCGTCGCCGTCGGTCACCAGACCAGCGCAAGCTCCGTCATCGATAACCGTGCGCTCGCAAGCGTCCACCCAAGGCTCAACGGGGTCGGGGCAGATATCTTCTTGGTCAGACGCCTGCCCGGCGTGAATCTCGTGCACCTCAACGCCAAGCTCGCGCAGCAAGTCGGCTAGATAACCCTGGGCTGCGCCGCCCATGGGATCGACAACCACGCGCAGGTGCGCGCCGCGGATGGCTTCGGCATCGACAAACGATGCCACCGCCTGCATATAGTCAGGAATGATATCCGCGGTGCGATATTGCCCCTCGATCCCCATTGGCTCGGGAGCCATGGTCTCTTCGAGCTCTTCGATGACATCCTGGTTGGCGGTCGAGCCGTCACCCATGCGAATCTTGAGGCACAGATAACCCTGCGGATGATGGGACCCCGTCACCATGAGCGCGCCGCACGCCTCACCGTCATAAGCCGCCGCCCACGTAAGGGCAGGGGTCGGAACAGGTCGCGAAGCGAGCACGGCGTCCAGCCCGTGCGCTGCTAGCACGCCCGCCGCAAGCTCAGCGAACTCGCTCGCCAGGGGCCGGGTGTCGAACCCTATATATACCGTTTTGCCCGGATTGGTCTTTTGCCACAACTCACCGACGGCATCGGCGATACGGGCAACGTTATCGGCAGTGAAGTCCTCATCGACGCGAGCGCGCCAACCGTCAGTTCCAAAATGAATTATCGCGCACACGCGCAGACACCTCACAGTGTTTGGATCATGGTACGCGTGAGGTATACCCGCAACACGCACTCAGCAACCTGCCGGCACCAGCATTCACCATTTGGGCAAATGCTGCCGAGGACATGCAAGCAATAAAAAAACCGCCCCGTATGGAGCGGTTTTGCCCTTTATATATCGAGCGCCTCGGCCATCGCTGCCGTAGTGATTGCCGTGGTTCCACAGCAACTGCCCACCATTGCGGCGCCGGCATGTCTCCATTCGATGCATGCGCGCGCGAAAGCTTCGGGATTCTCGTGCCATACGGGGCCATCCTGAGTCTGGACCGGATCGCCCACGTTGGGACGCACCGTGACGGGAGTAGTCGCCGATGCAACCATCCTGGGCACCGCCGCGTTCGCGGCCGCAAGCGAACAGCAATTAACACCAACCGAGTTTGCGCCGTGTTTTTCGGCGTACAAAACGGCTGCCTCGATGTTGAGGCCATCGCCCAACAGGTCGCCTTTATCGTCAACGACAAAACTCACCAGAACAGGCATGCCGTCGGCGGCATCTCGAGCGCCGGCAAGCATGGGCTGCAAATTACGGATAGACGTCACCGTCTCGATCAGCAGACCGTCAACGCCGGCATTGAGCAAGGCGTGCGCCTGTTCGCGCGCAATGCCTCGGATTTCACGATACTCGGCAGAGTCCTCGGCAAACCACTCAATACCGATCGGGCCCATCGAGCCCAGCAGCAGCTGAGGGTGCGCCTGGCGAGCATCGTCGACGGCCCCGCGATTGACCTCCGCCACGGACGGCGCAATCTGGTCGTGCTTGAGGGCATAGCTCGATGCCTGAAAGGTATTGGTAATGAGCACCTGCGCGCCGGCGGCGACATACAAGCGATGGATACGAGAAACGGTCTGCGGCTCTGCCAGATTCCAAAACGCCGGTGGAATGTCGGCGGCATCGTACTCACTCAACAAAACACTGCCCATGGGGCCCTGCGCCAACAAGGTCTCGCTCGACAAGCGGCGCGTAAGTTCCTCGGCACCAAAGCGGTTGTAATAACTCGTATCCATATATATCCCGCTATTCCTCGACGCTGATTCCCTGCTTTTCGAGATAGGCGAGCCAGCGGCTCATCGTGTCCTCGGATAGCGCATGCTCCATCATGCAGGCCTCGGAATCGGCTCGCTCAAATTCGACACCGAGCTCCTGAACCAAAAACGTGCGGATGAGGCGATGACGGTACCAGATAGCCGCGCCAACCTCGCGGCCGCGATCGGTCAGGATCACCTTGCCGTAGTGCGATTGCTCGACAAGCTCGGATGCCTTGAGAGCCGAAACCGCTTTATTGACCGATGCCTTGGAGACGCCAAGGCGCTGCGCGATGTCGACCGATCGAACGCCGTTGGTTTCCCCCTCTTCGCTTTCAATGCGAACCATGCACTCCAAGTAGTCTTCGTTCGCCACCGTCAGATGTAGTTCGCGCGAGCTATTTGTCGTATCCATGATCTTCCGTCCCTTCTGCATTCAATGGCTGATTCTACCCCATCCAAGCGTCGCGGTATGCCGTGGCATACCGTGCTAGAGTTCTTGTTGCACACGACGACCAAGATTGGAGCGGTCTTTATGGAAAACACCACCACGAACCCCGATGTCCTCGAGCGCTTTTTGCGCTACGTCCAGATCAACACGCAGTCCGAGGATGCAAACTGCGACCAGGTACCCTCGAGCGCCGTTCAGTTTGACCTTGCCAACGTGCTGGCTGAAGAGCTGCGCGAGCTTGGTGCGGAAGATGCCCACGTGACCGAGCACGCCTATGTCTGCGCGCATATCCCCGCAAGTGCGGGCGCTGAGGACAAGCCCGCCCTGGGCCTGATCGCCCATCTCGACACCACCGAAGTTGCACCGGGTGCCGGCGTGAAACCGCACATCGTACACTACGAAGGCGGCGACCTGGTCTGCGGCACGGTTGACGGTAAGCCCGTTGCCATGAGTACCGCCAAGCTTCCCGCCCTGAACGACCTCGCAGGTGAGGACCTGGTCTGCAGCGATGGCACCACGCTGCTGGGCGCGGACGACAAGGCAGGCGTCGCCGAGATCATGTCGCTTGTCGCGCGTATCGCTCAGGACCCTTCTCTGCCCCATCCCGCACTCGGCATTTGCTTCTGCCCTGACGAGGAGATCGGCCACGGAGCCGAGCTGTTGGATATCGATACCTTTGGCTGCAAGTACGCCTACACGGTCGACGGCGGCCCCATCGGCGAGCTGGAGTGGGAGTGCTTTAACGCCGCCGAGGCGACCGTCCGCTTTGAGGGCCAGTCCATCCACCCGGGCGACGCCAAGGGCCGTATGGTCAACGCAGGCAATCTGTTCTGCGACTTCAACGCGTTGCTCCCCTACGCGCAGCGCCCGGAGTATACGGAAGGCTACGAGGGCTTTTATCACCTTGAGGGTGTATCTGCGACCGTCGATCACGCCACAGCGCGCTATATCGTCCGCGACCATGACGCCGCCAAGTTCCAGCAAAAACTCGACCTTATTGATGCCGCTGCCTCGATGCTCAACCAGCGTCTGGGTGAGGAGCGCGTGACGGTCGAGATTAAGCAGCAGTATCGAAATATGGCCGAGATCGTTCGTGACTATCCCGAGCTTATTGATGTTGCCAAGGAAGCCTACCTTGCCTGCGGCGTTGAGCCCCAAGTGCTGTCAATTCGTGGCGGCACCGACGGCGCCCAGCTGTCGTTCCGCGGTCTGCCCTGCCCCAACCTTTCCACCGGCGGCTATTGCTACCACGGCGTCAACGAGTTCGTCCCGGTCAGTTCGCTCGTCAAGATGACCGACGTGCTCCAGGAGCTCGTCGCCCGCTTTGCATAAGGAACTCGAACAATCTAGGTAAGCAAAACCGCCCCGTCCTCAAAACTGAGAACGGGGCGGTTTTTGGTGCAAGGGGAGTAGTCAGCACCGCAGGTTGAGCCAACGTCAGCGAGCGACGTCCAAGGCGAACAAGTTGGCATGAAAAAGGCAGGGCATTGACCTTCTGGTCATGCCCTGCCTTTTGAATGACAAATTGCCGCCTTGGGCGGCGCGCAGCGTCGAGCCGTTACGGCGTTTGGTAAAACGCCGTAACTTAGTAGTTGGCCTCGTAGCCGTTACCGTCGCCGGGGGGCTCTTCGTAGTAGTCCGAATCGCTCGAATCGCCTGAGTCATCGGAATCGTCAGAGCTGACCGATGAAGTTGCGGTACCGTTTGCGTAGTCGTCAGACGTGTTGTTGTTCAGGTCGCCGATCGTAGAACTGGAACCGTCGGAAAGACCCATGGTGTTGGGACCCTTGGGATCCTTGCCGGCATCGACGCGCTCCATCATTTCCTTGAGCTCGTCCTCGTAGACAAAGACGTAGCTCACACCGTCGATCATGGTGCTGTCGTCGGCGTACGAGGGCAGGTTGGCCGAGTAGATACCGTCGACATCCATACCGCGCATGGCGTTGACCGTAGCCACGATATCCTGAACGCTCATATCGGTTACGAGCATATCGGACAGCGAATTAACCAGGCCAAAAATCTTCGTGGCATCGAAGTTATTGAGAATCTGGTTGGCAAGGGCGCCAAGCACCTGACGCTGGTGGCGCATGCGCGTGTAATCGCCGTCGGCATAGGTGTAGCGGCAGCGGGCATAGGTTAGGGCGGTGGCACCGTCCATATGCTGCTGGCCAGCGGTAATCTTAATATCCAGGTGCTCAGGGTCGTCAACATCATCGGTTGCGTTAATGTCGATACCGCCAACCGAATCAATCAGCGCCTGCATACCGTCGAAGCTGACCTCGGCATAGTGGGAAATCTGAACACCGCACAGCTCGTTGACCGCCTCGACCATGGCCTCGGCGCCGCCAACGGTATGGCAGGCGTTGATCTTCATGGTCTCGCCCTTGTACTCGACCTTAGTGTCGCGCGGAACGGAAATGAGCGTCGCCTGCTTTTGCGTGGGGTCGATGCGTGCCAGGATAATCGAGTCGGCACGATACGTATCCTCGCCCGGACGGCCGTCGGTGCCAAGAAGCAGCACGTAGAACGGATCCTTTGCCTCATCGGTGTCAACCAGAACCCGACGCAGATTGTCGGTAATGACATTAGAATCGCCGAGCTTGCCCATAATGGTGGCAAACCACAGGCCGGCAGCGGTAGTGGCACTCAGCAGCACGCCAAGCACGACAATGAGCGCGACGTGACGAATCGTGTGGCTACGACGACGTTGGCGAGCGCGCTCGGAATAGCGAGCCACGTTATCGCGACTGTAGATCTTGGCCTGCGCACCAGTTGAGGGTCTTCGGGTGCTAGTATCCGCGAGGGGCTTTTTATTAAACATAGGCAACCTGTATTAGTAGATGACGGGATCGGGGACGGTAGCATGCTCGACATGCGCGCCGAGCGCCTGCAGCTTTTCGACAAACTGCTCGTAGCCGCGCTTGATGTGATGGATAGCCGAAACCTCGGTCGTCCCGTCGGCGATCAAGCCCGCTACGACGAGGGCCGCTCCGCCACGCAGATCGGGCGAGGTAACCTGTGCACCCGAGAAGCCCTTGACGCCATGAATCATGGCATGATGACTCTCGATACGAATGTCGGCACCCATGCGCACCAGCTCAGAGGAAAACATAAAGCGATTCTCGAAGATGTTCTCGGTGATAACGGAGCTACCGTCGGCAAGGGCGGAGAGTACCATAATCTGCGCCTGCATGTCCGTCGGGAAGCCGGGGAACGGAAGCGTCTGGATGTCGACCGGCTTGATACGCTCGGCACGGTTTACATGGACGCCATCCTCGACGCGCTCGCAGTCGATACCCATGAGCTCCATCTTCTTGAGCACCATGCCCAAGTGAATGGGGCAAAAGCCCGTGACATCGACACCGCGATCGTCGGCCATCAACGCACCGGCAACGATAAAGGTACCGGCCTCGATGCGGTCGCCCACTACGCGATGGGTAACAGGATGGAGCTCTTCCACGCCTTCGATAGTCACGACGGGCGTGCCGGCGCCAACAATCTTGGCGCCCATCTCGTTGAGCATGTTGGCGAGATCGACAATCTCGGGCTCGCGGGCGGCATTGTCGATAACCGTGGTGCCCTGTGCGCGCACAGAGGCCATGATGAGGTTCTCGGTCGCACCGACGCTGGCGAACTCGAGCGTGACGGTGGTACCGCGCAGACCTTGGGGCGCATTAGCGTTGATGTAACCGTGGGCGGTATCGAACTCAACGCCCAGGGCCTCAAGACCAAGAATGTGCATATCGATCTTGCGAGCACCCAGGTTGCAGCCGCCCGGCATGGCAATCTTGGCGCGATGGAAGCGGCCCAGCAGGGGTCCCATGACGGCGGTGGAAGCACGCATCTTGGCAACGAGCTCGTAGGGGGCCTCCCAAGAATCGACCTGAGAGGTATCAATCTCGAGCGTGTGCTCGTCGAGAACATCGATCGTAGCGCCCATGCCCTTGAGCACCTTGCCCATCACGTGAACATCGGAAATATCGGGCACGTTCTGCAGCGTCGTCTTGCCCGGCGCCAGAAGCGTTGCCGCCATGAGTTTGAGCGCGGAGTTCTTGGCACCCGAGACGGGCACGGAGCCTCCGATGGCGTGGCCACCCTCAACGCGGATAATATCCAAGATCTACCCTTTCAAAAAGCATGCCCGGGGTGGCTGGGCCATCCCGGGCATGATGTGTTCGCAAATGGTCGAACGCTAAATCGTTTGACTATTGGGCAAGCTTGAGCTTACACCATGCGATTTCATTATAGAGGTAGGCGCGGCGTGCATCATCCTCCGACAAATTACCCAGCTTCTCTTCAAAACCTTGAATATCAGCTTTAAGCTTGTCGGCATCGACGGTCGCCAAATCGCAAGCGCGCTCGGCGAGAACGGTCACGACATCGTCCGCAACCTGGGCATAGCCGCCGGCCACGGCAAACGTGTGGTCGACAGTGCCCATGGCCTTATCGGAAACGCGAACGTAACCGCGGTCGATCGTGCAGATCTCGCTGGAGTGAGCAGGCAGAACGCCAAACTCGCCATCCGTGGACGGAATCGACACAAACGCAGCGTCGCCCTCATAGGCGCAGCTCACGGGGCACACGATGCGGATACGCATAACCTACTTCTCCCCCATCTTGCGGGCGCGCTCGCGCACGTCCTCAATCGTGGAAGCATAGCGGAAAGCCTGCTCGGGCAGGTCATCGGCCTTGCCGTCGACAATCTCGGCGAAAGAGCGGACGGTATCCTCGACGCGGACGTAGACACCGGGGTTGCCGGTGAACTTCTCGGCGACGTGGAAGGACTGCGAGAGGAACTGCTGAATCTTACGGGCACGGTTGACCGTAAGGCGCTGCTCCTCGGACAGCTCGTCCATACCCAGAATGGCGATGATGTCCTGAAGGTCGGAGTACTCCTGCAGGAGCTCCTGGACCTTGACGGCGACACGGTAGTGCTCCTCGCCGACGATCGAGGGATCGAGAGCGTCGGAGGAAGACGCGAGCGGGTCGATAGCCGGGAACAGGCCGAGCGACGAAATGCTACGCGAAAGAACCGTGGTGGCGTCGAGGTGCGTAAACGTCGTGGCAGGCGCCGGGTCGGTCAGGTCGTCTGCGGGGACGTAGACAGCCTGGACGGAGGTAATGGAGCCCGTCTTGGTCGAGGTAATGCGCTCCTGGAGGTCGCCCATCTCGGTTGCCAGCGTGGGCTGGTAACCAACGGCGGACGGCATACGGCCCAGCAGTGCGGAAACCTCGGAACCTGCCTGGGAGAAGCGGAAGATGTTGTCGATGAACAGCAGAACGTCCTGGCCACGATCACGGAAATACTCAGCGGTGGTAAGGCCGGCCAGACCGATGCGCAGACGCGCTCCGGGCGGCTCGTTCATCTGACCATAGACCAAGCAGGTCTTGTCGATAACGCCAGACTCGCTCATCTCGAGGAACAGGTCGGTGCCCTCGCGGGTACGCTCGCCGACGCCGGTGAACACCGAAGTGCCGCCGTGCTCCTGGGCGAGGTTGTTGATGAGCTCCTGAATCAAAACGGTCTTGCCGACGCCTGCGCCACCGAACAGGCCCGTCTTGCCGCCACGGATGTAGGGCTCGAGCAGGTCAACGGCCTTGATGCCGGTCTCGAAGATCTCGGTCTTGGTGGTGAGCTCGTCAAAACGGGGCGCTGCATGGTGGATGGGGTAGAACTCCTCCACCTCGGGCATGGGCTTGCCGTCGACGGGCTTGCCCATGACGTTCCAAATGCGGCCGAGCGTCTTGGGGCCAACGGGCATCTTCATGGGCTCACCGGTATCGGTGGCAATGAGGCCGCGCTGCAGGCCGTCGGTCGAGGACATGGCGACCGTGCGGACCACACCGCCCGGAAGCTGGCTCTCGACCTCGAGGATCGTGCTCAGGTGACCGATCGGGGTCTCGGCCTCGACCGTGAGCGCGTTGTAGATCGGGGGCACCGCACCGTCAAACTTGACGTCGACGACAGGGCCGATGATACGCACGATGCGACCATCACCGGCAGTCGTCTTCTTGGTGGCTTCCTCGACCGCAAGCTTTACGGTGTTATTAGCCATTACTGTTCCTCCAATGCTGAGGCTCCGCCGACGATCTCGTTAATCTCGGTCGTGATCGAAGCCTGACGCACGCGACTATACGTGCGGGTAAGGGTCGAGATGATCGCGGTGGCGTTTTCCGTCGCAGAGTGCATGTCCTTGCGGCGTGCACCCTGCTCGGCAGCCGCCGAATCGATCAGGGCCTGGTAGATGACCGTCAGGATATAAGACGGCACAAGCTTGCCGAGAACATGCTCGGGAGAGGGCACGAACTCGAACGTGGACGAGATGCGCTTAGGGGCGTCGGTCTCGTTCTTACGCGGACCGTGGGCCATAGCGATCATCTCGGGGTCGAGCGGCAACAGATGCTCGACGCGAAGCTCCTGATCCACGCGGTTCTTGGCGTGGTGGTAGACAAGCTCGACACGGTCAAGCTCACCGGCACGATACGCATCGCAGATATGAGAGGAGATCATGCGGGCCTGATTGAAATCGGGCTCAGAGGAGTTGCCCTCAAAGTGCATGACAACGTTTGCGCGGTCACGGAAATACGTGGCCGGCTTACGCCCACACGCGATGATCTCGCACTCGATGCCGTCGTTCGCCCAAGAAGCGGCGAGCTTTTCGGCCGTGCGCTCCACCGTCGTATTGAAACCGCCGGCAAGGCCGCGGTCCGAGGCAATAACGACAATCAGGCCATGCTTGACGCTCTCATGCTTCTGCAGCATGGGATCGGTGCCCGAACAGGAGGCGTCGCCGGCGACCGTCAACATGACGTCGGTCAGCGCCTCCTTATAGGGCTCGGCCTGCTTGGAGCGATCGAGGGCACGACGGATCTTGGCCGTAGAGACCATCTCCATCGTGCGCGTGATCTGCTTGGTCGTGGTAACCGAGGAGATTCGCTTCTTAATGTCGCGAAGGTTGGCCATGGGGCTTAGTTCTCCTCTGATCCAGAAACATCCGAATGGTGCTTGGCCATGAACTGCTGCTTGAAGTCGCCGATGACGCGCAAGAGCTCAGCCTTGGTGTCATCATCGATCTTCTTGGCGCGAACCTTGTCGAGCAGCGAACCAAAGCCATTGTCCATGTACTCGATGAGCTCGGCACGGAAGGGCAGCACGTCGGCGATCTCCAGGTCATCCAGGAAGCCCTCGTTGCCAGCGAACAGCGTAACGATCTGCTCGCCAACCTCAAACGGCTTGTAGCGCGGCTGCTTCAGGAGCTCGGTCATGCGAGCGCCATGGGTCAGCTGCTTTTGCGTGGCCTCGTCGAGGTCGGAGCCGAACTGCGTAAAGCCGGCGAGCTCCTGGTACGAAGCGAGGTCCAGACGGAGGTTACCGGCGACCTGCTTCATGGCCTTGGTCTGTGCATCGCCACCGACGCGGGACACGGAGATGCCCACGTCGACTGCCGGGCGCTGACCCTGGAAGAAGAGCTCGGACTGCAGGTAGATCTGACCATCGGTAATGGAAATGACGTTGGTCGGAATGTAGGCCGAAACGTCGCCGTCCTGGGTCTCGATGATCGGCAGAGCCGTCATGGAGCCGTAACCGTTCTTCTTGGACATCTTGACGGCACGCTCGAGCAGACGAGAGTGCAGGTAGAAGATGTCGCCAGGATAGGCCTCGCGTCCGGGCGGACGATGCAGCGTCAGCGACATCTGACGGTAGGCCACAGCCTGCTTGGACAGGTCGTCGTAGATGACGAGCACGTGGCCGCCGGGGTTGGTCTCGCTGGCGGGCTTGCCGTCCTCGCCGTTGTACATGAAGAACTCGCCGATAGCGGCACCGGCCATAGGCGCGATGTACTGCATAGGGGCGGAATCGGCAGCGGTGGCCGAAACGATGATGGTGTAGTCGAGCGCACCGTGCTGAGCGAGGGTCTCGCGGATGTTGGCAACCGTGGAGGCCTTCTGGCCGATGGCGACATAGATGCAGACCATGCCCTTGCCGCGCTGGTTGAGGATAGCGTCGATGGCGATGGCGGTCTTACCGGTCTTACGGTCGCCGATGATGAGCTCACGCTGACCGCGGCCAATAGGCACCATGGAGTCGATAGCGAGCAGACCGGTCTGAACCGGCTCGCACACCGGGGTACGGTCGATGACGCCGGGGGCCTTGAACTCGATGGGGCGACGGTGCGTGGCGACGATGTCGCCCAGGCCGTCGATAGGCTGGCCGAGCGGATTGACGACGCGGCCGAGCATGGCACGGCTCACGGGGATATCCATAATGCGGCCAGTGGTGCGGCACTCGTCCCCTTCCTTAATGGAGTCGACGGCACCAAACAGAACGGCACCGACCTCGTCACGGTCAAGGTTCTGGGCAAGGCCGAAGACGGTCTCACCGGTATCGGAGCTCTTGAACTCCAGAAGCTCGCCTGCCATGGCGCTCTTGAGGCCGGAGACGCGCGCGATGCCGTCGCCTACCTCGTCGACCGTTGAAACCTCATGCGTATCGACCGTCGCGGAGAGGCTCGTGAGCTGCTCCTGCAGTTTCTTGGCGATATCCTGGGCATTGAGGGTTTCGGACATTAGGCTTCACCTCCGTACGAATTAGCAGAGTTTGCGAGGGTCTCCTGCGCGATGCGCAGCTGCGTCTTGACGGAAATGTCACGACGCTCGCCGCGGGCCTCGAGCACCAGGCCGCCCACGATAGACGGGTCGACCTGCTCGATAAGGAATACCTTGCGGCCGAAGTCCTGCTCGCATTTCTTAGTGATGGTTTGACGCAGCTCGTCGTCGAGCGGGATCGCCGTGGTGACGGTCACGCCCACTACATCCTCGTCTTCCTCGGCAACATACTTAAAGGCAGCTGCCACCTTGGGAAGAAGGTCGAGCTGGTCGCGCTTGGACATGGTGTCGAGCACGGCGATGATCTCGGGGCTGGCAGAAGCCAGGCGCTCGATCATCTCGAGGTCCTCGAACACATGGTTCTCGGCCTTAGCGGCTTCCAGAAGGGAGCGCGCGTAGGTCTCGAGCACCTTGTCCTGATAGCGGCTAGTCGGCATTCAGGCTACCTGCTTCCTGGATGTAGCGCTCGATGAGCTTCTTCTGCTCGGTCTCGTCCTCGAGTGCCTCGCCCACGATCTTGGTGGCGACGGCAACGGACAGGTCGGCGATGGAGCTCGCGGCACCGGCGTAGATGGACTTGCGCTCGTCCTCGACGGTCGTATGGGCCTTGGCGATGATCTCCTCGGCCTCCTTGTGAGCAGCCTCGATGATACGGGCGCGCTCGGACTCGGCGTCCTTACGGGCCTCGAGAACGATGTCGGCAGCCTGACGACGGGCGTCGGTGACGATCGAGTCGGACTCAGCGCGCTTGGCGATGGCCTCCTGCTTGGTCTTCTCGGCCTCGTCGAGGCTCTCCTCGATCTTCTTGCCGCGCTCCTCCATGGTTTTCATGATGCCCGGCAGGGCGACCTTGGCCAGCACGATCCAGATAATCAGGAAGGCGATAAGCGCCGGGATGAACTCCGCCATCTTAGGGATGAGGATATCCGCACCGGCAGCGCCGTCCTCGGCGAACGCGGAGACCGGCATGAGCAGCGCGGCCGCGGACGCGGAGAGTGCGATCGCGCTCTTCTGGGATGAAAGATTCATACTTGACGCTCCGTGCTATTTAACGATCAGCGCGACAACGAAGCCGATCAGAGCCAGAGCCTCGCCGAAGGCGGAGCCCATGATGAAGACGGTGAACACGCGGCCCTGGACCTCAGGCTGACGGGCCATAGCACCCGTAGCGCCCAGAGCAGACAGGCCGATAGCAAGACCAGCGCCGATAACACCGAGACCGTAACCGATAACTCCCACGATTCCTCCTTTGTCGTGCGTGTCTTATTTCACGCAGGATAACCTTTTTATAACTGCCGGGCTCCATGGGTACGGGCACCGGCGGTTTAACGAATTGCCTTACCTTTAGGCGCGAACGGAAGACTACTCCTCCTCCGCGACCTCCTCTGCCTCGGAGACATACACGGCGGTAAGGACCGTGAAGACGTAAGCCTGGATGGCGCCGACCACAAGCTCGATCGCATAGATCAGGATGAGGATGGCAAGCCAGGCCAGCGAAGGCAGGGCACCGACGGCGTGGGCCGCGGAAACCTGCTGAAGCAGCGGCTGCATGAACATGCTCGCCATGATGGCGAACGAGCCCATGACCACGTGTCCTGCGAACATGTTGCAGAACAGACGGACGGCAAGCGTGATGAGGCGCAGGAAGGTCGAGAAGAGCTCGACGACCCACACGAGCACGTTCATCGGGAAGCTCACGCCCTGCGGGGCGAGGCTCTTGATATAGCCGATCACGCCGTGGGCCTTGCATCCGTAGTAGATGAAGTACACGAAGGCGAAGATGGCGAGCGCGGCGGTGGAGCCGATTGCGCCGGTGCCGGGCTTCATTCCCGGAATCAGGCCGATCATGTTGTTGATCAGGATGAACAGGAAAAGCGAGCAAAGGAACGGGAAGTGTTTCTTCCAGTTCTCACCCACGACGCCCTTGCCGATATCGTTCTCGACGTACTCGATGATGTACTCGAAACCGTTGACGAAGAAGCCCTTGGGGACCAGGGTCTGCTTCTTCTTGAACACGGCCAGGACGATCAGGAGCACGATCGTGGAGACGATCAGCCAAAACGAGTACTGCGTGATGCCGCAGCTCAGATCGCCCACGACAGGGGTGGAGCTGAACTCGCTGACCAGATGATTAATCTCATCAGGCAGCTTTTCAAAAATTTCCACGACTTACCTTTCGACCTCATGAGGATCTCGCAGCGCCTTGGCGACACGAACCGTGCAGGCGGCCATAAAGGCCACGAAGCCGATCGCCTCGCCCAAGAGGAACATGCGAAACGCCTCTCCGAACAACGCAAACACAACCAAGGTAAAGACGAGCAGGGCGATTGCCGAGACCGCCAGGCTCACCATGCCCTTGAGCATGTCTGCATTCTGCTTATCGTCAAGAACCGGCTTGAGCGTAAAGACAAAGGGAAGGAAGGCAATCGCGCCCGCGATGGCGCCTGCAACGATAGCGAGCAGATCGGCTATCTGAAACACTGGCATCCTCGCTTTCCTTGTTTAAACGCTTCACAGCACAGTCCCAGCCAAACATTGGTGACTATTGTACGAGCCAATCGCCAAAGTACAACCGAAAAACAAACGGTTAATACGCACCTGTACGTTTTCTTAAGACCTTCTTTATGCCGCAGTTACGGTAATACGTTTTTTCGAACCCTGCAGAGCAAAACGTCCATTAACAGAAGCGCGCGCAGGCGTCTTCTGCTTGCCCGCGCGCACCATTTCTTCGTAATTGCGGCCGTGGCCGACAGGGCTCAGCGACTAGAGCGTGCCGAAGATGCGGTCGCCGGCATCGCCCAGGCCGGGAACGATGTAAGCGGCCTCGTTGAGATGGTCGTCAATGGCGCACGTATAGATATGCACGTCGGGGTCCTTCTCGGTCAGCGACTTGAGGCCCTCGGGCGCAGCGACGATGCACAGCATGCGGATATCCTTGACACCGCGCTCACGCAGGTAGCTGATGGCCATCTCGGCCGAGCCGCCCGTGGCGAGCATGGGGTCGACAACCAGGCAGATGCGCTGGTCGATATCCTTGGGCATCTTGCAGTAGTACTCGTGCGGCTCGTGGGTGACCTCGTCGCGCTCCATGCCGATGTGGCCCACGCGAGCGGAGGGCACCAGGTCGAGGATGCCATCGACCATGCCGAGGCCCGCACGCAGGATGGGAACGATGGCGAGCTTTTTGCCGGCGAGCTGCTTAAAGGTGGCGGTGGTGATGGGGGTCTCGACCTCGACGTCTTCCATGGGCAGGTTGCGCATGGCCTCGTAGCCGTCAAAAAGCGCGAGTTCGCGCACGAGCTGGCAGAACTGGTTGGTGCCGGTGTTTTTATCGCGCAGGATCGACAGCTTGTGCTGAACGAGCGGATGATCGACAAGCGTCACACGGGACGCATCGTAGGTGACGGTCATGGGTTGAAGCCCCTTTCGTTGCGGCCGCAAAACGGCCTTGCTGACATGGTGCGCAGCGATGTTGCCGCCGCGCGCCATGCATAAGTTTAGCGGTTTGTTGTATCGAGCGGCCCGTCGCGGCCCTACCGCGCGGTGCCGAGCGAACGCTTGACGGCATCACGCCAACCAGCGAGGTTGCTCTCACGGCGCTCGGCGGACATGTGAGGATGGAAGATCTTGACGATCTGGGCGTTTTGCTCCAGCTCCTCCAAGTCCTCCCAATAGCCGACGGCAAGGCCCGCCAGGTACGCGGCACCGATCGCTGTGGTCTCGACCGTCTCGCACTGCAGCACGGGAATATCCAGCAGATCGGCCTGGAATTGCATGATGAACTCGTTGCGCGAGGCACCGCCGTCGACGGACAGGCGCTCAATCGCAAGCCCCACGTCCTGTTCCATGGCGCGCAGCACGTCGTAGCTCTGATAGGCCATGGACTCGCACGCGGCACGCACGATGGTTGCACGGCTCGAGGCACCAGTCAGGCCGCACACGATACCGCGGGCATGCGGGTCCCACCAGGGAGCACCCAAGCCCGCAAAGGCGGGAACGAAGTAGCAGCCCTCGTTGTCGCTAATCGAGGTGGCAAGCTGCGCCGACTCGGTCACGTTTGAGATGATGCCCATGTTGTCGCGCAGCCAGTTCATGGTGGAGCCGGCGGCAAAAATGGAGCCCTCGAGCGCATAGCTGATCTTGCCGTCCGCGGCGATACCAATCGTGGAAACCAGGCCGTTCTTGGATTCGACGATCTCGTCACCGGTATTCATGAGCATGAAGCAGCCCGTACCGTAGGTGTTCTTGGTCTGACCGGGATGGAAGCAGCAGTGGCCGAACAACGAAGCCTGCTGGTCGCCCGCCACGCCCATAATGGGCGGCATGTTGGTCATGATGTCGCTCGCGACGCGGCCGTAGTCACCCGAGCTCCAGCGAACCTCGGGCATCATGGAGCGCGGAATGTCGAAGAGCGCCAGCAGGTCGTCATCCCATTCGAGCGTATGGATGTTGAAGAGTGCGGTACGGCTAGCATTGGTGTAGTCGGTAGCAAAGACCTGGCCACCGGTGAGATTGTAGATGAGCCACGTGTCGATGGTGCCAAACATAAGGTCGCCCGCCGCCGCGCTCTCGCGCGCGCCGTCGACGTTATCGAGAATCCACTGCACCTTGGAGGCCGAGAAATACGGGTCGAGTGTAAGTCCCGTGCGGGAGCGCACCAGCTCTTCTGCGCCCTGCTCAACCAAATTATCGATCTGAGACGCGGTACGACGGCACTGCCATACGATGGCGTTATAGATGGGCTGACCGCTCACGCGGTCCCAGACCACCGTGGTCTCACGCTGATTGGAGATGCCGATGGCGGCGATGCGGTCGGAATGGATACCGCTCTTAAACTGAACCTCCATCATCACGCCGATCTGGCTGGCAAGCACCTCCGTGGGATCCTGCTCCACCCAGCCGGGGCGCGGGAAGCTGGTTTTGACGCTACGACGCGCCTGGGCGACGATGCAGCCGTACTCGTCGACGATGGTCGCGAGTACCGAGGTAGTGCCGCAGTCGAGCGCCATGATGTAGGAACCGCCAAAGCTAAACGGGGCGTCTTCCATACCCAGGCTACCTAGATTCAACGACATCGCTTACACCTTTCTATTGCATCGGGTCGGACAGGACCCGTTCGATCTCTGATGCGGGAAGCGCGCCTTGGCGCAGGATCTGGAGCTCGCCGTGCTGAAACGACACGATGGTTGAGGCATCGCGACACGGGGTCTCACCGGCGTCGACGGCCACATCGACCCCCTCCAGGATGCGCTCCTCCACCGTGGCAAAACTTGCCGGCGCGGGCGCTCCATGCGTGTTGGCGCTGGTGCAGGCAAGAGGGCTGCCGCAGGCGCGGATGAGCGCTTGCGCCACGGGCGAGGCCGAAGCGCGAAGTGCCACCGTGTCGTCGGCGGCGCGCATAAAGGTCGGCACGCAGGGGGCCGCCTTAACCACGATAGTCAGGGCACCCGGCCAGCATCGTCGGGCGAGCATGCGGGCCTCATGAGGGATATCCACGCCATAGCGGTCGAGCGCCTCGGCATCATCGACCAGCCAGGCAACCGTTTGGGTGAGCTCGCGCTGCTTGAGGGTAAAGATACGACGATAGCCGGTACCGAGTGCGGGGACCGCGGCGCCGTTGACGGTGGCCTGCGGATCGCGCGGCCACGGCAGAGGTTCACTTGTATCTTGTGGAACGGCATCCGAGAAGGCGTTGACTGCCACGGCGACACCGTAGACCGTCTCGGTTGGAATAAGCGCCAGGCCACCACGACCGAGTAGCTCGGCCGTGCGCTCGACTGCAAGCCGATGCGGCTCGCGCGCTCCCTCGTATACCCGATAGACCGTCTGCATGTGTATGCCAGCCCCTTACGCCCTGGTGCAAGTTTGTTTACTGTGGGGCATTCTCGCACGAAACATTCAACCTATTTGCCCAGAGCGCATGTTGGTTTGGTGAGCGGCTCTAGTAGTCGGTGAAAGTGAGGGGGTTAATTGAAGATTTTTAGCGCGCAAGCGTAACGGTACGATCGGGAAACTCGATGCTTGCAACCAGTTTTCCGCCGAGGCTCTCTGCGTACCTGCTCAGCGTGTCGAGCCTCATCGAACCCAACTCCCCACGCTCGAGCTCGGATACACGTTTTTGAGAAACGCCCATCGACTGGGCGACCGACGCCTGTGTTAGATCTTTTAACCTGCGAATCTGAGCAAGCTTATAGGCTTCGATACGATCGCGAGTCCTCTCCTGCTCGGCGGTAATGGAGTCGCGTGTTATCCCGCGAGATTCCATATACTCATGCAGTTCCATCTCGATCGAGCCTCCTTACGTGGCGACGGTATATTTGCTCGGCCCTTGGAATGTTGATCGCATACCAACCGTTCCATTTTGCCCTTGACGATCCCGCTCGCGACTTATCACCCGCCAATAGCAATACCGCCTGGCGCTTGGGGTCAAAGGCGAAGAGGATGCGAATCACCTGCCCACCACACGACGTCACTCTCAGCTCCTTTAAATGATGAAGCTTCGAGCCCTTTACGCGGTCAACCAGCGGACGACCAAGGCTGGGACCTTCCTTCTCGAGCACCAAAAGGTCTGCATAAATCTGCTTCAGCGTAGCTTCATCCTGCTCATCAAGCCAAGGTTCAATGTAATCAAGCACGATACGGTACCGATGCATCTGATTTGACATACCTTTCTCCTTCTATAGTAGAAGTTTTACGGTATATTGCAAGGACAAACTTGCGCAAATGTCTATTTATTCAGCTTAAATACGCTGTTTGGGCTCGGTGACGATGGCTCGAACGATGCGGGGACGATCGGTGAGGTCGTGGACGATACGCACGTCCGAAAGGCCTGCCTGGCGACAGAGCTCGGCCGCGGCATCGAGGGCGCCCTCGTAGAGCTCGCAGGCAAACAGGCCGCCGGCGCGCAGCATGTAAGGCGCCGCATTGAGCAGGCGGCGGAAGATGTCCAGGCCGTCGGCACCGCCCTCGAGCGCCAAGTCGGGCTCAAAGTCCTTGACCTCGTGCGGCAGCGAGCGCATGACGCCGGTCGGGATGTAGGGCGGGTTGGAAACGAGCACGTCGAAGGTGCCCCACTCTTCGCGGGGAATGGAGCTCACCAGATTGGTGAGACTAAAGGCAACCTCATCTGCCGTGAGGCCGAGCGCGTCGCGGTTTTTGGTGGCCAGATCGATGGCGCGCGGCTCGATATCGGTGGCGGTGCAGGTAACGTGGCCGCGGCGCTCCCAGGCAAGGGAGAGCGAGATGCAACCCGTGCCGCAGCCGACCTCGAGAACGCGGGCGATACGGGGCTCGGCTGGGGCAGGCGCAGCGGCATCCTGAGCCGAAGCCGTCTCCTGGCCGGCACCCTCGATGGCGATGCCGTATTCGTCGAGCTCGGGCTCGGCGGCTTCCGCGGCTTCGGCTTCTGCTGCCTGCGCGGCGGCTTCCTCGGCCTCGCGGTCGGCCAGCTCCTCGGCATAGGCGCGGCTGCCCAATACGTCGCCGCCTAGCGCCGCCTCATCGGCAGCCGTCAGGTTAGCGGCACGGCGCTCGGCGGCCGCGCGTTCGTCTGCCAGCGCGGCCTCGGCCTTGCGTGCCTCCTCGACCTCATCGTTCCAAGGCAGCTCCACGCGCTGACGGGCAGCAGCCTCGGGGCTCAGCACCTCGGCATCCAGATAATTGAGGACTTCCTCGACGAGCATCTCGGTCTCGGGGCGCGGAATGAGCACGCCGGGGGCGCACGCGACGTCGATCATGCGAAACTGCGTGCTGCCGGTGATGTACTGCAGCGGTTCACCTTTAGCGCGACGAACAACGGCCGCGTGCATGGTCTCGAGCTGAGCCGCGTTAAGCGTCTCGTCCATGCGCATATATAAGTCGATGCGTGCCAAACCCGTGGCAGCGCAGAGCAGCCACTCGGCAGAAAGACGGGGGTGCTCCTCGCCGCACTCGGCCAGGTACTCCTTGGTCCACTCGAGACAACGCTTGATGGTCCAAATCTCGTTTGCCATGGGGCCCTCCCCTCTTAAGCGCCGGACGGCGCGCGAATGTCGGAGCAGATTGTACGCGAGGCCAGCGCTTGGCAAGGGACGATTGAAGGCGATTATCGAGAATCAGCCCAGATTTTTGCTTGGAACCTGCCTGAAGTGCTCATTCGTCGACGTCAAAATCTGCATTCGTCAAGCTTTTGGCAAGGTTGACCCAAAACTGACCAATATCTAACCAAGAACTTGCCAAATCACTTGACGTGCGACGCATCAAAAAATGCACTGCGACTTCTTGAACGATTTTTTGAGCATTATTTTCAATAGCAGATAAATGCCGCTAATTTCTTTGAGCAGGTAGCCGGCTTCATGGCCATCAAAGCCGATTGAATAACATCTCAAAGCAATGTGCCCAACCTAGTCATTTAAGAACGTCCCCAATGACTACCTCTAAGGCGCCGCAGGTTGAGCATACCGCATCCGGAGCAAGGCAGCGCCGCAGGTAGAGGACGGACAGCGAGCGGGTCGCATTTGAGACAAGGTGACGTGAAACGAAAGGGCGCTGACCTTCTGGTCGCGCCCTTGAAGTTGAACGTCAGATTGTCCAAATGCGGCCCGCGCAGCGTCG
>DBGDSC010000071.1:0-20388 GCA_048402045.1 Collinsella sp.
TCGGTTTAAGGTCCGTAGGCGCACGCGCGGTGCGGACGGTTCTCGGCGTTTGCGCCGCAAGCGCAAATAAAAACGGCCGGGGTTGCAGCCCGGCCGTTTAACACGTTAGAAAACTAGGCCGCCCGCGCTCCTTAACACTTACGCGGGATGCGTCGTTTTCTAGAAACATTCTACCCGTCCGGCTGCGAGTCCGTCCACATTTTCCAAATCAAATCATCAGATGTCTACTGAGACACGCAAAGCGCCCGCTTGCCGGGGAGCAAGCGGGCGCCTGTGAGCGAATATGTTTGCGGCGAAAGCCGCGATGAGCGGTGGGGTGGCGACTAGTTGGTCGTACCGGAATCGTCGCCCGTGCTCGTGCCCGAGCCCGAGCCCGAACCAGAAAGTGCGACCGTCAGCGTAATCGTGCTGTCGGTGGACTGCTTTCCAGTGGGGGAGACGCCCGTAACGGTGGCATCCTCGTTACCGCTTACGGGATTGCCGTTCTGGTCACAGAAGCCGATGTTATAGAAACCGGCGTTGTTGAGCGCGGTGACGGCGGCGGAGATGCTCTTGCCGTACAGGTTGCCCGGAACACTGGCCTTGCCGGACTTCTTGGCAATGACGACGGTAATCGTGGCGCCGGGCTTCTGCTTGCCACTGGGGTTCCAGCTGATCACGGTGCCCTCGGTAACCGAGTCGTTCTCCTGGTAGCTAACGTCGACGCCAAAGCCTGCCATATCGAGGGCGTTGCGCGCCTGGGCCTCGGTCATGTCGGTCAGATCGGGGACGGACGTGGTATCCGGGCCGCTCGAGACCTTGTACGAGATGGTCGTGCCCTTCGCGACTTCCTTACCGGCTTCGGTGACCTGCTCAAAGACCTGGCCCTCATCGGCCTCGTTGGCCTCCTCGGAGGCGTTGCCCTTCAGGCCAACGCTTGCCAGCGCGGCCTCGGCCTGGTCCTTGGTCAGGCCGACAAGCTGGGGAACCTCAACCTTTTCGGAGGGCTTGGGGCCCTTGGAGATTACCAGGTTCACCTTGGTGCCCTTGGTCTTCTTGGCGTTGCCGTTGGGCGTCTGCTCGGCGACCTTGCCCTCGTCGACATCGTCGTTGTAGCTTTGGTCGATGGTGCCGACCTCGAGGCCGGCTTCCTTGATCAGCTCGACGGCAGTCTGCTGGTCCTTGCCCAGCACATCGGGTACGGTGACCTGCTCGCCGCCAAAGAGTCCTGTGGCAAAGGCCACCACGATGCCGATGACGGCAACGGCTGCCACCACGGCGGCGATGATCTTGTTCTTGTTGGATTTGGGCTCTTCGACCTCGTAGGAGCCGGTGGAGCCCGAAACCGAGCTACGGGCGGTATTCTGGCCGCTCACGCCCGAGACGGGACGCACCATGGCGCGCGTCTGATCGGAAAGCTCACGAGTCTTGGTGGCGCCCAACTCACCGGGGGCACCGATGATGCGCGTGGGCTCCGAGACGTTGACGGCACGGCCCGACAGGTAGCTGTTGAGCACCTGACGCAGCTCGTCGGCGGTCTGGAAGCGGTTTGCGGGGTCCTTCTCCATGCACTTGAGGATGATGCGCTCAAGGTCGGCGTCGACACCGGAGTTGATCTGGCTCGGCGGAATAGGCAACTCGTTGACCTGCTTGAGTGCGACCGAGATAGCGTCGTCACCGTCAAAGGGAACGCGGCCGGTGGCGCATTCATACATTACGACGCCCAGCGAGTAGATATCCGAGGTGGGGCCGAGGTCCTGACCACGGGTCTGCTCGGGGCTGACGTAGTGGGCGGTTCCCAGCACGTTGTTGTCTTGCGTGAGGTGGCTGTTCTTGGCACGCGCGATGCCAAAGTCCATCACCTTGATGTTGCCGTCGGGCAGCACCATGATGTTCTGCGGCTTAATGTCGCGGTGGATGATCTCGTGCTTGTGGGCGACCGAAAGCGCGGAGCTGATCTGCGAGCCGATCTGGGCGACCTTCTTGGGGTCGAGGGCGCCGTGGCTCTTGATGCCGCTCTTAAGGTCGGTGCCGCGCAGGTACTCCATGACGATGTAATAGGTGTCGCCGTCTTTGCCCCAATCGTAGACGCCCACGATATAGGGTGAGGAGAGACCGGCTGCTGCCTGGGCCTCCTGCTTAAAGCGTGCGGCGAAGGTTGCGTCGCCAGCATACTGCGGCAGCATGATCTTGACGGCTACCGTGCGGTCGAGGACCTGGTCCTGTGCACGGTAGACGGTCGCCATGCCGCCTGTTCCCACCTTATCCTTGAGGAGGTATCTTCCCCCGAGGACCCTCTGTTCCATTCCTGCTCCTAACATAACTATTCGCTCAACGATGTGTGTAGTACCTACGATGTGGCCGCTGGGGCCGTGTGGCGCGTTGCCGCTAACTCTTCGGCCGCGGCGCGCCTCGGGTGTCCGATTCGATCATGGGCATCACGCTCCCTGTGCAGCAAGCGCCGCGGTCAGGACGATGCCGGCGATCTTGGCGGCCTCGACGTCATGCTTGTCGTAATCCTCTAAGGCCACCGAGATGGCGACTGTGGGTGAATCGTAAGGTGCAAAGCCAACGAACATCGAGTTGACGTTGGTGCCGCCAGTCTCGGCCGAGCCGGTCTTGCCGGCGACCTTGACGCCGGGGATTTGGGCATCGGTGCCGGTGCCGGACTGGACGACGGCAAGCATGGCCTGCTTGACCTGGTCGGCCGTGGCGGAGCTGACGGCCTGACCAAGCGAGCGGGACTGCGTGGTCTTGACCACGGTTCCGTCCGGGGCGAGTACCTGGGCTACAAAGTACGGGTCCATGACCACGCCGCTGTTAGCGATGGCGGCGGCAATCACGGCGTTTTGCATGACGGTGGTCTGCGGGCCGGGCGTGTGGTCCATGCCGACAGGCTGGCCGGCGCCGGCCCAGGCGGTCTCCCACTCGGTCATGAGCGACGGGTCGGCCATGATGGAGGCCGCGGAGGTCAGGTCCTGGCCGAGCTTTTGGCCGTAGCCGAAGGCGTTGGCAAACTGCACGAGCGTGTTTGCGCCAACTTCGTTTGCCACCTGGCCAAAGACGACGTTGGAGGACACGGCAAAGGCCTGCTGCAGGCTGATGGTACCGTAGCTCTCGTTGGCAGAGTTGGTGACCGGTGCGTTGCCGATGTCCATGGAGCCGGGCGCCTGGTAGGTGCTGGTAAGGCTGGCGGTACCGGTCTCGAGTGCCGCGGAAAGCGTAACGACCTTAAACGTTGAGCCCGGCGTGTACAGCGCGTCCATGGCGCGATTGTACATGGAGCCGTCCTCGCCGCCGCCCGTCTGCAGCAGGGCATCGATGTTGGTGTTGTCGTAGGTGGGCGAGCTGGCACATGCGAGCACCGCGCCGGTACGCGGGTCGATGACCACTACAGCGCCCTTAAAGCCCTTGAGCGCCTGCTCGGCAGCCGTCTGGATGCGCGAGTCGATGGTGAGCTTGGCGGTGTTGCCCGGCTGGGTCTGGCCCGCGAGCGACGCGATGGCGTTGTTCCAGCTGGAGTAGTCCTTAGAACCGGTGAGCGTGTCGTTCATGACGCTCTCGATGGCGGTGGTGCCATACTGCTGGCTCACGTAGCCAACCACGTGCGCTGCCAGGTTGCCGTTGGGGTAGGAGCGTACGTAGGTGCCGTCCTCCTGCTGCAGCGACTCGGCCAGCGTCACGCCGTCGGACGTGATGATGGAACCGCGCTGGATGTACTTGGAGCGGGCGATGGTGTGGTTGTTGGTCGGCATGTCCTGATAGTCCTTGGCCTTGATGACCTGGACATAGGTGAGGTTGCCGATAAGGATGGCGAACAGCGCCGTAAAGGCGAGCACCGCGCGGGTTAGACGGTTGGCGAGCGCCACGCGGCCGAGCACACCGGATTCAGGTGTGTCGAGCAGGCGACGGCGCATGCGCGAGCCGACGGAATGGCTGCCGCTGCCGTAGGAAGACGAGGTGGCAAAGCGCGTGCCCGTCGGGGCTGCGGCAGATGCGACCTGATCATCGGTGATGGCGGCCATGGTGCCGGTGCCGGTAAGCTCGGCCTCGCGTCCGGTCGCCTCGTCACCGGCGCGCAGCAGGAGCGCGACGATGATAAAGCTCGCCAGCAGAGAGGAGCCGCCCTGGCTCATAAAGGGCAGGGTGACGCCGGTCAGCGGGATCAGGCGGGTTACGCCGCCAACGATCAAGAAGGCCTGGAAGCTGATGGCGGCCGTAAGGCCTGTGGCACTAAAGGCGGCGAGGTCGGATTTAGCGCGGGCAGCCGTGGTGAGGCCACGCACGGCAAAGAGCATAAACAGGATGAGCACGGCGCCGCCGCCCAAAAGGCCCATCTCCTCGCCGATAGCCGAGAAGATAAAGTCGGACTCGACGACAGGGATGTTGTTGGCCATGCCGTTGCCGATGCCAACACCGACCAGGCCGCCATCGGCAAGCGAGAAGAGCGACTGGACGATCTGGTAGCCCTGGCCCTGGGCGTCCTTAAACGGATCGAGCCAAACCTGGAAACGCACCTGAACGTGAGACAGGAACTTGTAGGCGCCCACGGCTCCAACGGCTAAGAGCGCAAGGCCGATAACGACATACGAAAAGCGCCCCGTGGCAACGTAGAGCATCAGCAAGAAGATGGTGTAGAACAGCACGGCCGAACCCAGGTCGCGTTCGAAGACGACGACGAGCAGGCACACACCCCACACGGCAAACAGCGGCAGCAGCAGTCGCAGGCGAGGGATCTTAAAGCCCAAGATCTTGCGGTTGGAGATGGAGAGCAGCTCGCGGTTCTCGGCCAGGTAGCCGGCCAGGAACAGGACGATAAAGACCTTGGCGAACTCGCCGGGCTGGATGGTAAAGCCCGCGATGCGAATCCACAGCTTGGAGCCCGAGATCGTGGTGCCGATAAAGATAGGCAGCATCAGCAGAATGATGCCGATGATGCCAAAGGTGTACTTGTAGCGCATGACCACGTCGAGGTTTTTGACTAGTGCAAGCGTTCCCACCATGAGCGCCACCGAGACAAACAGGATGATGAGCTGTGAGATGGCGAGAGCGGGGGCGAGACACGTCACGAACGTGATGCCGATGCCCGAAAGTATAAATACGATGGGCAGGATGGCGGGGTCGGCACCGGGCGCCAAGATGCGCACGGCAATGTGGGCCGCGGCAAAGGCGGCAAAGAGGCCGATCGGTACGGCGAGCGTCTCAAAGGAGATGGCAGCGCCCGCGGTGAGGACGTACATCGCATACAGCAGGATGACGGGGAACGCCGAGGCGATGAGCAAGAGCAGCTCGGTGTTGCGGCGACTCATAAGCGGCACTCCCTTTCTAATTCTTATCGGAGGCTTCGGCCTCGGCGGACTGTTCGGCGGTTTTCTCGGAATCTGATTCGGAGGTCGATCCCTGATTGGTGTTGTCGCGAATCGTTTGCGCGTCGATCACCTGGCGGGTCTGCTCCTCGTCGATCTGGTGGCGGTACTTGGATATCGTGTCCTGCGCATCGTCGACACTTGTTTGCGGAATACCCGCCTTGAGGCGGTTTTGCGTGTCTTCGGGCAGGTCGGATAGCTTGATGCTGGTTTCGCATTCGAGCCAGTGGAGCTTGAGTCCGAGTGGCTTGCCGGGCAGGCCGCGCCAGACGGCGACATTGCCCTGGTAGGTACCCAGGTAGTACGAGCCGGTGACACCCGTGTAGGCCCAGATGCCAGCTGCCAGCACAAAGACGAGGGCCAGGATGGCGGCGATAGTAACGTTGCGGCGACGCACGCGTTGCGCCTCGCGCATGACGCCATCGTCAACCAGGTCAACGACTACTACGGTCACGTTGTCGTGGCCGCCGGCGGCAAGCGCCGCGTCCACTAGGTTGTCGACGCAGATTTGCGCGGTTGAGGACTGCGTGGCGATGTTCTCGATATCGCTATCGGGAATCATGCTCGAAAGGCCGTCGGAGCACAGGATCAGACGGTCACCTTCCTCGATATGCAGAGTGAAGTGGTCGGCATACATAGCGGGGTCCGAGCCCAGCGCGCGGGTGATGACCGAACGGTTGGGGTGGACGCGAGCCTCGTCTGCCGTGATTTCGCCGGCGTCCACGAGCTCCTCCACGTAGGAGTGGTCGCGGGTCACGCGGATGAGCGTGCCCTCGTGGAGCAGGTAGGCGCGAGAGTCACCCACGTGGGCGATGGCGAGCGTGTCGTTTTCGATATAGGCGCAAGTGGCTGTGCAGCCCATGCCGGGCTTGCCCAGGCCATTCAAGGCAGCCTCGATTACGGCGGCGTTGGCGGCCTCGACGGCTGCCGCCAGGCGTGCGGCGTCGGCAGACTGAGGAGCTGTCTTGGCAATGGTCTCGACAGCGATAGAGGAGGCTACCTCGCCGGCGGCGTGACCGCCCATGCCGTCGCATACGCAAAAGAGCGGCGACTGCACCAGGTAGGAATCCTCATTGTGCGGGCGCACACAGCCAACGTCGGAGCGGGCGCCCCACATGAGTTGCGTGGTGGTGCCGGCATCATAGGTCGAGTCGGTCTCGATGCGCTCCTCGGTTAGGGGTTCAAAGCTCATGGTCGAGCCGGGGTCTTTGAGCTTGGCCTCAACGGCGGCAACGTCGATCTCGGCTGTGTCACCGGGAGAGACGGTGTCGGTCTCGGCGTTTGATTCGGAATCGCCGGTGTCCGGGGAGTCGGGCTCCTCGGAAACGCGGGCGGTCGACTCGTCATCTTGCGGGCTGACGTCTATAGGCTCGGGCGTCGCAAAGTGCGACGGCGCGAGCGTGTTTTGCGACTGGGCGGCGGGCTCGGCCACGGCATCGGACTCGCTTGCGGGCGCAGGCTGCGGGGTCTTGGGTGCAGGGCCGTCCTCGGGGGATGTCCCCGCCTCGGGCGCCGGCGTAGACGCGGGCGCAACCTCGGACGCCGGGGCCATGGGAAACGCCGGCGCGGCGGGCTCGGGTGCCGCAAACACCGCAGCGCTCTCGTTGATTGCCGCGGCGACGGGCTCTGCAAAGTGAGCCGGCGCCGGGGTTGCTTCGGGCGCTGTGGGCTGTTCCGCAGCATGTGCGCCGATGGGCGCCGCTACGGCATCCTCTTCGTCCTCGTTATCGGCGAGATCCGAAATATCATGCGTTACATGCGAAAGAGGCAGGGAGAACACGGTGTCCTCGGGCTCCACGGGTGCGGAGCCCGCCGGAGCGGCGTGGGCCGGCGCAGCTGTGGCGGCGGCCGGTGCCTCGGTCATAGTTGCGGACTTGTTCTCCTCGTCGATCATCGACGGTTCACCTTCATGACCACGTCGCCAATCTGGACTTCGTCGCCCTCACGCAGCGTCGCGGGCTCCACGAGTTGGCGGCCGTTGACGAGCGTGCCGTTAAGTGAGTTGAGGTCCTCGATGATGAGCGCCGGGCCCTGCAGCGAAAAGCGCGCGTGCGAGGCTGAAACGAACGGTTCGTTGATGCAGATGTCCGAAGATGGCGAGCGACCGACGATGACGGGGCCGAGCATGTCTACGTGGATGCCGCGGATACCGCGCGGACCCTTGTCCACATCGATCGTCCAGATAGCCGAGTCGCGGCGCTGTCCACGCACAAGTCCCACGCCGGTCTTCATGACGGCGAACAGAAAGATATAGAGCAGGGCGACCAGGACGATGCGGCCTGCAAAAAGGACGATATCGATGTTCATAAGCGACTATCCCCTAAATTCAAAGGTACTCAGGCCAAACGTCAGCAGATCGCCGTTGCGCAGCGGGCAGCGCGTAATGCGGCGGTTGTTGACGAGCGTGCCGTTGGTGGAATTGAGATCCTCGATCGACCAATCCGAGCCCGTAAAGGTGAGCTGGGCGTGGCGGCGCGACACGTTGGGGTCGCGCAGGGCAATGTCGGAAACTGAGCGCTCGCGACCGATGGTCACCTGTGCGGAGGTGATGCTATGGCTCTCGCCGCTCACGACGTCGACGAGCTGGGCGAGCGGACGCTGCGGGGCGCGAGTGCTCGCCATGTTGGAGGCGATGCCGGCTGCGGCGCCTAGGCCCACGGCGGCACCGGTCGCGGCGGCTCCGCCCATGCCGGCAAGCGCGTCACGCGAGACGGTCTGCGGCACCGGGATGGGAGCGGCGGGGTCGGGGATGCTAGGCGCGAAGGGGTCTGCCACGGCAAGCGGGTCGGGAGCGACGGCGCGAGGCGTCGGCTGCTGCTGGGGCATGGCGGCGGGACGCTGCTGCCGCGGGGCAGCAAACTGCTGCTGGCCGGCGCGCGGGGCGCTGGCGGCACGGCTTGCCGCGGAGTTGTTCTGGCCCAGGCCGTTTTGATAGGCGCGCTCTTCTTCGTACAGGCGGCCGAGCGTGGGGGCATCGACGTTCTCGGCAAAGACCGAGAACTTGCCGGCGCGCAGCTGCGGATCGATCATAAAGCGCACGAGGGGCTCGCCGACAAAGACATAGCGGCGCTTTTCGGCCTGCGCCTTCACAAACTCGCGGACCTCGCGCGAAAGCTCGGGGTAGAACGGGGCGAGCATGGGATCGTCGTCGGCGGCGATAAGGATGGTATAGAGTGCCGGCGCCGTGTTGACGCCGTTGATCACCAGAGTCTGATCCTCCATGTCGCGAGCGGCCTGCTTGGCAAGCTTCTTAAAGGAGAACGGGGCACGGGTGGCACCGAAGATGCCGGCCACGTGGTCCTCGAAGATGTTCAGGAAGTTCACGAAAGATCACTCTCCGTATAGGTTCTTTGGTATCCGAGCAAATATAGGCATATCCCAACGATTATAGAGGATAGGATTCCCGCAACCGCCGCCTTGGCGATGACCGCGGCTGCAAGGCTGGCAATTTCCATATGGTGTGCAAGACAGGACGCCGCTGCGCAGCCGATGCCGGTGACAGCGATGGCGGCGATTGCGGCAAGGTTTGAGCCCTGATTGGCACGCTTGGCATGGGCATTGAGCAGCGCGGATGACGCTGCGGCAGTTGCCGCGGCCAGCCCAAAGGCAGCCCAAAGGAGCGGGTCTCCCAGCGCTGCGGCAACGTTACCGAGCCCCAGCACGCCTCCGGCTGAAAGCGCGACTGTCGCCAGGCGGGCAAAAAGCGCGCCCATGCCCGTTGCCGCGGCGGCGCTTGCCGGGCCGAGCCAAAATGACGCGACGCCGGCGGCGACCCCAGCTGCCAGGAAGGTATTGCCGGTCAGACAGCCAAGCGCGAGTGCACAGGTGAGTGCGGCGCTCGCGGCAGCCTCGGTGCGACCCCAGGCGATCCACCAACCGGACATGGCGGCGGCAAAGATCACCGCGACGGGCAACATCGACAGGATGCTCTGCGCCTGCATGGTGGCGTTGGCCATGAGCACCAAAAAGCCCACAGCCGAGATGGCCGAGCCAATCTGGGGGGCCAGGCCAGCCGCCGCTCCGATTGCGATAGCCGCAATGACCAGGCCGGGAAGCGCCGCGACCCCGGCCGTTTGCATCAGCAAAAAGCTAAAGGTGCCGCACGTTAGCGCCGAGATAGCGCGCATGGTGTAGTCGCGCGCATGGCTCCAGCGCGTGCCCGCCCAGCCAAGTGCGGGGTCGACCTCGATGGCGTCGTCCTCGTAGTGCGACGGCTCGATACCGTCGAGCTCCTGCTCGTCATCCGAAAGCTCGCCAACCATTTGCTCCAGGCTGCGACGGCCTTCGCGCACGCTGCCCAGACCGGCAAGGAGCTGGTCGCAAAATGCCTCGATGCTGTTGGGGCGGTCCTGCGGCATGGGGGAGAGCGCGCTCATGAGCGCGCTCTCGGCTCCCGGGGGAAAGTGTGGTATCAGCTCGCTAGGATAGGTGGCGCCGCCGATGGTGCGGTCGAGCGAGTCGGCGGGCGTGGCCGCCATAAAGGGAGCGCTGCCGCACAGGCCCTCGTAGATCACACAGGCGAGGGCAAAGACATCGGCGCGCTCGTCGACCGTGCCGGTCTCGATATCGAGCTGCTCGGGCGGCATGTAGCCGATGGTGCCGCCGCGCGAGCCGCCAAAGCCACCGGCGGACGACAGCCGCGCCATGCCAAAGTCGGTGAGCTTTACATTGCCCGAGTGGTCGATGAGCACGTTGGCGGGCTTAATGTCCAGGTGGAGTACGCCATTACTATGGGCGAAGGTGAGCGCCTGGCCCAGGGCATCGGCAATGGCCGCGGCCTCGTCAAAGGTAAGTGAGTGGCCGTCCACGCGGTGCAAAAACTCGGCCAGCGACATGCCATCGACATATTCCATAACCAGGTAGGCATAGGCTGTGTCGTGCGTAAAGTCGATGACCTGCACGATATTGGGATGTTGAAGCATGGCGGCGGTGTGCGCCTCGCGCAGGACATCCATGATGTCGCTGGCGGGCATGCCGGCACCGTTGATAAGGGGGATGCGCTTAATGGCGACGCGGCGGCGCAGGTGCGTGTCGCGGCAGATCTCGATGGAGCCAAAACCGCCGGTCGCAAGTGTCTCGAGCGGCTGGTACCGCTTGAGCAGCTCGCGAGAGCTGGTGCCCTCCAAAGGAACGTCCGGCGAGAACCGGGCGGTATGTTGCGGGAAAAGCGGCATGGCCAACCCTCGTGCGTTTAAAGTTCGTTTGCGAGCGGCGGGCGCGGGGCCGAGCCATTCGCGGTGGCATAGATGCTGCTAGTGTAGCACGCTCGGGCGGATGGCGAGGATAACGGGATGCGAGGCTGCCTGTCTGTCTTGGCCTTAGCGCTTCTTCTTGTTCTTCTTCTGCTTGCGCTGCTTGCCCTTGGTCTCCTGGGGCTTGTCGCCCTGCTTGGCCTCGGCGGCGGCCTTTTCAGCCTTCATCTTCTTGCGTTTGGTCTCGATGCGGAGTTTTTTGTTGATGCGCGCCTTAAGGAAGGTGCCAAACTGCTCGGCATCGCCGCGAATAAAGGTTTCCTTAGGGATCGTCACGCCCTGGTCGGCGAACATGGCCACAAAGATGCGCTCGCCGTCGAGCACGTGGTCGAGCTTCTCAAACGGGAAAAACTGCGACTTGCCGCTCTTGCCCCAAACCATCAGGCCGTCCTCGTTGGCGGCAACGCGGCGATAGCGGCCACCCATGGACTCGTCGGCCTCGACGGCGTCGATAAAGTCGCGGGCGAGGGTGTGGTGCAGGTTTTTGCTCCACCAGGCCAAAAAGGCGCCGAACACGATCAACACGACGCCAAACTTGATCCAGTTGCCGCCGGCCACCAGCATGCCGATGCCGATGAGCGCGGCAATTGCCGCGGCGACATACAGCGAGCCGCGACGCCTGGGCGAGGCGACCAGGCGGGCGAAGTCGGTGACCAGGTCGTTTTCGTACTGGTACTCGTTGAGGTACAGGATGCCGTCATCGGCTGCGGCCTGCTCCTCGAGCGCGACCTCGACCTGGTCGGCTGCTTCGGAGGGAACGAGGTTGCTCTCTGCGTCTGCCATGCTCTTTGGACTCCTATCGCGGCGGGCTCGCCGTACGGGTTATTATGAATGCAGTATGCCGTGCGACCGCATGGCCGTCGCGGCAACAAGACTCAGTATACCCGGGGGAGCACCCATGGAATCGTTGTACCGAAAGTATCGCCCGCTCACCTTCGACTCCGTGGTGGGCCAGCAGCATATCGTCTCGACGCTCGAGCACGCCATCACCGAGGGACGCCTGTCCCACGCGTACCTGTTCTGCGGACCGCGCGGCACGGGCAAGACCACCATGGCGCGCATTCTGGCCAAGGCGCTGCTGTGCCGTAATGCCGAGGCAGCGCGCGCCGAGGGTGCAAGCGGCTGCATGCCCGACGGTACTTGCGAGGAGTGCGAGCTCATTGCCGAGGGCAACCACCCGGATGTCTACGAGCTCGATGCCGCAAGCCGCACGGGCGTGGACAATGTGCGCGAGGAGATCATCAACTCCGTCAACTTTGCCCCGGTGCGCGGCAAGTACAAGATCTATATCATCGACGAGGTCCACATGCTCACGACGGCGGCGTTCAACGCGCTGCTCAAGACGCTTGAAGAGCCGCCGGCACACGTGATCTTTGTGCTGTGCACCACCGACTCGCAAAAGATTCTGGAGACCATCCTCTCACGCTGCCAGCGTTTCGATTTCCATCGCATCGGCAACGAGGATATCGAGCATCGCCTGGCATACGTGTGCGAGCAGGAGGGCTTCGATTACGACGACGAGGCGCTGGCTATCGTGGCGCGCCATGCAAAGGGCGGCATGCGCGACGCGTTGTCCACGCTGGAGCAGCTGAGCGTCTTTGGCAACGGTTCTGTGCATGCGGACGACGCCCGCTCGCTTTTAGGCGAGGTTTCGGACCAGATTCTGGGCGAGTTTTCCCGCGCCATTGCCGATCGCGATGTTGCCGAGCTGTATGGGCTTATTCGCGCGCAGGTCGAGGAAGGTAACGATCTGCTGGAGCTGACGCGCGACCTGGTGGCGCACGTGCGCGACGTGTATGTTGCCTGCGTTACCGGTGCCCGTGCCGAGTTGTTTGAGGGCGGCTCCGAGCAGGCCGAGGCGCTTGCTGCCGAGGCCGCTGCCTTTGGCGAGCATCCTGCCGACCGCCTGGCTCGTGTGCTGACAGCGCTCGACGATGCCGCACTGGAGATGAGGGGCGCGAGCGACGTGCGCCTGGTGCTCGAGATTGCCTGCACGCGTCTGGCGCGTCCCGAGGCTGATTTAACGATTGAGGCATTGGCCGAGCGCGTGGCACGCCTGGAGGCCATGGTTGCCAACGCCGCCGTGCCGGCGAGCGTGGCTGCTGCTCAGGCCGCCGCGCCTGCAGCATCCGTACCCGCTGCTGCCCACCAGCCGACGCTCATTTCGGGCGCCCGCGCTGCCGCCCCGGCGGCATCCGCTGCCCCCGCTGCTACGTCCGCGCGCCAGGGCGGTATGCCTTGGGACCGTGGTGCTGCTGTTCCGGCTGCCCAGCCTTCGCCCCGTTCTGCGTCCGTGTCAGCTTCCAAGCCTGCAGCGCCTGCACCTCAGCCTGCGCCTGCACCTCAGCCTGCGCCGGCTCCGACGCCTCAGCCCGTTGCGGCCCCCGCGCCTGCCATAGCTCCGGCACCTAAGCCCCAGTCCAACAATGCCGCCCAGGTTGCCGTCGCCGGTGCTGCCGAGACGCCCGCGGTCGAGGATGCCGGAGAGCTGCAGCGCAAATGGGCCGAGGTTGTCGAGCGTGTCAAGGCACGTCAGGCTTCCTACGCAGGGCTTTTGCTCAACGCCCGCGCCACGGCCGACGACGGCTCCAAGCTCACGGTCTCGTTCCCCGCGGGTTCGACTTTTGCCATTAAGATGCTCGGTCGCGCCGATACGCAGTCGGTGGTCCTGCCGACGGTCTGCGCGGTCTTCGGTCGTCGTACCGTCGACTATGTCCTGGATGGGGGTGGCACGCCGGCTCCTCAACATGAGGAGCATTCTCCATCTGCACGGGCTGCGGCATCTGCGGACCCGCAACCCGTGTCCTCGGCGGCCCCTGTATCCTCGAGCGCCAGCGCGCCGCAGCAGCAAACGGCACCGGTAGCGGCATCGACCCCGTCGGCGCCTAAGCCCGCGGCGCCCAAACCGGCTGCTCCGACACCCGCGCCCAAGCCCGTCTTGCCCGCGCCCAAGTCGTCTGACCTGGGCAAAGCCCCCTGGCTACGCTCCGACAACCCCGCCGGTGCTCCTGCCACGGGTAAGCTCCCGACCGAGCCCGCACCCCGTGCGCCCGAGCGCTCGGCTGCCCCCAAGGCTCAGCCTGTCGCGCAGTCCGCGCCGTGGGAATCCGAGCAGGTACCCTACGACGACGCCATGGTCGGCGGCTTTGCTGCCGATGCTGGCGGGGACGATCTTCCTCCGTTCGACGTGCCGGGTGCGACGCCCGCGCCCAAGTCCGCTGTAGCTGCCCCCAAAGAGGAGGACGCTTCTGCAGCTCCCTGGGAGTCCAACCCCGGCGCCGGCAGCCCCTTCGGCCACCAGGGCGCAGCCCCGAGCATCCCGCAGACCGAGGACGAGGCCAAAGACCTCATCCGCAGCGTCTTCGGTCAGGCCACCATCTTCAAGCCGGTGGAGTAGCTGCGCAGGCGGGTATACTGCTCAAGAAGAGGACCCCTTGTCCGGGCGCATCTGTATTTCGGACATGTGTAGTGTGGTGCCGCGTATGTCGCATTTGAGCAGACAGGTGCGTGACGGTCGGCCTAGGATGCTGAGGTCGATACGATACGTCGCATGGCTGTCCGTGTACTCGACTTGCTCGGCGTTAATGGTTGCTCCGATTGCCAAATAAACGCCTAGCTCGGCATCGACAATCTTGAAGTCCTTTATCTTGACCTTGAACTCTTGATAGAGGGACGGGCTGTTGTAGTAGACGGTTCGGGTTCCGTCGGTGCACTCATCGGTCGTCTCCCATTTGACGACGGGCTGGTCCGAGCTGGCTATCAGCAGTTCTGCTCCAAAAGCTATGGCATGGGTGATGACAACCAGCAATGCCCAGCCGACAAAGAGATAGAGAACCACATATGCAACGGGGTGTTTTGAGCGGATGTTTTGGAGCGCGTTGGGGGCATTCATGGGGCACCTCCAGATTACTATCTATGGCAATCAAATTATACCCTGCCGCCATGTGCGCCGCCTCGAGCAGCGGTTCGGCATTTAGCTATTTAGTGGCGCACATGAAATGCCGGATTCGGCTCTACTAGATTGAGTGTGCGATATTATGCAACCTTGCATAATTCGACCTTGCATAATCTTTGAGTGCGGTTTGTATTGGAGGACATGTATATCGACTGAGGTAACACGTCCGCCCCGCTCTCTCGCCGCGCGCCGTGGTACGATTTTTGAGTTTGAAAGTCCCGCCGTGCTCCGGCTGCCCTTGCAGCTCGGCGTGCGGCCGCACGTAAAGGAGCCATCATGGCCGGTATGAACATGCAGCAGATGATGAAGCAGGCTCGCAAGATGCAGGAGCAGCTTGCCGCCGCGCAGGAGAACCTCAAGTCCCAGACCGTCGACGCCTCTGCCGGCGGCGGCATGGTCAAGGTGACCGTTAACGGCGAGATGGAGCTCGTCAACCTCACCATCGATCCCGATGCGCTCGATCCCGAGGACGTCGATATGCTGCAGGATATGATCATGGCTGCCGTCAACGAGGCCGTCCGCGGCGTCAACGAGCTCGCCAACAAGCAGATGGGCGCCATCACCGGCGGCCTCAACATCCCGGGCATGCCGTTCTAAGACACGCATATATATGAGTGCCAACCACAGTCTGCAAAAACTGCTCGATGAGCTGGGCCGTCTGCCGGGCATTGGTCCCAAGTCGGCCCAGCGCATCGCCTATTACCTGTTGGAGGCCGACGCCGAGGAGGCGCGCCGCCTGGCCGAGGCCATCCTGGAGGTCAAGCAGGAGGTCCACTTTTGCAGCCGCTGCTTTAACTACGCCACGGCCGACGAGTGCTCCATCTGCCAGGACCCGATGCGCGATACCACTCGCATTTGCGTGGTGGGCGAGCCGCGCGATGTCCAGGCGATCGAGCGCACGGGCAGCTACCACGGCCTCTACCACGTATTGGGCGGCGTGATCAGTCCCATGGACAAGATTGGCCCCGAGCAGCTGCACATTCGAGAGCTGCTGGCACGCTTGGGCCACGAGGACATCCACGAGGTCATCATCGCCACCAACCCCAATATTGAGGGCGAGACCACGGCGAGCTATCTGGCCCGTACCATCAAGCCGTTGGGCGTCGAGGTGTCGCGTCTGGCAAGCGGCCTTCCCGTGGGCGGCGACTTGGAGTATGCCGACGAGCTTACGCTTGGCCGCGCCATCGAGGCCCGTCGCGCGATTTAGGTGGCGAGCCTGCTCCTGCCGTATGTTTTCCTCGCAGTCGCACGGGGTAGTCATAATTTCCCCGTGCGACTGTGAGTTTGTTGTGCAACAAAGATGCTTCGTATCCGCCTATCGCATGGATGCTTCCGCTCGCATCCTTAATTTGCTCATTCGTTGCGCAACCTTTTGGGTTCGCTGATACACTCAAATATGGATTCGAATGAATGCGCCGCTCCCGAGCGGCGTGTTTTTGTTGGAGGAGAACGCATGCGGCCCGGTGGCACTCAGACAAAGCGCGGCGCCGCGGTGCGCATACGACGCCGACTGGGCTTGGCGCCGCGGGCGTACGCACTGCTATCGTGCTCGCTGGTGCTGGTCATAGCTGGCGTTTCTGCCTATGGCATGACCGTGCCGTCCATGATGCAGGCGCATGCCGCACGCGAACCGCGCGTGGGGCATGAGGCCAAAAGCGATCTGGGCACCACGACTGGATATGCTTGGGCAAGTGTGGTCGGGCATATTGTGTTTGGCACCGTCGATGCGGACGGCGCCGAGGCCCCGGACAACGAAGTCACGCTTGCCAATGGCAAAACCATCGTGCTCACCAACACCAAGATCATCGATCGATTGTCCAACAATAGCGTGGCGGCAACGGTGAATAAGGTCGAGCAGCAAAAGGAGCAGGACGCCCAGCAGTCCGGAAAGCCCGGTAGCTCGGATACTTCTGGCTCCGGCTCGGATTCATCGAGTTCGGGCGGCGGCTCTGGGTCGGGTTCCTCTACCGGAGGGCCTGGAAACGGCGGCTCGACGGGCGGCAACACTGACAACGATGCAAACTCCGGCGGCCTTTCCGCTGCTGAGGAAGAGAGCATTCACAGTTGGCTTGTGACCAAGTACAACATGCTCGACGGTTATGTTTCTCGTGCCAATGACGTGGTCTCGACCTATAACTCTACGGGAGATCCCAGGCCGTGCGACAGCCTGGTCGGGGAGATGTTTGTCATTCGAGCCGAGTTCGGTCGTCAGACATTCTCGCCCCGGTCAAAGTGGTATCAGCAGTATGCCAATCTGTGGGGCTGTTATACCAACCTATGTCAATGGGTCGGCCATTACGGCGATGATGACGTCGCACTCGGTAACTTCAACAATAACGTGGCGGCGCTTGCCCTATGATGACCGATCTTGCATCCACCACACCACAATCGCTCGGTCGCGATCCCATGGTCGGCCTGCGCCTGGCGCGTGTCGACGGGTTTGAGCCGGCCATTGCGCTCGGTCAGGACGAACTGCCTGCCTATCTGCGTCGTTTTACGATGCTGTTTGCCGACGATGCCACCATGCGCCGTGGCGGTATCGGCCGCGTGACGCGTGCCGTCAACGCCCAAGGCGAGGCCGTGGCACTCAAGCAGCTCATCTTGCCGACGCGCGATGAGTTTGACGACGATGCCGCTCACGAGGCGCTGGTCGCCAAGTTCAAGGCGGCGTTTCGCGAGGAATACGAATGCCATCGCGCCCTTTCGGGCCTTAAGGGCTTTCCCCGCCTCTATGGCTGGGGCGAGGTCGACGGTGTGCCTGCAATTGTCATGGAATGGGTCGAGGGCGAGACGCTTGCCCGCTTGCGTTCGCGACTTGCCGTGGACGATGCCGGACGCCTGTCGCCGCTTGTGGCGGCGCGTCTGGGTCGCGACCTGTTCGATCTGCTCTGCCGTATGAGCCTGGTGGGCGAGGGCTTTGTCCATCGCGATATCTCGCCCGCTAATATTATGGTGCGCACGGCGCGCCTGCCGCTTGACCGGCAGCTTGCCGAGGGCACCTTTGACCTGTGCCTGATCGACTTTGGCTCGTCGCTGGCGCTCGAGCCTGCGTCGGCCGTGGCCGGTACCGGCGGCAAGGCGTCGTTTACGGAGCGTTATGCCACGCTGCGTCGCGCGACGGTTGCCTATGCCCCGCCCGAGATGCTCACCGACGATATTCCCGACCTGCGCGCTTTGCGTATGTCGCCGGCGATTGACGTCTATGCCGCGGCAAGCACGGTTTACGAGCTCATTGCTGGCGTCGCGCCATACGAAGCCGCGCCGGGCACTTCGGGCACCTCGGGTTCGCGCAAAAAGACGCGCGACATCGCGAGCCCCTATCGTCTCAAGATGGACACGCGACCCGACTATCCCATCGGTGTCCATGCGCCCGGTTGTGATTTGACTCAGCTGCTTCGCCGTGAGCCCGATGTGGCGCTCGCCGCGGCCGAGCAGGCCCAGCAGCTGGGGCTTGAGCCGGATTCCGAAGAGCTACGCGATGCGCTGGCGTTTGTCGATGCCCAGCTGTTCGACGTGGTGATGGCCTGTCTGTCCAGCCATCAAAAAGATCGTCCCGAGCCGGCGGCGGTCGAGGCAGCGCTCTCGGCGTTTTGTGACCACTATGCGCAAAATGTCGGTCGTTCGCTCCGCGGCGAGCCGCTCACGCCGTGCCCCATGGATGTGTCCGGTCGCGCGGTTCGTCGCGCGCTGATGGTCGGCGCGTCGGTCGTCTGTGGCGTGGTTTGGACTGTGGTCGTGGTCTCGGCCGCGCTGCTGGCGTCGGGCGCTCGCGTGACGGCGACTTTGGGATCGCTCGTGTGGTCTGGGTCGCTACCGGGTATTATTGCCGCACTGGCGTTGGCGCTGCCAGGCATAGCCGGCGTTGCCGCGGGGGCACTTGCGCGCGATCGGCGCTCGGGCTTCCTGCAGGGTGTGCTTGCGCTTTCTGCCTGCGAGGTTCCGGTGTTGGTTGTGGCTGCATGTAGCGTATTTTCCCAACGCGCCGTGATGGGCGGCCTTGTTGCCGCTCTGGTTGCAACCTATACGCTTACGTGGTTTTTGCTTGCGATGGGCTTTGCCTTTGAACTTCCCGTTTCGGCACCGCGACGCACAAAAGCCCAGATGGCGACTCCGCTTGCCGGTGGAGCCGCAGCTGCCCGTACTTTTGGCGGACCTGTCGAAGTATCGTCCGATTCTATTTCTACGACCAAGGAGGCCTAGGTCATGGCATCTCAAGTTGAGCTCACCCCATGCGGGGCCATGTTTGACATCTTTAAGCGCGCGGCGCATCTGAGCCATATCGAGCTGTGCGGCTTGGTGCTTTCGTCCCGTCCGCTCGCCGACGGCCGCAGCCCGCAGAGCCGAGCCACCGATCGCTCTTGGGTTTCCCGCTTTATCGTTCGCGCGCCGGTCGGCACGCTTCAGCAGCGCTACTTTGCCGAATACGGTACCTCGGCTGCGCGTATTATGTCGCAACTGGCCCTGCGCCAGCGAAACCCCATGGACTCCACGGCTGTGATCAATATGGTGTGCGGTCCTGCAGGTGAACCGATGGTACGCGCGCTCGAAGAGTGCCACCAGGACACGAATCTCTATCGCAACGCGCTCGATCGTCTGTCCCAGGCGGCGGAACTCATGCCCGCCGAGCGCGCCGAGGCCGTGCTGGTGCTGTTTGTCGCCGTCGGTTGTTCGGCGGATGTGCGGTCCTCGGTGAACTATGCCATCGACTACGCGCACGCGACCTGTGGCGGAGGCACCTCCACGCCGCGTTCGCTTGGCATGTCGATGACCGCGGGCGAACGCGAACCCGCCCCGGCGCACCCCTTGGGCTTGCTGCGCGTACAAAACAGTTTTGTCGTGAGCGCCCCGCGCTGGATTCAGCCGAGTGAGCAGGGTGTTGAGATTGGCGCGCTGGCCACTGGTGAGGGCGATATTACCGACGTCGGCGACGATGTCTCGGCCCGCCATGCCCATATCTGGTGCGATGCTCAAAATATCTGGCACGTCGAGGACTTGTCGTCCACCAACGGAACCGTGGTGGTAAACGGGGCCACGCGCGTCTGCATTCAGGTCGAGCCCGGCCGTTCCGCCCAGCTCAATCCCGGCGACGAGCTCAAGCTCGGCGAATCCACTACCTACGCCATCCTCTTCGGTGCTCTCTAGCCGGCAGATAGGGACGTTCCTTTTCTCTGCCGGCTGGGGACACTCCTTGGCGCGCCAGAGCCAGTCGCCTGGGGATGGAGGGGCCATTTTGGCCCTTGGCGGTCAGTCGGGGCGAAACTAGAAGATCTTTCCGATTCGCGGCTGTTCATGCTTGTAGAGCATCTAAAACAATAGGATGTTATTCTGGAATATGCCGGGTGCGTGAACTTGCCTGTCTTAGCCTTAATAAGGTATAGGGGAGTTTGGCTCAGGGGTTCCGTCTTGTTCTTCAGCGCAGTATTGTGGGACAGATTTGCTGAGATTGGCGCCTTACACCGCAGAGCGCACGGAAGGCTCTCGATTTGTGTTCTGGCCCCAGAATACAGGGCCTGATACTTACCAACTGTGGCATGGATGTAACATCTGTAGAAATCAACCCTTTTGTTGTCGACCTTTGTAAGAAAAACACTGCCATCAACTCTTTGGATGACGAAACTAGGGTGCTTGAGGGGAGCCTTTACTCCCCTCTGAGAGATGACTCATGTTTTTCGCTTGTCGTTGTGAATCCTCCGTTACTGCCGATTCCGGATGAGATTCCGGTAGCGCGCGCAGCCGTGGTGTAAGAAGCAAGGGAGGGCCATCGCCTAGAATCGTCAGCGCCTAGATATTCGACGAAAGGAAAGACGATGGCCCACAGCGACATTCTATCCCAGCC
>DBGDSC010000072.1:0-1780 GCA_048402045.1 Collinsella sp.
AGGTCAGTGGGTCATCGTCCCGGCATTCAGCATCAGGGTAGCGCTGCGACGCGGAAATCGCGCGCCGTTGCCGCGCCCCGCAGTGCCCGCTTCCCCCGAGAACAATTATCAGTGCAGGTGAACGGCTTGCTCTATTTCGGAAAAAACTGGTATGGTCTGCCTGTGCTAATCTAGCCCCGTAAACCGGCATAGTTTTAAAATGGCACTTTAGCAGTATTGATTCCCGCCTCGGCGCAACTAGCCCTACAGTCCGTATTTCACGACGACGCGGTTGATGCGACGGCACCAAGGCTTGTACAAGGCAGCCAAAAACACGCAGGTCGCAAGACCGTGTGTGATATCGAACGGCACTGCCGTGGCAAGACGCGCCACGGCACCCGCCCAAGTAAGCGGCTGTACAAACCCAATGATGTCATACGCGTTGATCACCACGCCGTACAGCAAACCCGAAGCAAAGCCGTAGGTCAGTAGCGCCGGCATGCGCACGGTGCCATCGGCGCGGTCGAACGCACCCGCATACGCCAGCGCACCGCCAACGTATCCCACGAGCCCCCAGGCATACATCTGCCATGGCGTCCACATGCCCTGTCCAAAAAAGAAATTGCTGGTCAGCGCCGCCAGCGCGCCAACCATAAAACCATTGCGGCGTCCAAGCACCGCCCCCGCGATAATGGCGATGGCGCTCACCGGTTTAAAGTCGGGAATGGGCCCAAACAGGATGCGCCCCGCCGCCGCCAGCGCCGCCAGCACCAGCGTGGGCATAATCTGGCGCAAACCCGGACGAGATGCCTCGTAACCCGCAAAGAACAGTGCAAGCACCAGCGCCACCACGACAAGCATGGCAAGCGCCGCCTGCTCAACGCCCGCCAGCAACGCCGCTGCCATCACCGCCGGCACCGCCAACAACAGCGGGATCTCCAGTTTTGTGAGTAAACGCGAGAAACGACAGTCCGTCATCCCATCACGCCCTATAGAACACGTTGTCGGCAAAGAAGTCAGCCGGGGGCTCCACGCAGGCAATCTCGCCGTCGAACATCATGGCGACGTCATCGGACGCCTGCTCGGCAAAGTCTAAGTCGTGCGTGGCCATGATGACGGTACCGCCAGCTTTCGCATGGTCACGCAGGGCGCGAGCGATGATGCGGCGGCTGGCCAGGTCCAAACCCTTGGTGGGCTCATCAAGCAGCAGCAGCTCGGGGCCGATCAGCAGCAGCTTTGCCAGTGCAAGCAGCTGGCGCTGTCCGCCCGAGAGGTCGTAGGGGCGGCGCGCCTCCAGGCCGTCTAATCCCAGTTGCGCCGCACGCTCCCGCGCCAAGTTCTCGTCATATCCGCAGGTCGAGGCCCATTCCATCAGCTCGTCGCGCACCGTCTCGGCAAGCAGCAGGGCCTTGGGGTTCTGCGGCAGCAGCGCAGCCGAGGCCGCCCCGCGCACCATACGACCACGCTGCAGCTTGGCAGTCTTGGCCAGCACCGAAAGCATCGTCGACTTGCCGCAGCCGTTACCGCCCACAACCGCATGCACCGCGCCAGCCGAAAACGACGCATCGAGCCCACGCAGCACCCAGCCGGACGCTCGATCGTAGCGAAACCAGCCTTCCGACAGGGTGGTAGCCGACCCGCCGTGCATTTTTTGGAGTATTCTGCTTCCATCCGTGCGCGAGAAGATCGCGCGAATTTTTGTGGTGTAAGAGGGAGGGCCGCGTCAGCGCCCCTTGCGCCTAAGGCTATTCCGCCACGCCGTGGCGGTCAAGGACCTCCCTTATGGCCTCGTGCGCGGCCA
>DBGDSC010000073.1:0-1265 GCA_048402045.1 Collinsella sp.
GGCCCGAAAGAAAGGTAGGAGGCCATGACGAAAGGTCTGCACGTGCCTTCCGAGATCGGCAAGCTCAGGAAGGTCTGCCTGCACCGTCCCGGCGACGAGCTCCTCAACCTGCCGCCCGACGAGCTCGAGCGACTCCTGTTCGACGACGTCCCGTTCCTGGAGGTCGCGCAGCAGGAGCACGACACCTTCGCCCAGATCCTGAGCGACCAGGGCGTGGAGGTCCTCTATCTCGAGAACCTCGTCGCCGAGGTGTTCGACCAGGTCCCCGGCGCCCGCGCCGAGTTCACCGACCAGTACATCGCCGAGGCAGGCATCCGCGGCCAGCACATGCCGCAGATCGTCCGCGAGAAGCTGGACTCCATCGAGGACAACCTCGAGTTCGTCAAGAAGACCATGGCCGGCATGACCAAGGCCGAGATCGACATGCCCCTCACGGCGTCCACGACCCTCGACTCCCTGGTCAACTCCGAGTCCGAGTCCGACCTGATCATCGACCCGATGCCCAACCTCTACTTCACCCGCGACCCGTTCGCGGTCGTCGGCGAGGGCGTCAACCTCAACCGCATGTACTCGGTCACCCGCAACCGCGAGACCCTGTACGGCAAGTACATCTTCAAGTACCACCCCGACTACAAGGACGTCTCGCTGTACTTCCGCCGCGACTGCCAGTTCCACACCGAGGGCGGCGACGTGCTGAACATCAACGAGAAGACCCTCGCCGTCGGCATCTCCCAGCGCACCCAGGCCGCCGCGATCGACGTCATGGCCCAGAACATCTTCTGGAACTCCGACTCCAAGGTCGAGCGCATCCTGGCCTTCGACATCCCGGTCTCGCGCGCCTTCATGCACCTCGACACGGTCTTCACCCAGATCGACGTCGATAAGTTCACGATCCACCCCGCCATCATGGGCACCCTGCGCGTCTACGAGCTGACCGCCGGCAAGAACCCGGGCGACGTGAACATCCGCCTGATCGAGGACACCCTCGAGCACGTCCTGGAGGACGCCACCGGCGTCGACCAGGTCAAGCTGATCCCCTGCGGCGGCGGCGACCCGATCGCGGCCTCCCGCGAGCAGTGGAACGACGGCTCCAACACCCTGTGCGTCGAGCCCGGCAAGATCTGCGTCTACGCCCGCAACACCGTCACCAACGACGTGCTGTACAAGGAGGGCCTGGACCTTCTCGTCGTGCCCTCCGCCGAGCTCTCCCGCGGCCGCGGCGGCCCGCGCTGCATGAGCATGCCCTTCTGGCGCGAGGACCTCTA
>DBGDSC010000074.1:0-25787 GCA_048402045.1 Collinsella sp.
GGCGCGCCAGGGAGATAGTGGACGAGATAGTCGAGAAGCGCGGTCTCAAGAAGGAGTAACATCGGGACTTGCAGCGACGGACCTCAGGACACTCTTACACCACGTCTGCGCGCGCGACCTCAGTGAGGTCTCAGGGAAGGCGTTTCGAGGCTCGAAGGACACAAAACGGGGGTGCAGGTTGTCCTGCGCCCCCGTTTTCTTGGCATTGCGGTTGTTTGCCGCCGGTTTTTACGCCGCTTCGTCGAACTGCGAGTTGTACAGGTCGGCGTAGAAGCCGCCCTGGGCGAGCAGCTCGTCGTGCGTGCCCTTCTCGACGATGTCGCCGTCGCGAATCACCAAGATCACGTCGGCGTTTCGGATCGTGGACAGGCGGTGCGCGATGACAAAGCTCGTGCGGCCCTGCATCAGCGCATCCATGGCGCGCTGGATGAGCTCCTCGGTGCGGGTATCGACGTTGGAGGTCGCCTCGTCCAGAATCAGCGCCGGACGGTCGGCCAAAATGGCGCGGGCGATGGTCACGAGCTGGCGCTGACCCTGCGACAGGTTGGTGCCCTCCTCGTTGATCATAAAGTCGTAGCCACCGGCGAGCGTATGAATAAAGTGGTCGCAGCGTGCGGCGCGCGCAGCGGCCTCGACCTCGGCATCGCTCGCGTCGGGGCGTCCGTAGCGGATGTTCTCGCGGATGGTGCCGTTAAACAGCCAGGTGTCCTGCAGCACCATGGCAAACTCGCCGCGCAGTGCCGCGCGGTCCCAGTCGCGCACATCGACGCCCTCGACACGCAGCGAGCCGCCGTCCACGTCGTAGAAGCGCTGCAGCAGCTTAATGAGCGTGGTCTTGCCGGCGCCGGTGGGGCCGACGATGGCGATGGTCTGGCCGGGCTGCGCCTCGCAGCTAAAGTCGTGGATGATGATCTTGTCGGGCGTGTAGCCAAACTTGACATGGTCAAACACCACGTGGCCGGGGCGCTTCTCGGGAATCTGCGCGTCGGCCTTCTGCTCCTCCTCGGGCGCGGCCAGGAACTCAAAGACGCGCTCGGTGGCGGCAGCCATCGACTGCATCGTGTTGCTCACGTTGCCCAGCTGCTGCACGGGTTGCGTAAAGTTGCGAACGTACTGGATAAAGCTCTGGATGTCGCCGGGCGTGGCATTGCCGGTCAGCGCGAGCTGCGCGCCCACCACGACGACGCCCACGTAGCCCATGTTGCCCACCAAGCTCATAAGCGGCATCATCAGGCCCGACAGGAACTGCGAGCGCCAGCCACTAATAAAGAGGCGGTCGTTTTGACGGTCGAACTCTTCGATCGAGGCCTCGGCGCGGTCGAACACCTGAATGACGTTCTGGCCGGCAAAGTCCTCCTCGATAATGCCGTTGACGGCGCCCAGAACCTGCTGCTGCTCGCGGAAGTACGGCTGCGAGAAGTGAATCATTACGGTCAAGATAATCGCGGCGGCCGGCAGCGTGAGCACGGTGACGCCGGTAAGCGGCAGGCTGATCGAAAGCATCATGACGAGCACGCCGATAATCTGCGTCACCGACGTGATGAGCTGCGTCACGCTCTGGTTGAGCGACTGACCCAGCGTATCGACGTCGTTGGTGATGCGGCTGAGTACGTCTCCCTTGCTGTGGCCGTTGAAGTAACTCATCGGCACGACGGCAATCTTGGCGGCGATTTCCTTGCGCATGCGGTAGCAGATCTTTTGCGTGACGCCGGTCATGAGCCAGCCCTGGACCAGGCTGCAGACAGAGCTCGCCAGATACAGGCAGAGCAAAAAGCCGAGCGTCTTGGCGATCCAGTCAAAGTCGACATCGCCGGTGCCGTTGACCTTGGCGACCAGGCCTTCGAACAGCTTGGTCGTAACCTGGCCGAGCACCTTGGGTCCCACAATGTTAAAGATGACCGAGCACACGGCAAAGGCGACGGCGGCAAACACGGCAATCTTGTGCTGGCCGATATAGCCGAGCAGCTGCCTCATGGTGCCCTTAAAGTCCTTGGCCTTTTCGCCGCGACGCATGCCGCCCATGCGGCCCATGCGGCCCATGGGACCACGCTGGCGGGTGGGCTTGGGAATCTGAGTCTTGGTCTCGTCTGCCATTAGCGCTCGCCTCCTTCCATGACGGCTGCAATTTCTTCTTGGGTAAGCCCCAGCTCCTCGGCGGAAAGCTGCGACTGTGCGATCTCCAGATACGCCGGGCAGCTGCGCAGCAGCTCCTCGTGCGTGCCGGTGCCCACTACGTGGCCGTCGTCGAGCACGATGATCTGGTCGGCGTGCATGATGGTCGCGATGCGCTGGGCTACGACCACGAGCGCGGCGTCGGTAACGTTTTTGGCCAGCTCCTCGCGTAGGCGCGCGTCGGTTTTGTAGTCGAGGGCACTAAACGAGTCATCGAACACCACGACCTCGGGCTTTTTGGCCAACGCGCGGGCGATGGCCAGACGCTGGCGCTGACCACCCGAAACATTGGAGCCGCCCTGGCTGATGGGGGAGTCGTAGCCGCCCTCGCGCTCGGCGATAAAGTCCTCCGCCTGGGCGACGCGTGCTGCCTGGCGCATATCCTCGTCACTCACCATGTCGCCGGCAAACTTGAGGTTGCTCTCGACGGTACCCGAGAACAGACGACCCTGCTGCGGAATATAACCGATGCGGCGGCGCAGCTCAGAGAGGGTCATGTCGCGCACGTCGATGCCGTCGAGCGAAATGCTGCCGCCCGTGACGTCGTACAGGCGCGGAATCAACTGTACAAGCGTGGACTTGCCCGAACCCGTTGAGCCAATAATGCCGAGCATCTGGCCGGCGTGCGTGGTGAAGTTTACGCCGCTAATGACGTCGGCGCGGGCATCGGGATACTGGAAGCTCACGTCACGGAAGGTGAGCTCACCGCGCGGCGCGCTGGCAGCAGGCAATTTGGGTGAGACAGGGTCGTTGATGCTCGTGGGGCAGGTGATGACCTCTTCCACGCGCTCGGCTGCGACCTCGGCACGGGGCAGGATGACCGAAACCATGGTGAGGATCATAAACGCCATGACGATCTGCATGGTGTAGGAGATAAACGCCATCATGTTGCCGACCTGCATCACGCCGTCGGACACGCCCTGCGCGCCAAACCAGACGATAAGCACGGTGATGCAGTTCATGACGAGCATCATGAGCGGCATCATAAAGCTCATGGCGCGGTTGGTGTAGAGCTGTGTGGTCATCAGGTCGAGCGAAGCCTTGTCAAAACGCTCGAGCTCATGCTCTTCGCGGTTGAACGAACGGATAGGCATAAGGCCGTCGAGCAGCTCGCGGGCGGTAAGGTTCACACGGTCCACAAAGCTCTGCATCTTTTTGAACTTGGGCATGGTGAGGCCCATAAGCACGCCGACGACGGCCGAGACCGCGATGATGGCCACGGCGATGGTCCACTCTAGGCCGGTATGGTTGGCCAGGACGCGCATGACGGCGACGATGCCCATGACGGGGGCCATCAGACACATGCGGATAAACAGGGTTGCGGCCATCTGGATCTGCTGAATGTCGTTGGTGCAGCGGGTGATGAGCGAGGCCTGGCTAAACTTGCCCACCTCGGCCGGCGAGAAGTGCATAACCTTGTTGAAGGTCTCGCGGCGCAGGTCGCGGGCGATGGAGCAGGCGGTGCGCGAGGCCACGGCACCGGTCAGGATGGTGGCGACGAGCGAGATCAGGCACAGACCAAACATCGTGGTCGCCATGCGGCCCAGGTAGGCGTTCTGCACGTCGGCGGGGTCGATGCCCTGCGCCTTGTACTCGTCTTGCACATAGCTCACGGCGCGTTGGGTCACGATGGAGCCCGACATGGAGCCCATTTTGTCCGCCATATCGTTGGCGCCCTCGACGAGCTTGCCCTGGTCGATTAGGCTGCCTTCAACGCCTAGACGCAGACCCTTCATGGTGATCTTACCGCCGTCGGCATCAATCTGCTTTTGCATGTTTTGCGCCGCTGCGGCCTTCTGCTGCATCTCGGCGAGCTGCTCGGGCGTCATCGCCGCCATCTGCTCGGGGGTGGGCATGGCCTGAGCGGCGCCGTCATCGCTTGCCTCGGTAGATGCGCCGGTCATGTCGCCCATGGAGTTGGCATCGATACCCTGGTTGAACGAAAGGACGACAGTCTCGGGCAGGCTCATGATGTCGGCAATCTTGCCGCCGTCGGAGCGCTCCTCCTCAGTGCCCTTGTACGTTCGAATGCCGTTATTGTCCGCCTTGCTAAACACGGCCTCCACAGCCTTGGCGTCCTTGGTGCTCATAAAGAGCTCGAGGTCGTCGAGCGATTCGGCGCGAATGGTGTCGGGCACGGGCGAGGCGATGCCGCCTTGCTGCACGCCCACGTCGACGATGTCGCTCATGTAGGTGGGCAGTGCCAGATCGGCGTTGCAGCTGATTACGATAAGTACGATAGCAGCGAGCAGTGCCAGGACATGCTTTTTAAAGAGCTTGAGAATCCTCACTCGGCATCTCTCCTTTCTTGATTGCGGTCGATAATTTCGTTGGCACGTCTCAGAAGGCGCACCATCTCTTGGGTATCTGTTTCGCCAAGCTGCTCGAGGAAGCCCGCGGTGCGGTCCTCGAATTCCCGACGTTTGATTTCGATAACCTGGAATCCTTTGTCGGTCACCGTGACATGTACGCGACGACGGTCGGTCTTTGAGTGCTCGCGCTCGACCCAGCCCTTGGCCTCGAGGGCGCGCAGGATATTGGCGATGCGGGCGCTCGAGACCCAGGCACGATCGGCGAGTTCGCTCGGCGTGAGCGAGCCGCCGGCGCGCATGAGGGCGCGCATGACGGCCATTTCGCCGCCGAGAGCTTTGTCCGCAAAGCGCGAAATTCGCTGATGCATGCTGCCAAACTCAGTTAAGAGCTGACGCCCAAGCTCATGGAAATCGGTATCTTCCACCGAAAACCCCTAACACTAGAAACTATTTCCGGTAAAAGATGATACCCCCGCCCAACCATCCCATTCGGTAGATTTCTAGGCATGTCCCAAAAATCTACTTGGGCGCTAGGCAATATAAAGAGTGCATAAAGACTTAAAATCATTCAATTGCTGAAACGTTTCAAAGAACTATCATGCACGCGGTTAGGCGAGGGGTTGTCACCACCATGACGACTGGGACTCATATAATCGCCACGTGCGATGCTCCAACTTCCCGCGAGGAGACACCTTATATAAAGGGGGATGGAGTCATGGCATTTGACTTCACGGGCAAGACCGCGATTGTCACGGGCGGCACTCAGGGCATTGGCCTCGAGATCGCCAAGGGCATCGTCGCGGGCGGCGGACATGTCGCGCTCATCGCAAGGAACGCTGCTAAGGGCGAGGCCGCTGTGGCCGAGCTTGGCGAGGGCAACAAGTTTTATCAGCTCGATGTCGCTGATGCGCCCAAGGCGCGCGAGACCGTCGAACAGATTTTCGCAGACCTGCCGCAAACCAATATCCTGATCAACTGCGCTGGCGTCATCAGCACCAAGAAGTTCGACGAGATCGACGACACCGAGTGGCGCCGTACCATCGACATCAACCTCAACGGCACCTTTACCATGATGAACGCCGTGTACCCGCACTTTAAGGCTGCCCATGCCGGCACTATCGTCAACGTGAGCTCTGTTGCTGGCAAGATCGGCGGCGGCCTGCTCGGCACCGCGGCTTACGCGAGCTCCAAGGCCGGTGTTAACGGTCTAACCAAGGCAGTCGCCAAGGAGGGCGGTAGGTTCGGCGTTCGCTGCAACGCTGTGTGCCCGTCGCTCACGTTGACCGATATGACCTCGATTCTCTCTGACGAGAACTCTCAGCGCATCATCAACGGTATTCCTCTGGGCCGTGCCGCCCAGGCCAGCGAGCCTGCGCAGATGGTGCTCTTCTTTGCCTCCGACCTCGCCAGCTTCGTGAACGGCGAGATCGGTGACTGCGACGGTGGCATCGTTCTGGACGGGTAATGCCCCGCGACGTTAATTCGGCGACGGCTCCTGCGACTCGGGACCGTCGCCTTCTTTCTGGCACAGGAGCGTGCGACCGCGTGCCACACGCATCAAAAGGAGATATAAATGAGTGAATCGACTGTGGTGGAGGCGCCGGCGGCAAAGGAGCCGTTCTTTAAGATGTCCTCCATCCCGGGTGCCAATATTTTGGTGCCGCTTCTGCTGGGCTGCCTGCTCAACACGCTATTCCCCGATCTGTTCAAAACGCTCGGCAGCTTTACGCTTGGCATGACCCAGCAGGGTGCAGGCCCGCTCGTGGGCGCTTTTTTGCTTATCGTCGGTACGACGATTTCGTTTAAGAGTGCTCCTGCCGCCGCTGCCCGCGGTGCCATCATCATCGCCGTCAAGCAAATCGTGGTCGTTGCCGTGTCGCTGCTCATCCTTTATGTGTTCAACGACAACCTGTTTGGCATCTCTGCCATGGTGATGCTGGCGGCTTGCACCGGCGCCAACAACGCTATGTACGCTGGTCTGATGGGCACCATGGGCAATGAGGCCGAGCGTGGCGCTGTCGCAATCACCACGCTCGTTGTCGGCCCTCCGGTCACGATGATCGTGCTCGGCGCTGCCGGCCAGGCTCCGATCGGCTGGTCGCTCGTGGGTGCCATCCTGCCGATCGTCGTCGGCATTATTCTGGGCAACGTCTTCCCCAGCTTTAAGAAGATGATGGCACCGGCACTTTCCGCCGTCATCGTGCTCGTCTTCTTTGCCATGGGCTCGACCATGACCTTTGGCCAGCTCATTAATGGCGGTCTTCCCGGTATTCTGCTCGGCGTGATCTGCTCGGTGATCTTTGCAATTCCCGTCATCGCGGTCGACAAGCTCACGGGCGGCACGGGTGTCGCAGGTGCGGCCATTTCGAGCTGCGCCGGAGCCAATGTGGCTACGCCTGCTGCCATGGCAAGCGTCAACGGGGCCATGTACGGTGGCGCCGTGCTCGCGACGGCTACGGCACAGGTTGCTGCCTGCGCAATCGTGACGGCTATATTGACCCCGCTGGTCACCAGCTGGTGCTACAAGCATTTTGAGGGCCAGCAGAGCAACAGCAAGGCAACGACCGACAAGGCTTCCGCAGCCGCCTAATGCCAAACGGCAATCAAAGCTAAATAACTAGCCACGCCATAGGGCGGCCCCGGGGGAAATCCCGTGGCCGCCCTTCAGTTTCTGAAGGGTCTCTGGGGTACTTTACCCTGATAAATCTGACATAACAGCTAGAGTGAACGTCGTACAAAGGCAAGGAAAAATACCAAACAAATCGGTGAACGGTAGTTGTTCGCGCTCGCATTTCCTGCGGATTTGTTAAAAACGCCCTAATGGTATAAAAAAAGAAACATATAACAGCCCTGATGAAGGGGGTAGCTATGTTATCCTTCTCAAACGGGTGAAATCTTGGGTTTTGGGTTGCAGTTCCAAGGTGGACAAACGTTTTTCCCTGTACCAACGTGTGGTGAAGAACGGAAGAAGCCGGTAGTGCAAGCCGATAATTCAAGAATTCAATAAGCAGCGGTGTGAGAGAGCACCGCATTACACGTAACTAGGAGCGTGGTTACACAATGCAGGAGGCATGGGAAGGCTTCAAGGAAGGCATCTGGACGGGAGAGGTTGACGTCCGAGACTTCATCCAGAAGAACTACACCCCCTACGAGGGCGACGAGTCGTTCCTCGCCGGCCCGACCGAGCGTACCAAGGAGCTGTGGGGCGAGGTTCTCGACCTGCTGCTCAAGGAGCGCGAGCAGGGCGGCGTCCTCGATATGGACACCAAGACCGTCACGGGTATCGTGAGCCACCCCGCTGGCTACATCGATAACGCCCACCGCGAGAAGGAGACCATCGTCGGCCTCCAGACCGACAAGCCGCTCAAGCGCGCTCTGCACGTCAACGGTGGTATCCGCATCGCTTGCCAGGCTGCCAGCCAGCACGGCTACAAGGTCGACGAGAACGTTGTCGAGCGCTACACCTTCGAGCGCAAGACCCACAACGCCGGCGTCTTCGATGTTTACACCCCCGAGATGCGTGCTTGCCGCTCGGCTCACATCATCACCGGTCTGCCCGATGGCTATGGCCGCGGCCGCATCATCGGCGACTACCGTCGTGTTGCCCTGTACGGCGTCGACTACCTGATCAAGGACAAGGAGGCCCAGAAGGCTTCCACCCCGACGGTTATGACCGCCGACAACATCCGCGATCGTGAGGAGCTGCAGGAGCAGATCCGCGCCCTCGGCGAGCTCAAGATGATGGCCGAGACCTATGGTTTCGATATTTCCAACCCTGCTACCAACACGCAGGAGGCCATCCAGTGGATGTACTTCGCCTATCTCGCTGCCGTCAAGGAGCAGAACGGCGCCGCTATGTCCATCGGCCGTACCTCTACGTTCATCGACATCTACGCTGAGCGCGACCTTGCCAACGGTACCTTCACCGAGGAGCAGATCCAGGAGTTCGTGGATCACTTCATCATGAAGCTCCGCATGGTCAAGTTTGCCCGTACCCCCGAGTACCAGGCCCTGTTCACCGGCGATCCGCAGTGGGTCACCGAGTCCATCGGCGGCATGGGTGTTGACGGCCGTACGCTCGTTACCAAGATGAGCTACCGCTACCTGCACACGCTCGAGAACATGGGCACCAGCCCCGAGCCCAACATGACCGTTCTGTGGTCGACCCGTCTGCCCGAGAACTTCAAGAAGTTCTGCGCCAAGACTTCTGTCGCCAGCTCCTCGATCCAGTACGAGAACGACGACCTCATGCGCGTTTACCACGGCGACGACTACGGCATCGCCTGCTGCGTGTCCTCCATGCGCATTGGCAAGGAGATGCAGTTCTTCGGCGCCCGCGCCAACCTGGCCAAGTGCCTGCTGTACGCACTCAACGGCGGTGTTGACGAGGTCTCCAAGAAGCAGGTCGGCCCCAAGTATCGCGCCGTCGAGGGCGATACGCTCGATTACGACGACGTTGTGGCCAAGTACAACGACATGATGAAGTGGCTCGCTGGCGTGTACGTCAACTCGCTGAACATCATTCACTACATGCACGACAAGTACTGCTACGAGCGCATCCAGATGGCTCTGCACGACAAGCACGTGCACCGCTGGTTCGCTACGGGCATCGCTGGCCTTTCCGTCGTGGCTGACTCCCTGTCCGCCATCAAGTACGCCAAGGTCCACCCCGTCCGTGACGAGAACGGCATCATCGTCGACTTCGAGACCGAGGGCGAGTTCCCCAAGTACGGTAACGACGACGACCGCGTCGACCAGATCGCTCACGACGTTGTGCATCAGTTCATGGAGTACATCCGCATGAACGACACCTACCGCAACTCCGTGCCCACGACCTCGGTTCTGACCATCACCTCCAACGTCGTGTACGGTAAGAAGACCGGCTCCACGCCCGATGGCCGCAAGGCTGGCCAGCCGTTCGCCCCGGGTGCTAACCCCATGCACAAGCGCGATAGCCACGGCGCCATCGCTTCGCTGTCTTCGGTTTCTAAGCTCCCGTTCCGTGATGCTCAGGACGGCATCTCCAACACCTTCTCCATTATCCCGAGTGCGCTCGGCAAGGAGGATCAGGTGTTCTTTGGCGATATCGACCTTGATCAGCTGGGCGAGTAACTATTGTTAGTGCTATACTAACAATAACGATTACTGATTAGCGCGCCGGTTTCGGCCGGCGCCTATTAATCGAAGGAGACACATTATGAAGGTTTCTGAAGTTTCCGAGACCCAGGCCGATAACCTGGTCCACATGCTCGACGCTTACGCCGAGAAGGGTGGCCACCACCTGAACATCAACGTCTTCAACCGTGAGACGCTGCTCGACGCTCAGGCTCACCCCGAGAAGTACCCGCAGCTGACCATCCGCGTTTCCGGCTATGCCGTGAACTTCCACACGCTCACCAAGGAGCAGCAGGACGAGGTCATTGCGCGTACCTTCCACAACAAGTTCTAAAGGGGTTTAACTCCCGCAGGATCGCCGGGCCGCTTTGGGTTACTTTCCAAAACGTCCTCGGACACGCAAAGGGCTCCGCTGCGCGCTTCGCGCGGCGGAGCCCTTTGCGTCCTGCGGAAATGTTTTTGGAAAGTAACCCAAAGCGGCCCGGCGGGGGGTCCTGTGTAGTCACCCTTTAGGCGGAACTCTCCTAATTATTTGGATGAGTCGTTTACTTACTTGTGCTGTTACCGTCTTCTCGCTGTTGTTGGGGTATGCTTTGTTCGTATGTAAACGTTTGACATGTTGATGGGGGAGGGTGCTATGGCTCGCGAGAGTGCTCGTTCTAAGGATACGGCTAAGCCTGGCATCAAGGAAGTTGCAGCGGTGGCGGGGGTTTCGCCTACTACGGTATCTCGCGTGCTTAATAATCGCGGCTATATTAGCCAAGAGACCCGCGATAAGGTCCATGCCGCGATGAAGCGCATCAACTATACGCCCAACGATATCGCCCGTGCCATGCTCAACGGTCGCCTGAATCTTATCGGTATGATCGTCCCCTATGTCAGCAGTCCGTTTCATGCCCAAGTGGTTCAAGTCATTGAGCATACCCTGGCCGAAAACGGTTTTAAGATGCTGCTGTGCAATAGCGCCAATCGACCCGAGCTTGAGCGCTCTTATATCGACATGCTTCGACGCAATATGGTTGATGGCGTCATCGTCAACTCGCTTAATATCGGTGCCGAGGCGTATGCCGAGATGGGCTTGAGTCTGGTTGGTATCGACTGCGACCTTGGCGAAGCCTCTGTTCAGATTGCGAGCGACAGCTATAGCATCGGCGAACTTGCCACGCGTCGCCTGATCGATGACGGGTGTTCGCGCATCCTGTGCCTGCGCAGCAATAGCCGCATGCGCATGCCTGCCAATAAGCGTACCGATGCCTACCTCGATGTTGTTGAACAGGCCGGTTTGCCCGCGCTTGTCCGTGAGGTCGAGTTCGTTAAGCCCGACGACGAAAAGAGCGCGTTCGTTGCGAAGATCCTCGATGAGAACCCCGATATTGACGGCATCTTTGCGGGAGACGACACGATGGCGGCTATCTGTCTTAACGTGATGAAGCAGCGCGGCTTGAGCGCTCCGGATGATATTAAGGTCGTGGGCGCGGATGGTGCCCGCCGCACTATGACGTTTATGCCTGACTTAACAACCGTACGCCAAGATATCGATCGCATCGGTGAGCTCGCGGCGCAATCCATCGTCGCTCTTGTTAACGGCGAAAAGCCCGAATCGAATATCAAGCTCCCCGTTGAACTCATTGAGGGTAAAACCGCGTAGTTCATCCCGTGCCAAAAGAATTCCTCAAACGCCTCTGATGACCGTTCGCCGGCATATGTCAACCGTTTGCCGACGACTGGAACTGCGAAAAGACGTATTGGTGTGAAAACGTTTGACATATGAAAACGATTGACATATCTTGCAGTTGTACCGAGTTAGTATCTCGTGAGAAAGGAAGTCTCGGATGCACAAGGTGTATTACCAGCCTGAGGGAATTTGGGTAGGCGACATCATGCCGTACGGCGAGGACGGCACGTTCTATCTCTATCACCAGCGTGACACGCGAAACCCCGGTCCTTTCGGAGAGCCGTTTGGTTGGGCACTCGCGACGACCAAGGATTTCGTCAACTACAAGGACTTTGGCGAGAGCCTCGAGCGTGGCGGCGACGAGGAAGTCGACCAGTATGTTTATGCCGGCACGGTGTTTAAGGTGGGCGACAAGTACCATGCGCTCTACACTGGTTGCAATCGCGATAAGGTCCGCGCACGCTTGATGAAGCAGGTTCTTCTTCACGCAACGAGTGACGACGCCGTCAAGTGGGAGAAGAACATCGCCGAGACGCTGCTTCCGCCCCAGGAAGGTTACGATGACCGCAACTGGCGCGATCCCTTTGTGCTTTGGGATGAGGAGAACGAAGAGTACATGCTCATCCTCGGCACGCGCGTGGGCGAGGACAAGCGTCTGATGACCGGGCGTCTGGTCAAGTTCACCTCCAAGGACCTGGATACTTGGGAGTTCCAGGGCGACTGGTGGAATCCGGGCCTTTACACCATGTTCGAGATGCCTGATCTCTTTAAGATGGGCGACTGGTGGTATCTGGTGTTCTCCGAGTACAGTGATGGCAACAAGACCCGTTACCGCATGTCTCGCTCCATCAACGGTCCTTGGATCACTCCTGCTGACGATTCATTCGATGGCCGCGCGTACTATGCCGCGCGTACCGCATTTGATGGCGAGCGCCGCGTTCTCTTTGGTTGGGTTCCTACGCGTGACGAGGGTGGCGATCCCAGCTCTTACCTGTGGGGTGGCACCTTTATGCCTCTCGAGATCGTTCAGCGTGCCGACGGAACGCTCGGCACCAAGCTCCCTGACAGCATGCTTGGCGCCTTTGGCGAGGCTAAGGCAGTCGAGGCCTTTGAGCTTTCCTGCGAGTCGGGCAAGGTCGAGCAGGTGCTCGCCGCGGATGCCGGTTCCACCTATATGCTCGATGCCGACATCGAGCTCGCCGGTGACGCTGCCGGCTTCTCGGTGAAGCTTGCCGAGGACGCCGAGTCCGGTCTTGCCTATGAGTTCCGCGCCAACCTGCGTGAGGGCAAGCTCGAGTTTACGGCGGCCCCCCAGTATCCGTGGTTCCAGGTCAACAACATGGGCCTCGAGCGTCCGTTGTTCTTTAAGGGCGAGGGCACTCATCATGTGCGCCTGGTCGTTGACGACGATATCGCGACCATCTTTGTCGATGATGTTGCGCTTAACGCGCGCTTCTGCAATAAGCAGGGCCAGGGTGTGGCACTGACGGTCACCGACGGTACGCTCAAGTGCGCAAATGCAACGATCGCGTCTCTGTAATGGCATCAAAACGTTTTATGATTTCGTAAGGGAATGGAGAGGAACATGGACTACAAAGTAGTGTCTCAGCAAGTCGTCGATAACGTCGGCGGTCTGGAGAACATCGAGGGCGCCACGCATTGCGTTACGCGTCTGCGTCTGGTGCTCAAGGATACGAGCAAGTACAACAAGGCCGAGCTCGAGAACATCGATGGCGTCAAGGGCGTGCTGTACAACAGCGGCCAGCTCATGATCATCTTCGGTACCGGTACCGTCAACAAGGTCTACGATGAGTTTATGGCTCTGACGGGCGTTAAGGAGATCAGCGCTTCCGAGGTCAAGGGCGCCGAGGCGGACAAGAAGGGCAAGTTCTTCTCGGTCCTCAAGGTATTCTCGGATATCTTTATCCCCATCATTCCCGCTTTCGTCGGCGCTGCTATCATCATCGGCCTTAAGTCGCTGATCGTTGCCAACGGCCTCTTTGGCATGGAGGGCAGCCTTGCCGACCACAGCGAGTTCCTCAAGAACCTCGCAAGCTTCTTTGCCATTATCGCCACCACGTTTGACTACCTGCCTGTCCTGGTTATGTACAGCGCGGTGAAGCGTTTTGGCGGTAACCCGATTCTGGGCATCCTCGTCGGTATCGTCATGGTTCACCCGAGCCTTATGAACCGCAACACGTTCGTTATGGATCCGACGGGTGCTGAGTACTGGAACTTTGGTCCGCTCTCCATTCCCATGGTTGCTTTCCAGGGCGGCGTGTTCCCTGCAATCCTGACTGCCTGGTTTATGGCCAAGGTCGAAAAGATTGCCCAGAAGTACATCCCCGAGGTCGTCTCGTTCGTCTTTGTCCCGACCGTTACCCTGATTCTTGCTAACGTCGCCCTGTTCACCGTGTTCGGCCCGCTCGGCAACCTGATCGGCGACGTCCTCGCCGGTGTAATCGATATCCTGTACAACAGGATGGGCGTCTTCGGTGCCTTTGTCTTTGCCGCATTCCTGCAGCCGCTCGTCGTTACCGGTACGCATCAGTTCATCCAGGGTATCGAGGCAAACCTCGTCGCCACGACTGGCTTCAACTACATCCAGGCCATCTGGTCGGTTTCCATCATCGCCCAGGGCGGCGGCGCCATCGGCATGTACCTCATTCACAAGAAGCATTCCAAAGAGCGCAACATCTGCATGTCGTCCTTTATCCCGACGCTGGTCGGTATCTCCGAGCCCGCAATCTTTGCTGCAAACATGCGCTACTCGATCATCCCGTTCATCTGCGCTTGCATCGGTGCAGGCTGCGGCGGTGCCTTCGTGAAGCTCTTTGAGGTGCGCGCCATCGGTCAGGGTCTGACCGGCGTGCTTGGCCTGCTCATCGTCACGCCCGAGACGCTCGTGTGGTATGTGGCTGGCAATCTCATCGCCTTTATCGTGCCGATCGTCTTGATCTTTGCCTACAACAAGGCAAAGGGCGTGCCGACCACTGATGAAGAGGGCGCTGGTGCTGGCTTTGATGTCAGCTTCTAGTTGAGCCGTTCAGCGTAATCTGAGGATAAGTCCATTTGGGGAAGGGCGTTCGACTCGTGTGAGTCGAGCGTCCTTCCCCATAGACGAGAAAGTCAACGGCGATGTTTAATCAAAAAAATAAGGTGACACGCGCGGACTATGAGCAGTGGCGTGCCGGACAGGATGAGACGGCGGGTCGCATCGCGTCCGACCCCGATAGGCTCCTGTTCCATGTGGAGCCTGAGCTTGGGTGGCTCAACGACCCCAACGGTTTGGTGCAGATCGGTGATACGTATCACATCTATCACCAATACGATCCATTCGATGCTGCGCATGGCGGTCCAGTGCTTTGGAATCATCTGACAACAAAGGATTTTGTGACGTACGAGAATCGCGGCCCTGTGCTGTTCCCCGATTCCGATTTGGATTCGAGCGGAGCGTATTCTGGTTCTGCCTTTGTACACGACGGCAAGATTCACTACTTCTATACCGGCAACGTCAAGCATTTTGACCGCGATGATTACGACTACGTGTTGACGGGCCGTGAGCAAAACCAGATTCATGTGGTTGCCGAGAACCCCGACGAATTGGGCGAGAAGCGCATAGCTGTTGGGCCGGTCGATTACCCCGACGATATCGGTACGCACGTGCGTGATCCCAAAATCCTTGAACACGATGGTATCTACTACATGGTTCTGGGCGCTCGTACGAAAGACGACCGCGGCTGCGTGCTTGTCTATACCTCGAGCAATCTAGAGGACTGGAGCTATGCGACGCGCATTGAGTTGGGCGAGAAGTTTGGCTTTATGTGGGAGTGCCCCGATCTGTTTGAGCTCGATGGTGAGCTTATTCTCGTTTGCTGTCCGCAGGGTGTGTCCGCCGATGGATGGCGTTACCGCAATCCGCACCAGTGCGTGTGGTTTCCCATCGAGGCCGATTGGGAGGCGCCGAGTTTTAAGATCGCCGGGCAGGGCATGCCCCCGATGGTCGATGCCGGCTTTGATTTCTACGCACCGCAGTCTTTTGAGGATGCTGCGGGTCGGCGTTTGATGATCGGGTGGTCGGGTTGCCCCGATGCGACGGCAAAAAGCCCGACGGTGGCACGCGGGTGGCAGTGCGCGTTGACGGTGCCGAGAAAACTGAGCATGCGCGATGGTAAGCTCTGTCAGCAGCCGGTGCACGAGATTGAGAGGATGCGCGGCGACTGCGTTTGCGCGACAGGCGGTGAAACCGTTGAGGAGCCGGGCCGCCTATTTGATCTTGTGGTTTCCTGTGAGGGCGCCCAGGTGATCGAGCTCGAAATCCGCAAGGGTGTCTTTGTGCGCTATGCAGACGGGATGCTTACCCTCGACATGGGTGACGAAGGCTATGGGCGCGACCAGAGGTCGATCGAGCTCAGCGAGCTTCGCGACCTGCGCGTGCTTTCGGACACTACGATGGTCGAGATTTTTGCAAATGGCGGCGAGGCGGCACTTACGAGCCGTACCTATTCGCCGGCGGTTCCGGCGATGGAGCTGCACGCCGAGGGTGCGGCATCGATGAATTTCTACCGCCTCGTGCATTAACCGTGCGTGGAGCACGATTGGATTTGCTGGACGGAATGTGTCGCAGTTGTCGCGGCCAACTACCGCTTACCGCATATAGCGACCGTTTGCGGAATAAGTAACCCTCCTTAATAAACCGTGTGGAATCCTAGATAAGCACGGAGTTTTCCAGGGAGACGCTGTCCTTTGTTGTGTGCAAGGGGCGGCGTCTCTTTGGCGCTTGGACGCCGTTGTGCAACAGTGCGGCGGCGCGTGCCATGTATTGAAAAGCCAATGTCGAGATGGGTCGTGATAATAATGGGCAAGTACGTAATCGTGGTTGAGTCTGGGTCGGATGTGACGCCGGAGCTCTGCGAGCGCTACGGCATCGTGCGCGTGCCCATGCATGTCACGATTGGTGACGAGACCGTCGAGGACGGCTCGATCGATCCGCTCGAGATTTATTCGCGCTGCAATGAGTTTGGCGTGATGCCCAAGACCAGTGGCTGCGCGCCTGCGGATTTTGCTCACGTGTACGACCGCATTCACGCTGAGCAGCCCGACGCGACTATTTTGCATCTTGCATATTCCGAGGCCACGACCTGTTCGCATCAGTCCTCAAAGATTGCGGCCCAGGGGCGCGACTACGTGTTCTCCATGGACACGCGCTTTGTCTCGGTAGGCCAGTCGCTTGTTGTCGTCGAGACCGCCAAATACATCGAGGCTCACCCCGATGCCACCGTCGACGAGATCTTCGCCTTCGCGAACTCCGTCATGGACCGCGTGCTGTTGGGCTTTGTCCCAACCGATCTCGCCTTCCTTAAGGCCGGCGGTCGTTTGTCCAACGTGGCATTCCTCGGTGCCCATCTGCTCAAGATTAAGCCCTGCATTGAGGTGGCGGGTGGTAAGTTCGTGGCGACCAAGAAGTTCCGCGGTTCTATGCTTAAGTGCGCCCGTGCCTTTATTGACCACATGGTTGCGAAGGGCGAGATCGACTACTCGCATATTGGCCTGGCGTATTCGGTAGGTCTTTCCGAGGAGCTGCGCGACGACATGGAGGTCTATGCGCACGACCTGGGCTTTAAGGACATTACCTGGACTCAGGTCGGCGGCGTCATCTCGAGCCATTGCGGCCCGACCGCCTTCGGCGCGGTGCTTACGCTTAAGGCGTAAGGCCTGGCGTCTATCGATATCTATTGCCTCGGCGGCGAGTGGGTTGTGACAACCTTCCCGCCGCTTTTGTGTGGGGCCAAATAGAACAACCCAATTGACCACTAAACCGTTTCACCATCATGCGTATGGGCTAGAATGGCTCTGGCATTTATGTAACTAAAACCAATGAGAGGCAAGGTAGCGGGAATGGCTGAGATGACGCTCGAGGGTGTGGACGCTCGTCCCGAGGACTCCGCGTTTGCCCTGGGCCGCGTACATTCGATTGAAACGATGGGTACGGTCGACGGACCCGGCATCCGCTTTGTGGTGTTTGTCCAGGGCTGTCCCATGCGCTGCGCGTATTGCCACAATCCCGATACCTGGTCGGTCAACGGCGGCACGATGGTGACCGTCGAACACCTCATGGATGAGTTCCAGAGTAACCATGAGTTTTACCGCAGCGGCGGCATTACCGTTTCGGGCGGCGAGCCGCTCCTGCAGCCCGAGTTTTTGGCCGACCTGTTTCGTGCAATGCACAACAACCCCGATGGCCGTGTACATACCTGCCTAGATAGCTGTGGCTATGCATTTGACCCCAACCACCCCGAGAAGTTCGATGCCGTGCTCAACGAGACCGACATGGTACTGCTCGATATTAAGCATGCCGACCCGGTCGAGCATAAAAAGCTGACCGGTTGCGATCCCGCACGCATTCTGGCGTTTGGTGATGAGCTTGCGCGTCGCAAGATTAAGGTCGTTATCCGCCACGTGGTGGTGCCGGGCATTACCGACACGGTGGAGGAGTGCGAGAACCTCGGTCGCCTCATCGCTCCATGGCACAACGTGGTGGGCCTGGAAATGCTGCCGTATCACACGATGGGTGTCGTCAAGTACGAGCAACTGGGCATTCCCTATAAGCTCGAGGGCGTGCCCCAGATGGATACCGCTCGCATGCCCGAGCTGCGCAATGCCGTTATGATCGGCATGAAAAAGCGCCGTGCGGAGCTCAAAAACGCTATCGGATAGCATGCCATTTTCGTTCCCCAAGGGCACTCATTGGGGACAGACTTAAATGAGTGCCCCTGGGCACCTAGTTGATTGCTAAAGAGCCCCGTCCTAAAAAGACTGCTCTCTGGGTTGCGGTGAGATGCGCAACAGAATCGTGCCATTTGGATAAATACGCTTGTGGTTTCTTTAAAGACACCTTAAACGCCGCTGAATATCTTTGGAAAGAATTGCCTGCTCGGTATCATGCTGCTCGTATATAAACGGTGGCAGTCAGGAGACCACGTGCGAAACATCGCATCGCGGGATGAGTATGTGCCACAGCATAGCAGCAGATATGAGACGAAGGGCACGTCTTTGCGTGGCCTTGCCGACGCTCGCATTCGCGGGGCGAAGATTGCCGCCATAGGAATGTTAGCGTTAGCGGTCATTATCCTCGGAATTACCGCTAAAACCTATGCCTCGGAGCGAACGGTGCGCTCAGATGCGTCAACGGTACAGCTGCAAAACGAAAAGGTTTCAAAGTCCAAAGCGTCGGCAGATCTCAAGACGAGACTTTCGAAGGCGGACTTCAACGATATCCCTTCGAGTGATACCGTTCAGACCTTCTCGTTGGTGGATAACAAGATTCCTACCTTGGAGGATAAGAGCCTTGCTTCGCTCCAGGATGCCCTGAGCCGGGCGCAGGAGCTGGGTGAAGTGGGCGTAGTGTTCTACGACCTATCGAGCGGTAGAGGCGTGACGTATAACGCCGATGTCGAGGTGTATGGAGCGAGCAGTTACAAGGCGCTGTATGCGCTCTATATTTGCGAGACGTTGGTCGAATCGGGTCAGGTGTCGCTCGATTGGCCTTTAGCCACGTATGGTGGTTACAGTATGGGCTGGCAGGCGGTGCGCGACCTGATCGAGACCGCGGTCGTTAATTCGGATAACGATTCGTTTATTGCGTTACGCGCGGCGTTTGACCATGATGGCTATGAGGATTGGATTGCCAATCTGGGTGTTGATGACGAAACGGCACTGGATCCGATGAGTGATTTTCCGACCTACTGCCCGCGCACTTCTGCGAGGTTATGGCGTGAGATGAGCGAGTATCTGAGCATGGATACCGAGACTTCACAGTGGTTGTCGGGCCTTCTGACATCAACATCGCGCTCGTTTATTCGCGATGGCATTGCGGACGAGCAGGTTTTGGTGCGCAACAAGGCAGGCTGGATTAGCGAGGATGGTTACTATTCGACATGCGATGCAGGCCTCATCGACATCGATGGCCGTACCTATGTCATGAGCGTCATGACATCGATGCCATGGAGTGACCGTTCGAGCGAGGTTACGGCTGCGATTGCAAAGGCGCTGTTTGATACGCGAGCTGCACTGGCTTAGCGTGTTCGTTTGGCGAGGTCAAACAAAATGCTGGTACCATACCGTGGTTGAGAATTTCGTATAGGTTTGGGGAATGGTATGGCTACCATCGCGATTATCGGTGCGCTCGAAAAAGAGATCATGCAGATTAAGGAAGAGCTGAGCGACGTTTGCGAGGCACGGGAGGCAGGCTTGACCGTTGTGAGCGGCGAGCTCGACGGCCTGACAGTTGTCGCAACAACGGCGGGTATGGGCACGGTGAACGCCGCCGCTGCAACACAGCACCTCATTAGCAAGTATGCTCCGCAGGCTGTTGTGTTTTCGGGCATTGCGGGCGGTTTGAACCCGAAGCTCCATATCGACGACGTGGTCATTGGCAAACGCCTGCGCTATCTGGATACCGATACCGCGCTTATCGCCGAGTCCGCACCGGGGCTCGAGGAGTTTGGCTCGACGCCCGCGCTGGTCGATATTGCCGTCGACGTGCTTGCTGAGCGTGGGTTCGTTGACGCTTCGACAAATGCAGTCGCTTCGAACGAGGGCGCCAAGCAGTTCCTGGTCGGCACGATTGCCACGGGTAACCGCTTTGTGACGGGCGCCACCATGCGCAACGACGCTATCGAGGCGACGCATGCCGATTGTGTCGGCATGGAGGGCGCGGCAATTGCCCATGTCGCAACCAAAAATGGTGTCGATTGCCTGGTGTTGCGCGCTATCAGCGATAATTGTGACGAGGCGTACGATGCAATTTGCGAGCGAGAGTTCGATCTGTTCGAGTACGCGCGTGTCGCAAGTGACATTACGCTCGATATCGTCCGCCGCATTGCCGCTGCGCAATAGCGCGTCTATTTGTAAGAACCTACGACCAAGGAGTGTCCATGGCCGATTCCATTAACTACCAGCTTGCCAAGTTCGTCGCCAGCTATGGCAAGGTTTCGCAGATTCCCGAGTCCACCTGCCCCGAGGTGAGCTTTGTCGGCCGCTCCAACGTGGGCAAATCGTCGATTATGAACAAGCTATTTGGCCGCAAGAACCTAGTCAAGGTTTCCAGTACGCCGGGCAAGACGAGCAACATCAACTTCTTTGAGGCCGATGACGTGCATTTCGTGGACCTGCCGGGTTACGGTTTCGCCCGTCGCTCCAAGGCCGAGCGCGACCGCTGGGCCGAGCTTATCGGCGACTTTTTCGACTCCGAGCGCAGCTTTAACTTGGTGGTCTCGCTGGTGGACATTCGTCACGACCCCAGCAAGCTCGACCACGACATGATCGACTACCTACAGGGCAACGAGTTCAACTTTATCGTTTGCCTCACCAAAGCCGACAAGCTCAGCCGCACCCAGCAGGCCCGCCAGGCAGCAGCCATCAAAAAGCAGCTCAACGTCCCGGCCGAGAACGTAATCATCACAAGCTCCCAAACCGGCACCGGCATCGACGAACTCAAAAAGCGCATCGCCGAGGCTTGCCTCTAGTAAGGGTTCTTGGCAGGCAATAGTTTGCATCTATCTATATCACTCCAGTGATAGTTATTGGTACACTATCACTGGGGTGATATTTTTGTTTGGAGGTCGATATGGAGCTTTGGCACGGGTCGGAGGTTGTTGTCGAGCATCCGTCGTTGGATAAATGCAGACAATTCAATGACTATGGGTGTGGGTTTTATTGCACGCCACATGAGGAAATGGCAATGGAGTGGGCATGTCGGACTGAGTCTGATGGCATTGCAAATCGATATGAGCTCGATATGGATGGTCTCGCAGTCTTGGATTTGGAGTCCGGGGAGTTTTCAATTCTCAATTGGCTTGCGATTTTGGCTAACAATAGGGAGTTCAATGTTTCGACACCGCTGGCGCGCGAAGGACTTCGCTATCTGCTGGATAACTGCCTGATTGATATTTCTCCCTATGACGTAATTCGAGGTTATCGCGCCGACGACTCCTATTTTTCGTTTGCAAGACAGTTTGTCAGCGGCATGATCTCGCTCAGGCAGCTGCAACGTATCATGCGCTTGGGTGATTTGGGTATCCAATATGCTCTTATGAGCGAGTGCGCATTTTCGGCGATTAGATTCTGCGATTGGAAGCAGGCTTTGGGGTCTGAGTTTTATCCCAAGCGTTTTGAGCGAGAGCAGAATGCTCGACGCAAATACTTGGATACGGTTAACGGGTTCGATTCCGAAGGTATCGACATTAGGGATTTAATGGCAGGGAGGGTTGATTTAAATGATCCAAGAGTTAACGGATTGTGGGCCGAGTAGGACATATCCCGTCTACTACCTTGAGGATGCAATGAACAACCTTGGCGACTGCTTTGACTATGCCGTGAACGACTATGGAGCGGAAGGGTCCGAGGTCGCTGAGCTCTTTTGCCTGAGCGGTGTAGCTCGCGAGTTCGAACGCGGCAACGCATGGGTCGTATCGGGAAAATCAGGTGTAGAGCTGTTCGCACTTATCGCCGAAAGGTCGGGATATCAAAGCGGGTCTATACCGGACCGCACCTATCGTTTTGAGAAGACGCCGGAGTATTGGACAGGCTGGATATTGGCATATCTGCAATGGCGTCTGGGCGAGTCTTTCGAAGACCTGCTGCATGTCGTTCCGTTCGATGCGCTGTGCAATATGTATTACCCCTGGCACGAAGCCTCAGAGGAGCGTGTGGCGCGTCTTGTTTGCGATATAGCGAAGAAAACACCTCGTCAAACCAAACTGGCGCTAGCAAGAAAGAAGCTTAAGAAAACCCAACAAGATCTAGCATACGAATCGGGTGTGTCACTCCGCTCAATCCAAATGTACGAGCAGCGCCAGAGAAACATCAATGAAGCTTCGGTAACAAGCGTAAGAGCCATAGCAAAAGCCCTCCACTGCAACATCGAAGATCTCCTAGAGCCAGTCTTCGAATACAAAGAAACCAGCGCAGCCTAAAAGAGATGCAAGCCGCTGATTGCTCAAGATGCACTTCGAGCAATTAGAACAGCGAAGCCGGCTGTCTCGTTGGAGCGTGCAGGACTTGTTGATATTTAAATCCGCTTTCATATTAAAATGCCCCGCCAAGCTAAAGTGCTCGGCGGGGCAATTTTTGATTGACAATGCTGCCAGGGGTTGAGTTTTAATATGTCGCGAGTAAGAGGCGTCTGAATTTAGTAATCAAAGAAAATTATTCAATTCGAGCGCTTAGCCAGTACTCTCCATTCGAAGCTACGATTGCGTACGTAATTCCATTTTTGACAGTTGGCGTATCTACGCAGGCAGCACCAACTTCCTTGGCGTCTGAAAACGAAAGTGTTGGATCGATTGCTTGTATAGTTGCCAATGCTGTCGCCGCGGCATAGTCGGAGTTTTCGAAGTACATGACTATGTTTTTGAAGCAGTTTTCGGATCCAAGATAGCTGAATAGTAGTTGACTGCTCGAGTCCGAGAAAAAGCCTCCAATACCGGCAAGCGTAGAGCCATTTTTTATCTGAAGCTCGAGTCCCGTGCCGCTATCGTCTAGCTCGTAACTCGCCTTCATGCTGCTGCTGAGTATTTGCTCGCTTGAGCACTGTTGAATATCGCGAAACAGCACCGCCGATATCGCGCCTGGGCACCGGGGCCGACACTGCCCCCGGTGCCTTTTTATTGCTACCGGCCTATCCGCGGCGCTGCCGCATGTTGGCCTCGCCCATGTCAACCCAGACCGCGTTGTGCACGATCCTGTCCATGATGGCGTCGGCATGCACCCCGCCGCCGAGCCTCGGGTGCCAGTCCTTCTTCTTGAACTGGGTGCAGAATACGGTCGAGGCCGTGCCGTACCTCAGCTCCATCAGCTCCAGCAGCATCGACCTGAACTCGGTGTCCGGCCTGTCGAGCAGCCACTCGTCTATCACGAGCAGGCCGAACGCCCCGTACTTGCGGACGAGCTTGCGCTCGCCGCCGGGCCGGTCACGGCTCTCGCGCCAGAGGTCCTCGAGGTCGGGCTGGCGGACGTAGCACGACCTCACCCTCCTGGCGCAGGCGGCCTTCGCGAGCGCGCAGGCCAGGTAGGTCTTGCCCGTGCCGGTGAGGCCCTGGAGAACCACGTTCTCGCCGCGCCCGACGAACCCGCAGGTCGCGAGCTCGGCCACCGCCACCCTGTCGAGGCCGCGGCCCTCGAAGAAGTCGACCGAGCGGACGTCGGCCTCGGGGTACCTGAGGCCGGCCCTCCTCGTCAGGTTGCGGACCTTCTGCGTGATGAAGTCGGAGTGCGCCTCGTCCACCGCCATCTGGACGCGCTCGGCGAACGCCATCCCGGCGCACACGGCCTCGTCCTGGGCGGAGAGGGCGGCGAGCAGCTCGGCCGCCCCCATCTCCCTGAGCTTGCGGGCGGTCTCCGCGTTGACGTCCATGCTCACTCCTCCCCGTAGAAGCCGGCGCCGCGCACGTAGCCGCAGTCCCCGGACGCCTCGCCGGCTGGCGCCCTGTCCTGCCCCGACCTCAGCACGGGCTCGACGTCGCGGTAGCGCGGCGACCTCTTCCCGGTCGCGAGCGCCATCCCGCACGCCCGCTCGAGCCTCGCCGTGGTGTAGCGCCTGGACAGCCTGAGCACGGCGAGCGCGGCGTTGAAGCCCTGCTCGTCGAACTCGTAGCAGGCGAACACCCTGTCCACCAGCTCGGAGCAGGAGGGCCCGACCCTCGAGGCCCAGGCGCGGATGCGCGGCGCGTCCCAGTCCGACCACGCCCTGCCCTCGGGCATGTCCGAGCCGCGCGTGGAGTAGCGGTTCCTCGCGTAGGACGGGAACCTGGGGTGCGTGGCCACGCGCTCGCCGCCGGAGAAGACCTCCACCTTGCCCTCGGTGACGCGCAGGTCGACCGTCGAGCCGACGAGCAGGTGGCTCACCGAGTAGTAGTTGCGGGCGTACGCGACGTGGCAGTTGGCCTGGACCTTGCGGCCGTAGACCCACTCGCACACCTCGAAGGGCTCGGCCGGTAGGGGCCTCAGCAGCGGGCGCTCGACCTCCTCGAACACCTCGCGCCTCGAGCCCTCGCGCTTGGCGAACGGCGCGTCGTTGTGCTCCGCGACCCTCCGGGCGACGGCGGCGCGGAGGGCCGCCATGTCGGTGAACACCTCGTCGCGAAGCGCCGCTATCACGTAGGTCGCGGCGGCCCAGACCTCGTTCTCGGCGCTCGGCTTGTCGCGGGGCCTCCTGACCCTCGCCGGGATCACGGCGGAGCCGTAGTGCGCGGCGAGCTCCTCGTAGGCCGCGTTCAGTACCGGCTCCCCGGCCCTGGGGTGGGCGGTGACGCCGGTCCTCAGGTTGTCGGGGACGATGCAGGGCGTCGCGCCTCCCAGGAAGGAGAAGGCGTGCACGTGGCACAGCAGCCATGTATCCTGCTTCATGTCGAGCGTCGGCTCGACGTAGCTGTACCGGCTGAACGGGAGGCAGGCCACGAACAGGTACACCTTCCTGACCTCGCCGGTCGCGGGGTCCACGAGCCGCATCGTGGGCCCCGACCAGTCGACCTCCATGTTCCTGCCCGCCTTGTGCCCGACGCGGCTCACCACGTTGCGCGACACCGTGTACTGGCGGTAGCGCTTGCAGAACCTGTCGTAGGACATCGACGGCGCGCCGGCCTCCGCGCACCCGTCGGCATACTCCGCGTGCAGGAGCTTGAGCGTGACGCCGGTCCTCGCGAGCTCGCGGTGGACGCGTGCCCAGTCGGGGTCGGCGTGCACCGGCCCGGCGTCGCCCCTGCCGGGGAACAGCAGCGCGTAGGCGGCCTCCTCGGACATCCCCTCGACGTCCTCCCAGGAGACGCCCCGCTCCCTCGCGGCTTCCAGCACGTCCTGGACGCTGTGCTTCGAGACGTGGGCGGTGCGGGCGATCGCGTTCTGCGAAAGCCCGTTCACCGACCTCAGCCTCAGGACCTCCCTGGCCCTGATCCTTCTCGCCATGTGGAACCTCCTCGTTCTCTGGACTGCATGGCAGCCCGAGCGTAACGGGGATGCGCGGGAAGGCATTTAATGGCGGTGCCGAACGGCAATATTCGGTCGGGTGGGCGGCGGTGCTGATTCGCAATATAGGTGGTGTCGAAAGGGCCTAGGACTCAGCTGCAATTGGGGATATTGGAGAATTCCTCGTTAAGTCGATCAATAAAGCCTTCAGGTGAAATTGAAAACTTTCCGTCGCCAAGAAAAGATGTGATTTCCTTCTCGTTGCGGGTGTCAACGACCTCTCCGCATCTCTCGCATTCTCGTATTTCCTTCGAAGTGGCATCTACGTAGTCGACTTCTTTGGTCCACGAGCCCGGTTGGTGTCCGAGTGGCTCCCCTTTCGTTTCGCCGCAACGCTGGCAGGTCTTCGGTGTCGTACAAGTTGCTTCTTCCCAGGTAGCGCGCGCAGCCGTGGTGTAAGAAGCAAGGGAGGGCCATCGCCTAGAATCGTCAGCGCCTAGATATTCGACGAAAGGAAAGACGATGGCCCACAGCGACATTCTATCCCAGCC
>DBGDSC010000075.1:0-3465 GCA_048402045.1 Collinsella sp.
TCCGCAGCAGCTTTGAAAAATCAAAGCCGCCGTTTCTTTTTATCTTCTAATGAAATGACGCGGTATCACTGTTGAAATCGGCGGCTAAAGGAGGTAGCCGCCATGAAGCAAAAAGCATATCGACAAAATCCGACAGTTATTGACTTATCAAAAAAAGCCCGCCCACCACCGGGGGAAACTACGCTTATATATATGAACTGTCTAATCATCTGGATACTGCTTACAATGCCTATGCGCCCGTCCGGGCTTTTCGGACGGGCGCATTTTGTACGTTCAAAAAATTTTTGAAGAAATTTCAAAAAATCTTCGGCGTTTTTGAAAAACGCCGTATTGCCCCGCGAAAAGGGGGGAAGCACCACCAACTTTCCAACGAGAAAGGAGGTGAGAATGTGGAACCTAATAGCAGGGAGTTTTACAAACAGTGTGCTTTTCAGAAGTTTTGTAATACGGTATTGCACAATGAAGCTTGCGACACCCATAGAGAACTTCGCAGACACAAGGCAAAGGAAGTGACCTTTTCCGACATGACCTTAGACGAAGCGCGGCAGCTTCATACGTTTGATGAATATTTCAAACGTGAAGCCGCCGAAACCGTCTTTGAGAAAGCCGGGAAGAAAATCACGCCAAAGCTGCTTCTTGAAGCAATCCGTACTTTGCCGGAAGAAAAGCGCAAAGCCATATTGCTGTATTACTTCGAGGGAATGAACGATACCGAGATTGCGGAGCTGTTCAACACGTCGAGAAGCACGATACAGTACAGGCGGACAAGCTCTTTTGAGAAATTAAGAAAATATCTGGAGGAAAATGCTGATGAATGGGACGAATGGTAACGAACCCGGCTACCCGGAAAAAGCCCTTGTTCCCTATCCTGTCATTGTGGCAGCGACAAGGGCAACCCGGCGTACAACGTGGTGGTGCTCTACGACGAGAACGGCAACGTGGTGGGCGGCGTGAACGCCGACGGCAGCACGGTTGCCAGCCAGATCATCATGGCGCCTGAGCCCGGCGACGCCATGCTGGGCGACGTGTCCGAAGGAAGCTGGGTCTACTGGATCGAGCCCGGCGACCTTGCGAGCATGAAGCTGCCCAAGCAGGTGCGCGCCGAGCTGTACCGCGTGGACAACGCGTTGACGAACGAGGGACAGCGCCTGGTGAGCGACTCGCTTCCGGGCGATGTTCCCGACAATCTGCCCGACGTCGAGCTCGGCGGCAACGCGACCGTCGCAGCCGATTAGCCTGAAGCCGAGAGGAACGGTTGAAGATATGTTTGCGAAGATGAAGAAGATGACGGCATGCGCGTTGGCGGCATGCGCGCTCTGCCTGGCCCTTGCCCCGGGAATCGCCTGGGCGGGGGAGGCGCCTGGCGTGGTCCTGGACGAGGGTGCCTCGAACGGTTCGGTCGACGTGAGCCTGGTCGTCCCCAAGGGAGGCGACGAGGTTCGGGCGCTCAAGCTGTCGTTGACGGTGAAGGGCGAGGGCGGCGAGGCGCTGGAGGCCGGGTTCGGCTTCTCGAAGGCGGTCGAGGGCGCCGCGGTGGCGCAGGTGCGCTTCAAGCCGGTGGACGGTGGCCAGCGCGTGAACCTCTACGTGGCCGTCAAGGACGGGAACCTGTTCTCGGGCGACCGTCTCGATCTGGGAACCCTCGCGTTGTCGTCTTCGAGCGATTCCGTTGCGGAAGTGTCCGTGAGCAGCCTCGAGGTCGTAAGCTCCTCGCATGTGGAGATGGACGAGAAGCAGCTGGGCATGGAGCTGCCGGCTCCGTTGTCCGTCAAGGTCGCTTCCGGCTCTTCGGTCGGGCCCGATGAGCCGGGCGACCCCGGCGGCACGCCGGGCGGGAGCCCTGACGACGGTTCGGGCGACGGGTCTGGCGGCAACCCCGGGGACGGCTCGGAAGGCTCCGGGCAGAATCCGGGAGAAAACTCCGGTGAAGGGACCGGCGGATCGAACGCCAAGCCGAGCCCCGAGAAGCTTCCGAGCGGCACGAACGTAAGCCCCGGGGCTCCCTCCGGCTCGGATAAAGCGCTGGTGACAACCGGCGACGGCTTGTTCCCCCTCGTGGCGGGTTGCGTAGCTGTCGCCCTCGTCGCCGGAGCCGTTGTGTTGGTCGTAGCGCTGCGCTCCCGCCGTCGCTAGCGCTTTCTACGTGCTCTTGCGAAGGCAGCGATGCCGCTGATCAAAGCCATGGCGCCGATCGTGCCTCCGATGGCCAGGGCGAAGCCGGGCATACGGTGCGCGGTTCCCGACGAGGTCGAGCCCGCGGAGGTCGCCGCCGAATCGCGGCTTGTCGAAGAATCGGCGAAGGCCTTTCCCGGCATCGATTCCTTGCTTGCAGCATCGCTTTCCCCTGCGCGCCCGGCTTGCTCGTCGGGCGCGTTTTCTTGCGTCCCGTCGCCGTCCTGCGTTCCGGCGGCCGGCTCCTCGTTGCGCGGCAGCGGCAGGATCGAGGCCGTTGAGACAGGGTTGCCGCCGGCGGGGAAGCCGTCTTTCTTCGGCCGTTCTTCGCTCGCCTCGTTCCGCTCGCTTTCCCCCTGGCCCACGCCTCCGCGGTTCCCTCCGCTGTCGCCGCCGTTCACGTCGGGCGGGTTCACGACGGTCGGCGGCTCCTTCTGCGGTTCTTGGGGTTTCTCGGGCTCTGCAGGGTTTTCGGGCTCGACCGGGTCGACCGGCTCGACGGGTTCGGGAAGCCACTCCTCGGCGTATTCGAACAGCGCCGGCTCGAACTCGATAGTGGTTTGCACGCCATCCTCGAGGACCACCGCGGTCGCGCGGAGGTAGAAGTCGCGATAGTCGACGGTCTCGGACGAGTAGCTGACCGTGCAGTACAGGATGCTGGGATCGGCGTAGTTGTCGTCGTACGCGGGTTGGACGCTGTCGAGGCCCCAGGCGTACTCCTGCCAATCCGCGTCCCATTCGAAGGTGCCCCAGGCTTCCCAGGAGTCCGGGTCGTCCGCATAGGCGCGGTCGACCCGAATCGTCTGCAATGCGGGATGTCCGGTTTCCTCGTCGCTGTGGTACGGATCCACCGGCAGGGCTGGCAGGTACAGCAAAGCCGACATGCCGTGATCGGGGATGATGCGGATGATCTGGCCGAACGGCTTGTCGACGTGGTCGATGGCGCCCGGGCCCCCGCCTACGGAGCCGCCGCCCGCCATCATGCGCGCGTCGCCTTCGCGGACGTCGGCGTGAGCCGCGACGCCCGGCAGACCCGGCGACAGCGCCAGCGCGATCATGGTCGTGCACGCCAATGCTCGCACGAGGCGTTTTCTGCTACCATGCTCCATGCAAGCTCCTCGTCGTCCTGAAAGGCGGTTCATGCCGCATCGCCCTGTGCATCGCTTCGCGGTTCACGCCGCGGTCGCATTCCTGTTGGCGGGATGCGTGTTCGCGATCGCGTACCACTATGATAACAAATACCTGTTCGGGCCGCCCTACGGTGCGGACGGCGTCATCGAGGTGTCCGACGAC
>DBGDSC010000076.1:0-3251 GCA_048402045.1 Collinsella sp.
GGGGAAACGGCGGTCGACGAAACTGGAGAGGAGGTATTACGAGCTCCTGTGCGAATTGGAGAGAGCGCTCCCGCAAACTGCCTCTTGACAACTTATAGGAGCGTCGGTTTTAATTTCGCGATTTTTCCCATGGTAAAGTAATACCGGTCCAGCCCCGTAATCCGCCATACTTTTGAAACCAGCCCATTTGGGACGGGCCTCTTATGACTCCTTTTTTCCCGCACGCTTGCCAGGGTGGCCATGCTAAGGAGTGTCCCGAAGTGCCGGCATAAGACGATATGAGAAAGCCATTTGGGTCGCCTCCCCCGCGGCGCAGCTTCTTTCCGCGGGCTCGGGATGCCACAATGGGCTTTGAGTATCGGCCCGTGCGGTAGCCCTTACCGCACCTGCGGGGAGGAGGCTTCCCATGCCCCATGTTACCTCCATCGGCCTGGACGTCCACGCGCGATCGGTCGCCGCCGCGGCGTTCAACCCCTTCACCGGCGAGGTGGTGCACCGTGACTTCGGGACGGACGCCGCCGAGATCGCGGAGTGGGCCCTCGGGTTCGAGGAGCCCAGGGCCTGCTACGAGAGCGGCCCCACCGGCTTCCACATGGCGCGCGAGCTGCGCGCGCTCGGCCTCGACTGCGCCGTGGCAGCCGTCTCCAAGATGCAGAGGCCGGCGGCGGACGCGCGCCGCAAGAACGACCGGCGCGACGCCGAGTTCATCGCCCGCATGCTCGCCACCCACAACATCGTGGAGGTCCCGCTGCCCGATGCGGCCGTCGAGGCCGCCCGGGACCTCGACCGCGCTCTCGACGACGCCACGGCGGAGTACCGCCGCGCCAGGCAGCGCCTCAACATGTTCCTGATCAGGCTGGGCCACGTCTGGGACGAGCGCAACGCCGACGGGACGAGGAAGGGATCCTGGACGCGCGCCCACTGGAGGTGGATATCCGGGATCAGGCTCGAGGGGCCCCAGCGCGACGTGCTCGAGTACTACGTCACGGCCGCGAGGTGCGCGGAGTCGGACCGCCGGCAGCTCGAGAAGAAGGTGCTCGCCCTCGCCCGGACCGACCGGTGGCGCCCGGCCGTCGAGGCGCTCTCCTGCATCAAGGGAATCGACACCCTGACGGCCTTCAGGCTCGCAGCCGAGGCGGGCTCCTTCACGAGGTTCCGGACGGCCCCGGCCTTCGCGAGCTGGTGCGGGCTGGTCCCGTCGGAGCGCTCGAGCGGCGAGACCGAGCGGCGCGGCGGGATAACCAAGACGGGCAACCGGCTCGCCAGGACGGCACTGGTGGAGTCGGCGTGGCACTACCTGACGTGCACGCCCCGCCCGAAGGCCCCGGCGCCCGGCGCGGACGTCCCCGCGGCGATCCGGGCGCGCGCCGACGACTGCACCGCCAGGCTCTGCCGCCGCCGCGAGGCGCTGGCGGCGGCGGGCAAGAGCTCGTGCAAGGCAAACGCCGCCGTCGCGCGCGAGCTCGCCTGCTGGGTCTGGGAGATCGGGCGCCGGGCGGAGGGGACCCTCGGCTGACCCCGTCGGACAACAAGCCTCCCGCCGGGAGGGCCCGCGCCTCGACGCATCGCCGGCGCGCGTTCACGAGCCCTTTTTGGGCAGCCCAAGGGCCGCGCCCGTGAACAAGACTGGTTTCGGACGAGCGCGCCGGACGGAGAATCGAAATGCGGTGGGGTGCGCGGACATACCGGGCTGACCGCCGGCAGCGCGCCCGCAAGAGCCCGCGGATATTAGCTTGCCAGGCAAGCGTCGACTAAACGTGCAGCGTGCGCGGGCCCTCCCGACGGGAAACGAAAAAGCCCGGTTTAAAACCGGGCTCGAACAAACACGCCTATTGACAATGGCTTTCTCATATTAAAGGAACATCCCTATCTTTCAGGCATGGGATACCATGATGGCAACCTAGCGAAAGGATATTTCATGGCACATATCGATGACCAGCGTGTGGCGCGCGTGCTCGATGCGCTCGAGGCTCAGCACCCCGGCGCACAGCTGCTCGTAAATGACCCGTGGTCGATCTATTACCTGACCGGCTTTTATGCCGATATGTTCGAGCGTTTTTGCGGCGTGCTGCTTGCACGCGGCAGCGAGCCGGTAATCTTGGTCAACGCACTGCATCAGCTGCCCGAGTATGACAATGCCCGCGTTGCCTACCACACCGACACCGACGTCGTGGCCGATGCTATCGCACGCGAGGTCGATCCGACCAAGCCACTCGGCATCGACACCGTCATGCGCTCCGGCTTTTTGATGCCCCTCATGGATCGCCATGCCGCGAGCGAGTTCTTCCTGGGCGACTTTGCCGTCACCGCAGCACGCACCTACAAGGACGCTGCCGAGCAGGAGCTCATGCGCGTGTCCTCGGCAGCCAACGACGCCGTGATGGCCGACGCAATCAAGCTGGTCCACGAAGGCGTGGCGGAACGTGAGATTGCCGACCAGATGCTCGGCCTGTATCGCAAGCACGGCTGCGAAGGATTTAGCTTCCCGCCCATCGTGAGTTTTGGCGCCAATGCCGGCGACCCGCATCACGAGCCCGACGACACCGTGCTCAAGTGTGGCGACGTGGTGTTGTTCGACATTGGCGGCCGCTATCGCAACTACTGCTCAGACATGACGCGCACGTTCTTTTGGGGCGAGCCGGACGAGGAGACGGCGCACATCTATGACATTGTGCGCCGTGCCAATGAAGCCGCCGAGGCGCTCATCGCACCGGGCGTGCGCATGTGCGATCTGGACCGCGCCGCGCGCGATGTGATTGAAGACGCGGGCTATGGCAAGTACTTTACGCATCGCCTGGGCCACTCGATCGGCCTGCAGGACCATGAACCGGGCGACGTCTCGCTGGTCAACGAGCAGGTCGTAGAGCCAGGCATGACGTTCTCCATCGAACCGGGCATCTATCTCCCCGGCCGCACCGGCGTCCGCATCGAGGACCTTGCCCTGGTGACCGAGTCCGGCGTCGAGATTCTCAACGCCTACCCCCACGATCCGGTCCGCCTAGACTAGGCAATGCGGCAAAGGGGCTGTCCCTTTGCCGCATCCTGCTAACGATTCACCACGAAAGCGGGCTATCTACTACGTTTAACCCGCATGGGTCGACCATAACCGACTTTTCGCAAAATCCGCAAGCCATCTACCTGCACTGATAATTGTTCTCGGGGGAAGCGGGCACTGCGGGGCGCGGCAACGGCGCGCGATTTCCGCGTCGCAGCGCTACCCTGATGCTGAATGCCGGGACGATGACCCACTG
>DBGDSC010000077.1:0-35727 GCA_048402045.1 Collinsella sp.
CGTTCCTTCAACTGGGAAAATGCCGCCCCCGGGGCCCGGATGGGGCCTCGGGGGCGTTCGGCTAGCTGCGGGAACGTCCTATCCGCTCAATGTGTTCGGCTGAGATCGGAAATCAACCACCTAATCATTGGGGACGTTCTTAAACGACTAGTCATTCAAGAACCTCCCAAACGACTACATGAAAGCGCCCCCAAGCGGATGTGCTTGAGGGCGCCTCTTGCTTGACTAGCTTTCGATATAGTCTTTGAGCTTGCTGCTGCGGCTCGGGTGGCGGAGCTTGGCCAAGGTCTTGGACTCGATCTGGCGGATACGCTCGCGCGTGACGCCAAACTCGCGGCCGACTTCCTCGAGCGTGCGGGGATGCCCGTCGACAAGGCCAAAGCGCAGCTCGATAACCTTGCGCTCACGATCGGCAAGCGAGTCGAGCACCTGGGTGAGCTGCTCCTGCAGCATGGAGAAGCTGGCGGCATCGGGCGGAACGATAGCCTGGGAGTCCTCGATGAAGTCGCCCAGCTGGGAATCCTCTTCCTCGCCGATGGGGGTCTCGAGCGACACGGGCTCCTGCGAAATCTTCTGGATCTCGCGGACGCGGTCGGCGCTCATGTCCATCTCGGCACCGATCTCCTCAGGGGTCGGGTCGCGACCCAGGTCCTGAAGGAGCTGGCGCTGCACGCGGACGAGCTTGTTGATGGTCTCGACCATATGCACGGGAATACGGATGGTACGGGCCTGATCGGCAATGGCGCGCGTAATGGCCTGACGGATCCACCACGTGGCGTACGTGGAGAACTTAAAGCCCTTCTGGTAGTCGAACTTCTCAACGGCGCGGATCAGACCGAGGTTGCCCTCCTGGATCAGGTCAAGGAACAGCATGCCGCGGCCGACATAGCGTTTGGCGATGGAGACGACCAGACGCAGGTTTGCGCTGATGAGCGCCTGCTTGGCTTCGAGGCCCACGTTCTCAATGCGCGTAAGACGACGCATCTCGGCACGCGTGAGTTCGAGCTCACCAGCATCGGCAGCCTCGAGCTTCTCGGTGGCCTCAAGACCGGCCTCGATCTTCATAGCCAGATCGACCTCTTCGGAGGCGGTCAACAGGTCGACCTTGCCGATCTCCTTGAGGTACATACGGACCGGATCGCCGGTCAGCATCACCGTGGAGGCATCGATGCCACGCACGCGGGAGCGTGAACGGGACGTGCGCACGGTGCGCTTCTTCTTGCTCTTGGAAGAACCCATCTCGGCATCGGCCTGACGGGCCATCTTGAGCTCATGATCGTCAAGCGAGCCGGAATCGTGCTCGTCGTCGTCATCGAAATCGTCGGTATCGGTATCGTTATCGTCATCGTCGACGTCCATGGGGGCGTCGTCGTTACCGCTCGCGGAGATAATCTGGATGCCGCTGTTGCGCAGCGCGGAATACACCGCGGTGAGCTGCTCGTCAGAAACATCGATATCCTTCAGGGCGACCTGAATCTCGTCCTCGGTTACCGAAGTCCTGTTTGAGCCGTTGCCCATGAGCTTTGCAACGTAGGATTCCAGCCCAGTACCCGTGCTCTCAGTCTTTTTTGGCACAGATTCTCCCTTCATAGTCCACAGGACTCAATACTTTAGCACACACATTGACGTCTATACCCAAAAAGAGGACTGGATATAGGCGAGAATACGCTGGTTGACCACAACATCTAGGCCTGTTCGGTGCCTGCGGCCTCCAGGCCGATCAAACGGAACGGGTCCGCCACGCCGCCGATCGACTTTTGCAGTTCGCGCTGACGCTGCGAGTCCCGCGCGGCCTGCACGGTCAGCGAACGACGGCCCTCATCATCGAGCGAACGGTCCTGGCGCAGCTTGGCCTGTGCGGCACGCATGCGGCGCTTGATGGTGTAGAGCTCGAGCGTATCGAGCATAAACACGATGTTCGTCTCGGTGGGGTGCTTGCTCGTCGCCGAGATGCGCCCGGCACTCACAAGCGTTGCCGCATCGGGACACACCGAGCGCGCCGCATCCATGCAGGCTGCAGGATCGGTTCCCGGCGGCGTTGCCAGAACGGCCCACGCGATGGACTCGTGACGTGGGTCAACCCACTCGATGGAGCAGATGCGGTCGGCATACGTGCGGAACAGGTCGGGGTAGCTCGTGAGCATGGTCAGCAGCTCGCGCTCCCCTGCCAAGGACTTGCGCTCAAGATCGGTAAGAACCATCGGCGCAGCCGCAGCCGGTGCGCCCGAACCGTCAGCCACAGGCACAGCGCCCATACCATCAGGGACATCGATTGGCGGCAGATCGTCGACGACCTCCACGGGCGCGGCACCGTAGGCATCGAGCGGGACGTAGTCGTACGGCTCTTCTTCGACCGGCGCGGACACCGGCGGCGTCGCGCCCGACGCCCAAGCACCACGAGATGTCCCCTGCGAACCAGACGACCGACCGCCCGCGCTACCAGAGCGCTCGGCTTGCGCCCGCTGGCGTTCATAGTTCTGCTCACGACGTCGTTCCGCATCTTCGCGCTTGGCGACATCGCGAAACACACGGCCCGAGCTCGCGCGCACGGTCTCCAGATCCAAACCCAACAGGTCGGCAATCTGGATAAAGTACGTGTCGATCATATAGCTATCGCGCAGCGGATAGATAAGCGTCAGCGCATCTTCCAGCGCCTTGGCACGACCGCCCGGCGTGGTGATGTCGCTCGACTCCTGCAGCGAACGGTAGACGAAATCCATGAGCGGCTCGGCCGCGTCGATGCGCGTCTGCAGCTCCTGACCACCATGTGCCGTAATAAACTCCATAGGGTCGTTGCCGTCGGGCAGCACCACGCAGCGCAGGTCCATGGAATCCTGCTCGATAAACTGAATCGCGCGACGGGCGGCCTTCTGGCCCGCTGCATCGCCATCAAACATATACACGATGCGCTTGGCAAAGCGAGTGAGCGTCTTAACGTGATGCTCCGTGAGCGCGGTGCCCAGAGTGGCGACAACGTTTTTAATCCCCGCCTCCCAACAGGCGATGCAGTCGGTATATCCCTCCACCACAATGGCGGTATCCTGCGCGACGATAAACTCCTTGGCCCAATTAAAGCCGTAGAGGTTTCGCTTTTTATGAAACACGCTCGTCTCGGCGGTGTTGAGATACTTAGGCTGGCCGTCGCCCATAATGCGACCGCCAAAGGCAATGTTGTGACCCTGCTCGTCAAAGATGGGGAACATCACGCGGTCGTAAAAGCGGTCGGCAAGCTGCCCGCGCCCGCGACTCACGGCAACGTTGGCGTCGATCATCTCCTGCGGGGTAAAACCCGCCTGGGACAGGTGCGACACCAGCGCGTTACGGCCCGGTGCAAAGCCCAGGCAGTAGCGGCGGCAGACGTCGCCGCCCATGCCGCGGCTGGCAAAGTACTCGCGCGGACGGCCGTCCTTACCGCGCATGAGCATGGTGTGGTAGAACTGGGCGGTCTCGGCGCACAGATCGTAGATGCGGGCACGCTTGGTGCCGCGCTCGCGGCGATCTCCGGTGTCATGCAGCTCAATACCCGCGCGATCGGCCAAGTAACGGATTGACTCGGGAAAGCTCAGGTTCTCGCGCTTCATGATATACGTGAAAACGTCGCCACCCTCGCCGCAACCAAAGCAATGCCACACCTGCGTGGCGGGGATAATGTGGAAGGACGGCGTCTTCTCGCCATGGAAGGGGCAGCATCCCCAAAACTCATGGCCGCGGGGCTTGAGCTCGACCGTTTCCTGCACGATAGCAACCAGGTCGGACGCAGCGCGTACCTGATCTTTTTCCTCATCGCTAATCACGAATGCTCACCCCCTGCTCACCCAAGTTGTGACGAATGTCCTCGATATTACCCTCGACGGTCGCAATCAACTCATCCAGCGAATCGAACACGCGCGAGGGACGCAGCCAGCGCGTAAACGCCAGCGAAACAGAAGCGCCGTACAGGTCTCCCGTATATCCAATTAAGTTAGCCTCGAGATGCGCAGATGCCGCATCGTCGGCATACGTTGGCGGCAGGCCGACGTTCACGGCAGCGGGCCACGCGGTGTCATCGACCAGCACCAGACCCTCATACACGCCATCGGCTGGCACCTGAATACCGTCGGGAACCTGCAGGTTTGCCGTGGGAAAGCCCATGCCAGAGCCCTCGTGACGGCCGCGAATAACACCGCCACGCACCATATACGGACGGCCGAGTAACTCAGCAGCAAGCTCCACATGGCCCTGTCCCAGCTCATGACGAATGCGGGTGGCGCAAATGGCCTCACCGCCCTCGCAAAGCAAGTCGTGACCATACACGCCAACGCCGTGCTCGGCACCCCAGGCGCGCATCTCGTCAACACCAGATGCACCGCCACGGCCCAGCCTAAAGTCGCTGCCAACGCGAATCGAGCGAATGTCGACCAGACGCGACACCAAGGAGAGAAAATCAACATGGTCAAGCGCCGCAACCTCAGGCGTAAAGGGAACGGCCACCACCGCATCGACCCCGGTTTGAGCCAGGGCATGCAGACGGTCGGCCGTCGTCATCAATTTTTGAGCGGGCGAAGGGCTCACCACGACGTCCGGGTCGGGATCGAAGGTAACCACGACCGCCTTACAGCCATGGGCACGGGCATCACGGACAAGCGCTTTAATGAGTTCCTGGTGTCCACGGTGAACTCCGTCGAACACGCCGATGGCGATCGATGCGGCACCCAAGCGCTCGCACTCATCAAACGTATCGGCAGTAACGATGCGAGCCTCGTCCGACTCGCCGGCGAAAAAGATACGCGCGAGCTCGCGAGCGGAAAACATCATCGAACACCGCCGATGGCCTGCGGAAATACGTGCTCCATGACAAAGCGGCCACTCTCAATGCGGGCGAGCGCCTTGAGTCCCCCATCGAGCACCAGCGCAAACGGCGCCTTCGAGGAATCGAAATCGGCAAGCGCACGCTCAACGGGAATGCGTCGGCCGCAGAGCAGGTCGTCGGCAAGATTGCCCGGCAAGTCAACACGCGTGGCGCCCAGGGCCGCAATGGGATCCAGGGCAAAGCCAGCGGCGGACTCGGGAGAAAGCTCCTCGACCGCATGACAGGCGCCAATGGAAACGACACCGGAGGCCGTGCGGCGCAGCGCGGAAATGTGCGCGGCGCTCTCGCAGGCGCGGCCCAGGTCGCGAGCGAGCGCACGAATGTAGGTGCCCTTGCTCACCGAGAACGCCACGGTCCACGCACACGTATCACCCTCGCCGCCCACGGCGATCAGGTCGGCGGCATAAACCTCGACGGGGCGCGGAGGTAGGTCCACCGCATTGCCCTCGCGAGCAGACTTGTAGGCGCGAACGCCATTGACCGAGATAGCCGAAAACGCCGGCGGCACCTGCATCTGCGGACCCAGCATGGCGGCCAAGTGCTCACGGGCATAGGCAGGATCGCGGAGCTCGTTGGCAACAGCCACTGTGCGGACCGCCTCGCCCTCCGCATCATCGGTATTGGTCTCGGCACCAAACGAAATGTCGGCGACATAGCTTTTGGTATCGAGGGTTAGCATACCCAGCAGACGGGTGGCCTGACCCACGCCCACAACCATGACACCCGATGCCATGGGGTCGAGCGTACCGGCATGGCCGACGCGCCGCTCATGGAGGGCGCGTCGGCATTGCGAGACCACGTCATGGGACGTGCAGCCCACCGGCTTATCGACGGCGAGCAGCATATTCAATTGAGAAGGCGTTCGACGAGCCATGTACCATCCAATAAGTTAGAGCTCGACGGTCACCGAAGCGGGATCCTCCCCCACCAGCTCGGCCAGCATGGGAAGTGCCACAGCGAGCGTCTCGCGAATTGTTCCGTTGTTGGAAAAGCCGGCGGCGGCATGATGCCCGCCACCGCCAAAGTTGGCAGCAATCTCGGACACATCGAGGTCGCCCTTGGAGCGCAGGTTGCCACGCACCTTGGTATCGCCCTCAATGCCCTTTAAGAACATGCAGACCTCGACGCCCATCACCGAACGCACCACGTCAACCAGGCCGTCGCACTCATCCGAGGTGACACCGCAAGCCTCAAGGTCGCTCTGGTACGCATAGCTATACGCGACGCGCCCGTGGGCCACCGTCTTGATGCGGCCCATAACGATGGACTTGAGATGCAAAAACTCAACGCGCATGCTCTGATATACCTCGAGTGCCACACGCGCCGGATCGGCACCGTGGGCAACCAGACGCGAGGCCGCATGGAACGCGGCGGCATCGGCGTTTTGGTACTGAAAACGGCCGGTATCGGTAACCAAGCCGCACAGCAGGCAGGTCGCAACGCCATCACGTGCGACAATGCCGCAATTGTCCAAGAAGCGATCGATGATCATCGCGCAGGCCGCGGCATCGACGCGCCTCAGGCTGAGCTCGGCAAACTCCTCGCGCGCCGGATGGTGATCGAAGCACACCACATGCGTTGAGCGGCGAAGCACCTCGGCGGAGTTATTCAGGCGCTCGACGACCGGCACGTCCACCGAGATGAACAGGTCCGGATTGCCGGTGTACGTAGATGCCGGCACCAGACGATCGGCACCCTCCATAAAGCGGTAGATGCGCGGAACCGGGTCATCGTCTGCCAGCAGCAGCGCAATATCCTTGTTGGGGAAAAACTTCATGAGCGAAAGGCCCAGACCCAATACAGAGCCCAAGGCATCGCCATCGGGAGAAGTGTGTCCCGAAATCGCAATGGAGGACGCACCCTCGATGAGCTCGAGGATGCGTCGCTGAATATCTGCAGACTCGCACGAGGCGAGGTCGGCGGAATTAGTCATCTAAAGCTGCCTCCTGGGCGGCATCCGCTATCGGATAGCCGTCCTCGTCCTTTTCGATCGCAAGCGTGGCGGGAACGTTTTCCAGCGCACGCGTGATGCGCTCGGCCTCATCGGTCGAGCGATCGATGCGAAAATCGAGCTCGGGCGTGACACGCCAATCGAGCGAGCGAGCCAACAGGCTGCGAATACGGCCCTTGGCGCTTGCGAGCGCCTCCATGACCTCGTCGTAGCGACTCGCATCGCACGACACGTACACACGCGCGAACGAACGGTCCACCGCGACCTCGACCGCGGTCAAAGTAACCAGGTCGAGACGCGGATCGGAAACCTCAAAGAGCAGGATATAACCGAGCTTCTCGCGAAGCTGCTCGCCCAGACGGCGGGTTGCCTGCGTTTGCTTCATAGAGCTACCCCCTACTCGGTACGGGCAACCTGGTCGATGCGGTAACCCTCGATCTGGTCGCCGGGCTTGATGTCCTGGAAGTTCTCCAGGCCAATGCCGCCCTCGGAACCGCTCTTGAGGCTCTTGGCCTCGTCCTTGTAGTGGCGCATCGAGGCGATCTTGCCGTTGAAGACCACGATACCGTCGCGCACCAGGCGCACGGAATCGGTCGCGGCGATCTCGCCCTCTTCGACGCGGACACCGGCGGCGATACCGACTTTGGGCACCTTGAAGGTGTCCAGGACAGTCGCGGTACCCGTGGCGACCTCGACCTCTGTGGGCTTGAGCATGCCGATACGGGCGGCGTCGAGCTCCTCGAGGCACTTATAGATGACGTCGTAGCAACGGATCTCGACGCCCTCGCGCTCGGCGGCGGAGCGGGCCTTACCGTCGGGACGGACGCCAAATCCGATGATGATGGCGTTGGAAGCGTCGGCCAGGACGACGTCGGTCTCGTTGATGGCGCCAACGGCGGAGTGGATCGTGTTGATGCGGACCTCGGACTGATCCATCTTGTCGAGCGAGTCCTGAAGGGCCTCGATAGAGCCCTGGACGTCGGCCTTGATGATCAGGTTGAGCTCCTTGACCTCGGCGTCGGCGATGGTCTCGAAGAGGTTCTCGAGCGTGACGTGCTTGACGCGGCTCTGCTCCTCGATACGGGCCTTGAGCGAACGCTCGTCGGCAAGGGCGCGAGCCTCGCGCTCGTCCTCGAACACGCGGAACTCGTCACCGGCGTTGGGCACGGACTGCAGACCCAGGATCTCGACAGCGTCGGAGGGACCGGCCTCGGTGACGGCGCGACCCTTGGGGTCGAGCATAGCGCGGACGCGGCCGTAGGTAAGACCAGCGACCAGCGTATCGCCCACGTGCAGGGTACCGCGGGTCACGAGCACGGTAGCGACCGAGCCGCGGCCCTTGTCGAGCTTGGCCTCGAGGACGTTGCCGGAGGCAAAGGTGTCCGGGTTGGCCTTGAGCTCGAGCACGTCTGCCTGAAGCAGCACGGTCTCCAGAAGGTCGTCGATACCGATCTTCTGCTTGGCCGAGATGTTGACGAACATGTTCTGTCCGCCCCACTCCTCGGGGATGACGCCGTACTCGGTGAGTTCCTGACGCACACGATCGGGGTTGGCGCCGGGCTTATCGATCTTGTTGACGGCAACGACGATGGGTACGCCGGCGGCCTTGGCGTGGTTGATCGACTCAACCGTCTGGGGCATGACGCCGTCGTCGGCGGCGACGATCAGGATGACGATGTCGGTCACCTTGGCGCCACGGGCACGCATGGCCGTAAAGGTAGCGTGACCCGGGGTATCGATGAAGGTGATCTTACGGTCGTTGATCATGACCTGCGAAGCGCCGATGGCCTGCGTAATGCCGCCCGCCTCGCCGGCAGCAACGCCGGTGTGACGGATGGCGTCGAGCAGCGACGTCTTACCGTGGTCGACATGGCCCATGACGGTGACGACCGGGGCGCGCGGCTTAAGGTCGGCGGGATCATCGTAGAACGAGAAGGTGTTCTCCTCCTCAGGGGTGATGATCTTGATCTGACGGCCCAGGTCGTCGGCAACGAGCTCGACGAGGTCGTCGGACATGGACTGCGTCATGGTGAGCGGCGTACCCAGCAGGAACAGGCGCTTGATGATGTCATTGGCCGGAACGTCGAGCGCCTCGGCAAGCTCCTGGACGGTAACGCCCTGGGAGACCTTGATGGCGTCGAGGTCCTCGGGGTTCACGCCCTGGGCCAGCGCCTCCTCTATCTTGCGCTCCTCCTGAGCCTTGGCAGCCTCGCGCTCGCGCTTCTCCTTGCGCTTCTTGCGGCGACCGGTGGACTCGCGAGAGGCCTCCTCGACGGCGGCACGAGCCTCCTCGAGCACCTTCTCGCGGCTGTACTCCTCGGCCTCGCGAGCCATGCGGCTGTAGTGGTCCTCTTCGTTGTTGTGACCGCCCTTGCGCTTCTTGCCCTTGCCCTGCTTGTCGGGGTTGGGGAAGTCCATGCCTGCAGCGACGTTGTTGCAGGCGTTGGTGCGATGGCTGTGCGGACGGCTCTCGGAGGCGTTGCGCTCGGAGTTGTTGTCGGAAGCGTTGCGATCGTTACGACGGCCACCGCGGCGGTCGTTGTTGCCGCCACGACGGTTACCGCGCTCGGCGGCGCGCTCGGCCTTGGCCTTGTCCTCGGCGTCCTTCTTCTCCTTGAGCACGGTCTCCTGTGCGGCGATCTGGTCGAGCAGCGAACGGAAACGCGAACCGGAGTCGGAAGCGGGAACGGCGCGGCGCTGGGCCTCGCGGGCAGCCTCCTCCTTCTCGCGGGCAAGGCGCTCCTGCTCGGCCTTCTTCTTGGCCTCGGCCTCGGCGCGGGCAGCCTCCTCGGCAGCCTGGGCTGCGGCAAACTGGCGACGCTCCTCCTCGCGGGCCTTCTCGGCGGCGATGCGCTCGCGCTCGGCCTCGGCGGCGCGAGCGGCCTCCTCGGCGGCAGCTGCCTGCTCCTCGGCCTGCTTAGCGGCCTCGACTTCCTGAGCGCGGGCTTCGATCACCGAGGCGAGCTGCTTGCGGACCATAGCGACATAGGCGTCCTCCAAGGTGGAGGAAGCGGACTTAGCGGGAATCTTCATATCGGCGAGATGACCCATCAGTTCCTTGGAGGTCATGCCGAACTCTTTGGCCAGGGTGGACACACGGACTTTTGCCATATGACTTCACCTACCCTTTCTGGCACCTTGGGTGCCTAGAGACTGAACGAGCGTGAGAGACGCGCCAGGACCCACCCGGCGCGACCGCGCGCTAGATCAGGTCCTCCGCATCATCGAAGGCGTCGGTGTCGTGGACACCGCAGAAACGGGAGCCGGGACGAGCCTGGTTGCGGCACTGGATGCCGTCCTCGGACACGTACTCGCAGCGGCGGACGTCCTCGTCCTCCTCGTCACCGATCAGGTCGGCGGCGGGCTCCTCGTGAACGGGAACGTTCTTGAGGATGTCGGCGGCAAGTGTCTCGGACTTGATGTCGATGTGCCAGCCGGTCAGGCGCGCGGCGAGGCGGGCGTTCTGGCCCTCCTTGCCGATGGCGAGGGACAACTGGTCGTCGGGCACGATGACGCCGGCGTAGGCCTTCTCCTCGTCGATGAGGACGCGGGTGACCTTAGCGGGCGACAGGGCGTTGGCGACGTAGACGGCAGGATCAGCATCCCACAGGATGACGTCGACGCGCTCGCCACGGAGCTCGCCCACGACAGCGCGAACACGGCTGCCCTTGGGGCCGACGCAGGCGCCCACGGGATCCAGACGGTCGTCGAGCGAGTGGACGGCGACCTTGGAGCGCTGGCCGGGCTCGCGGGCGATCGACTTGATCTGGACGGTGCCCTCATAGATCTCAGGCACCTCCTGCTCAAACAGACGACGCATGAGTTCGGGGTGGGTACGGGAGATGACAATCGGCGGACGGCTGTGCTCGCCACGAACCGGCTGCAGGTTGGAGTTGGGGTCGCGAACGTCGATGATCACGGCCTTGATGTGCTGGTTGTGCAGGTAGCGCTCGCCCATCGGACGCTCGTTGCGCTCGTTCTCGTAACGACGCTGATCGAAGTGCGGCAGCTCGGCCTCGACGCCCTCGCGGATCTTGACGATCGTGAAGTCGGGCGTGGACTGCAGCACGGTACCACTGATGAGGTCGCCGATGCGGCCGGAGAACTCCTCGTAGATCTGCTCGCGGGCGGAGTTGCGCACGATGGCGTTGATCTCGGCCTTAGCGTGCTGGGCAGCGATGCGGCTCGTGTTCTTGGGGGTGACGTCGATCTCCTCGAACTCGGTGAAGTTGCCCTCCTCGTCCATGGAATCGTCGATCGGCTCCAGGCGGTAGACGTAGATCTTGCCGGTGGTGCGGTCGATGGTCACCTTGGCGCCCCACTCAAGATGCAGGATCTCGGCATAGCTCTTGGCGAGCGACTGCTCCAAGCGGTCGATCAGGTAGAGCTGGTCGATGTGCTTCTCCTGGCAAAGCTCCATCAGGGCGGACATCATGTCGGATGCTGCCATCTTACTTTCCTTCCTTCGCGGGCTTGAAGTCGTAGGTGGGCTTCAACTTGCACTTTTTAACATCAGAGAAATCGAGGGTAACGGACTCGCCGTCCTCGAGCTCCAGGGTCACGTTCGTCTCGGTGGCGGCGGCAATCTTGCCGGCGTACTTGCGACGGCCCTCGGTGGCGGTGGAGGTGAGCTCACAGTTCTCGCCCACAAAGCGGGCAAAGTCGCGCGGGCGGCGTAGCGGGCGCGCCATACCCGGGCTCGACACCTCGAGCGTATAGCTCGAAGAGATGGGATCGAGCTCCTCAATCACATCGCCGACCCACTTGGTGTTGGCCGTGACGTCGTTGAGCGACAGGCTCTGACCCTCGGCACCCTCGATACGCACGCGCACGCAGGGGGCCTTGGTGGCACCCACGAGCTCGACGTCGACGATGTCGACATCGTGCTGGGGAGCGACGGCCTCGAGCGCGTCGATGATCGCCTGCTCGGTCTTGGTCTTGACCATTGCGGCACCTCCATCCATACAAAAAAGAAGCGGGGCCGAAACCCCACTTCTTTCAATTACAACTTCATTTGCAAGCAAACTATACCAATAGCTGCGGAAACGTGCAAGCACAGTACGAACCTGCAGGTCAGCGTGCGCACAGCTTCTCCACAAGAATAGGACAATTGGACTAAAGACTCCATGAGGCAAACGTCCGAGGGTCCAAGAACGGGCCATGCGTCCCAATCCACAGGCCCGTTCGGACCCCAAGGGCATTCCTCCCCGAGCCCCTATCGATCAGACTTACGTTAAGGGGCATTCTGCAACAAGCCAGCCAGCAAGTCGCGCAACGACGAACCTTTCGAGATCCTTTACGGTAAGGAGGCACCCATGAAACGCCTAGGCACCCTCTGCATGACTGCGCTCGCCATCGCAACGTGCTCGTTGACCCTCGTGGGCTGTGGCAAAACGAACAGCAAAACCGGAACATGCGAACCGGATCTTGGCAGCACCAAAGCCATCGAGAAAACCGAACCCCCGGCGAGCTTCAACAAAATAGACGAGGACATCGTCGATCCCCAGAGCTTGGGTCCCGATTCCCAAGAACAGTTCCCCATCGACCTTGAGGCAGACGAGAACGTCCATGTTACCTGCGTGGGCAAGGACACCGACGGCTACGGGGACGCCGCGCTCGTCTTTACGGTGTCCAACAACACCGGTGTCGACATGATGTTTGGCGATGTGGACTCATATGCCTACGTCAACGGTAAGGCCCGCGACGTACGCATGCGCCAACCGGTCGCCGCCGGAGAAGAAACGCGCGCCATGCTCACCTTTGTGGGCACCTTCGACGATCCGAACTTTGATGTGAACAACGACCTCAACGACATCTACCTCAACATTTGGATGTTCGAAGAGGCAACGGGCAACGTTTACTTTAGGGACCTGGTACACATCCCGTAGAAGACGCTGCGGCGCACTGACTACGCAGGGCATAAAACACAAGACGAGGGACGACACAACCGGATCGCCCCTCGTCTTTTATGCGTCAGCTTTGCGCGCAGTACTTACTTGACCACCAGGTTGACCAGCTTGCCGGGCACGCAGATGGCCTTGACGACCGTCTTGCCCTCGAGCCACTTGGCGACGGCGGCCTCGGCGGCAGCCTGCATATCCTCATTGGAGGCATCGCGGGCCACGTCGACGCGGCCGCGGACCTTACCGAGCACCTGGACCACGATCTGCACCGTGTCCTCAACGGACTCGGCCAGGTCGAACTCGGGCCAGGCGGCGGTGTAGGCGTTGCCCTCGCAGCCGAGCGCCTCGTGCCACAGCTCGTCGGCCCAGAACGGGCAGATGGGGGCAAGGACGCTCACGATGTCCTTGGCCACGCCGTAGCACAGCGCCTTGTCGCGGGCGGCACCCTCGGTGGCATTGAGGTAGGCGCTCGCCGCGTTGACGAGCTCCATGACGGCCGAGATCGCGGTGTTGAACTGGCCGCGATCGAAGTCCTCGGTGCACTTGGCGATGGTGCGGTGACGCTCGCGATAGAGCTTCATCGCAACCTCGTCGAGCGCGGACTTGTCAAAGGCCACGTTGGCGTCGCCGGACTGGACGAGCTGCCAAACGATACGCCAGGCGCGCTTGATGAAGCGGTTAGCGCCCTCGACGGCCTTGGGATCCCAGTCGAAGTCCTTCTCGGGCGGAGCGATAAACAGGATCGCCAGACGCATGGTGTCGGCGCCGTAGGGCTCGATGACCGAGCTCGGAGGCACGACGTTGCCCTTAGACTTGGACATGGTGTCACCGTTCTCGTCCTTGACCATGCCCTGGCACAGCAGGTTGGTGAAGGGCTCGTCCACGCTCAGCAGGCCCAGGTCGCGCAGGGCCTTGGTAAAGAAGCGACTGTAGAGCAGGTGCAGAATGGCATGCTCGATGCCGCCGATGTAGTTATCGACGGGCATCCAACGGTCGGCGGCCTCGCGGGAGAAGGGCAGCTCGGTGTTGTGCGGGTCGGTATAGCGCAGGTAATACCAGCTGGAGCAGGTGAAGGTGTCCATGGTATCGGTCTCGCGCTTGGCCGGGCGGCCGCAGACCGGGCAGGTGGTCTCGTAGAACTCCTTGCACTCGGCGAGGGTCTCGCCGGCGCCCAGGTCAAGGTTCTCGGGCAGCGTCACCGGCAACTGGTCCTCGGGCACGGGAACGATGCCGCAGTGCTCGCAGTGGATGGCCGGGATGGGGTTGCCCCAATAGCGCTGGCGGCTGATGAGCCAGTCGCGCAGACGGAACTCGACCTTGCGACGACCGCAGCCCATGGCCTCGAGGTCGGCCACGATCGCAGCCTCGCCCTCGGAGTGCTTGCCGCCGCGCATGCCAGTGTACTTGCCGGACTGGACGAGCGTGCCCTCGACAGCGTGAGCGCAATCCCAGTCGACGGTCTCGGCATGGAAGGTATCGATGGTCTCACCGCTGGCCTCGACGGCAGCGCGATCGTCATCGTCCAAGATGATCGGTACGATCGGCAGGCCGTACTTGCGGGCGAACTCAAAGTCGCGCTGGTCGCCACAGGGAACGGCCATGACGGCACCGGTACCGTAGTCGGCAACGACATAATCGGCAACCCACACGGGGACCTTCTCGCCGTTGACGGGGTTTACCACATAGCGGCCCGTGAAGGCACCGTGCTTCTCGAGGGTGCCCTGGGCACGCTCGACAGCAGAGATATGCTTGGAGTCCTCGACAATCTTGGTGACGGCCTCCTCGTACTCCGTGCCCTCGACGAGCTCGTGCAGGCCGGCGTACTCGGGAGCCAGGACAAAGAAGGAAACGCCAAAGAGCGTATCGGCACGCGTGGTGAAGACGGTGATCTTGCCCTCGTCGCCCTCGATGGGCTCGCCATCCTGGTCGCAAAGGGTAAAGTCGACCTCGGCGCCCTCGGAGCGACCGATCCAGTTAGCCTGCATCTGCTTGACGCGCTCGGGCCAGCCGGGGAGCCTCTCCAGATCGTCGAGCAGCTCCTGAGAGTACTCGGTGATCTTGTAGTACCACTGCTCAAGGTCGCGCTTCTCGGGCTCGGTGCCGCAGCGCCAGCACTTGCCCTCGGTGACCTGCTCGTTGGCCAGAACGGTCTTGCAGGTGGGGCACCAGTTGACCGGGTTCTTCTTGCGGTAGACCAGGCCCTTTTCCCACATCTTCTCAAAGATCCACTGACCCCAGCGGTAGTAGTCGGGGCTGCAGGTCTTGACCATGCGATCCAGATCGTAGGAGAAGCCCATGCGCTTCATCGTGGCGAGCGCCTGGTCCATATTCTTATACGTCCAGGCGGCAGCCTGCGTATTGTGCTTGATGGCGGCGTTCTCGGCAGGCAGGCCAAAGGCGTCGAAGCCGATGGGATGCAGCACGTCGTAGCCGCGCATGCGGGCCTGACGGGCCATGGCATCGCCGATGGTGTAGTTGCGCGCGTGGCCCATGTGCAGGTCGCCCGACGGATACGGGAACATCTCGAGCACGTACTTCTTGGGCTTGCTGTCGTCGGTGTCGACGGCAAAGAGGTTGGAGTCCTCCCAGGCCTTCATCCACTTGGACTCAATGGCCTGCGCGTCGTAGGCAGGGATCTCATCCTTATGATCTGTGCAATCGCACATATCAGCTCCTTTAATCTTAGCTGGGGTCGGTCGGCTTAGCTTTGTTCGCTACTGCGGACAGTCCTGCGCAAGACGAAGAGCACATTAAGTGCTCTTCTTTGCGTGCGGAACTTGTAGCGAACAAAGCTAAGCCGACCGACCCTAAGGTTAACTTGACTGATGATAGCAAATACGACAAGCGAGATGCCTGCAACTTACAGGCATCTCGCTTTATCTAAATAACGTGGTTGTGAATCAACCAATAATTGTTACCCGCCCAAGCATGGTCGGGTTTTCCAAGTGCCGCAGATTGCCGTGAAAGAGGAGCGACGCGTACTTTGGTACGCGAGCGACGGTTTGAACGGCAAGGTGCGGTGCCTGGGAAAGCCGCTTAGCGGTAGCTGACGCTTTGCTGGGAGTCCTTGACGACTACGTCGTGGGCGCCGCCTTCGACGATGGAGGTGGAGCTTACCAGGGTCAGGCGTGCCTTTTCCTGGAGCTCGGGGATCGAGAGGGCACCGCAGTTGCACATCGTGGACTTAACCTTGTAGAGCGTGCCACCCACGCCGTCCTTGAGGGAACCGGCGTAGGGAACGTAGGAGTCGACGCCCTCGACGAAGCTAAGCTTCGCGGCGCCGCCCAGGTCGTAGCGCTGCCAGTTGCGAGCACGCGCAGAACCCTCGCCCCAGTACTCCTTCATGTACTGACCGTTCACGTTGACGCGCTCGGTCGGGCTCTCGTCGAAGCGAGCGAAGTAGCGGCCCAGCATCATGAAGTCTGCACCCATGGCAAGGGCGAGTGTCATGTGGTAGTCATAGACGATACCGCCGTCGGAGCACACGGGCACGTAGACGCCGGTCTCCTCGTAGTACTCGTCGCGAGCACGGCAGACATCGATCAGCGCGGTGGCCTGGCCACGGCCGATACCCTTGGTCTCACGGGTAATGCAGATGGAACCGCCGCCGATACCGACCTTGATGAAGTCGGCGCCGCAGTCGGCCAGGAAGCGGAAACCCTCGGCGTCGACGACGTTACCGGCACCGACCTTGACGTCCTCGCCATAGTTGGCACGGATCCACTCGATGGTGCGCTTCTGCCACTCGCTGAAGCCCTCGGAGGAGTCGATGCACAGGACATCGGCGCCGGCCTCGATGAGCAGCGGCACGCGCTCGGCATAGTCGCGGGTGTTGATACCGGCGCCGACCATGTAGCGCTTGTCGTTATCGAGCAGCTCGTTGGGGTTAGTCTTGTGGCTGTCGTAGTCCTTGCGGAACACAATGCCCATGAGGTGATCGTTGTCGTCGACGATGGGCAGGGCGTTGAGCTTGTTGTCCCAGATGACGTCGTTGGCAACCTTGAGGCTGATGTTCTTGTCGCCCACGATGAGCTGCTCACGCGGGGTCATGAACTCGGAGACCTTCGTCTGGTGGTCATCGCGACTGGGGCGATAGTCACGGCTGGTGACGATGCCCAGGAGCTTGCCCTTGGGAGTGCCGTCGTCGGTAACCGGCATGGTGGAGTGGCCGGTCTTCTCCTTGAGCTCAATGACCTGCTCCATGGTCATGTCGGGGGTCAGCGTGGAATCGGACTGAACGAAGCCGGCCTTGTGATCCTTGACGGCCTTGACCATAGCGGCCTCGGACTCGGCGCTCTGGGAACCGTAAATGAAGGACAGGCCACCCTCGGTAGCGAGCGCGACACCCATATCGACGCCCGAGACGGACTGCATGATGGCAGAAACCATGGGGATGTTCAGGGTGATTGCCGGCTTCTCACCGCGCTTAAAGCGGGTTAGCGGCGTCTTAAGAGAGACGTTGTTGGGGATGCACTGCGAGGACGAGTAACCAGGGACCAGCAGATACTCCGAAAACGTGTGGGACTCACCGGGAAAGAACGTAGCCATGTTTCTCCTTTTTCCATGCGACCGGTCGGCTGCAGGCCTCGTAGGACCCAACCCAACCTTGGGCGCCCAATACTGGGGAAGTATCTTAACGCACTTTGACTGCTACAATGCATGATTTAAGAAGAGCACACGAGGGTTTGACGCAGGCTATGCGTTTGCCCAGCAAACACTTTAGCGGGGAGACGTGGAGCACATGGAGTACAAGACGACGGCAAAGTTGGTCATTCAAGCGTGCGACAAGGATCTGCCGGGCGTGTTCGGCCACGGCTGCGTCTTGCTGCTGCAGGGCATCGCTCGCGAGCACTCGCTCAACCGCGCCGCCAAGAGCATGAGCATGGCGTATTCCAAGGCCTGGCGCATTGTGAACGAGGCCGAAGGTCAGCTGGGCTGCAAACTCATCGAGCGCGACGGCGCCCGCGGATCCACCCTCACCCCCGCCGGTGAGCGAGCCATAGCGGTCTACGAGGAGCTGCAGGCCGACATCAACAACGTCATTGCCACCAAAGCCAACGAGCTCATCGCCAGCATCAAAGGGTAGCTAATTTGGGACGGGGCTTTTTTAGCTACCCATCCAGAGTATTCATGACTCATAGCCAAAAATTGACATTGGGTAGCTAAAAAAGCCCCGTCCCAAATTAGCTACTTACGGAGGGCGTTATCTAGGGCGGACGCTACGACCAGGGGGTTGTCGGTGCCGGCGAAGAGGCGGATGGTGCTCCCCTGCTTGCCGCGCGTGGCCGAGAGGCGCGTCGTTGCGCCGCCGGCGGGCGATGTACGAAACTCCCCCGGCAAAGCATCGAAGAAATCACCCGCACTGCGCTCGATAAGGTCAAACTCAACTGCCGGGCCAAAGCCGTGCTCGAGGATTCCTGTCGCAACCGCATGGTCGGGATGCGAGCTCAGTCCGGGATAGCGCACGTTGCACACCATCTCGTTGGCGGCCAGATACTCGGCCAGCGCACGGGCGCGGTCGAAATGCGCCTGCATACGGACGTCGAGCGAGTCCAGTCCCCGCTCCAGCACACCGGCCTCGTCAGCAGTCAATTCAAACTTGGCCAAGCCACAGCCCTCAAGCAGGGTATGCGCGCACTCGGCCGCGGCATCCACACGATGGCGCTTGAGCTGCGAGCGCGCGACCGATACGGCAACCAACTTGCGCGGAGCATCACCGGCGCATACGCGATCGAGCGCCTCGAGCGACAGCGCAGAACCCAGCCGCAGCGAATCGCAGCCAAAAGCTGACGCCACGGTGTTGTCCACAACCAGCAGCGCATGGGCCTCACGCGCCACCCGACCCAGCGCACGAAGATCGGGCACGCGCAGTCCAAACCCGCCAATGGAGTTGACGAACCACCACAGGTGCGGCCCCTCGGCATCAAACGAAGCATCAAAGCCATCGAACGCAGCAGCAAACGCCGCAACCGACGACTCCTCCACCATAGCCACGTCGCAGCCATCAAAGCCGCGCGCAAACGCATCGGCAAAGTCATCCGCAAAGGCCACTAGGCGGTCACCGGGACGCACAATCCCCAGCTGCGACAGCGCTGCCGGCACATGCGGGGCCGCAAGCAACCGCGCCTCACGCGCGCCGGCCCTCAAAGCCCAGGCCTCTTCTAGCTGCTGTACGCCCATACGGCACCGTCCCTTCAAAACAAAAACCCACGATGCGGGTGTTCCCCGCATCGTGGGCAACGGCTGCAGTATAGCGCCGATATGCGACGAATCGCTTAGATGTTGAGCGTGTGATAGTTCACGCTCGTGCCCGGAGCGTCAACGGTCACGCCATAGGCCTCGGGATAGATGCGCGTCGAAAACACGAGCGCGCCATCATTCACGAACACCTCGACCGACGAGACATCGCCAACAATGCGCACGTTACGAACCTCGTCGACGGGCTCCCAACGCACGGTACGACCGCAGCCGGCAGAAGCGCGACCCTCATCGGTAAATCGCATCTCAAAGCGCGAGGGCAGTTCGCCCTCGGCGGGCACAAACTCCAGCTTCAGCTCGTCATCAACGGTCGCGGTAAACGCGCCATCGACACCGTCAACAACAACGTCAAAGCAGGTATCGTCGGCAACCTCCAACGAGCCCTGCCCCACACGCACCGAGGCATAATGGCGCTCGATCTCGCGAGCCGGCTGCTGCAGCACCACGCCGCCGGCGCCGGCTGTAAGCTCACGCGGCACCGTCATGCAGTGCTGCCAGCCACACGCCACGGTGGGCGCGTTGCCATAGGTCGGCTCATCGGGCATGCCCATCCAGCCGATCAGAATGTGGCGACCATCCTCGGACGTAAACTCCTGCGGCGCATAGAAGTCAAAACCGGCATCCCACAGGCGGAACTCGCCCAGCTCATAAGCGTCCTTGCCACCAGTGATGTCGCCCGATACAGGCATGTAGCCAGCGGCATACACATTGCCGCGGTCCCAACGACCGCCCTCAAGACCCTGGGGCGAGAAGGACAGCCACTTCGCCGGTACACCGCCATCCGACTCAAGCTCAAGGTATCCCGGGCACTCCCACATAAAGCCAAAGCGCTCGGGCGTGGAAACGCGGCTTTCGAGCTCCCAGCTCAGCATATCGGCCGAGCCATACACCAAGATCTCGCCCACATCGCGCCCGGCACCTTCGCCGTGCATCGCACAAAAACGGCTTTCGACATGCGGCCCGTCCACGCGACGACGCGCGCCCAGCACCATGTGGTAACGCCCATCATCATCGCGCCACACCTTGGGATCACGCACGTGGCAGGTCAGATCGTCGGGATAATCCTCGGACGCCAGCACCACGCGCTTTTGGCTGAACTCCCGACCGGCAAGGCCATCAACGCTCTCCACATAGACGGTATCGGCGCGGCGGCCAGTATTGACGTAGTCGTACGTGCCGTCCGCATCGGAAAGCTTAACGTTGCCTGTGTACAGTACGCGAATGCGGCCGTCCTCGGCAAGCGCGGAGCCCGAATACACGCCATGGCAGTCGAACGGCTCGTCGGGAAGCAGCGGCGCGCCAACATATTCCCAGTTCATAAGGTCGCGGCTTGTGGCATGGCCCCACATCTTTACGCCGCCGTTCACATCAAACGGGGCATACTGGAAGTACGCGTGAAACACGCCACCCACCTGGCAGAGACCGTTGGGGTCATTGAGCCAACCCGCCGGCGGCATAATATGGAAGCGCTGGCCATACGCGCCATAACCGCACTCAGTGGCGGCGGCGTCAACGGCGGCAACCAGCTTTGCAAGATCGCGACCAAGTGCATTAGACATATCAAAGTCCTAACGGATCGAAAGTAACAAGGCGCCAGAGAACGGCACCAGATACAGGAAACGCCCGTGAGCATACAACCCGCGGGCATTCCCTCAATCAAAAGCTCTTAGGCCTGCTCGGAAGCCTTGGGGTCGTCCTTGTACAGGACAAACGAGACGCCAAAGGAAACCAGCGCGGCGACCGCAAACATGATCGCGTACTGCACGGGCTGGGCCAGGCACAGCAGAATACCGAAGATACCGGTAACGCCCGTGCCGGAGGCGGCCAGCGAAGTGAGCGCGCAGACCAGGGCACCGCAACCGCCGCCGATGCAGCCGGCGATGAAGGGCTTAAAGAAGCGCAGGTTCACACCGAAGATGGCAGGCTCGGTAATGCCCATGAAGGCGGACAGGGCCGAAGGAAGCGCCAGGCCCTTGATCTTGGCATCGCGGGTCTTAAAGGCAACGGCGAGCGCGGCACCACCCTGGGCGATGTTGGCAGCGCTGGCGATGGGCAGCCAGTAAGTCACGCCGTACTGGGCGAGCTGGCCCAGGTCGATGGCGGTGTACATCTGGTGAATACCCGTAACGACCGTGGGGGCATAGAACAGGCCGACGATAAAGGAACCGATGCCGAAGGGCAGGGTCAGCAGGGCCTGGATCAGACCGAGGATGGCGTTCTCGGCCCAGACAAAGATGGGGCCGACGGCAACGAGCGTCACGAGCACGGTCACGAACACGGAAACGAGAGGAGTCACAAAGAGGTCGAACATCTCAGGAACGATCTTGTGCAGGCGCTTCTCGAGGAAGGCGAGAATGGCGCAGGCGATGACGATGGGGATCACATGACCCTGATAGCCGACCCACTCAAAGCTGTACACGCCGGGGATGACGGTGACCATGGTCTGCACGCCCTCGGAGGCAACCGTATAGGCGCTCTGCAGCGAGGAGTTGATGAATGCACCACCGACGACGGCGCCCAGATACGGGTTGGCGCCAAAGGCCTTAGCGGCGGAGTAACCGATCAGGATCTGCAGAATGCCAAAGGACGTGCCCGAGACCAGATCGGCAATCTTATAAATAAAGTTATTGGTGTCGAGCGCGATAAAGCCGTTGGAGGCCATAAAGTTGAGGGCGCTCATAATGCCCAGCAGCAGGCCCGAAGCCACGATGGCGGGGATGATGGGGACAAAGACGTCGCCGAGTACCTTAATGGCGCGCATAAAGATGTTCTGCTGCTGCGCCGCGGCCTCCTTGACCTCGGCCTTGGTGGCAGCCTCGACGCCGCTGAGCGCGATGAACTCTTCGTAGACCTTGTTGACGGTGCCGGTGCCAAAAATAATCTGGAGCTGGCCTTGGGCTTCAAAGACGCCCTTGGCGCCATCGACATTCTCGAGGGCCTCCTTGTCGACCTTGGCGTTATCGGCAATCACCAGGCGCAGACGCGTGGCGCAGTGTGCGGCCGAAACAACGTTGCCGGCGCCACCGATGTTGTCGAGCACCTCTTGGGCTGATTTGCGGTAGTCCATGACTTCCCTTTCCTCCAACGGGCGAATCTGCACCCGGCCATCTTTGACACTTACACTGTAATCGTTTTCAGTTTCATATATCTGTAATCGTTTTCATAGTAGGGTGAACGGTAGGAAAAAGGCGGCGAATGGTAGTTTTGGGACAAAAAACGGGGGACTCAAAGGCGGGCAGGCACGATCAAGACCTAGACATTCATCAACTGATGGCCGAGCTTGAGCGTCTTTAGGCCGTTCTCCCCCTCCGCGCCATCGAGCGTGTTGAGCAACATATTGGTCGCCTCGACACCGCTGGTCAGGTAGCCGTAATGCACGGTGGGAATGCCGCCCGTCAGCGCGCGCAAAAACGCGTTGTCGCCGAAACCGCTCACGCGGTGCATGCCCTCGCCCGTGCCGCGAACCTCATCGATGGCACGCAGCGCGCCCGCCGCCATGGTGTCGGTCGCGCAGGCGATAAACGAAACATCGGGAGCGACGGAAAGCAGCTCACGCGCCGCACCATAGCCCGAGTCGAGCGTAAACGAGCCCAGGCGAATCAAGGCGGAATCGAGCGGGTTGCCCGCAGCGCGCAGGCCGGCCTCAAAACCGCGACGGCGGTCATAACCGGCAGCGCGGTCCTCTTCGGTAACTCCGATGTAAGCGATCTTGCCATCCACCCGACCTGCAAGCGCACGGCCGAGCTCAAAGGCAGCCTCGTAATCGTCGTGATAGACGCACGCCGCGCCCTCGACATGCTGGCCGATCAACACAATGGGCACACGACACGACTCGATCGCGCGACGGTGCTCATCGGTGATCATGGTTGCCACGAGCACGATGCCATCGACCGGATGGTTCTGGAACAGGTCGAGATACTCGAGCTCGCGATCGGCCGCGTTATCGGTATTGGCAAGGAGCATCTGGTAGCCACGGCGACAGAGCACCTGGCCAATACCGGCGGTAATGCGGCTTACGGATTCCGAGTTAATCTTAGGTACGATGACGCCGATGAGCTTGGTGGAACCGGTGCGCAGCGCGCGAGCCTGGCTGGATCGCACGTATCCGGTCAGCTCAATCGCCTGCTTAATGCGCTCGGCTTTGTCCGCCGAGATATATCCACCGTTGAGGTAGCGCGAGACGGCGGCGCTCGAAACGCCCGCCAGCTCGGCCACATCTTTCATCTTTACCACGAGCACCCCTGTCATTGAAATCGCTTTCACCATGATACCCGTGAAGACGGCATGCGAACCAAATCGGCCCACCCAGGTCGAGCATACGCCAGCGAGCGGGCAGCTGCCGAGGCGAGGTGCCGCGAAAGAGGAGCGAAGCGCACTTTATGTACGCGAGCGACGGTTTGAATGGCAGATCGCCCGGCAGATGCCCGCGCAGCGTCGAGCGGTCCGGCGTTTGTTAAAACGCCGGAACATAGTTAGCCGTGATATTCGCCGTTGTATTGGATCAACGTCAGATCTTCAACGCCGTCGAGCGCGCGAATGGCGTCCGCATAGGGCATGTCAACACCGTCCGAGAACACCTCGACGGCCATTTCCACCTTGTCGCCGCGCATGGTCTTGGACTTGACGGTAAACTTGGTGCGCCCAAATGCACGCACGATATCGTCGCCGGTGGTCTGGCCCGTGTAGTGAATGACAATCATGTACACGCGCGCCTTGTCCTGGTGGCTCGCAAAGCCGGCAATCATCACCACAATCACCACTGCCGTAAGCCCCACGAGTGCGTACATGCCGGCGCCTGCCGTAATGCCTGTGGTAATGGCCCAAAAAAGATACAGCAGGTCGAGCGGGTCCTTAACCGCCGTACGATAGCGGACGATTGACAGAGCACCGACCATACCGAGCGAGATGACCACGTTGGTCGAAATCGCGAGCGTGACCATGCAGGTGAGCACGCACATGCCCACAAGCGTCACGGCAAAGCTACGCGAATACACCACGCCGGTAAAAAAGCGCTTGTACACGTAATAGATCAGGATGCCCATGGCGAGCGCCACGAGCAGCGAAAGGCCAATCTTGGCAGGGTCGACCTGGCCAAACGCCTCCAAGACGGAGTTCTTAAAAAAGTCCCTGGTGCTCATGGTCTAAATATCCCCTCGGTTCTCAAAATCCGATTCCCAGTAATTAAATCCGCGCAGGTAGGCAGTCTTTTCGTAACACAGGCAGTACTTGGAGACCGCCGTAAGCTCGGCCGCTCCCGGCGGCACCATATCGCGCACCAGCTGCGGGCAAAACTCCGTAAACTTGACCTCCATCACCAGCTTGCCGGGCTCCAGGACCGGCAGCGCGGGCAGCGTCGCGTCAAAGATATCGAAGCTTCCCACCGCGGCACGCACGTTCATGTCAAACGTAATGCGCACAGTGCCCTCATCCATCACCCACGGCTCGCGCTCGTAATCCACGATGGTCCTCGGGCGCATCACGTTGCAGATGCACTCGATGTAGAACTCGCGACAGAGCGGATAGGGGCTCCTCAGCAAAAAGTCGTAGTCGCCAGCCAGAATCTGCTCAAACTCGCCGCGCGTAAGTGGCGCATCCTCCTTGTAGATCCAGCTGCCGTACTTCTTTTTGCGCTCGAGCTTAATCACCTTGTCGCTGCCGTTATAGATGCGCACGCGATACTTTTTGCGCATGAGAATACCGGCGTCTTTTTCCTCGTAGGCCGAGTTGCAGTAGTCGTCAAAATACAGGCTGCGAATGGTGTAACCACCCGCCCGTGTATGCTTGTCCAGCTTAAACACCGGCGCCATGCGACAGGCAAGCGCAGCGTGCTCGCCCTCGTTAATGAGATATTTGAGCTCGTGGCGGTAACGCTCCTGCGTGGCACGCACAGGCGGGGCCGCCCAGCGCTCAAGCAGCGCGCTAGCCCTCCTCATACGTGTCCTCCACGACCTTACCGCCGTCTTGCACGTAAAAACACTTCATGCCGTAGTGCTTGCCGTCGTCGGTCACATAGTAGTCAAGCGCATCTTGCGTATAGCCGTCGGAGTTGGTGGCACGCACGCGCACAAAATACTGGCCGGTATCGGGCGCATCGCAGGTCACCTCGGGAAGCAGCACGTCCTCGGCCTTAAAGACCACATCGCCAATGGCATAGTCGCGCGCCAGCTCCACGGTGTAGCGAATGTCGCGCGCCTCAAAGTCGTAGGACGCATCCCAGTTAATACGCAGCTTACCGTTATCGATCTGCGGCACGCCGATGTAGAACGGCATGGGCTTTTTAAAACTCTCGCGAAAGCTCTTGTAGTTCTCCTCGATCTCGGAGGGAATCGCCGCGGCGATCTGCTCGTATTGGTCCTTGGTGACAGGCAGATTGTCGATATCGGGCGAAGCAAAGACCAGGGATTCAGTCACATCGCGGTAGTGCTTGATCATCTTGCCCAGGCGTGCCTCGGTCATATACGAGCGCAGGTCCTTGACGGCGCGATCGAGCTCACTGCGAAACGCCTTGCTGCGCAGCGCACGATTAAACAGCACGTTACCCCAGTAGTTGCTTGCGCCGCGCTCCCAGCTCGCGTAGTCCGAAAACCCGGTAAGAGAAAGCTCAAGCTTACGCAGCATGCCGTCGTTATCCCAATCTAAAAAGTACCAGGTATTAGAGTTGAGCGGGCTGTACAGATAGCAGTTGCGGTTCTGCGTATCGCAGTTGCCCGTCAGGATCTGAAACGCCAGCCAATAGACCAGGTTCTCGGTATCGAAGTAGGCGTCGAGCACGTCGTCGATCTTTTGCGAATCGTCGTTGAGCGCGTCGAGCATCTCGATGAGCTTGGTGTGGTCCGAATCGCCCTTAATCTCGAGCATGCCCTCAAATTTAGCCTGGTTGTAGTCGGGATCGTCGGCGAGCTTAATGATGTCCTCGTAGCGATGGAAATCGAAGCTGTTCACCTTATACAGATGCCCGTTCTTATCCAAGCCGTGCGCCTTAAGCGCCGTCTTGTTGAGCTGCTCCACCTGTGTAAACAGCCCGTAGTCCTCAAAGGTGTCGTTGGACTTTTCGGTCTGGTCGCACACCCACAGATGCACAAACTGCGTACGTAGGCCCATCATCTGGGGAATCCCACGGATAAGGTCGTAGGCCATCTTGTTGCGAAAACGCATACCCTCGCCCATGTGCTTGTTGAGCGCAATCGCGCGCTGTTGGCGCCAGGTACCCTTGCCCTTTTTGAGCTCCACCTTGTAATTCTTTTGCGAGTTCATGCTCGACGTCTGGCCGCGCACCTGCACGGTAGCATTGGGCGCTTCCTCGCCATAGCCAACCTCGCCGGCCTCCGGGCCCTCTTCGTCGCCCGGCTGCAACAGGCCCATAACCTGATAGCGCGTCACGCCCATGTCGGCATAGTCATACACCGAGTACGTGTTGATCTCGGCCCAGCTGTGGTCGGTGTTCTCGGAGCTGTTGCCGCGCGAGACCGTCAGGTACATGGTCACAATGCCCGAGTCGTCGTAGACCTCGTAGAGCTCGTCCTTGTCGCGCAGGTGTTTGGCCTTATTCGAGGCCTCAGCCTTTATAATCTTGTCCTGCTTTTTGACCTTTTTAGTCGAGGATTCGTCCTGAGACGAACAGCCCGAAAGCAACAGCGCGCCGGCAGCCGCCTCGATCAGGCAGCGGCGAGACATCAACTTATCGGTCATCAGAACCTCCCCAATGCTTGCGATACACGTGAACTACTGCGCGCTCAAACGCGCCATGTGGCTCACCCTTATGGCGACCTTCCTCATAGCGCTGCTCGGCACGATCGAGCAAGCGGCCCAGCTGTGTAAAGCGACCCGTCTTGTCAGTCGCCACAATGGGCTGCTGGCTCAGGATACGATACGGCAAGTTGGCGGTATAGGTATCGAGCCGCAGCAGCGCCACGATAAAAAACACCGCCGCACCCAACAAAAAACCAAAGCCGTAAAACTGCTGCGGCAAAAGCAACGACACGGCAGTCGCCAGCCCGGCCACACCGGCAAACAGGCCCGAAGCCAGCACGGCTCCCTTATAGTCGGTAAAGTACAGCAAGATGAGCATCACCGTATTGCCCACGGCATACAGGCCATAGCCCACGCACAGCGTGCGAAAATACCCGTGCATAAGGTTGTTAAAGCCCAACGGTAAGGCCGACAGCACCGTGGTCTCGAGCGAGATGACCGCCGCGGTCACAAACAACTGTTTGAGCGCGCAAAAACGCAGTTCGCTGTTGAGCGTGGAGAGCATCTCCTCCTCAGCCACCACGATGTCGCCTACCACGCCGCCTTCATTGAACAGGCTGTAGTAGTCGCGGTAGCGCGGATAGAAATTGACCTCGACCGAGACCACAAAGTTGACGGTCGTGACAAGGATAGTCAAAAACGCGATAAGCGCCGGCACATCGTAGTAGGGCGCACCATAAAACAAGCCCTTGACCTGCACGCCAATGGGACCGGCCCAAATAATCACCAGGTGCGCAAAGAGTCCCAAATTGGTTAACAGGCCCGTGAGCGCCAGCGGCATAAACTGATCGAGCCATTGCAAAAAGGGCCAGGGGCTGCGGTCGCTCTGAGGAAAATACCGGTACAGCAGCACCACGTCCCAGGCGAGCATGACGCCGTAGCCCAGAGCAATTGACGCCAACAGGCCCTCGACCGGCGGCAGTCCCAGCGCCAGCGCGGCCAGGGCGCACAGGCATGCCACGCCAATGGCCGCGGCAAAGCTGCACAGAATTCCCCGGTAGTCCTTAATGGCCGTGAGATAGCTCATGCCGTTCCAGTTGACGATCATAATATTGAACAGCCACAGGCACAGCAGCCCCTGCAGCAGCGTGGCGCCCGAGAACAGCAAAAATACGCCGTAGAGCACCGTGCCCGCAACGAGCATGATGGCGTTGGAGCCCCAAAACGAGGGCAAGACCTCTTCTTCGCGCTCGGCAAACAGCATGTCCGCCAAAAAGCGCGTGACGGGCATGGAGAAAAAGCTCGTGAGCGTAAGCGACGCCAGAAGCGTATAGGTCACCATGCACACCAGCAGATCCTGGTTGGCGCGGCCCACGTCCCACAGACCGCACAGCACCAAAATGCCCACCTGCAACAGTACGCCCAGCAGCATGGGGCCCGTGCACACGATGCCGGCGTAGCCATAGGCGCGCATCGTGGCAAACAGACCCTTGCGCTTAAAGAGGCGCTTGAGCTCAAAACCGATTCCGGCCACCGGCTACACCTCCTTCTTGGGCAAATTGAACGCGCGAGCCGTCTCGTCGTACAGCGCGCGATAGTTGGCGAGCATCTGCTCGTGTAGGTAGTAGGTCGCCACGCGACGCTGGCCGCGCTCCCCCATCTCGATGCGACGGGCACGGCTCGCGCACATGCGCTCCATGGCATCGGCCAGACCCTTGCGATACATGGGCGGCGTCACAAAACCCGCCACGCCAAAGTCGTCGCCGGGGGCGCCCTCGAGCAGCTCGCGGCAGCAGCCCACCTCGGTCGTCACGCAGGGGCGACGCGCGCCCAGCGATTCCAACACGCTCAACGGCTGGCCCTCCGAGATGCTCGTCAAAATGGTAAAGTCGAGCTTTTCCATGTACTCGACCACGTTAACGCGGCCGGTAAAGATCAGGTCGCGCACGCCCAATGTCTCCACCAGCGCATGGCACTCGGCGCCATATTCCTCGTCGTCCACGCCGCCCATAATGTGCAGGCGCACCTTGGGCAGGCGCTCGTGCAGTTCAAAGAAGGCATAGATCATGGTCTTAACGTCCTTGATGGGCGCCAGGCGCACCACCGCGCCAATGTCCACCCAGCCGTCATCGGGCTTTAAGGGAATGTCCTTAAAGCGGTCGAACTGGATGCCATTGGGGATGACCAGGCATTTGTCCGCATCGCAGCCCATATCGATCTGCGTTTTGCGCGCGTTGTGGAACAAACTCGTCACACGAAAAGCGCGGCGGTAGATCTCCTCCGAAAGCAGGTAGAAAAAGCGGATCCAGCGGTCCTTAAACGACGGCACCACCCAGTCGGCGCGAATGATCTCCTCCTCGCGCTCGCGCGTGTAGATACCGTGCTCGGTCAGCAATGCCGGCGCGTTATGAACGCTCGAGCCAAGACTCGCAAGCAGACCGCCGTAGCCGGTCGAAATGGCGTGATACACGTCGGCCACCGGAACCTCGCTGCCCAGCAGATAGAGCACGGGCAGCAACATCGAACGCATGGTGTGAAAGGCGTCGGCGAAAGGCGTGTACGGGTACTCGGCCAGGCACACGTCGCGAAAGATATCCATAAACGTGCGGCTCTGCAAAAATGAGAGCGGATGCACGTGGCGGCGCTGGAAAATGTCGAACAGCACGTCCCAGTCCGGATTGGAGAGCGAAACCAGACGGCGCAACGCCTCGCACTCGCGGTCGTCAAAATCGACTTCCTCCTGCTCGCCCGAAAGACGCAGGGCATCGTCCAGGAACACCTCGTGCACCTCGACGACGTTGCCGGGCAGCTCGTAGACAAACTTGCCGCGGTCTTCGGCATGAGCGCCAATCACCCACAGCACAAACTCATGCTCGGGCATGGCCGTGATGTAGCCGTGCATCCAGGTGGACACACCGCCGTGCACGTAGGGGTAGCAGCCCTCGAGCACCAAGCAGATTCTCATCGGTCGCCACCTTCCTTGCGCGCAATGGTCACCGTCTTGTCCGTGGCTTTAACCAGGTACAGGTCGCCCGTCAGGTGTTTAATCTCGCCACCCGTGGCTGCACCCGGCTCGCCGTTATTGGCGCGGAACATAAGCCACGCCTCATCGTGGAAGTTGCCCAGGTTGAGCGTCCAGGCATCGTCGCTCGTATCCACGCTCACCGTCACGGACGAAAAACGCTGGATGGCACCCGAGCACTCCGAACCCGTCTGGTGGCGCAGGTCGGGCGCAGACTTGGTAAGCCACTCCAGATAGTCGGTCAGGCCGCCCTTATAGACTTCCCAGCCCTCCTTGGCGCCGCGATCGGGATCCAGCAGGTCATCGGGATGCATAAAGTGAGTACTCACGTAGTGCATGTTGAGCTCGGACACGGCGGCCAGGCGCATGTAGGAATCGCCGACCATGCCGCCCGAGACAATACGCGGCTGCTCCACGATGCCATCGCTCGCCACGCCAAATTCCTCCACATAGGGCAGGTCGGTACCGTCCTCAAAGTACGTACTGGCAATGGTCTTAATGCGCGGCACGTCCTCGCCGATAATCTTGCGGGCGCGGGCCGAAAGGATATTCGACGGTGGCACGTAGACCGAGCCGTGCGCGTTGGGCAGCACCTCGTCCTGGAAGGCTATAAGCTCGTTGAGCGAAGCGACGAGCGTTTCCTTGTTCTTCCAGGTCTTGTAGTCATACAGCGTGCCATAGTCGGTATCCCAGAGCGCCAGAGGCTGATGGTTGTAGCCATGAAAGCCCAGCTCTCCGCCCATCTGCAGCAGCATGCCGCCAAAATAGCGGAACTGCGTGGTATCGGCCTGGCGCGCGGGCTCGGTCTGGTTGACCGCGTCCTCGTAGTTTTCGATCATCACGCCGGTATAGCGAATGCCGTATTTTTGCGCAAGCTTTTGCAGATCGGGCCACCAGACCTTGGTGTAAAAATCCGCAATGGAAAGGCCGTAGTCACGCTTGATATAAGTACCATCGCCCGAGGGCACGGGGCTGGGAAAGTCGTCCAAAAAGAACACGGCGCTGTTGATGACCGGATAGGCCGTTGCATCGCCCAGGAGGCTGGTCGCCGCGGCGTAAAAGCCGCGCATGACCTTGTCATAGATACCGATATTGCAAACCACGGTGCGCCCGCTACCGCAGTCATTCGACCAAATGAGTGGGGCGCCCGCATCGCCGGTCTTAGCCCACACACGAGCCGTCTCGCGCAGCGATACCGAAAGCGACGAATCAAAAGGGTCCGAGAGCTCGTAGCGCTCTCCCCCGCCCAGCATAAAGTCCTCACTCGGCACAATGCTTTCGGCTTTTACATAGTCATATCCGGCCGATTCAATGCCAAGCTTGGAGGCAATCACTTGCAGATAGCTCGAGTTATCCGGCGGCATGGCGAGCATAAGCGAACCGCCGGCACTCACCCAACTCATAATGTCGCTCAGGTGCGTACCGAGCCCATCGAGCGACGGCATGAGCAAAATCACGCGATCGAAGGCGGTCAGCGAGGGAAAGGCATCCGCACTATCCAGGGCAATATCAACATCGCGATGGGCGATCTTCATGTCGAGCAGGATCTGGTCGAACTGTTCCTTTACGTCCTCGACGCCAGCTTGATCGGAATCGGTAATGACCAGGCACGTGGGCTTTTGGCCAAAGATTGCCGAGGAGGCCGGCACCGCATCGTTGGCGGCCAGCATCCCCAGCTTATGCTGGCCCGCACTGTACTGCACGCCGGCACGCTCCACCAGCAGCACAGCGGCCATGACAATAAAGACCGCCCACACCACGAGGAGTCCCATCCAACGAAAGCGCCCTGCACGGTCGCGGATATGTTGCGCCACGCTCATCTGGCCTCCTCCCCGTCGCGCCAAAACGCCAACTTTTCGCGGTTGTCGGCGCTCAAATACACATGTTGCTTGTCAATCGCATCGATCACACGGTGGACCTCGTCACCGTCGCGGCGCATCACGGCCAGGCGCAGGCAAAGCATCCAAACCTCCTGCTCCTCGGGCACGTCTATCACCAGCTGGTCGGTCACGGCCTGCGCCTCGTCGATCTGTCCGACATCGGCCAGCGCCGTCGCGTATCGAATGCGCAGCTCAAGGGTATCCTCGCGCTCGCAGCGACGCGCAAGCAGGCGCGCGTACTGTTGGCGCTGAATCTGAGCCACGCGCCCCTCAGCCAAGCCCGAGCACAAGTATTCACCAAGAAAATCGCAGTATTCGTTGAGGTTTTGAGCGCTCGGGTCCGTCTTAAAGGCACGCTCCAGCTGCTGCAGTTTAAGGTCGGACTCCTTGGAGATCTGCGCCACCGCCGTCGCGGCATAGTGCGCCACCTCAACGTCGTCGTTAAGCTTAGCCGCCTGCAGCTGCGCCAGGTACGCGTCGGGCTCCTCGGTGAGCATGGAGAGCATTAGGCGGCGCCGGTATGCCGGGTCGTTGACGATGAGTGCCTCCTCGAGCGGCACTACGCCTGAATCGTCCTCACCACTCGGTACCGACATACTGCGATGCAGGTCATCGTTGAAGCGCAGCGACTCCAGCGCAGACCCTTTCAGCCCCTCGCCAAACACCGCGCTGCACACCGATAGCAAAACCACCAGCAACGGGCCCCACAGCGGCACCAGCACTATCACAGCCAGCATGTGCCCGCGCACCGGCAGCAGGCCCAGTTTCATGAGCGTCCACAGCATCAGGCAAACCAGCGCATGAATCAGCAGCAAGACGGCAGCAACGACAAGCGAGATCAAGCGGCACCCCCCTCACCGTCACCGGTGTAAGAGATGTGCTGCAGCAGCTCCACGATGTCCTCGCCGTCGACGGGCTCCACCGCAATCTGCTTTGCGCTCAAGCGCTCGCGGATAATGGGCAGATCGCATGCCTTTGCCTGGCGCATAAGCAGGTAGAGCACGTCGCCGTCGACCAAGCCCGCCGCGTCGCTCTCGCGGATTGCCGACCCAATTGCGCCCACCAGCTCGCCGACAGGCTCCATGCCCGGTACCACGCGCAGGAGCAAAAAACTCCCCATCTTGCTATCTGCCAGCGCCTGCTCCGCCGCGAGCTCTTGGCCAAAGGCAGCCTGCTTGAGCACGCAAGTGCCGTCAACGCAGCGTTTATCCTGCGCCACCGCCTCATAGTCAAAGGCACGGCCCAGCGCGCTTTCGACCAACCCGCACAAGATGCGGAACAGGTTTTGATAATAGAGGGTCATTTGGTTTTCGGCCGCACTACGCACAAAGATCAACACAGCGGGTGCCCCGTCGCGCTCGATCGTGTATCCAAACATGGGAAGCCCCGGCGTCAGCTCGCGGTTCACCCACAGGTTCGAACGACCCCCGTCGCCCAAAAGAGGTGCAAGCTGCTCAAGCGTGAGCGAGCGCGCGGCATCTTCGGCAATCGCGGGACTTGCTGCCACCAGGCGTGCAAATGCCCCGCCCGAAACATGGTAGATCGCCACCGAATCGTTCTCGAGGATCTCGCCCAAAAGCTCGCAGCACTTGCGATAGATGTCGCGTGGGTTGAATACGTCGAGCTCCTGCGTCACGGCAAAGATCTTGCCAAAGCTGTCGTGGCGACCCACGATCTGGCGCCTGTACGCGCGCTTGTCCTCGATCGCGTCGTGGTAGAGCTGCGTAAGGAACGTATTGCGGTTGCGCACGAGCTCGTTTTGATCGCGCTCCGCCCTAATGGCTTCGCTGTTGCGCAGCTGCACATAGCCGCACACGGCACCCACAACAAAGTACGCAATAAACGGCAGCCAGTTAGACGGCTCGTAAAAGAGACCCTGGAAGGTATAGCCATACTGGGTAAAGTAGCTCGCGGCCAAACCCACCGACGCCAGCAGCGCCGCAACCAGGCCAAAGTCCAAGCCATACAGCGTGCCGATCAACACCACGTAGAGCAGGCGATAATCGAGCACGTTGAGCTGGGCCGATTGTGAGAACAGATGCTCCAGCACCTCGAACAGAACCCAGGCAACGCCCGTCTCCAGGCATTTGATGGGCAGCGAGCGCATCTGGATGCGGTCGATGGCGGCACGCAGCGGGTTGATCTTTTTGATGCGTCCAGCGCCCCAGCGAGCTTGAATGGTCGAGAGATCGCGCAGCAAGTCATAGCGCTGAAACCAGCCATAGCGCACGCGAGCGACATCGCTGGCGGGCAGGACGTAGCCGGCAGAATCGCCATAGGCAACGGTAAGGCCGGGGAACAGCGCCTTGAGGGCGTCGCCCACCTCACCCGCCGTGTGATGGAAGGTATCGGCTACGTCGAGCGTCTCAAAGTTGCCATCCCAGCTGCCGAAGATACGGCGTACCAGCACCGCAAGCTCCTCGGCACACAGCAGGGGAAACGCCGCATCCTGCGTGCCCTGCAGAGCGACCGATCCGGTTGAGCACGCGTCGAACAGCGGCACCAAAAACGGGTCCTCCAGTGCGGCAGACGCGGTATACAGGAACGGCACGCGCAGGATCTTGGTCTGAACGCCCTCGCGAGCAGCGTAGTAGCGGCACAGGTCGTTGGCTGCGTGCGCGATAATGCCCTTGCCCGTTCGCCCCGCGGCATCGGCGGCGCCCTCGGCACCCGCGGGCCCCGCTACATACAGCAGTTGGACCCGGCGACCCGCGCACGCACGAAAGACCGTGCGCAGCAGCTCGATATCGCCCACGGTATCGGTATGCGGGGTAAGGTAATTAGACAGGTAGACCACGCGTTCGAACTCGTAGGCCTGATCCAGGTGTTGCAGAAGCTCTTTCCACGAGGCATGGGGCGATGACTCATCGCGGCGTGCTTCCGCGGCAGCGACGACCTGCACATGGTCCCCGGGGAACGCCTTGGCACAAAAGTCATCGTCAACATATGCGGTGTTGCCAACAACCAGCACCTCCATGGCGCACCCCTCCCCTAAAATCCACTCTGTTCATAGTCAAACATGCGTATTTTACGCTGTCAACGCGAGCTGGAAAGCCTTTAAGGCTGTTTTAAGAACTTTTTTGAGGACGTGGGAGTGGCAACTCGTCCGACCCAGGCTCATTGAGAGGCTACTATTCGCTCTGAAAAGGCACATCGCAATCTGCTGACAGCTCTGCAGGGAGAATGCCAGGCGATGGACATTGCTCTCGCACGGAATCATTGGATGAAAGAAACGGCAGTTCTTTGGAATAACTGACGATAACCTGCGGAACGATCTTAATGCCCAGAGCAAGTTCGAACTTTGCAATCGTCTTCAAAGTCATATTAGGTTGAGAATTCAAGAGCTTAGAAAGCGACTGAAGGCTTATGCCCATACGATTTGCCAGCTCACTTTTGCTCAATCCCAAATGTTTCATTTCACGATGAACAATAAACTCAATATCTAGTGCATGTTCATAAGCGCGCGTTTCGATACTTTCTGTTTCGGCATAAAAATCAGATAGATCTACTTTAATCATTGTATTCTCCGTTTCGAAAACCATGTATAAAAGTCAGCGCTCAGATTCCAGAAGCTGACGTGCTATTCTGGCCGATCATTGTTTGAGCGGTTAATTTCCGCTCATGGTCTGACAACATTTTCTGGAATTGAGAGTTATCGGGAGAAGCCGGCAATTCCCAAAACGGTCGGCCCTTGAGGTCTCTATATTCGACAAGTTCATATCCTTCTGCCAAAGGGCACCTCCCATTTCTAGATGAACTTAACTTATAGGTTAAGTTCATCCATTTAAATACATATAACGAGGTCCAGACAAGATTCCTCTGCCCCAATCGATAAACAAACCAGTCGAGCTTATGCAAAATCCGGAAGTGTGTGGCAAATTCTAGACACGTCAACCACACTGGATAGTGACAAAGTTTCTACCTGCGAGTTCTTTTCATGAAAAGGACGATGTGCTCGAGGGTTCCGAAATTTGCCGCATACTTCCGTCGGTCATTTTCGGAAGTGCGGTGAAAAAACCGAGATCGACAGACCAGACCCCTGTTTTAGCTTTCCGCGACCTGCACTGATAATTGTTCTCGGGGGAAGCGGGCACTGCGGGGCGCGGCAACGGCGCGCGATTTCCGCGTCGCAGCGCTACCCTGATGCTGAATGCCGGGACGATGACCCACTGACC
>DBGDSC010000078.1:0-11699 GCA_048402045.1 Collinsella sp.
CAGTGGGTCATCGTCCCGGCATTCAGCATCAGGGTAGCGCTGCGACGCGGAAATCGCGCGCCGTTGCCGCGCCCCGCAGTGCCCGCTTCCCCCGAGAACAATTATCAGTGCAGGTAGAACCCTTGCGCAAAAGCGATGTGCTCGCAATATCGCAAAAAGTCTACTCACTTAGCTAGCGACTACACTAAACGGCTGGGCAGAACGCCCATTTCCTGCATTTTCTCGCGCGCTGGCACCCCACGCCGCCGCTACGCCATAATAGTTGGCGGACAATCGCGAGAGAAAGCAACCATATGGCACAGACCACGACAGATACCGCCGCCAGCACCGTCTCCGGCGCCGGCGCTGCCAGCTCATTCTCGGGCGGCACGGGAACCGAAGCCGAGTTTGGCTCGCTCGGCGCGCTCTCCCCCACCTGGTGGGAGCCCGAGGACGGCAGTGAGCCCGAACCATGGCTCACGCCCGAGCAAGCCTTCGAACGCTTCTTTGAATGGACAAGCGATCGCGGCATTGAGCTGTGGGATCACCAAGAAGAGACCCTCATGGACCTGGCTGCCGGCGATCACGTCATTTTAGGCACACCGACCGGATCGGGTAAATCGCTCGTCGCGCTGGGCATGCTCTTTATGGGCATGGCACAGGGCAAGCGTTGCTATTACACGGCCCCTATCAAGGCCTTGGTCAGCGAAAAGTTCTTCGATCTGGTGCAGGTACTCGGCCGAGATAACGTCGGCATGATCACCGGCGATACGCATATCAATACCAAGGCGCCCGTCATCTGCTGCACGGCCGAAATCCTTGCCAACGATGCACTGCGCGAGGGCGAGGGCGCCGACGTGGGCTGCGTGGCCATGGACGAGTTCCACTACTTTGCCGACCCCGACCGCGGCTGGGCCTGGCAGGTGCCGCTGCTCACCCTGCCCCACACGCAGTTTATGCTCATGAGCGCCACGCTCGGCGATGTCACCGCCATCGCCGCCTCACTCGAGGAACACACCGGCGCTGCTTGCGACTTGGTTGTCGACGCCCCACGCCCCGTGCCGCTGAGCTACGACTACGTGACGACCTCGCTCGAGGGCACGGTCGAGCTCGCCATGCGCCGCGGCGAGGCCCCGCTCTATATCGTGCACTTTAGCCAAGATGCCGCCCTTGCGACGGCACAGTCACTCGCCAATTTTGGCATCGCCAGCAAGGAGCAGCGCGAGGCCATTAAGGAAGCCGCCAAAGGCACGAGCTTCTCGACGGCCTTTGGCAAGATCCTCAAGCGCTTGCTTGGCTGCGGCGTCGGCGTGCACCACGCCGGTATGCTGCCGCGCTATCGTCTGCTGGTCGAGCGCTTGGCGCAGCAGGGCCTGCTGCCTGTCATCTGCGGCACCGATACGCTCGGCGTCGGCATCAACGTACCCATCCACACCGTGGTCCTCACCGCGCTCACCAAGTTCGATGGCTACAAGATGCGTCGTCTGCGCGCCCGCGAGTTCCATCAGATTGCCGGTCGCGCCGGCCGTTCGGGCTTCGATACCGAGGGCATGGTCATCGCCGAGGCCCCGGAGCACGAGATCGAGAACGCCAAGCTCATGGCCAAGGCGGGTGACGACCCCAAGAAGCTCCGCAAGATTAAAAAGAAGAAGGCCCCCGAGGGCTTTGTCACCTGGAACAAGCAGACCTTTGAGCGTCTGATTGAGACGCAGCCCGAGACGCTCAAGCCGCGCCTGCGCATCACGCACTCCATGGTGATTAGCGTGGTCGAGCAGGGCGGCGACGCCCGTGCCCGCGTACACGACCTCATCGAGACGAGCCTGCAGACCCCCGAGGAAAAGGCCAAGCTCGAGGTTCGCGCCGATGAAATCTTCGCCACACTCATCGATTCCGGCGTCGTCGTTCGCACCGAGGTGCCGCCCGCACCCGACGCCCCGACTGACGCCGCACCAGACATTGACTATGCACTGACGGTCGATCTGCCCGAGGACTTTGCGCTCGATCAGCCGCTCTCGCCGTTCTTGCTTGCCGCGTTGGAGCTGCTCGATCCCGAGAGCGAGACCTATACCATGGATCTGATCTCGATGGTCGAGGCAACGCTCGAGGACCCCAAGCAGGTGCTGCGCGCGCAGGAGCGCGCTGCGCGCGACCGCGCGATGGCCGAAATGAAGGCTGACGGCGTCGAGTATGAGGAGCGCTTGGAGCGCATTCAAGACGTCACGTACGAAAAGCCGCTCGAGGATTTGCTCGACGCCGCCTTTGACAAGTACTGCCAGGAAGTGCCCTGGGCAAACGACTATCAGCTCTCTCCCAAGAGCGTCCTGCGCGATATGCTGGAAAGCGCGAGCGATTTTAAGGGCTACATTCAAAAGCTCGGCATCGCCCGCTCCGAGGGCATTCTGCTGCGCTACCTAGCCGAGGCCTACCGTTCACTCGACCGCACCGTGCCCATCGAGAAGCGCGACGAGCGCCTGCGCGACATTATCTCGTGGCTGGGCTTTGTGGTGCGCTCGGTGGACTCGAGCCTGGTGGACGAGTGGGAGAACGCCGGCAACCCGGCAGCCCTCGACGCCGCGCCGCCGCAGGGCATCGACGAGGTCGTGGCGGACCGCCGCGGCTGCACGCTGTTGGTGCGCAACGCGCTCTTCCGCCGCGTGACCCTTGCCGCTCGCGAGCACGTTCGCGACCTGGGCGAGCTCGACGACGACTGGGGCATGAGCGAGATCCGCTGGCAAAAAGCACTCGACGCTTACCACGAGCAGCACGAGGAAATCCTCACCGACGGAGATGCCCGCAGCGCCGCGATGTTTTCCATTGACGAGTCCGACGAGAAGACCGCGCACGTATGGCACGTGCACCAGATCTTTGCCGACGAGGATGGCGACCACGACTTTGGCATCATGGGCGATGTCGATCTGGACGCCACGCAAGACGGCGGCGAGGTCATCTTCAAAAACTACCGCGTCGGCTTTATCGAGGACCTGCTCGAGGACTAGCCGAACATACTGGAACGAAACGAAGCGGGGTCGCTGGCAACATCGCCAGCGGCCCCGCTTTTTGCGCGATACGCTATCCCCTACTCGGTATCCTCGACCTCATACGAATCCGCCTCGGCTGGCTCATCGTTTGTCTCTGTCGCAGCCCCGCGCGCCTCGTCAAACGCGGCCTTCATGGTCTTGTTGCCCCACGTGAGCTTGCGAATGGTAAGATCGTCGGCCTTCTTGTTGGCTAGGCGCAGATTGTTCTCGGAGGACAGCAACGCCTCCTTGGTTTTCTGCAGATGGCTAATCGTCTTGTCGATCTCATCAATCGCCGTTTGGAACTTGCGGCTCGCGATCTCGTAGTTGCGACCGAAATCATTCTTGAACTTTTCCATCTTGGCTTCGAAGTTCGTGACGTCGATATTCTGCTGTTTGTACTCCGCCAGTTCCTGCTTATAGCGCAGCGAACCCATGGCGGCGTTGCGAAGAAGCGTGATCATGGGAATAAAGAACTGTGGGCGAATCACGTACATCTTCTCGTAGCGATAGCTCACGTCCACGATGCCGGCGTTGTAAAGCTCGCTCTCGGGTTCGAGCAACGTGCAGAGCACCGCGTACTCGCAGCCCTTTTGGCGGCGATCGTGGTCGAGTTTCTTAAAGAAGTCCTCGTTCTTGTGCTTGGTCGCGGTCTCATCGTTCTCGTTTTTCATCTCGAACATAATCGAAATGACCTCGTTACCGCTTGCGTCGCACTCGCGGAAGATAAAGTCGCCCTTGGTGCCCTCGGACGCATCGTTATCCTTCTCGAAGTACGCGTTGGGAAACGCCGTCATGCGCAGGCGATTGAACTCGGTCTCGCAGTGCTGCTCGAGCGACTCGCCCACCATCTTGGTGGACAGGCGTACCTTCATGTCCTTAAGACGCTCAATCTCTTCGTCCTTGTAGCGAATCAGGTCATCGCTCGCGCGCTTGGCCTGCGCGAGCTCGAGCTCATGCGCCGCCTTGACCTGTTCCTCGCGAGAATCGCGCACCGCCAGCTCGCTCGTCAGCTTGGCACGTGCCTCATCGCGCTCTCGTTCCGCCGCGGCGACCGCCTCTGACAGGTTCATTTTTGCCATCAGTTCCTGCTCGCGCAGCTGGGCACGCAGGCCCTCGGCCTCTTGCTCGGACTGAGCCTTTGCGGCGGAAAACTTCTCTTGCACCTTCGCGCGATAGTCAGCAAACGCGCGCTCGGCCTCGCTGCGAGCGGCATCGAGCTCACGCTGCGACTCTGCCGCGGCAGCGGCAAGCGCCATCTCCTGGGCCTTGTCCGCCGCGGCAAGCCTGGCCTGCAGCTCGGCAATCTGAGCGTCGCGTGCAGCTAAATCGTTTTGAGCAGCGTTGCGCGCCGCCGACTCGGCAAGCTTTGCTTCGTCATCTTTGCGCCCAAGCTGCGCACGCAGGCTATCAATCTCACGCTGGAGTTCGGCATTCTCTTTTTGAGCATTGGCTCGTGCCTCAACCGCCGCGCGCTGGCTTGCACTCTCGCGCTCTGCGGCAGCGCCCTCGAGCTTAGCGCGCAGCTCGGCAAGCTCAGCATCGCGCTTGGCAACCTCTTGCGCCAGTTTCTGATCCGCAGTGTTCTTCTGCTCGACAAGCTGAGCGTCGCGTTGAGACTCCGCCTCCTGCAGGGCAGACGCCGAACGCGAACGCTCAAGCTCCAGCGCCTGCTCGCCCTCGCGTCGAGCCGCCGCTACGCGCTCATCAAGATCGCGCGAGAACTCGGCATCGCGCACTTGCTTGACGATATCCGCATAGCCGGACGCATCGACCTTAAAAACTTCGCCGCAATGCGGGCACTTGATCTCGTTCATAGCAGCTCCTCGATGGACGCAAATTTCAACCGCCTACACTCTACCGCGCCACGCGGACAAAAAAGGCGCCGCCGCCATAATGGCAACGGCGCCAGAACCACCACAAAGGTGCCTGTCCCCTTTGTGGTGGTTCGAGAATTACAGTCCAAAGAAGCCCAGGATTTGATCGCGGCTTACGGGTCTGTAGTCGTTGGCATCAAGGCCAACGTCATAGCGCAGGATCGGGCGCTCGCGATCGCGGTTGCGTGCGTTGGTGCGGTCACCCCTGCTGTGGATATGCCCATGCAGCATAATGGCGCCACGTGCCTTGCCGTTCCAGCTGAGCATGGGGTAGTGGCTCATAACCAGACGATGGCCCTTGGCATAGCCGGGAGCAATCTCCAGGTAATCGCGCACGTCTTCCCAAATTTGCGGGGCGTCGGAATCTTCCCAGTCGCCGTCATGGTTACCGCGGATGAGCGTCGCATTCTTGCATTCGATACGCTCGCGCAGGCGCACCGCCTCCGCCATGGGCAAGCGATACGTAAAGTCTCCCAGGATATAGAGGCGGTCGTCCGCAGCCACGCACTCATTGATGGCATCGATGACCTTGCGGTTCATCTCCTCGACCGAATCAAACGGTCGATCCATGTCGTGCAAGATATTCGTATCGCCCAGGTGCAGGTCGGCGGTAAACCACATCATCGTCTATGCCCTCATTTCGCAATGCATCCAACTCGTGCTAAGTATACAGACACAGCGATGCGGCGGTTAGCCAAAGAGCCCGCCGAACAGTCCGCGGCGGCGCTTGTCTTGCTTTTTCGAAGCGTCACCCTGGGCGTTCTTGCCCTGCCGCTTCTTACGATCCCGCTCCAACTCATCGTCATCGAGTAGCGTATCCCACTCAAACGGATCGTCTGTCAGATCGAACAGGTCATCGTCATCAAACATGGCAGTCTCCCATACCGATTAGCGAGCATCCACCACATAGAGCCCAACGCGCACCTGATGCCACGGGCTGCGCTCGGGGGCAACCTGTTGCACGCGGGCCTCAAATACGTCCTCGTGGCCGTAATACATCATCAAGGACAGTGGGCCAACCTCGTTTCCCGGAACGTAGCCAAGTTTGGTCTTGCCATAGTAGATCGCAACTGCCTCGGGGTCATGGGGATTATCGCGCTCGGCGCACAGTGTCAGTTTATCGCCCGCTTTAAGATCGCCCAGGACCAAGGTGCCATCGGCATATTGAAATCCTGCGATATGAAACGACAGAAGAACACGTGAAGGCTCGTACATAGCAGCTCCCCTAACGGCCGGATAAACCGGTGTTTAACCTTATTGAGAAGTCTACGGGTCCGTGCGGACACAAATACATCCTGTCTGCGTCCTTCAATCGTTTGCCTCAACGCTTGCGCGACAGAACGCTTGCAGATAAGATAGGAACACGGATGGCACCCGTTGCCGCGGGTCTTGCCAACTCCGATACACGTTTTCATCGTGAGAAGTGGCCGTCTTCGCTTACGCGGGGGCGGCTATTTCATTCGGCCGATAAACAGACCGAGTTCGATAGCCGCAATCAACAACGCCAATAACGAAATAACATCGCTTACGTTCATACCAAATCCCTTCTAAAGGGAGTTGGCCCATCCGTGCTCCATAACAGTAGTCTAACGCAAAATGCAGGTAATAGGAACACTTGTTCGTATTACCTGCGCCCTTTTCTAATGCACAAACATGCGCACGAACTTGTGCTTCCAGCTTGCGTAGGGCGCATACCGAAACGGCACGTCCAGCCAAGTTGCCTTGTTCACGATGCTCTTCTTGTGGCTAAACGTATCGAAGCTCTCGCGTCCATGGTACTGCCCCATACCGCTCGCGCCCATGCCGCCAAAGCCCATATGGCTCGTAGCCAAGTGCATGATCGTGTCGTTGACACAGCCGCCGCCAAAGGGCACGTAGCGCACAAAGCGTTGCTGAACCGAACGGTCCTGGCTAAAGATATACAGGGCCAGCGGCGTCGGACGATCCGTAATAAACGTCTCGGCCTCGTCTAGGCTCTCAAACGTCAGCACCGGCAAGATGGGACCGAAGATCTCCTCCTGCATCACGGCGTCATCGGGGGTCACGCCGTCTAGGATCGTCGGCTCAATCTTGAGCGACGACTCGCGCGCCGTGCCTCCCAGCACGACCTTATCGGGATCGATCAGCCCGCGCACGCGCGCAAAATGCTTGGCGTTGACGATATGCCCGTAGTCCTCGTTATCGAGCGGATGCTCGCCAAACATACGGCGGGCCTCTTCCCTGATGAGGTCCAGCAGCTCGTCGTGCACGCGCGCATCGACCAGCAGGTAGTCGGGCGCCACGCAGGTCTGCCCCACGTTGAGCCATTTACCAAAGGCGATACGCCGCGCCGCAACCTTCAAGTTTGCCGTCGCATCCACGATGCAGGGGCTCTTGCCGCCCAGCTCAAGCGTCACGGGCGTGAGGTTTTTACTCGCGCGCTCCATGACGAGCTTGCCGACCGGAACGCTACCGGTAAAGAAGATCTTGTCCCAGCACTCATCGAGCAACGCTTCGTTCTCGGCGCGCCCGCCCTCGACAACCGTCACCAGGCGCGGATCAAATGCCTCTTCACAGATTTGCTTGAGCACCGCGCTCGATGCCGGAGCATAGGCACTCGGCTTGATGACCACGGTATTGCCCGCGGCAAGGGCGCCGGCGAGCGGCTCGAGTGTTAGCAAAAACGGGTAGTTCCACGGAGCCATGATGAGCGTGACGCCATAGGGCACGGCTTGCGTTTTGCACGCGCTCACGGCGTTGGCAAGGTCACACGGACGCAGGCGCGGACGACTCCATCGAGCCACGTGAGCGATCTGATGACGAATCTCGGAAAGCGACGTGCCGATCTCGCACATATATGCCTCGTCATGCGACTTTCCCAAATCGGTCTTGAGTGCATGGGCAATATCGGCCTCGTGCGCCCGTACCGCATCGCGTAAACTCACGAGCGCGCGACGTCGGGCATCAACATCAAACGTAGCGTGCGTTTTAAAGTAAGTGCGCTGATCGCCGACGATGCGCGCAATTTCCTCGGTGTTCATGGCACCCTCCTAGTTCTCGTCCTCAAACATACCACCCGCGACGACCTCGTACATACGCTCGAGCTCCAAGCGGTCCATCAAAAGCGGAACGGGGTACAGCGGATTGGCCTCGGCATCGGCATGCGCCGCCATCTCGGGAATGTCGGAGCGGCGAATGCCCGAGACATATTTGGGGATTCCCAGGATCTCGTTCATGCGGTCGACCCAATCGAAAAAGGCCTCGGCCGCAAGACTATCCTGCGCGGTAGCCGGCGCAATGCCCGCCATGCGAGCAAGATCGGCAAGCTTGGGGGCGGCGGCGTCACCATAAGCGCGAAGCATGTGCGGCAGGATGATCGCGTTGGCCAAACCGTGCGGAATTCCGTATCGGCCGCCCAGACTGTGCGCGATGGCATGCACATATCCGACATAGGAGCGGGTAAACGCAACGCCCGCCTTATACGCCGCCGAAAGCATATTGCGACGAGCGCGCATGTCGTCACCATGCTCATAGGCCTCGAGCAAATTGTCGTGGATAAGCTGCACCGCCTGTCGCGCCATCCTGCGCGTATAGGGCGTGGTGCTTCGCCCGATAAAGGCCTCAACGGCATGCGTCAGGGCGTCCATGCCCGTCTGCCCCGTAATGGAAGCGGGCAAGCCGCACGTAAACTCGGGGTCGTGGACTGCAAAACGCGGGATGAGCACAAAGTCGTTAATGGGGTATTTGTAGTGCGTCCCGTCATCGGTAATTACCGCCGCAAGCGTGACTTCGCTTCCCGTACCGGCGGTAGTGGGAACGGCGATGAGCAGCGGCAGGCGACGATGAATCCGCAGCAGGCCGCGCATCTTGTTGATGGGCTTGTTTGGCTGCGCAATGCGTGCGCCCACGCCCTTGGCACAGTCCATGGCCGAGCCACCGCCAAAGCCGATAATGGCCTGGCAGGCGCTCTCTCGATACAGGGACGCCGCTTCTTCCACGTTTGAAACCGTGGGGTTTGCACGCGTTTCGGCATAGACCGTAACGCCAATCCCCCTGGATGCGAGCGCCGTCTCGAGCGGTGCCGTGAGCCCCAGACGGGCAATGCCGGGATCCGTCACGATAAGGACCTTCTGGATCGAGCGCTTTTGAAGCACCGCGGGCACATCCTCGGCATGCTCTAAAATGCGCGGCTCGGTATAGGGCAGGATCGGCAATGCAATGCGAAAAACCGTCTGATATGTTCGGCACCAGGCACGACGGGCTAGATGCATAAAGGAAACTCCTTCATTTGTTGATAAATCAACATTTGCTCGACCGATTGTACTCAGCGGCGTCCGTATATGACTTGCAAACCGTTAATCAATCAACATCTTCATATCTCAAAATTGTTTTATTAAAAATCATTCCTAATAGGCTTCACATTTGGTTGCATTTATGGATAATAGAACTCGTCAAGACGCACGTCCGGAGAGGGCCCTTACGGGACCGGACGAGCGCACAATCGCCATCGATCGAAAGGATCGAATCATGAAGTTTGTTTGCCCCGTTTGCGGTTATGTGGAAGAGTTCGACGGCGATCAGCTGCCCGAGGACTTCAAGTGCCCCCAGTGCGGCGTTCCCGGTTCTCGTTTCCTGAAGCAGGAGGAGGGCCAGCTCGAGTGGGCTGCCGAGCACGTCGTGGGCGTCGCCAAGATGGAGGGCGTCTCTGAGGACATCGTTGCCGACCTGCGCGCCAACTTTGAGGGCGAGTGCTCCGAGGTCGGTATGTACCTGGCCATGGCTCGCGTCGCTCATCGCGAGGGCTATCCCGAGATCGGCCTGTACTGGGAGAAGGCTGCCCACGAGGAGGCCGAGCACGCCGCCAAGTTCGCTGAGCTCCTGGGCGAGGTCGTGACCGACTCTACCAAGAAGAACCTCGAGATGCGCGTTGAGGCCGAGAACGGCGCCACCGCCGGCAAGACCGATCTTGCTAAGCGCGCCAAGGCCGCTGGCCTCGATGCCATCCACGACACCGTGCACGAGATGGCTCGTGACGAGGCCCGCCACGGCAAAGCTTTTGCCGGCCTGCTTAAGCGCTACTTTGGCTAAGCCAACCGCTTGAGACATAACCTCTAGCTCGATGAGGCCCGGACCGTATTGGTCCGGGCCTTTTTCGTGCCTCACGAACTTGTTAACGCCCTGAAATAGGACCGTCTTCGGCATCGGCTTCTCGTCAAAAACTAAGTGAGTAGACTTTTTGGAACTTGCCGAGCAGACCATCCATATCACTTTATAAAGCCGCAGGTAAATGCCTTGTTGCAAAACGACCTAGTCGCCAAAGTGACAAAAGTCTACTCACTTAGATTCGCAGCCGTCCACGATCGAGCCATTTTGTGTCTAACGGGCATCTTTCCGTCGATTACTCCCAATTTTGTCCAGTCAATGAATAGTTCAGACCGGAGTAATATCTCAGCCCTTTGCTCATCCGAGCTTTTATCACGATATTCATCATCGAGCATCCTGCATATGGCCTTAACGATCGCGCGGAATCTATCCTCATCCGATATCTGTCTGTGTGTCAGGAGAAGCACATCGTAGCCCATGGCCTGAAGGGCCGTCATGCGGTCAGCGTCACGCAAGCCATCCCCTGCGCGTCCGTGCGAGGCCTTTCCCTGACATTCAATGGCCACCTGTCGCCTACCGTCCGGTGAAGAAAGAAGTAGGTCGATATATACACGGGACTTTCCCACAATCGCTCGAGCACTTGTGCCTAGCATCACTTCAACATTAAGCTCTATGTCGCAAAAACCTTCGCCTCCCAGGGATCGCGGCAGTGCAAGTAGCAAATACGCCTCGACCTCAAAAGGCGACGCGGCACCCAATGGAACGAGTTGCGATACCGCCATAAATCTATTGCCGTAACGCATCCCGCAAACATCTGAACAAAAACGGTCAAGGTCTCCGCCCAAAACCAAAGCGTCTCGACGCCATAAATTTGAGGCGGTGCCGTCCTCGGACGGGCAGCGCACCCAACCGAACGTTGTCGAAATCGCGCCCGAATCAATTGCACGCGAAAGCTCCGCCTCAAGTGCCGCCGGCAGAGCGCACACCGCAAACAAGCCATACATCTCCGCCAATACCAAAAGAAGCTGGAGATCCGTCAGGTGCCGCGACATGATGAATGCCGTCAGTAGAGGAGACGTAATCAAAAACCCATGCTCCGTTTCCAGCACGGATTCCCTGGGAAGCTCACCAAGAAACAGCCGCTGCCTAATGCTGGCTGGACAAGTCCGTTTGTTTCTCGTCCGAACCAATGTATACAACGGAAAACCGAGCGCGACCGCAGCCGTCGGGTTGCGGGCGAGATCATATCGCTGCCGGTCTTCTTCCGGTCGTGGAAGCGGCGGACACAAAGCGCGGACTTGAGGAGGCAAACGCCAGTACCTAAAAGCCGATATGTCACAAAGTAAATCCTTCATAGGCACAGGAAAACACGTATTTCAACCCAGTCAGTCACGCATTGGCGCGAACGCACCAAAAATGGCGCCGAACGGACTGCCAAGTTTTCAACAGCACTCCCCAACTGGCCAAAAGCTTGCCGAGAGCTGGACGAAGCCCTGTTGAAAACCCCATTTTTTCTCATGCAGGAGCTTTGCGCGGCAAGTGAGTAGACTTTTTTGAACATCCCGAGCAGGCCGGTCATCCTGCTTTTCAAAACCGCAGATAGATAGCTTGCTACAAAACTGCCTGGGGTAGCGCGCGCAGCCGTGGTGTAAGAAGCAAGGGAGGGCCATCGCCTAGAATCGTCAGCGCCTAGATATTCGACGAAAGGAAAGACGATGGCCCACAGCGACATTCTATCCCAGCC
>DBGDSC010000079.1:0-2616 GCA_048402045.1 Collinsella sp.
CAGTGGGTCATCGTCCCGGCATTCAGCATCAGGGTAGCGCTGCGACGCGGAAATCGCGCGCCGTTGCCGCGCCCCGCAGTGCCCGCTTCCCCCGAGAACAATTATCAGTGCAGGTAAACGGCTTGCCGACTTTCGGAAAACCCAGGTATGGTCAGCCCCTACGGGTAAAACGTAGTAGATAGGCCGTTTTCGTGGCGCGGCCCCAAAACAGCCTTTTGGGACGGGTGGTATCCTTGGTAGCCCTGTGCTGCAAACGCACCTTAAACGCAAGGAGTCCCATGGATCTTATCGCCCAGCTCGCCCACGAGCTCAACCTTAAGGCCGCCAACATCGAGGCGGCCGTCAAGCTCATCGACGAGGGCAACACCATCCCCTTTATCTCGCGCTACCGCAAGGAAGCCACGGGCGGCATGGACGACGTCGCCCTGCGCGCACTCGACGAGCGCCTGTCCTACCTGCGCAATCTTGAACAGCGCAAAGAGGACGTCATTCTGCTCATCGACGCCCAGGGCAAACTTACGCCCGAGCTCGAACAGCAGATTCGCGAGGCCACGCAGCTCCAGCGTGTCGAGGACCTCTACAAGCCCTACCGCAAAAAGCGCATGACCCGCGCGCAGAAGGCCCGCGAGGCAGGTCTGGAGCCGCTTGCCAACATGATCATCATGCAGGCATCCGCCAAGGGCAGCGCGCTCGACGCCGCCGCGGCCTACGTCAACGAGGAAGCCGGCTTCGACACGCCCGAGAAGGCGCTCGCCGGCGCGGCGGACATCGTGGCCGAGACGGTGGCCGAAGACCCCGAGAACGTCGCCGACCTGCGCGCCTTTACGCAAAACACCGCCGACATCGTCGTCGAGGCGACCGACCCCGCCGAGAAGACTCCCTACGAGCCGTACTACAGCTATGATGAGCCGCTGCGCCGCATCCCCAACCACCGTGTGCTGGCTATCGACCGCGGTGAGCGCGAGGGCAAGCTCCGCGTGCGCGTGAACGTCGACGGCGCCGCTGCCACGGCACGCCTCGGCAGCCGTTGGCCCCGTCGCCAGGGCGTCTTCGCGCCCGTCTTTGACGCCGCCATCGCCGACGGCTACAAGCGCCTCATGGCCCCCTCGCTGGAGCGCGAGGCCCGCGCCAAACTCACCGTCCGTGCGCAGACCGAGGCCATCAATGTCTTTGCCAAGAATCTCGAGGGCCTGCTCTCGGCACGCCCCGTGCGCGGCGCCCGCGTGCTCGCGCTCGATCCGGGCTACCGCACCGGCTGCAAGGTCGCCGTCATGGACGAGACCGGCAAGCTGCTCGACCACGGCGTGGTCTATCCCACCAAGCCGCGCCACGACGTCGCCGGCACCAAGCGCGAGCTCGCCCGCCTCGTCAAAAAGGACAGCGTCAACACCATCGTCATCGGCAACGGCACCGCCAGCCGCGAGACCGAGGAAGTCGTCTCGGAGTTCATTGCCGAGCAGGCGCCCAGCCTTCGCTACACCATCGTTAACGAAGCCGGCGCGTCGGTGTACTCCGCCTCCGAGCTCGCCAGCCAGGAGTATCCCGATCTGGACGTCACCGTGCGTGGCGCCATGAGCCTGGGCCGCCGCCTGCAGGACCCGCTGGCAGAGCTCGTCAAGATTCCGCCCCAGTCCATCGGCGTGGGCCAGTACCAGCACGACCTTGACCAGGCCGAGCTCTCACGCACCCTGGGCCACGTGGTGGAGGACGTCGTCAACCGCGTGGGCGTCGACGTAAACACCGCGAGCGCAAGTTTGCTGGGATACGTATCGGGCATTACGCCGAGCGTGGCCAAAAACATCGTGGCCTACCGCGAGGAAAACGGCGCCTTTACCGATCGCCGCCAGCTCAAGAAGGTCCCCAAGCTGGGACCCAAGGCATACCTCAACGCCGCGGGTTTCCTGCGCATTAGCGGCGGTAAGAACCCGCTCGACGCGACGAGCGTCCACCCCGAAAGCTACGAGGTGGCCACGGCCGTCCTAGAACGCGCCGGCGTTAAAACAAGCGAGCTCAGCCGCGGCGGCGTGCCCGACATCGAGCGCCGCCTGGGCAGCATCTCGGCGCTGGCAAGCGACCTGAACTGCGGCACCCTCACGCTCATCGACATCGTCAACGAGCTCAAGAAGCCCGGCCGCGACCCGCGCGACGACGCACCCGAGGTGGTCTTTAGCCGCTCGGCGCTTTCCATCGACGACCTGGAACCCGGCATGGAGCTCAAGGGCACGGTGCGCAACGTCGTCGACTTTGGCGCCTTCGTCGACGTGGGCGTGCACCAGGACGGCCTCGTGCACATCTCCAAACTGGCCAACCGCTTTGTCAAGCACCCCAGCGACGTGGTGCGCGTCGGTGACACGGTCAAGGTGTGGGTCGAAAAGGTCGATCGCGACCGCAAGAAGATCTCGCTCACCATGGTACAGGGCAAGTAAACCGCCAAAGCAAAGGTACCCCCTGTAGCGATGTGCAAAATCGCGAGTATTCTGCAAATTCCACCGTTCCGGGGGTAGCGCGCGCAGCCGTGGTGTAAGAAGCAAGGGAGGGCCATCGCCTAGAATCGTCAGCGCCTAGATATTCGACGAAAGGAAAGACGATGGCCCACAGCGACATTCTATCCCAGCC
>DBGDSC010000080.1:0-1330 GCA_048402045.1 Collinsella sp.
TGCCCCATACCCGATTTGCCGGACAGAAAAACAATCTGTATAATGGAAAGGGGTAATGAAAAATGTCAACCAAAGAACGAAAACACCCAGCGCCGCCGCGTTACGATGAGGCCTTCAAGGCGGGGGCAGTGCGGATGGTCACCGAGCAGGGGCGGCCCAGCCGGGAGGTGGCCGCGGAACTCGGCATCTGCATCGACACGCTGCGCAGCTGGCTGAAAGCGGCGGGCGCACCATCGCCGGGGCAAGCAGACCGCCAAAACCGCGACGCCAGACGCCTGCGCGAACTGGAGGCGGAGATTCGAGCACTGCGCAAGAAGCTTGAAGAGAAAGACGGGGTCATTGACATCCTAAAAAAATCCGTCGGCATACTTTCCAAACCATAGAGGACAAGTACCGGTACATCCGTACGGCCCGCGCGGGGGCCTCTGTGGAACTTGTATGCCGACTGCTGGAGGTCTCCCGCAGCGGGTACTACGAATGGCTGGGCCGCAAACCCTCTTTGCGCCGGCAGAAGGATCAGGAACTGAAACGCCGGCTGCTGAGCCTGCACCAGCGTTATCCCGCCCTTGGGCTGGACAGCCTGTATCACCTGATCCGCCCGCAGCTTTCCTGCTCGCGCAAGCGCATCCACCGCCTGATGAACGAGATGAACATCTCCTCCACACGCAGGCGTGCCTACAAAGCCACGACCAACTCAAGACACGCGCACCCCATCGCGCCCAATCTCCTTGCGCGCCGCTTCTCCTTTGACAAGCCAGACACCGCATGGGTCGGCGATATTACCTATATCCCCACCGGCGAGGGCTGGCTCTACTGCGCTGTTGTGAAAGACCTTTGCACAAAGCAGATCGTCGGCTACGCCTTCTCCGACCGCATCGACACAAATCTCACTCTCGCCGCCCTCGGCATGGCCGTCCGGCGCCGCAAGCCTCTGCCCGGCCTCATCTTCCACTCCGACCGCGGCGTCCAATACGCCGCCTACGCTTACCGTCAGCGTCTCGCCAGTCTCGGCATCCGGCAAAGCATGTCCCGCAAGGGCGATCCCTATGACAACGCCGTGGCCGAAAACTTCTTCAGCTGCCTCAAGTGCGAGTGCGTCCATCTGCGCCATTTCGCCTCAAGGGCACAAGCCATGGCAGACGTCTTCGCTTATATCGAGACTTTTTACAATCCGGTGCGCCCGCATTCCTCTATTGGCTGGCGTCCTCCGGATGCCTTTGCGCGTGCCTTGTCTGAGCATCCCGCCGCCTGACTGTGATACGACAAGATATCCTGCGTTTCTTTCTGTTTTTTCTTCATTTTTACTGTCCACGAAACCGGGAAGGGCACA
>DBGDSC010000081.1:0-70796 GCA_048402045.1 Collinsella sp.
CAGTGGGTCATCGTCCCGGCATTCAGCATCAGGGTAGCGCTGCGACGCGGAAATCGCGCGCCGTTGCCGCGCCCCGCAGTGCCCGCTTCCCCCGAGAACAATTATCAGTGCAGGTAAACATAGACGGCCAACCCGCCCTTTTGAGCCATATGCCCACAGCCACCACAGAAACAACAGGTGACCACAGCTCAAGAAGTCGACAAATGAACACCCGTACGTCAACAAACGAGCAAATCGCTCGCAAAGAGTGTCCCCAACGACTAGACAAAAAAATGACTAGTCATTGGGGACGTTCTTAAATGACTACGTTACAGCTCCAGCGCATCGGCGACTTCGGCTGCGCAGGCCAGGGCATCGGCCATGGCGTTTACCACGAGCGAGCTGCCGTTGCGAGCATCACCCGCCACATACACCGGCGCGGCATCCGCGGCGACGCCGTCGACACGGGCCGCAAGGTGCGAGCCCTCGGCAGCCATCACCGGCAGCGGACGACCAGCGATGGCAACAGGCACGCCAACGGCGTCGAACACGCCATGCTCGGGACCCGTAAAGCCGCAGGCGATGAACACCAGCTGGGCGGGCACCTCGTGCTCGGAGCCCGCGATGCGCTCGGGCTTGCCAGCCGACCAATCCAGATCGACCACGCGCAGGCCCGCGGCCGCGCCCTTCTTGTCCAACAGTACCTCGAGCGTATCCACACCCCAAGCGCGCATCTCGCCGCCCATGGCAGCGATGGCCTCCTGCTGGCCGTAGTCGGTCTTCTTAACGTTGGGCCACTGCGGCCAGGGGTTGCTTGCCGCGCGCTTATCGGGCGCAGCCGGCAAGAACTCAAACTGGCGCACGCTGCGCGCACCCTGACGTACCGCGGTGCCCACGCAGTCGTTACCGGTATCGCCGCCGCCAATGACCACAACGTCCAGGCCGTGCGCATCGATGGCAGGCTCGCCGCCATCGAGCACCGAGACGGTCGAAGCCGTCAGGTAGTCCACGGCATACACCACGCCCGGGGCATCAATGTTCGCAGCCGAAAGCCCACGCGGAGCACGGGCGCCGGCAGCCACCACGACGGCGTCAAAGCCATTGAGCTTGGCCGCCACCGCAGGGTTCGTAACGTCAGCACCCAGCTCGAACACAATACCCAGCTCGCGCATGAGCGCCACGCGACGCTCGACCACGGACTTCTCGAGCTTCATGTTGGGAATGCCGTACATGAGCAGACCGCCCGGGCGGTCGTCGCGCTCAAACACCGTCACGCGGGCGCCACGACGCGCAAGCTCCCATGCTGCCACCAGACCAGCGGGACCGGAGCCCACCACGGCAACCGTGGGTGCACCCTCCCCTACCGGCTCAAAGCGGTGCGGACCGCCGTTGGCCCACTCATGGTCGCTAATCGCGCGCTCGTTGTCATGGATCGTCGTGGGCTGGCCATCGACCGAGCCCAGGTTGCACGCGGCCTCGCACAGCGCCGGGCACACGCGACTCGTGAACTCGGGCATGGGCGAGGTGAGCGACAGACGCTCGGCAGCCTCGTCCCAACGGCCGCGGTACACCAGCTCGTTCCACTCGGGAATCAGGTTGTGCAGCGGACAGCCGCTCGGACGTGCCTTGCCAAAGCTCGCGCCCATCTGGCAAAACGCCACACCGCACATCATGCAGCGGCTCGCCTGGGCACGGCGCGCGTCGTCGTCGAGCTCCACGTACAGCGGATCGAAATCGCGGCTGCGCTCCTCCACGGGGCGCAGCTCGTGGGTCACGCGATCGATATCAAGAAAAGCACCGGGCTTACCCATGGCACTTACGCCTCCTTCTTGGTCGAAGCAACAGAGCTGGCGGCGGCGGGCACAGCGCCAGCGACACCACCCGCCACATCAAAGCGAGCGACATCGGCGGCGTCGGCGCGACCGGTCACAATGTCAAACGCCAGCTCCTCGGCCTGCTCATGCGTCTTGCCGACGGCCTCGGCGGCGGCGACAATCGCCAGCACGCGCTCGTACTCGGTCGGAATGACCTTCACAAAGTGCTTGCTCATCGTCTCAAAGCTGTAGAGCAGCTTAATGCCGCGCGGGCTCTGCGTCGCGTCCACGTGCTCCTGGACGAGCGCACGAATCTGCGCCAGCTCACCGGCCGTCGGGGCTTTAAGCTCAACGCTCTCGTGGTTCACACGGGCATCGAGCGTGCCGTACTGGTCAAAGACGTAAGCCACGCCGCCCGTCATGCCGGCGGCGAAGTTCTGCCCGACCTCGCCCAGGATGAGCGCCAGACCTCCCGTCATGTACTCGCAGCCATGGTTGCCGCAGCCCTCGACCACCACCGTGGCACCGGAGTTGCGTACGCCAAAGCGCTGGCCGGCCAGGCCGTTAATGAAGCCGCGGCCACTCGTAGCGCCAAAGAACGCAACGTTGCCCACGATGATGTTCTCGTCGAACTTGTAGGTCGCATGCGGGTTGGGGCGCACCGACACCTCGCCGCCCGAAAGGCCCTTGCCAAAGTAGTCGTTGGCGTCGCCGCACACGTTGAGCGTAATGCCGCGCGGCAGGAAGGCGCCAAAGCTCTGACCGGCCGAACCATCGCAATCGATGGTGATGGAGCCGGCGGGCAGGCCCTCGGGATGCGCCTTGGTCACCGCGTTGCCCAAGATGGTGCCCACGCAGCGGTTGACGTTGGCGATATCGGCGCGGAAGCGAATCGGACGCAGGTGCGCACGGGCATCGGCCGTATAGGGCACAAACAACGTGGAGTCGAGCGTCTTTTCGAGCTCGCTGTCCGCAGCCATCTGGGGCAGGAAGTGACGGCCGTCGGCACCCGGGATATGGGCACCAAACTCACAGGTCGCGCTCGCCAGCACGGGCGACAGATCCAGCAGGTTAGCCTTGCGGTTGCCCGGGACCTCAATCTGGCGCAGGCACTCGGGATGGCCGACCATCTCGTCGACGGTGCGGAAGCCCAGGCTCGCCATGACCTCGCGCAGCTGCTCGGCAACAAAGAGCATAAAGTGCTCGACGTGCTCCGGCTTGCCGCGGAAGCCGCGACGCAGGCGACAGTTTTGCGTGGCGATGCCGGCCGGGCAGGTATCCTGCTGGCAGTCGCGCTGCATGAGGCAGCCCATGGAGATGAGCGGCATGGTCGCAAAGCCAAACTCCTCGGCACCCAGCAGGCAGGCGACGGCAACATCGGTGCCGTCCATGAGCTTGCCATCGGCCTCGAGCACCACGCGTGAGCGCAGGCCGTTTTGCAGCAGCGTCTGCTGGGCCTCGGCAAGGCCAAGCTCCAGCGGCAGACCGGCGTGCCAGATCGAATCGCGCGCCGCAGCACCGGAGCCGCCGTTGTGGCCGCTGATCAAGATCTTGTCGGCGGCACCCTTGGCCACACCGGTGGCGATGGTGCCGACGCCGGCCTCGCTGACCAGCTTGACCGACACGCGTGCGCCGGGGTTGGCGTTCTTAAGATCGAAGATAAGCTCCGCCAGGTCCTCGATGGAGTAGATGTCGTGGTGCGGCGGAGGCGAGATCAGGCCGATGCCGGGCGTGGACTGACGGACCTCGGCGATCCAGGGGTAGACCTTCTTGCCGGGCAGGTGGCCGCCCTCGCCGGGCTTGGCGCCCTGGGCCATCTTGATCTGAATCTCGAAGGCGCTGCACAGGTAGCGGCTCGTCACGCCAAAGCGCGCGCTTGCCACCTGCTTGATGGCGGAATTCTTGGAGTCACCGTTAGCCAGCGGGGTCTCGCGACGCGGGTCCTCGCCGCCCTCGCCCGAGTTGGAACGGCCGTGCAGGCGGTTCATGGCGATGGCCATGCACTCGTGTGCTTCCTTGCTGATGGAGCCGTACGACATGGCGCCGGTGTTAAAGCGGCGGACGATGTTGAGCGCGGGCTCCACCTCGTCGAGTGCCACCGGGGTGCGGCCGCCGGCATCAAAGTCCAGCAGGTCGCGCAGGCGCACGGCACGGCCGGTGCGGTGCAGGCGGGCGCTGTACTCCTTAAAGGTGTCGTAGCTGTCCTCGCGGCAGGCGGTCTGCAGCAGGTAGACGGTCTGCGGGTCGATAAGGTGATCCTCGCCGCCGAGCGGGCGCCACTTGGTCAGACCCAGCGTGGGCAGCTGATCGGGAGCCGGGCTCTTGAGGATAGCGAGCGCGGCGTCGTAGCGCTCATTTTGCTCGCGCTCGACGTCCTCGATACCCATACCGCCCACACGGCTCACCGTACCGGCAAAGTACGCGTTGACGAACTCCGGCGTAAAGCCCACGGCCTCAAAGATCTGCGCCGAATGGTAGCTCTGCACCGTGGAGATGCCCATCTTTGACATGATGGAGACAATGCCGGCAGTCGCAGCCTTATTGTAGTTGGCGATGCCCTGCTCGGCCGTCACGTCCAGGTCGCCGCGTGCCGCCAGATCGCGGATGCACGCATGTGCGTTGTACGGATAGATGCCGCTCGCGGAGTAGCCCACCAGTGCCGCAAAGTCGTGCGGAGACACGGCGTCGCCGCACTCCACCACGATGTCGGCAAAGGTACGCACGCCGGCGCGGATCAGGTGGTTGTGCACGCAGCCCACGGCGAGCAGCGACGGCACGGGCACCTCACCCGCAGCGGCGCGATCGCTCAACACCACGATGTTCACGCCGTCGCGGACCGCAGCCTCAACATCCTCTGCAAGCTGCTTGAGCGCAGCCTGCAGCGCGCCCTCGCCGGCATCGCGGCGGTAGACGGCACGGAAACGGCGGGTCTTAAAGCCAACACGATCGATGGCACAGATATGCTCGAACTCTTCCTCGTTGAGCAATGGGCGCTCCAAGCGCACCAGCTGACAGGCCGTGCGGGAATCCTCGAGCAGGTTGCCGTGGTTGCCCAGGTAGAGCGTGGTCGAAGTCACCATGTGCTCGCGCAGGGCATCGATCGGAGGATTCGTGACCTGAGCGAACAGCTGATAGAAGTAGTCAAAGAACGAACGCGTCTTCTTGGACAGGCAAGCCAGCGGCGCGTCGATGCCCATCGAGGCGAGCGGGGCCTTGCCCTGCTGGGCCATAGGACGCACGACCTCGTCGACGTCATCCCAGTGGTAGCCGAGCTTGGCCATGCGCACAGCGGCGGGCACCTCGGCATCCTCGGCGGGCGCGGGCGCGGCGGGCTCATCGAGCGCGTCGACGGTCAGCGTCTCCTCGGCAATCCAGTCGCGGTAGGGCTTCTCCTTGGCATAGCGGGCGCGCAGCTCGTCGTTGTAGATCACGCGGCCGCGGGCAAAATCGACCTCGAGCATCTGGCCCGGTCCCAGGCAGCCGCTCGTCAGGATGTTCTCGGGGCGTACCTCGATGGTGCCCACTTCGCTTGCCAGCATAAAGCGGCCATCGCGCGTCACGTAGTAGCGGGCGGGGCGCAAGCCGTTGCGGTCGAGGGCGGCGCCCAGCGTGCGACCGTCGGTAAAGGCGATGGCCGCCGGGCCGTCCCAGGGCTCCATGAGCATGGACTGGTAAGCGTCGTAGGCGCGGCGCTCCTCACTCAGGCTATCGTTGTGGTCCCACGGCTCGGGCAGCAACATGGACGCGGCACGCGTGAGCGGGCGACCGTTCATGACCAAGAATTCGAGCACGTTGTCCAGAATCGCAGAGTCGGAACCCTCGCGGTTGATGATGGGCATCACGCGCTCAAGATCGTGCTGCAGCACGGGGCTGTACAGGTTGGGTTCGCGGGCGCGGATCCAGTTGACGTTGCCCTTGAGGGTGTTGATCTCACCGTTGTGGATGATAAAGCGGTTGGGGTGCGCGCGCTCCCAGCTGGGCGTGGTGTTGGTGGAGTAGCGCGAGTGGACGAGCGCAACGGCCGTCTTGACGGCGGCGTCGTTGAGGTCGGTAAAGAAGCGGCGCATCTGCGTGGCCACGAGCATGCCCTTGTACACGATGGTGCGCGAGCTCATGGAGCACACGTAGAAGATCTTGTCGCGCAGGGCAAACTCGGCATCGGCCTTTTTCTCGATGGTGCGGCGGCACACATACAGGCGGCGCTCAAAGGCATCACCAGCGGGCGTGTCGTCGGGGCGACCCAAGAAGGCCTGCAGGATGGTGGGCATACAGGCGCGGGCCGTCTCGCCCAGGTCGTGCGGGTCGACCGGCACCTCGCGCCAAAAGAGCAGCGGCACGCCGGCCTCGGCACAGCCCTCCTCAAACACACGGCGGGCGTCCTCTACGCCCTTGTCATCCTGCGGAAAGAACAGCATGGCAACGCCATAGTCGCCCTCTGCCGGCAGAATTTGGCCACACTTTTGAGCCTCTTTGCGAAAAAAGTGGTGCGGAACCTGGAACAGGATGCCGGCGCCGTCGCCGGTGTTCTTCTCGAGTCCCGTACCGCCGCGGTGCTCAAGGTTAACCAGAATGGACAGCGCGTCGTCCAGAATCTGGTGATGGCGCTCGCCGTTGATATCGGCAAGCGCGCCGATGCCACATGCGTCGTGGTCGAATTCGGGGCGATAAAGGCCCTGCTGCTGAGCGGAATCTGCCTGCATCGCGATCCTCCCCTAGATATTAGACAGTCAGTTGAATAGGCATACTAGGAGCATCGCCGGCCCGTTGTGTTTCCCGCCCGTTTCGAAACAATCGCGTAACGCACGCCCTACGAGTGGACACCGCCGACCTCAAGGACGACGACAAGGGCCCCAAGTTCGGCCCGTATGCTCACCGCTTCAAACATCTCAATCTGTAACAGTAAGATCCAATTTCCATCCCTAGTTGTTACAGATCAAGACATTTCAGCAATCCCCTTCCACCATCCTATTCAAATACAACAATTTTGTTAGTCTTGGTTAACTTCTTAGCCTAAAACGGGTATCCTTTGCGGCGTCAAGCAAACGGCACGCAGGAGCTCACCATGCTCAACCATCTCAAACAACACTTTGGCTCGCACCGCACCGGAGGCCACGGAGGTCTGGATATCGCCCGGCACATCGGCCCCGGGCTGCTCGTGACCGTCGGCTTTATCGACCCGGGCAACTGGGCCTCCAATATGGCCGCGGGCTCGCAGTTTGGCTACGCGCTGCTGTGGATCGTCACGCTGTCCACAATTATGCTCATTGTGCTGCAGCACAACGCGGCGCACCTGGGCATCGCCACGGGCACCTGTCTTGCCGAGGCCACGACACACTACCTCCCCCGCATCGTGGGACACATGGTGCTCGCCAGCGCCTATCTCGCGACCATCGCCACCGCCATGGCCGAAGTCCTGGGTGGCGCGATTGCCCTTCAAATGCTCTTTGGGCTGCCCGTGCGCGCGGGCTGCGTCATCGTGGCGGCAGTATCGATGGCGATGCTCATGACGAGCTCCTACAAGCGCGCCGAGCGATGGATCATCGCCTTCGTAGGCGTGGTAGGACTCTCGTTTTTGGCTGAGCTTACGCTGGTCAAGGTCGACTGGCCGCAGGCCGCCGCAAGCTGGATCACACCCAGTATGCCCACCGGCTCGGCCGCGATTATCGTAAGTGTCCTAGGCGCGGTTGTTATGCCTCACAACCTCTTCCTGCACTCCGAGGTCATCCAATCCATGCACTTCGAAGGCCAAGGCGAGCAGGTTATCGAGGAACGTCTGCGCTACGAGCTCTTCGACACGCTCTTTTCGATGGGCGTGGGCTGGGCGATCAACTCGGCCATGGTCATCCTGGCCGCAACGACCTTCTTTGCGCACGGCATTGTCGTAGACGACCTCGCCGTCGCAGCGGCCACGCTCTCCCCCATCTTGGGCCCGGCGAGCTCGACCATCTTTGCGGTAGCGCTGCTGTTCGCGGGACTATCGAGCAGCGTGAAAGCGGGCATGGCGGCGGGAACCATCACCGCGGGCATGTTCGACGAGGAATACGACATCCACGACCGACATTCCTCGATCGGGGTGGCGGTCTGTTTCGTCGGCGCAGTGGCGGCGTGCCTGATCGTCCCGAATCCTTTTGAGGGTCTCATCTGGAGTCAGGCGCTGCTGTCGCTTCAGTTGCCGATTACGGTCTTTGTGCTCATACGACTCACCAGTTCGCCCCGCGTTATGGGCAAATACGCCAACTCGCGCCCGCTCAACGCGCTGCTCGTAGGAATCGGCGTCATCGTGACGATTCTCGACATCGTGCTGCTAACGGGGATGTAATTGGGATGGCGTAACTGTCCAGATATAACGTCTCAATCTGTAACACGTGAGACCGTTTTAAACCGTCAGATAAATCAAAAGGGTCCCGGCCGAGAATTCGACCGGGGCCCTTGGACAGAGCTATATGTTGTTGCAAGTCGTGTGTCTGCGAGCTACTCCTCGACGAGCTCAAACTGATCGGGACCGACGCCGCACACCGGGCACACGTAGTCCTCGGGCAGCTCGGGCGTGTCGACCTCAACCTCGTAACCGCAAACGATGCACACAAACTTATACGTCTTCTTCTCCTCAGCCATGATGTTCTCCTCTCGAACGCGACTGGTGATGTACTTCGTTTATTAGTATAGATTCTCAATAATATAATGCAAGTACTTTTAAAACATTTCTAGCCTTGATACGAGGACGCCTTCGGAGGTGTCTTGCCCTTCAGAACCTTGTGATAGTAGTCGTACGTCAGTGGCGTCTCGTCGCTCAGGCGCTCGGCATCCTCGACCTCGCCGATAAACAGCAGATGCGTGCCCACATCCACAGTGTCAATCAAACGGCAGCTAAACAGGGCCGCCGCGTGCTCGGGCACATAAGGCATGCCCAGAGCCGTCTCGCGGGTCTCGTATTTGGCAAACTTGTCATAATCGCTGCTGGTGCGGAACCCAAAGTTACCGATGTAGAGCATGTCTGCGGTCTGATCGATCACGGTCAGCGCGAACGCTTTAGCCGATGCGATGACGCCCGAGGTGACGTTGTCCTTGTTCACGGCAACCGAAATTCGCGGCGGCATGGACGTCACCTGCACCGCCGTGTTGATGACGCAGCCGGCGCGCAGTCCGTCTGCTGCGGCGCTCACCACGTACAGACCGCTCGGCATGGTAAAGAACGCAGTTTTGTCCATAACAATCACTCCCCTAACCCGGGTTGGAACCTCATGGATGTATGTACCCACAAAAAAGGCGGCACCCATAACGGACGCCGCCTTTAAGACATATGTGTCAGAACAGTAAGAAAGATGAGACGCCCGCAGTTGCGGTGAAATAGGGACTGAATAGCCCCTCAAACAGGCAAAACAGTCCGTATTCCACCGCAACTTATACAGAGTGCCTAGCGGTTGCGTTCCTTAAGGGCGCGGTCGATCTCGCGTTGGACATCACGCTTGGCCATGTCCTCGCGCTTGTCGTAGAGCTTCTTGCCGCGACCCAGACCCAGCAGCAGCTTTACGCGGCCGTCGGTATTAAAGTAGAGCTCCAACGGAACCAGCGCATAACCACGGTTGCGAAGTTTGCCGTCAAGAAAGTCGATCTCCTTGCGGTGCAGCAGCAGACGACGCCGACGGTCGGGATCGCGATTCCACACGCCACCATGGCTATAAGGGTGGATATGCAGTCCGACGAGCCAGCACTCGCCGCCACGAATCAGCGCAAAAGTGTCAGTGATCTGGCACGCGCGCTCGCGAATCGACTTGACCTCAGTGCCGCTCAGCTCAATGCCGCACTCAAAGGTCTCATCGATAAAGTACTCGTGGTGTGCCGAGCGATTCTTGGAGATGAGCTTGCGCTCGCGCTTACTGGGCATCGCTGGCCTCCTCGGTCCCATCGACGTTTGAGCCCGCGGCGTCGCGCTTTGCCTTGCGCTCAGCATTGAGCTCGGCGTCGCTCTCGCGCACCAGTTTGATAATCGCCGCGCAGGCCTCCTCGCCCACAAGGTCGCGAGCACGCACTGTCAGGCGCGTCGCCTCCTGCTTGTCGCCGTCGCTTGCAGCATCGGTCGCGCACATAATCAGGCAGATGGCGATCTCGGCCGAAGGCGAGGTCGGCACGCCCTGCAGGGCCAGCTCACCCATCACATGCTCGTCGCTCTCATCGGCGGCATCCGGATAGGTGGTATGGATCTTGTTGAGCAGGCGTGTCGTGTGCACATCGTTGGGCGCTAAGCGCAGTGCCAGACGAGCACAGCCCACAGCAGCCGAGATGTTCTCGGTCTCGGGCTCCAAGAAGTACTGACCCAGATTGGCGTAAGCGCGGGCGGCGCACTTGCCATCGCTTGCACGCTCCAGCACCGAGAACGAGAGCGATGCCCATTCCTGCTTGTCCTCGAGCGCGCGGAACAGCTCGGCCAAGTCCAAGCGATAGTTGCAGTTCATGGGGTCCCAACGCACAGCCTGCATCAGGGCATTACGGGCACTCACATAATCCTGCTGGCGAATGTAGGCAAACGCCATGTCAGAGTACAGGCGGTCAAACGGCACCTCGACCTGCATGAGCTCACGCGGGTCCTTCTCCACGCGGCGATAGGCCAAACGCTCAAACTTGCTATCGAAACTAAAGTATTGGCGCTTCTCCTCCGTCTTGCACTCAGCGTCGATATACTCCTCGGCGAGCTCCACCAGACGCTCCAGCAGCGGCGTCGCCGTAGCCAGGTCGCCCTGCGCCAGATAGTTCTCGGCATACGTGATGTCTTGCAAGCTGATGGGCAGATCCATGGCTACTCCTCGATCTGAGCGAAACACGGCAGACGCCGTATATACGGTCGATACACAAAACCCGGGTCTCTTGCGAGGCCCGGGCATTCATTTGTGGGTAGCCCGTACCAGATTCGAACTGGTGATCTCCGCCTTGAGAGGGCGGCGTCCTAAACCGCTAGACGAACGGGCCATATGTAGCAAATGCAATGGCTGGGATGGAGGGAGTCGAACCCCCATTGACGGAACCAGAATCCGCTGTCCTGCCATTAGACGACATCCCAATGACTGCATTGCTGCGCTCGGCTGTGCCTTTGCGCAAGAAAGAAATATACGGGAAGTCCCGCCATGACGCAAGCCCCAATTTTGACTTTTTTGAAATTCAGTCAAATACGGCCAACACGTGAAGGACCTGTGAAGCACCAGCGACACGTACGGCGCCAAAGCCCGTAAAACATCCCACATCTACCGCTGGTAGATTACAACAATGCAGCACTCACGGCTGATGGCACAATCGAACCGTCATCATTGCACGGATATCGAGGCACCATGGACGAAGAGCTTGATTACCTATGGGAGACCCTGGGCCTCGAGATCACTGCTGACCTTTGGCCCGAACGGGACAAAATCCATCCCACACTGCGCCCCGCCATCACGGTGATGCAGGCAAAATACCGCCGTGCATCCTTTTTGATCATGCGGGTGTCATGGCACGCGGGACTCCCCGACCTTAAGCGAATCCAGGCAAGCCTCGTCGAGCTGTCCGGTATGCCGACCGTCATATCCGAGGCGCACCTGGAGCAGCGCCAGCGCGAGCGACTGCAACAGCAGCGGATTCCCTTTATCTGCCCCGGCGTTCAGGCATATCTGCCCTTTATGGACGAGGAGTACTGGAGCGGCAAGCCCAACAAGCACGTAAAGGTCTACGATCCGCACGAATGGGCACAGCTTGAGGATTAGCGCATATGCCCGCCAGCCGGGATAGTGCGCATGCCCGCCAACCGGAAAGCTCATCCCGGAATTTACGTCCAGAACGGGACGCGCTTTCCCCTAGAGGCCCCAAACGGAACCGTATCCCAGATTTCGCGCTCAAACTGGGATACGGTTTCCGCTAGCCCCTTCAACCGGAAACTGCGTCCCGGAATCCGAGCTCAAAACGGGTCGCACTTTCCGCAGCCGCTACAGCAACGCCTCGGCCCAAGCCGCTTCCCTAAAGCCGGGAATCGCAAAGTCGTCGCCCACCAGCAGCGGACGCTTGACCAGCATGCCGTCGGTCGCCAGCAGCTCGTAGCACTCCTGATCCGTCATGCCCGCATCCAGACGCGCCTTCAGGCCCAGCTCTCGATATTTCATGCCCGACGAATTAAAGAAGCGCCGCACCGGCAGCCCCGAACGAGCAATCCAGGTCGCAAGCTCATCAGCCGTGGGATTGTCCAAAACGATATCGCGATCGATATACTCTACCCCATGTTCGTCCAGCCATGCCTTGGCCTTCTTACAGGTCGAGCACTTGGGATATTCAACAAACAATACCGCCATGGGATTTCCTTTCTTAGAGAAAACAGGTGTCTGGAAAACTGCACATCGACGACCACTCGCGATTGCAGCCGTTATTGTAGTCAATGTCGAAGCATAGACAGTCGCGATGTCTCGTCTTAAGGCTAGCGCCTCGCATGGGCGCCGATCGGCCGAGTCGCATGGCGCACCAACGCCGCCGCCAGTAATACCAACAGCATGGCGGTGACATAGCCCGCAGCATCGAATCCTAAATCGATAACGTCGAAATGCCTGCCGGGAACAAAGATCTTATGTACCTGATCGCCAACGGAGCAGGCGGCGCAAAAGAGCAATACGGGCACGCAACGGGAGCATACGCTCCACGGACGCCTGGAAAAGCAGACCACGACCACCGAGGCGAACAATCCGACGAAGAAAAACTCTACGGTATGGGCAACGCGACGGACGTTTGTGCCCACCCACATGCGAATGGAAGCAAGTCGGCCAGACCGGACATTCGAGGCAGCCGAATCGGTGCCCCCGGTCATTCCGTTCTCCGTCTGGGCTTCACCCGTGGCATCGGCGGCCTGAACGCCCGTAGCCTGACCCTCCACCACACGCGCGGTGGACTCGCTCAGCAACGACGTCTCCACCGCATTTTGCTCCGTCAGCACCCAGATGCCCGCCAGCGTTACAGCGAACAGAACGATCGCGGTCCATCCGATTATTTGTTTTACGCGCGCCAAGGGCCAACCTCCTTTTTTGAATATCAGCGAGTGTAGCCCCAAATGACATCGTCACCGTATCAAAATTTGAATCGCAACAGGAAGCGACAAAGCGACGCAAACCCCTACCCCGCCTCGCGCATCCAGCGATCGAACGTCCCCACGCACACGCCCAGGCACTTTGCTGCCTGGCTGCGGGTAATATCGCCTGCCTCATAGCTATCGCGCACTAGCTCAAACTGAGGAGGGCACGGCTTGCGAGGTCGACCGAAACGGACCCCTCGCGCCCGCGCCGCTGCAATTCCCTCCGCCTGGCGCCGATGGATATTCTCGCGCTCCACCTGCGCCACGTAGCTCAGCAGTTGCAGCACAATATCGACAATCAGGGTGTTGGTCACATCCGGCGCGCCGCTGGCCCTGACACGCGTGTCAAGCAATGGCATGTCCAACACCACAATGGCAACCCCGAGCTCCTTGGTAATGCGCCGCCATTCCTCAAGAATCTCGGAGTAATTACGACCAAGTCGGTCGATAGAAAGCACCACCAGCACGTCCCCGTCTCCCAGGACGTGCAGCAGCTCGCGATAACGCGGTCGATCGAAGTTCTTGCCGCTCGCATGGTCGGCATAAATATTCGCCGAGCCCACGCCATAGGCGCCCAGCGCATCCAGCTGCCGATTAAGATTCTGATCGCGCGAACTCACCCGCGCATAACCGTACACCGTCGCCATCTCATCCCCGCTTTCTTGTAAACCTGCCAAAAAGGGACAGGTTTATTTTGGTAGGTTCTACCTCTCAAATAGCAGGTAAGCGGGCGGCCGAGCAGACGGCAAGGTAACCACGATTCAAATGCGGAGGGCGGTCCCGAAAGGCCGCCCTTCGCTCCCCCACCATGAGTCGGGATTTGGCTAATGGATAAGCTTAAAGTCCAAGTGCCCACGCGTGGTATTGACGCGCGAAACCTCGATAATTACGCGCTGCCCCAGCTCGTAACGGGTGCCCGTGTCGGCACCTGTGAGCGTTAGCGCGTCCTCGTCGAACTCGAACCACTCGTTGCCCAGGCTCTTGATCGAAACCAAGCCTTCGACCTGCGTCAGGTCCAAGCGCACAAAGAGGCCCATGCTGCTAATCCACGAGACGGTTCCGGCATAGCGCTCGCCCAGACGGTCCTCATAGTACTGGGCAATCTTGATTTTTTGCGTCGCATGGCTGGCGGCATCTGCCGCGCGCTCGGCATCGCTGCATGCGCGGCAGATCTGCGGCAAAATGCGCGGCAGCGACTCGCACCCCTTGCCGATCAGCCGCGGCGTACGGACCAAGGCGTCCTTGCCGCCGAGCTGCTCATAGGCCAACTGCAGCTTGAGCACGCGGTGCACCACCAGATCGGGGTAGCGACGGATGGGACTCGTAAAGTGACAGTAGCACGGCGCGGCGAGCGCAAAGTGGCCCTCGTTGCGCGGCTTGTACAGCGCGCGCTGCATGCTGCGCAGAAGCAGCGTATTAACGAGCGGTGCGTTTACCGTACCGGCGGCAGCATCGACTGCAGCCTGCAGCTCATCGGGGCTCCCCAGGGCAATACCGGCAGCACGGCGATCGTCGATGATGCCTAGCTGCGCCAGCGCAACGGCAGCACCGTGCAGGCTATCGGGGCTCGGATCCTCATGCACGCGATAGCAGGCCTCGATATCACGGTCTGCCAGCCACTCTGCAACGCACTCGTTGGCGAGCAGCATGGCTTCCTCGATAAGCGACGTGGCACACGAACGCTCACGCGCCACAATCTGCACGGGCACTCCGTCCTCATCCAATAGAGCGCGAATCTCGGCCGTGTCAAAATCGACTGAGCCGCGGGCGCGACGAATACGACGGCGAAGTTCGGCGAGTTCGTTGGCGGCGACAAGGAAATCGCCGAGGTCGACGTTGTAGCCGCAGGCGGCCTCCTCACACGCAAGACCGCGCTCAAGCGCTTCCTCGCGCGAGGTCTCGGCAGCCGCAACATCCTCGGCGGCGCCTTCCAGCACCGAATACTCAACCGCGCCGGCACGCACCAGCAGCGCCTCGGCGCCGTCATAGTCCATACGCACACGCGAGCGAATCACGCTGGGGTACGGATCGTAATGCCGCACGCGACCCTGCGCATCGAGCTCGATATCGACGGTAAACGCAAGACGGTCCTCGTCAGGGCGAAGCGAGCACAGGTCACAGGACAGGCGTTCGGGCAGCATAGGAAGCACGCGATCGGCCAGATACACCGATGTCGTGCGATGGCGAGCCTCAAGATCGATATGCCCGTCCCAAGCCACATAGTGTGAAACGTCGGCGATATGCACACCCAGCTTGTAGCCACCCTCGGGCGTGCGCTCCAACGAAATGGCATCGTCAAAGTCGCGCGCGTCGACCGGGTCGATCGTGATGACAAAGCGGTCGCGCAGATCGCGACGGAGCGGGTCCTTAAGCGCCGCGGACACATCGAGCGAAAGCCCCTCGGCCTCGTCCAGCGCGGCCTCGGGATAGCTATCGGTATAGCCGTAACGCGCCATCACATATTGAACGCCCAAATCAGGCGCGTCATCTCCGCCAATGCGGCGCTCGATCGTCACGGTGCCCGATTCCAGGCGCGTCGGGTAGGTCAAAATGCGCGCGACAACAGCATCACCCGGGTGGACACCCAGGCGATCCGCCGAGGTATCCTCGGGCAGAATGAAGAAGTCGGCCTTCAGACGCGAATCGAGCGGCTCGATCACACCGAGCGGACCGGCGGTCTGGTACGTACCCACTACGCTTATGGCTGCGCGCTCAACCACGCCTTCGATCACGGCGCGCCGCTCACCGTGCGGGCTGTTCTTAATGCTCACGGCAACGGTATCGCCATCCATAATCTCGCGCTTGCCACGGTCCATGACCTTGTAGTCGCCATTCTCGGTTATGACATAGGCACTGTGCTCATGGAGCTGCACGCGCCCGGTCAGGCTCGGACGGCGTTCGCTGCGCACCGGCCCGCGTTTATTGCGAGCTCCACGCTTATGCTTGTTATTGCGCCCCATGGCGCCTCCTAACTATCGATTGCGAACTCCAAAGAGTCTACCCAAATGATTCGCTTTCCTGCCGTCCCCTAGGGATCAAAAAACGGGCCGCCTCATAAGAGACGACCCGTTGGAAGGGATGAATTCCAGGCATGCCTACACGCGCAGATAGCGGCGCATGGCGATGGCAGAACCAAAGAGACCGATAATCACGCCGACCAGAATCAGCGCAGCATAGGTCACCAGGTAGTACTGCATCGGCAGGGCAAACGACATCCAGCCGATGCTCTCCTGCAGACGCGGAATCATCAGATTGCGCAGCAGCTCCAGAACGCCGATGGAAAGCAGCGAGCCCAAAATGGCCTGCAGTACGCCCTCGGTGATAAACGGGCCACGAATGAAGCCGTTGCTGGCACCGACCAGACGCATAATCGCAATCTCACGACGACGCGCCGTAATGGACAGGCGAATCGTGTTGTTGATGAAGATGAATGCGATAAAGGTCAGAAGGCCAACGAGCACCACAGCGGCGATGCGGATGTAGTTGGTCACCTGGAACAGGCGGCTCACTTCCTCCTGGCCGTACAGCACGCTCGCGTTGACGTCGCCGTCATCCGCGATCTTCTGGAAATCGGCATCCTTCTTGAGCTTCTCTGCCGTGCTCTCGACCTTGGACGGATCGTCCATCTCAATAGCGAAGGAAGCCGGCAGCGGGTTCTGGCCATCGAGCGCGCTCATGGTGGCGTCGGCGTTGCCCGACATCTTGCTCGTATACTCGGCCAGCGCGTCGTCCTTGTCCTTATAGGTCACGGACTTGACGTTGCTCCACGTCTTGAGCTCGGCCTCAAAGGCCTGGACGTCTGCCTGATCGGCGTCATCGCTAATAAAGGCATTAATGACAACCTGATCCTCGACGGTACCGATCACGGAGTTCAGCATCGCGGAACCCATAATGAACAGGCCGATGATAAACAGCGAAAGGAAGATCGTGATGACGGCGCCGAGCGAGGTAGTCCAGTTACGGAAGAAGTGGCTGATTGCCTCTTTGAAGGAGTAGCCCACGTTAGTTGGTGCCATAGTTGCCGTAACCTCCCCTCTCCTGGTCGCGGATAACGTGGCCGCCCTCAAGGGCGATCACGCGACGGTGCATGCTATCGACCATCTCGCGGTCGTGCGTGGCGACGATCACGGTGGTGCCAGTGCGGTTAATACGCTCGAGCAGCTTCATGATGCCCAGCGAGATCGCCGGGTCGAGGTTGCCCGTCGGCTCGTCGCAGATCAGCAGCGGCGGACGGTTGACCATAGCGCGGGCGACGGCAACGCGCTGCTGCTCGCCACCGGAAAGCTGGTCGGGCAGCGAGTCCATCTGATCGGCCAGGCCGACCAGACGCAGCACCTCGGGCACCTGGCTGCGAATGACGCCCTTGGGCTTGCCGATGCACTGCAGGGCAAACGCCACGTTTTCGTAGGCGGTCTTTTGCGGCAGAAGCTTAAAGTCCTGGAACACGGCGCCAATCTGGCGGCGCAGGAACGGAACCTTGCGGTTCTTGATCTTCATGAGGTCCTGACCGGCAACCAGGATGCGGCCGCTCGTCGGCTTGACGTCACGGTTGAGCGTCGACAGCAGCGTGGTCTTACCCGAGCCGGAGTGACCGACCAGGAAGACGAACTCGCCCGGATAGATCTCGATGTTGATGTCGTCGAGTGCAGGCTTGTTGGGCTGTGCCGGATAGATCTTGGTGACATGCTCCATAAGGATGACGGGCTCGACACCGGCCTGTTTGGCCATCTTCTTGCGGCTGGCCTGCGGATCGATGGGCGCAAACACCGACGTAAAATCGGGGTTGTTGAGCGCGTTATCGAGGCTTGCGACCTCGGCTGCCTGATCGCTCTCGACCACCGGGGCAGCAGGCTGCGTGGGGTCGGGAATAGCGGCAAAGAGACCGGACTGCGCAGGCTGAGGAGCCGGCGTCGCAGGGGCCAAGGGGTCGGGAATGCCGGCCATGGTAGGCTGCGGCGTGGCGGCACCAGCCTGAGACTGCTCCACGCGAGCGGTCACGGCCTGAACGGGCTCAAAACCCGCCGTGCCGGAAAGCGCGACATCGCTGGTTGGATTGTAGGCAAAGGGATCGGATGCCGGCTGTGCCTGATCTGCCGGCTGAGCGGGGGCCTGAGCAACAGGCTGGCCCTCTGAATCCGGAGTGGCGAAACGACTGCCCTGGACGCCTGCCTGCGTCTTGGGGGCATCATCGCCCGCACCGGAGGTACGGAAGTGGTTACCCACTGGTGCTCCTTATCGTCGTGCGTTTAAACTACATGAGCGCTTTGTATTTTAGCAGTATTAGCTTTGCTGCACATAAGAAGCATGGCGTGCTTAGGGATCCCGTCGGCCGGGCACAGGGTTACTCTCCAAATCGTCCTCGGACATGTCGGAGCCCCCGCTGCGCGCTTCGCGCTGCGGGGGCTCCTCCGTCCTGCGGAAAGATTTGGAGAGTAGCCCTGTGTCCGGCCTGCGGTAACTAAGGGGTCGCCGCGTTTTACTTGGGGTGCTGCATATACAAAGTTGGAAGGGTCTGAATTGCGCTTTGTCGATATATGCCCTTTTCCCTGATGGGACCGTGCTTGAGGGGCGTCTTCATAAGTTGCGGTGAAATAGGGACTGTTTTACCAGTTAAAAGGTCTAATCAGTCCTTATTTCACCGCAACTGAAACAGGGGCGCTCTCCAAGAGAGCGCCCCTGCCGGGTTTCCATAGTACTGGCGAAACAGTTTTATAGTTCTGGCGAAGCAGTCCTTGAGATCCGCCTTGCCTTATGCCAAGGACTCCTTGGTGGTCGCCACGATGTTGGCGGCGTCCAGGCCATACTTGTGCAAGAGCTCGGCGCCCGGGCCAGACTCACCGAAGGTGTCGTTGACACCGATCTTCTTGAGCGGCGTCGGGCACTGCTCGCACAGGACGTCGGCAACGGCGCTGCCCAAGCCGCCGATCACGGAGTGCTCCTCGACGGTCACGACGTGGCCGGTCTTGGTGGCGCTCTTGACGATCAGGTCGGCGTCGATGGGCTTGATGGTGTGCATGTTGATGACCTCGGCGTCGATGCCCTCGGCAGCGAGCTGCTCGGCGGCCTCGAGAGCCTCGCCGACCATCAGGCCGCAGGCGATGATGGTCACATCGGCGCCCTCGCGCATGACAATGCCCTTACCCAACTCGAACTTGTAGGTCTCGGGATCGTTGATAACCGGCGAGGCCAGACGGGCAAAGCGCATGTACACCGGACCGTCGCACTCGTAGGCGGCGCGCGTTACGGCGCGGGCCTCGACGTCGTCGGCAGGAACGATCACAGTCATGCCGGGGATGACGCGCATGAGGGCAATATCCTCGCAGCACTGGTGCGTGGCGCCATCCTCGCCCACCGAGATACCGGCATGCGTGGCACCGATCTTAACGTTGAGGTGCGGGTAGCCGATGGAGTTGCGGACCTGCTCAAAGGCGCGACCGGCAGCGAACATGGCAAAGGTGCTCGCGAAGGCAACGCGGCCGGTGGTCGCGATACCGGCGGCGACGCCCATCAGGTTGCTCTCGGCAATGCCCACATCGAAGAAGCGGTCGGGGCAGGCTGCCTTGAACTTGCCGGTCTGCGTGGCGGCAGCCAGGTCGGCGTCGAGGACCACAAAGTCATCGTGCTCGTTGGCGAGCTCGACGAGGGCCTCGCCGTAGCTTACGCGCGTGGCGATTTTCTTGACGTCTGCCATCCTAGAGCTCCTCTCCGGCGGCCGTGAGCTCTGCCATGGCCTGCTCAAACTGTTCATCGTTGGGGGCCTTACCGTGCCAACCCACCTGGTTCTCCATAAAGGAAACGCCCTTGCCCTTCATGGTCTCGGCGATAATGGCGGTCGGCTGGCCCTTGGTAGCGCGAGCCTCGGCAAAGGCGGCGCGGATCTGGTCGAAGTCGTTGCCGTCGGCGAGCTCCACCACGTGGAACTTAAAGGCACGGAACTTGTCGGCGAGCGGCATGGGGTCGTTGACCTCCTCGACGGGGCCGTCGATCTGCAGGCCGTTGTGGTCGACGATCACGCAGAGGTTATCGAGCTGCTGGTTGCCGGCAAACATGGCGGCCTCCCAGACCTGGCCCTCCTCGCTCTCGCCATCGCCCAGCAGGGCGTACGTGCGGTAAGTATCACCCCAGTGCTTGGCGGCAACCGCCATACCCACGGCGGCGGAGATGCCCTGGCCCAGCGAGCCGGTGGACATATCGACGCCCGGGGTGTCGTTCATGTTGGGATGGCCCTGCAGGTGGCTGCCGATATGACGCAGCGTCTCGAGGTCCTCCTTGGGGAAGAACCCGCGCTCGGCGAGCACGGCGTACAGACCCGGAGCACAGTGGCCCTTGGAGAGCACAAAGCGATCGCGGTCGGCCTTGCGGGAATCGGCCGGGTCGACGTTCATTTCCTCAAAGTACAGATAGGTCATGATGTCGGCAGCGCCGAGCGAACCGCCCGGATGGCCGGACTTGGCAGCGTGCACTCCGGTGACGATGCCCTTCCTTACCTCGTTGGCAACCTTTTTGAGCTCTTCGTCGCTCATTGTGCCTTCCTTTCATCCTCATTAGACAAAATGCGCACGGCACCGAAGGTAATCCCAACACAGCCGCAATGCACGTACGTCATTCATTATGCTGGAAACTGATGGCTTTACCAGAGTTTTTATCATTATTTGAACAATTTAGCAGGCAGAACCGCTGATGAAACGGTTTATCAATGTGAACGTCTTTTGGATGGAACGCGGTCGACCCTACGCGCTAATGTCCTTGAATCCCTCGCCGAAGGCTTCCGTAACGTCGGCAACCGTCACGATGGCATGAGGATCGCGCTCGCGCACGATCGTCTTGAGGGTATTGAGCTCTCGACGGCTCACGATGACCATAACCACTGGCTTCTCGGCACCCGAATACATGCCAGTCGCCTTAAACTTGGTACAACCACGACCCAGGCCATACATGATATCGGCAGCGATATCAGGGAACTTGTCCGAGATGATGAGTACCATACGGCGTTTGTTGCCACCATCGACCACGGCATCGATCACGTAGCCGCTAATGACCATCGAAAGGCCTGCATACAGTGCGTTTTCGATTGAAAAGACCGGAGCCGATAGCGCGCATACGGCAACATCGATCGCCATGACGGTCGAGCCCACCGGCAGTGAGGTGTTACGCGAGATGATCTGGCCAATCGTGTCCGAGCCGCCGGTGTTGGCGCCGGCGCGCAACACCATGCCGTAACCGATGCCCGTAATAATGCCGCCCCACATGGCAGGGAGCATCAGGTCCGCATCCGCCAGAGGTGCTACAAACGGGGCGAACAGATCGGTAAAGAAGCCCAGCAGCACAAAGCCCGTCGCGGTCTGCACCACGTAGAACATGCCGCCCTCGCGCATAACGACCAACAACAGCAAGGCGTTCATCACGATCGTCTGAATACCAACGGGAAGCGATAGGCCGCGCGATGCACCGACCGCCTGGATAATGGTGGCAAGGCCCGTAACGCCACCGGCAGCAAGGCCGTTGGGAATCAAAAACAGGTCGGTCGCAATAGCGGCCAGAGCGCACCCCAACATAATCTGGGGCAGGTCGTGAAAGAAGTTCATCGAAAGAATGCGCTTGATGTCCAGACGATATGCCATGCTGCCTCCCTCAAAAAAGCGCACCCAAACGGATGCGCTTCGAACTTTTTGCTGTATTCGATTCTACCGATTCGCCGGACAAAAACCACCCCTGCGCAGGGTTTGCTCTGGATACAAAACCACCCTGCTGGGAGGGTTTTAATCCATCTCCACATAAACCGGGCGGTTTATGCAGACGGGGTCTCCGCGTCGGCGTTGCCGGTGGCCCAACGATGGTAGCCAATAACAAACGGGTCCAGGTCGCCATCGTCAAGGACGGCCTCGACATTGCTGGTCTCCACGCCCGTGCGTAGGTCTTTGACCATCTGGTACGGGTAGAGCACGTAGCTGCGGATCTGGTTGCCAAAACCAATCGTGGTCTTGGGTCCGCGGATCTCATCGAGCGCCTCGGCGCGCTTCTCGAGCTCAATCTCGTACAAGCGAGCCTTGAGGATCTGCATGCACGCGGCCTTGTTCTGGATCTGGCTGCGCTCGTTTTGGCAGGTGACCACAATGCCGCTGGGGAAATGCGTCACGCGCACGGCGGAGTCGGTGGTGTTGACGCCCTGACCGCCCGGGCCGCTCGCGTGGTACACGTCCACGCGGATGTCGTCGGGACTGATCTCGATGTCGATATCATCGGGTAGCACGGGGATGACCTCGACGCCGGCAAACGTGGTCTGGCGGCGCTTCTTGTCGTCGGTGGGGCTAATGCGAACCAAGCGGTGGACGCCGGCCTCGGCGCGCAGCATGCCAAACGCGTCCTTGCCCTCTACGGTAAAGGTCGCACGGTCGATGCCGATGACCTCGGCCGCGGGGCAGTCGTTGATGGTAACCTTCCAGCCGCGACGCTGGCAGTACTTCATGTACATCTTAAAGAGCATGAAGGTCCAGTCCTGCGCCTCCAGGCCACCCTGTCCGGGCTTGATGGTCACAATCGCGTCGCCGTGATCGAACTCACCGGTAAACCAGCTCGAAAGCTCGAGCTCGTCGATAGCGCGGGCCAGGCGTTCTGCCGTAGCGGCAGCCTCCTCGCGCAACGCGGCAACATCGGGGTCGTCGCCCATCTCCTCGGCAAGCTCCAGCGCCGCGCGGGCGTCAGACAGCTCGCCGCGCGCGGTATCCACGGCAGCGATATCTTCCTTGGCTCGAGCGATCTCCTCCATGGTGGCGCGAGCGGCGTCGGCGTCATCCCAAAAGCCAGGGGCCACGCTTTTGGCCTCGAGCTCGGTCACACGCGTGCGCTTCTCGTCCAAATGAAGATACGACTCGACCTCGCCGAGCCGGTCCGCAAACGCGTCCAGCTCGGCGGGCGTTACCTCTAAAGCCTCGGCCATTAACGATTCCTGCCGTGGCAGTACTTGAACTTCTTGCCGCTGCCGCAGGGGCAAAGGTCGTTGCGGCCCACGTTGACATAAGGGTCATCGCTCTCGGACTTGCGGTAGGTGGTCACCTTGCCGCCGTTGTTGACAGCAGCCGGGCCTCCCTGGACGGCCGTACGAGCCTGCACCTGTGCCTGCTTGCGCAGCACCGAGTTGCCGTTGTCGCCATCGACATCGGCGGGGCCGGAGAAGCGCGCACCCTCGAGCGCGGGGTCCTCCTTGTGCTCCACGGCGTGCGGGGCGGCCTTGATCTCGATGCGCAGGACGGTGCGCAGGTAATCCTCGTACATGGTGTCGACGAGCATCTGGAAGGCACCATAAGCCTCGGTCTTGTACTCGACCAGCGGGTCGCGCTGGCCAAAGCCGCGCAGGCCGATGCCGGTCTTGAGGTAGTCCATCTCCTGCAGGTAGTTCATCCAGCGGGTATCGATGACGCGCAGCATGACCTGGGTGTTGAGCTCGCGCATGAGGTCCTCACCCAGACGCTCGGCCTTCATGTTGTAGCACTTCTCAACGTAGGCCAGGACATCGGCAGCCAGGGCCTCGTAATCCTCGTCGGGGAACTTGGGCGTATCGATATGCCCGGTCAGCTCCACGACCCACTTGCGCAGGCCCTCCAGGTCGCGCTCACCATCGTGACTGTCCTTGGTGCAGAACTCCTGCACGCAACGGTAGACGGTATCGTGCATGACCTCGGTGATGTGGTCGGTCAGGTCCTTGCCGTCCAGAATCTTATTGCGCTCGGCGTAGATGACCTGACGCTGCTTGTTCATGACGTCGTCGTACTCAAGGACGCTCTTACGCATGGAGAAGTTGATGCTCTCGACCTTGTGCTGGGCGCTCTCGACGGCCTTGGAGATGATCTTGTGCTGGATGGGCATGTCGTCGCCCATGTCGGCCGTGACCATCATCTTGGAGACGCGGTCCATCTTGTCGCCGCCGAACAGGCGCATGAGGTCGTCCTCGAGCGACAGGTAGAACTGGGTCTCGCCCGGATCGCCCTGACGGCCGGAGCGGCCGCGCAGCTGGTTGTCGATACGACGGGACTCGTGGCGCTCGGTGCCGATAACGGTCAGGCCGCCGGCGGCAAGCACGCGCTCGCGCTCGGCCTTGCAGGTCTCCTTGGCCTCGGCGTTAAACTGCTCGAGCTGCTCGGGCGTCACGTCCTCCATGGTCAGGCCCTCGTACTCCAGGCGCTCGCGCACCAGCTCGTCGGGGTTGCCGCCCAGCAGGATGTCGGTACCACGACCGGCCATGTTGGTGGCGATGGTCACGGCGCCGTAGCGTCCGGCCTGGGCAACGATGTGGGCCTCGCGTTCATGGTGCTTGGCGTTGAGGACCTCGTGTGCGATGCCGCGCTTGGTAAGGGCGGCGGACAGCTTCTCGGAGCTCTCGATGGAGACGGTGCCCACCAGGACCGGTTGGCCCTTGGCGTGACGACGCTCAACGTCGTCGGCAACGGCGTTGTACTTGGCCTGAATGGTGCGGTACACCAGGTCCTCGTGGTCCACGCGCTGCACGGGCTTGTTGGAGGGGATGACCTCGACGGGCAGCTTGTAGATCTCGCGGAACTCGGCGTCCTCGGTAAGCGCCGTACCGGTCATGCCAGAGAGTTTGTCATACAGACGGAAGTAGTTCTGCAGGGTGATGGTGGCCAGGGTCTGGTTCTCCTCGCGTACGAGCACGCCCTCTTTGGCCTCGATGGCCTGGTGCAGGCCCTCGGAGTAACGGCGGCCTTCCATAATGCGGCCGGTGAACTCGTCGACGATCTTGACCTCGCCGTTGGTGACCACGTACTGTTTATCGCGGTGGAACATGTACTGGGCCTTCAGCGCCTGCTGCAGGTGGTTGACCAGCTGGCCGGAGAGATCGGCATAGATGTCATCGATACCCAGGCGGCGCTCGATTTTCTTAAGGCCGCGCTCGGTGGCGGCGATGGTATGCTTGGCCTCGTCCATGACGTAGTCGCCCGTGGGTTCAGCATCCTCGGTGGCGGTGAGCATGTCGTGCGACACGTCCTCGCCGCGCTCAAGGCCACGCACGGCACGCGCGAAGTCCTTGTAGGTACTGGCGGACTTGGTGCCAGCGCCCGAGATAATGAGCGGCGTCCTGGCCTCATCGATCAGGATGGAGTCGACCTCGTCGACGATGGCGTAGTTGTGGCCGCGCTGTACGCGCTGCTCGGGACGGGTAACCATGTTGTCGCGCAGGTAATCAAAGCCGAACTCGGAGTTGGTGCCGTAGGTGACGTCGGCCTGGTAGGCCGGGCGCTTGAGCTCGAGCGGCATGTTGTTCTGGAGCAGACCGACGGTCATGCCCAGGTACTTATAGATGCGGCCCATCCACTCGGAGTCGCGCTTGGCCAGGTAATCATTGACAGTAACGACGTGCACGCCCTTGCCGGCGATAGCGTTGAGGTAGCCGGCCAAGGTGGAGACGAGCGTCTTGCCCTCGCCGGTCTTCATCTCGGCAATATGGCCCTCGTGCAGTGCCATGGCGCCAATGAGCTGCACGTCAAAGTGGCGCATACCCATGGTGCGCTTGGAAGCCTCACGCACGGTGGCAAAGGCCTCGGGGAGCATGTCGTCGAGCGACTCGCCGTTGGCGTAACGCTCGCGGAACTTATCGGTCTGGCCGCGGAGCTCCTCCTCGGTCATCTTCTCAAACTGGGGCTCAAGACCGTTGATCTGGTCGACGATCTTGTAGTAGCGCTTAAGGTCCTTATCGGATCCAAAGGACAGCAGCTTTGACATGAATCCCATGTGGTTTTCCTTTTTGGCCATCGCCCACGCCGTGCAGCTGCGGGCGAGTTAAACACAGATGATTGTACTTTAGCCAAACAAGGCGCGGCCTATACGGTCGACCTCGACCGCCACGTAATAACTACGACCAACCTGCCACAATGGGACAGGTTAATTTTGGCAGGTTTTATCTGGGCAAACGCTGCCTCTCTGCCATTTGGTGCAATGGGGGCAGGTTGGTTTGCACCAATAAAAAGAAAAGGGCCGCGCACCCAAACGGATGCACGGCCCTTATGCCATGAATGCGAGCGATTCCGCGGCGAGCTATTTACTCAGCAGCCTCGGTGGTCTCGGCCTCAGCAGCGGCCTCCTCGACGGGAGCCTCTGCGGGAGCCTCGGCGGCCTGCTTGGCAGCCTCCTCGGCGAACTTAGCGGCACGCTTAGCCTTCTCGGCAGCCTTAGCCTCAGCGGCGGCCTTGCGAGCGGCCTCGGCCTCAGCAGCCTTGGCGGCCTTGGCAGCCTTGGCCTCCTCAGCCTTCTTGAGCTGGGCGGCAGCGGCGCCACCGAACTTGTCGGCGAAGCGCTGGACGCGTCCACCGGTGTCGACGAACTTCTGCTGGCCGGTGTAGAACGGGTGGCACTCGTTGCAAAGCTCGACCTTCATCTCGGACACGGTAGCGTGCGTCTTGAAGGTGTTGCCGCAGGAGCACGTCACCGTGCACTCGACATACTGGGGATGGATACCCTGCTTCATGGTAGGACTCCTTATTAGTCAGGCGCTGGTTACCGATCAGCGCATAAGGCGTCTTGGTTTCCGACCAAGACAACAAACTTGGCTATGGTACCACGGCGCCGAGCGTCCCACAAAAGGTTCACGGTCTTTTCGGAACGACACGAATCTGACCCATCGAAACACATCTCCACCGTTCCTTCAACTGGGAAAATGCCGTCCCCGGGGCCTGAGAAGGGCCCCGGGGACGTTCGACTGACTGCGGGAACGGCCTTTCCGCTCAATGTGTTCGGCTGAGATCGGAAATCAACCAAACTGAACTAGGTTCAGTTGACATGGTTAAAAACGAGGGGCGACGCTTTTGCGTCACCCCTCGTCCCGGCCGGTTGCTTTAGTTGTACACACGGTAGTTACACTTGAACTGGGTTATGTGTCCATAGTTGGAGCGGTACCAACCCGACGTATAGCTGATTGCCTCTGCGCCTAGATAGTCGTAGCCCTTGTTGTAGCGAAGCTGACGGTAGGTCGTGTCGTACTCTGCTACGTAAAACGTGTCTCCAGAGAAGGCTTTGTACCGGTCCTTAACCGTCGAAGCCATGTACGCGGGTTCGACATCGCCTTTCTCCCCGTTGAGCGCATAGACGGGTGCCGCGATTCCGCATAAAGCCGTTGCCACGAGGATGGCGTAGACAGCCATGCGCGACGCATTGGACTTCAGCTGTTCAAATAGTTTCATGTCATTCACCTCGCTCGTATGTATCGAGGTATTCCTGCTTGAGCGTCTGCGAGGACGACTTGATCTTTTCCACGAGCGTGCCGGCCTCGATGAAGTAGAACGAGTTGGTGAGGTCTGCCAGGTCGTCGAGCAGATGGCTTGAAATGAGCACGCTTCGTCCCCGCGCCACCTCGCTGCGCATCGCGTCGCAGGAGGTTTTCCGCTTTCCCGGATCGAGGCCGTTCAGCGGTTCATCGAGGATGAGGTACGGGCAATCGGTCGATATCGCCATGGCAAGCTTTACCTGCTGCTTCATTCCTGTCGAGAGTTTACGGGTCGGCTTGTCGAGATATGGGGAGATTCCGAGGGAGCTGCAGAGCGAGTCGATGTCGGTGGCCGATTTCCACGCCTCCCTAACGAAAGCAAGGTGCTCGAGGGCCGATAGCGTGGGATAGAGATCCGCGCCGCCTGAAGAGCTCAGGTAGACGAGTTCTGCAAATTCGGCTGATTGACGTTGGCTGATTCCGTCTGCCGCCAGGCTTCCCGAGCGGATGCGGGTGGGAAATTGGCCCGACAGCGCTTCAAGAAGGGTGGTTTTCCCCGAGCCGTTGGGAGCAACGAGGCCCGCCGCCGTTCCCGGGCTCAGGAAAAGCGATCCGATTGAAAGTATCGTCGTGCTCCCGTATCCCACGCTCGCGTCCAGAAGCTCGAGCCCATGGTGCTTTTTAGCGGGTCCAGCCTGTTTGGGCGAACGCGTCACAACGGCGCCGACCGCGAAAAGGACCGCGACGTATACCAGGGCCACGGCAAGCATCGATGCGCCGCCCGAACCGGAGCCAATGAATTCCGTCGGGAAGCATCCCACGTAACCCGTTGCCTCGATAGGCGAGAACACGGCCAGCGGCAGGAGCTCGAGCGCGGCGTTATGCCCCAGTGCCGAATCGGACAGTAACGGGAATGCCGGGGCCGCGACAAGCAGCGCGGAGGCAAGGGGGCCCGCGAGGACGCGCCTCGTTGCGGTCGATAGGACGACGGAACAAACGGATATTAAGGTTCCGCCCGCAAGAAGCGCGATAAGCAGGGCTGTGAAGACGTTTCCCGCAGTCGTGGTGGTAAGCGCGCCGTTATGGAAGAAGGCGATCGGGTACCCGATCTGCCCGAAGCCGTTTAGGGCCAAGGCGTAAATACTCCCGGGCGCAAGGCCGGCGAGGAGCATCGCGGTCCCCGCGCCAATTATCGAAAACACGGTTTGGATAAGGCGCCGGAATTTGGGCACGGGCGCCTTTGCCGCCAGGGTCCCGGGCCTTGTGGCGCCGAGCACGAGTATCGACGAGAGAAGGAAGGGGATGAAGGGAAGGAAGGACGGCGCCTGGGCAATGGCGTAGGGCAGGAAGGAGAGGAACGGCAGGTCGTTTGCGGAGGCCGGGATATCCGCGATGCCGGAGCTGCTCAGAGCGCGGCAATATGCGAGCTCTGCGTCATTGGTCTCCTGGTCCCCCACGATGGACCCGGATTGGAAGCCCTCGTCCATGAGCGCGTAGTAGCTCTCGGCAGAGTCGAGAAAGGCGGCGTCGGTTTGAGCGGCGAGGGCGGCGTTCGCGTATCTTGCAAGCTCAGCGTCATCTTGCTGCTCTGGCGATAGGTCTGTGCCGCTGGCCTGGGGCGCGCGCGTATTGAATGCGTCGACAAAGCCCTGCATGCCCTGCTTCATAAAGAAGGGGCCGTAGATGGGTGAATTGAACGCAATGGGGACGGAAAAGGCTGCAGCGAGAACGAGCGTAGAGATCCATACGGCCCTGTCTCTTAGGATTAGTTTGAGAAGAAGTCGACAGTACATTTAGAAGCACCTACGTTCCTCAAGTCATCGTTAGATTAATAATGACAGACCGAATGAAGATGCGTGCGACGGGGGCGAGGCGAATGGCCGAGCGGTATCGATATGCGGGTTCAACGGTATTATATTGACCACATAGATTATTAACTTGCATTTCTACCCGCCCTTTTCGTAGAGTCGCCGATACGTGCTTAGCGCACCCTCGGCGCGTCCGGCAGGCTTTGCGAAATGGGATCCAGGAGACTTCGGCGCAGCATCATCTTGCGGAATGCTTCTAATGAGCCTCCCATCCTTCAAAAACAGAATCTCATCGCACAGCCTATCGACCGAATCCAAGATGTGGGATGACATGATGATGCACGTACCAGAATCGGCCAGCTTCCTGAGAATCTCGGAATGCAAGTCCACCCTGCTGGGGTCGAGCGCGTTCATGGGCTCATCTAATAGAAGGTACCGCGCGCCCGTCGCATACGCAATCGCCAGGGTAAGCTGCTGCTTCATGCCCTGGCTCAGAGTGCGGATCCTCATCTTCGCGAACTCGCCTATCTGCGTTTGTTCCACTATCTCTTCGATATCGCGAGCATGCGGCCACATATCGCAAACCATCTTGAGGTGATCTTCCGCACGCAATCCGGGATACAGCAGCGTCCCCTCACCAGGTGCATAGAAGATCATAGAACGGACCTCTCTCGCACCCGTACCCTGCACCTCATCCAGAACGATGCTCCCGTCCACGCGAGGACCCGGCAAACCTGCCATCGCACGCAGCAACGTCGTCTTTCCATGCCCGTTCGGAGCGACGAGACCGTAGACCGTACCCGGGGCAAACTCAGCGTTCACCGAATCTACGAGCACCTTCTTTCCATAAGAGATCGTCAGCGTTTGAAGGTCAATCATCGAGATCATCCCCTTTCGATCTTTGGAACACTCAGGCGCACCATCAACGGAGATACGGCGCCCAAGACCACCAGCAGAGCGCCCGATGCGCCGACGACCTCTCCAAAAGGCATCGCGTTCGTCCCTCGCCCAAGGAACCCAATCGTCCCCACCTGGGAAGCGGGATCAAACGAGGCGAATGGAGCCAGCAGCGCGACGCCCATGCCCACGCTTTCAACATGAGCGCTCAACGAACCCAACACCAAGAGAACCGCGCAAACCATTCCGGTGACAACGGGGTTGCGGCTAATCGCTGCTGTCAACGCAGCGACGACGGAAATCACGCCGTATGCCATGACCAGCAACGGAATACTGCACAACACCGCCTCCCCCACCATGGACGTTGTCGAAGCCCCCGCCCGAATGAGAGCGACGGGATACTCCGATCCACCCGCACCGTTCTTAATCACGGACACAACGACAGCGGGAACCATCGACACCAAAAGCAGCACCAAGCCAAGCAGGAGAGCCAGCGCAACAGCCGTCAGAAAACGCACATGCGCTGTTGCGGGGATCTGGAGAACCAGAAGGGAACGACACTGCAGGTGGGTGCACGCGAGCGATGTGACAACCACGGGCAACAGCAAAAATAAGGAGGGAAGCGCTGCCTGGAGATACGAAAGGAGGATTAATGGGGGCATCTTCGTACTTAACTCGTAAACCTTGGGGTCCGGCAAGCTCGCGATCGACTCAAGCAGAAGGGCGCGCGCCTCCGCACGAGAAGGAGTCTCCGGCTCGATTCCGATCGATTGCAGGAGAGTCGCATCTGCCGCGCCCAGCTCACCTCGAGCGCGCTCGTACGTCGCAAGGCTTCGAAACCCCTCCGCAGGCATAGGCGCGTACACGAAACCCGAAAGAGCATCCCGCATGTCTTCCAGGGCCGCTTTGCCCTCGACGTCCATATTCGCAGCGTTCTGCTCTAGATACCGATCTATTGAACGGAGCTCCCCATCCCTATACCGAACAGCGGAAACGTTATCAGCGTCAGGAAACATCTCGACCAGAGCCGGGGCCAGCATCGTCGTCGACATTGCAATCGCGCATACGGCGAGGGTAGGAGAACGCAGGAGCAGTTTCCCCATCGTTCTTACGTATGCAACGGCGGAGGCACAAGCGCTCGAACGAGTTGCCGTTCTCGATGCAGTGAAGGAACCTCTCTCAAGACAAATCGGGGATATCGGGCACGCGCAGCCGCTCTTTCCAGCAACGCAAAGCAGGCTAATTGCCAGCACCTCGATCCCGATTGCGCATACGAGGGCAATCGCGCCACGCTCGAAGCAAAGTCCAGGCAGATTCACTATCTGCGTTGTCGGGTACGGGCTATAGGCGCCGACGGTCAACTCAGTGTTCGCATACGTAAGGGGATTCAACAGGGCGAACTCACGTAAAGCGATGGATCTTCCGTAATACCCGGGAACCATCGTCACCCCCATCAGGGCACATACGAACACGATTCCAAGCGTAGGGTTATTGGCAATCTTCACGGCAAGGTGAACGACAAGCGAGATGAACGCTGCCACCAAGAATTGCAAGATGGCCGTCTGCGCGAACACCAGCCAAGCCGGTTTGATAACCGGAGTCGCATATTGAATGTAGCCTATCGGATAGAACGGCGAGCCCGGGCCATTCTTCACAAGCGCGGCGATTATCCCTGGAAGATTGATGGCGAGGACGGCAAGCATTGCAAAAACACTCGCCCATACGCTCGATGCAACAAGTCTACCCAGCTCGCCCATCGATGCCTGGATGATGAGCTTTTCACGTTTGTTAAGACGCGCGGCAAGGAACGAGACGGCAACGGCCGTTGCGACCCATAGCAAGTACTCCTTCGATCCGTCATAATAGGTGTACTCTCCATCCGATATCTGCAGAAACGGAAGTAGGGGAGAGAGCGGTGCCAAGATAAGACGTCCCGCGGCAAGAGGGTACAGAAGCGCGGGCATGCTTGATGAAGAGGTATAGACACCGTCCTCCCCCGCATTCACAAGCGCATCCGCATAGGATGCTGACAATTCCTGCTCAACACGGGTTATTCCCGACTCGAGGTATTCGACCCGTCCGTCGATGCCAGCCGCGCTCCTGAAGACGGGCAGAGCACAAAGAACCATCAACGCAACAACGACAACACAGAGCGACCTGGAGGAGAGAAGCGACCTAAAGATCGCCTTCGAGATTTTGAGCATATTCATCGCCAACCTTAACCTCATCCAGTCGGAACAGAGGGGCCGAACAAAATGCTCGGCCCTTATTACTTGCCGGCAAAGTCAATTTAACATAAACTGTTAAAAAGTAACCTGAGTTTTTTAAATTCTTCGGAGGTTATTATGAGTTCCGACAATCGCACTCCCCGGCTTCATTCCTTCCGCATCGCATGTGCGATAGCCTCTGCGACCCTTTGCGCCACCGCCATCGCACAAGTGGCGTTCTCCTTAAAGCCAGCAATCGAAGTGCTCGACAACCCTGTAATTGCAGACTCCCCCGCGTATCCAGCCCTTGCGATCTCGACATTGGTCCCTGCCGTCATCGGTATCGCTACGACCATCCTCAGCGCCGTTCTCGTGTGGACGATCAAGAGCGGAGACCCCTTCAAGAAAGGGTCTGCGACATGCTTGAAGGTGCTCGGCATTCTCTTCGTTGTTCAAGCTGCCACCAGCCTCTACGCCGGCTCACTCAAAACCTCCGTTTCGATGTTTGGCGGCGAGGGGGCCGTCGGCGCCCAAGAGATCGCTTCATCATTCGATTGGACCTCTCTGGTTCTCGGCATCGTCCTGTTCATGCTTTCCCAGCTCTTCTTGTACGCCCGAGAGCTGTACCTCGACTCCGACGAGATTGCGTAAGGAAACGCCATGCCCGTAATTGTTCGCCTCGACAAGATCATGGCCGAGCGAAAGATTTCCTCGAACGAACTTGCCGAAAGGATTGGAACCACGCCCGTGAACCTGTCCCGTATTAAAAAAGGGCATATTCGCGGCATTCGCTTCAACACACTCGAGCAGCTATGCCTCGCCCTTCGTTGCCAACCCGGAGACCTTCTCGAAGTCATGAGCGAAGAGGATGCCCGAAAGGAGTTCGGACTCGATTGGTCCGCCGAGGATTAGAGGGCGGTCGTACTCGCCCTGCACACGGGGATGCGAATCGGCGAGGTCTGCGGCCTTCGGTGGTGCGATGTGGATTTCGAGACGGGCCTGATCTCGATCAGGCACTCGGTGGCGTACGCGAAGGGAATGGGTTCGTTCATCAAGGACACCAAGACCCATGACGCCAGGGGTATCCCCATCGACCCGGTCGGCCTACTCCCCTTCCTGAAGGAGACCCACGAGATCGACTGCGGAAAGCTGCGCTTGCGCGGCCTTACCGGGGCGGTCGAGATCGGGGACTGCTACATCCTGTCGGAGCCGGGCGCGACCTTCGCGACGACAAGCTATATCCGCAGGGCGTTCAAGACGTTCTCGGAGACCAACGGCCTCATGGGCACCAACGACGAGCTGATCACGTTCCACGGCCTTCGCCACACGTTCGCAACGCAGTGGATCCGCCAAGGCGGCGATATCAAGGCGCTCCAATCGATCCTCGGCCACAAGGACGCCATGGCGACGCTCAACGTCTACGCCGACATCGAGCCCATCTCCAAAATCCATAACATGCTGCGCGTCACGCCGTGCCTTTGGCGCGGGCACCTCGGGCCGAGGGTCGATCCGGGTCCCATGTTCCAACAGAGGATCCAGGAGTCCATCGAGACGCTCCAGGCGTTCGGCTACGGCATCACCGAGCCGGACGACCGAAATATCGCCATACGCGACGTGAAGACGAACAGTTGGCTCTAGCTCACCGAGTACGCGGCAGTGCTGGGCCCATCCCAACTGAGGTCACGGTGGTCCGATAGGGGCGCCGCCCGCGGCATGCGCCGCGGAGCGGTATCCCCTACCGAAGGGCGGGGATGCCCTCCGCTTCCAGTTCGGAATCAGCCGTCGGAGGCGTTCGGCTGACTGCGGGAACGGCCTGTCCGCTCAATGTGTTCGGCTGAGATCGGAAATCAACCCAACACGAGCCGGACACGCGCCAGACGGCTCTTCCCCGTACGGCCTTCCCCCTTACGCTCATGTTGCAGGCATGTAACGCCGCAGCGAGCGCGCCTTTTTTGCGCCAGACAGGTACAATGATGAACACTGTACCGTAGCGGAGCGCCCCGCGCGCGCCGCAATCACGCGAAAGGGTTTCCCATGGCCGAGATCTCGTCCTCCCGTATCGTCATCACCGTCCTTGGCAAGAACCGCCCCGGCATCGTCGCCGGCGTCACCCGCGTTCTGGGCGAGGCCAACGTCGACATCCGCGACATCACGCAGTCCATTATCGAGGACATCTTCACCATGACCATGCTGGCCGACACCGCCGAGTCCAAGCTCGACTTCGCCGAGCTGCAGAAGGCCCTGGCCGAGGCCGGCGAGCTTTCGGGCGTCAACGTGTCCATCCAGCGCGAGGACGTCTTTAACTTTATGTACCGCCTGTAGCGAACAAGCCGCTCGGGGCAGCTTGACGTCATATCGTCCAAGCGCGCGGCCCCAAAGCGGACCGGAGAGGAGCGCGCATGGCCTACGACGCCAAGAAAATCTATTACCGCTTCGATGACCACTTGAGCCGACTGGTTCTGGATTACGAAGCAAGCCGCCAGATTTCGCCTGAGAGCGAAAGCCTCTACCACGGCCTGCCGACCGACCCTTATGACGAGGGCTTGTTCGAAGAGCACAATGTCAAGCGCGGCCTGCGCAATGCCGACGGCTCGGGCGTGGTCGCGGGCCTCACTCGTATCTCGGATGTGCACGGCTACAACAAGGTCGACGGAAAGGTCGTGCCCGATCAGGGCAAGCTCACGCTTCGCGGCTACAGCATCGAGGATCTGGTCAACAATGCCCAGGCCGAGAATCGCTACGGCTACGAAGAAGTCGCCTATCTGCTTATCACGGGTTCGCTGCCCAACAAGGAAGAGCTCGACGGCTTCTGCGAGCGCCTAGGTGCCTTTAGACATCTGAGCGACGAGTACGTCAAAGAGTTTCCCATGACCACGGTGTCGTCGAGCATCATGAATGTGCTTCAGCGCGCCGTGCTGCTGCTCTACGCCTTCGATGCCGAACCAGACGTGATCACGCCCGAGCACGAAATCGACGTCGCCATTTCCATGCTCGCACGTCTCCCGCGCATCGCCGCCTTCGCACACATGGCCTCGGTCGCCAAGCTTCGCGGCTCCGAGGTTCACGTGTCGCACCCCACGCCCGGCCTCTCCACCGCCGAGACCATCCTACAGGTCCTGCGCGGCGGCATGGCGTTCACCCGCGATGAGGCGATGCTGCTCGACGTTATGCTCATGCTGCATGCCGAGCACGGCGGCGGCAACAACTCCACCTTCGCTTGCCGCGTGCTGTCGTCTTCGGCCACCGACCCGTATTCCGCCTACGCCGCGGCTATCGGCTCGCTCAAGGGCCCGCGCCACGGCGGCGCCAATGCCAAGGTCGTGTCTATGCACGAGGACATCCGCGCGCATGTCTCCAACTGGGAGGACGAGGACGAGGTCGCGGCCTACCTGGGCAAGATCCTCGACAAGCAGGCCTTCGACGGCACGGGCCTCATCTACGGCATGGGCCACGCCGTCTATACGCTCAGCGACCCGCGCGCCGAGGTCTGCCGCCGTTACGCGCGCTCACTGGCAGCCAAGAAGGACTTGGGCGAAGAGTTCGCACTCATCGAGCGTATCGAGCGCCTGGCACCCCAGGTCATGCGCGACCACGGCATGACCAAGCCCATCTGCGCCAACATCGACCTGTACACGGGCTTTATCTACAAGATGCTCGGCGTGCCCGAGACGCTCTTTACGCCGCTATTCGCCGTCGCCCGCATGGCCGGCTGGTCGGCGCACCGCATGGAAGAGCTCTTCTGCGCGCACCGTATCATCCGCCCCGCCTATCGTCCGGTGATCGAGCCGCTGGAGTACAAGCCGCTCGCCGACCGCTAGGACGCGGACCGTTATAGAACTCGAGCGTGGCCAGGGACCCAAGCCCTCGGCCACGCTTTTTATGCCAGTAGAAAGGGCTGCATCAAATGATTGTGTTTTCCGATATGGATGGGACGCTGCTGACGAGCGATAAGCAGATGAGCGATGCCACCTGGACAATGCTCGACGAGCTCGCACGTCGTGGCATCGAGTTTGTTCCCTGCACGGGGCGTCCGCTGTCGGGCATCTTTGAGCCCATTCTCGCCCATCCCGCCGTGCACTACGCAGTCTGCGCCAACGGCGCCAGCGTCTGGCAGCTCGACGACGATGTGCCCACCGACGCCTCGCGCGCCACGTGCATCTTGAGCCGTCCGCTCGATTGCGGCATTGCCCACCGCATCCATCGCATTGCCGCCGGCCACGATGTGACCTTCGATATCTTCGCGGATGGACAGTGTTTCCTCCCCCGTTCGCTTTACGGGCGCCTAGATGAGTTCTGCGGCGGCGATCCCCACATCGCGGCTTCGCTCAAGCGCACACGAACACCGATCGACATGGATATCGACAGCAAGATCGACGAAGTCGAGACGCTCGAACGCATCGCCATGTACTGGCACGACCCGGCCGATCGCGACGCCATCGCGGCGGCGCTCGACACGCTCGGAGGCATTGAGGTCACGCGTTCTTACGCCATGAATATCGAGGTCATGGGCGAGGGCGCCACCAAGGGAACGGCCCTCACGTGGCTGTGTGAGCATCTGGGCGAGTGTCTCGCCGACGCCTGGGCGTTCGGCGACAACATCAACGACATCCCCATGCTGCAGGCAGCGGGCCATGGCATGGCCATGATCAACGCCGAGCCCGAAGACCGCGAGGCCGCCGACGCCATCACCGAATACGACAACGACCACGACGGCGTCGCCCGCACCATCATGGCCGCCCTCGCCTAGTCACTGGGGACGTTCTTAAACGACTAGTCACTGGGGACACTCTTCGCAAAAAGCTGCAAGGACTGTCCCCCACTGCCGGCAGAAAAAGAACGTCCCCATCTGCCGGATTAGGAGAGACTCTCCAGCACGCGACGGAGCTCCTGCTGGACGGCGTGGTCGCGATTACAACCCACCACGCGATCGGCCACTGCCTTGAGCGCGGGGCGCGCGTTTTCCATCGCGCAGCCCGTGCCGACAAAGCGAATGATCTCGTAGTCGTTCATCGAGTCGCCAAACGCCATAACCTCGTCGCGTTCGACTCCATAGTGCTCCATGAGCTGTGCGATGCCCGAGGCCTTCGACACGCCGGGCTGCATGGCATCGATCCACGCGTTGCCCGAAGGCGCAAAAGTAAAGAGCTGACCGAGTTCGCGCTGTAGTACGTAAGCGCTGTCCATAACGGCACCGTCATCGCAAAAGATACTCGCCTTGATGATATTTACGCTGGGATCGGGCAGCTCCCAAATGCGCTCGGCATTGGGAAGGTCCTTATCGACCTCACGCACGAACTTGCACTCGTCATCGAGCAAGAAGGACTTGGTTCGGTCAAAAAGTGCAAGATGCAGATTGGGAAACGTCGCGACGGCCTGGGCGAGCCTTCGAATCGCCAGGTGCGAATACACCTCGCGGTCTACCATCTTACCGTCGGCGTAGACCTGGGCGCCGTTAGCGGCGACAAAGTCCATCTTGTCGCGAACAGGTGCAAAGAACTCGCACAGGCGGTCGTAACGACGGCCTGACGATGCGGCGAAATGCACGCCATGCTCGTGTAGCGCCAGAATCAGTTCGTAGGTCTCGGGAGGCACCTGGCCGTTTTCGTCAAGCAACGTGCCGTCCATATCGGATGCAATCAGTTTAAACATAGAAAAGCTCCCTTCGGGCTTGATGGAATCGGACGTATATCCAATTCCAACGTACCCAAAGGGAGCTCAAATAAGACTCTGCGGGCGTAAACGTTACAAGGACCTAGCAAATAGCTCACACATGCCAGAGGTCTCACGGTCGCGGCGTCAGGCGACACGCCACCCCGACGACTAGTCGTTTAAGAACGTCCCCGATGACTAGTCGGCGTAGGTGAAGGTCGTGACGTCGAACATGCCCTCGGGGCGGATGCGGAGCGTCGGGATCACCGGCAGGGGCAGGAAAATGATGCCCATGATGGGGTCGAGCGGCGGCTCGATGCCCATGGCACGCGCCTTGACCATAAAGTCGTCGTGCTGCGCGGCGACATCCTCGGCCGTGCCCTCGCTCATCAGGCCACCGAGCGCCAGCGGAATGCGCGCCACGACCTCGCCGTTGCGCACCAGCACGTGACCGCCCTGGCCCACGGCATCAACGGCGGCCATCATATCGGCGGCGTTGTCGCCCACGACGCACACGTTGTGCGAGTCGTGTCCGATCGTCGAGGCGATGGCACCACCCGTGATGGTAAAGCCGCGCACCCAGCCGCGGCCGATATGCTTGCCAACGAGTCCCAGGCCAGCGGGGCCGTCACCGTCGGCGCCCTCGGCCTGCAGCGACACGCCGCGGCCGTGGCGCTCGATCAGCATAATACGGCGCAGGCCCTCGGCGCTCTCGGGACGAACCATGCCCGTGATGGCCTTGCCCGGCACCACGTCAATCACGGCCTCGCCCGGCTTAAAGGCATAGTCGAATACGTCGAGCGAAAGCTTCGGCAGCTTAACGGAGGCGCGCAGCTCATCGGCAAGGGCCGCAACCTCGGCCATCTCGGGTGCGATCTCGCCCACAAAGGTGCCGTCCTGCGCCACCAGGGCACCGGCGGCATATACACGATGCGGAGCCGTGGCAAACGTCAGGTCATTGAGCACCAGCAGGTCGGCACGCTTGCCCGGGGCAATCGCACCGCGGAGCTCGTGCGGGTCGCGGCAGCCGTGATCCAGGCCAAACGCCTCGGCCGTGGAGAGGGACGCCATAGAGATAGCGACCACGGGGTCGATACCGGCCTCAATCGCCACGCGGCAGGCATTGTCGATCATGCCGGCTGCAAGCGCATCGGAAGGAGCGCGGTCGTCAGTCGCAAAGCAGCAGCGGCGGGCGCGCGCGGGATTCTCCAGCAGCATCGGCGACAGGTTGGCCAGATCATGGCTGCACGTACCCTCGCGCAGCATCACGTACATGCCGCGAGACAGCTTGTCGAGCGCCTCCTCGGGAATCGTCGACTCGTGGTCGGCAATAATACCCGCCGCGGCATAGGCATTGAGGTCCTTGCCGGCAACGAGCGGCGCATGGCCGTCGACCTGCTTGGACGGCGTCTGGTTGGCAGCATCGATGCGAGCGCAGGTCTCGGGATCGGCCATAAAGACGCCCGGCAGGTTCATCATCTCGCCCAGGCCAAAAACGTCGCCCGGATGCTCGGCAAAAAACGCCTGCATGTCAGCAGCGGTAATCACAGCGCCCGCTTGCTCATCGGGCAGCGCGGGCACGCATGAGGGCATCATGTACTTGATGGAAATGGGCGCGCGGCGACCGTCCTCGATCATAAAGCGCAGGCCGTCGAGCCCCGCCACGTTGGCGATCTCGTGGCTGTCGGCAATGGCGGTGGTGGTACCGCGCGTCGCCGCCATGCGCGCATACTCGGCGGGACGGATGTTCGAGGACTCAATGTGCAGATGTCCGTCGATAAAGCCGGGGGCGAGATAGCGGCCCTGGCAGTCAATGACCTCGGCAGCCTCGTAGGTGCCGGCGGCATCGTCGCGACCATCGTAGAGCACGCCGACGATCACACCGTCCTTGACGGCAACGCTGCCGGGCGCCACACGCTGGCCATACACGTCGACAATCTGCGCATTGATAAACAGCGTGTCGACGGGCACGCGGCCCTCGGCGGCCTCGATCACAGACCTCATGACCTCAACGGACATACATACTCCTTTAACCGTAGAAAAAAGCTGCGGAGCGGACAGACCTTCACCGCAGCAGACCAATAGCCATTGTATGCCCAAACGATGGGTCAACAATACGCCTCTCCGCTTAACGGCACACGCCACTTGGTGCAATGAGGAGAGGTTGCTTTGCACCAATGACAAGGAGTGTCCCAAAGTGCCGGCACAAAAGGAACGTCCCCAAGTGCCAAAAAAGGCCGCAGTCGGGATTCCCGGCTGCGGCCTTATTGCACTTGTGAGGTCAACTCGCTCGTTAGACCAACTTGAAGCCCTTGCGCTTGCCTACGGAGAGGGTGTCGCCCAGTTTGAGGGCGCTGGGATCGATGTTGTAGCTCTTGGGAGCCACGGCCTTGCCGTTGATCTTGACGCCACCGCCGTCGATATCGCGACGAGCCTGGCCGGCGCTCGCCGAAAGGCCCAAGTCCTTGAGCAGGCCGGCGAGGTAGATCTGGCCCTCGTCGTTGACGGTCAGCTCGACATGCTTCTCGGGGAAGTCGGCAAGCTGGCCCTCCTTGAACACGCGGTCGAACTCGGCCTGAGCCTCGTCTCCGGCGCCGGCGCCGTGGTAGGTGTCGCACAGGTCGCGGCCCAGAGCGCGCTTGAGCTCGTAGGGGTCGGCAGAACCATCGGCCAGGGCGGCGTCGATCTTGTCGACCTCGGCCGGGGTGAGCGAGCTGGCCAGACGATAGTACTTGCCGATCATCTCGTCGGGGATGGACATGGTCTTGCCGAACATATCCTTGGGAGCGTCGGTCAGGCCGATGTAGTTGCCATAGGACTTGGACATCTTGCGCACGCCATCGGTGCCCTCGAGCAGCGGCATGGTGAGCGCGATCTGCGGCTCCATGCCCATCTTCTCCATGAGCTCACGGCCAGCGAGCAGGTTGAAGAGCTGATCGGTGCCGCCCATCTCGACGTCGGCCTTGATCTGCACGGAGTCGAAAGCCTGCATCACGGGATACAGGAACTCATGCAGGGCGATCGGCGTCTGAGACTGGTAGCGCTTGGTAAAGTCGTCGCGCTCGAGGATGCGGGCGACGGTGAACTTGGAGCACACCTGCAGCAGACCGGCCAGATCCATCGAAAGGATCCAGTCACCGTTGTGCACGATGGTGGTCTTCTCGGGATCCAGGATCTTCATGGCCTGGCTCACGTAGGTCTCGGCATTGGCCTCGATCTGCTCCTGCGAAAGCTGCGGACGGGTGGAATTCTTGCCCGAAGGGTCGCCAATCAACGCGGTACCGTTGCCGATGATGAGGGTGACGTTGTGGCCCAGGTCCTGGAACTGACGCATCTTGCGCAGCGGCACGGCGTGGCCCAGGTGCAGGTCGGGGCTGGTGGGGTCGACGCCGAGCTTGATGTTGAGGGGCTCGCCCTTCTCAAGCTTCTTGCGAAGGTCGGCCTCGGGAACGATCTGCGCGGCGCCCGAGGTGATGATACGCATTTGCTCGTCAACAGACAGCATTGGGTATCCTCCTTTTGCTATAGCACCCTCGCCGAAAACGGCGGTGCTGGAAGTCCATAAACTCTCTTATGATAACAAACTGACGCGACGCAGCACCTACGACAGGAAAATCCTCGTCCTGCCGCATGCGTCAATGGCAACTGGCAGACGTGTACCGTCACGCTCGACCAGATAGCGTACCTGCCGACGACGCAAGCAGTCGCGGCAACGAACCTGTCCCGTCGCATCGGTGGCGCAGACGCCCTCGGCGGTCAGCAGGCAGTGCTCGCACACCATAAGCTCGGGACGGTCGGCGTCGACCGGACCCAAGACGCCGGGTTCAGCGGCCAGTTCGGCAATACGCTCCGCATCATTGCCGAGCAACTCCGCCGGCAAGCACACCCGCCCCGCACCGAGTCCGCGCAGCCAGGTAAGCGTGGCCCGATTCGCGCAGAACACCGGCGCCGCCACGTCAAACGTCACGCCCAGCTCGCGAGCGATCACCACCTGTCCCAGGTTGCGGCAGACGACGCGCCCGGCACGCTGTATCAGTGAGCGGGTCCAGTCAGCGTCACCCGTGCGGCACACCTCGTCAAGCACCACAACGGCGTCGGACAAATCAAGTTCTCCGCGCGGGTCGGCATCCATCAGCTGCCAAGCAAAAACCATGCGAGTGGGAACCGCGCACTCCACCAACTCCGTGGACGCACCGCCATCCACCGCAACGTCCTCAAAGGGCAGCACCTCAACGGCACGCGCAACGGGCGCAATCGCATCCGCCTCGGCCCGCATGCGCTCCAACACCGCCGCCGTCTGATCCAACACGCCGGCGCTGCGAATCAGGTACACCTCGCAGCCCGTGTCAACCTTACGCTTGCAATGCACGACGACGCGCTCCCCCGCTGCGGCATCCACCGGACAGGGCACCTGCGGCCAGCGCTTGGGCACATCGGGACGCGCGTCGGCACCCGGATAAAACCGGATCTCGAGCGTGTCACCCGCCGCCACGGCGGCGTCGAGCTCAACGGTCACCTCTTCGTGGCCCACAGCGACCAAGCGCCCCACGCGCACGCCCTGGTTAATCGCACGCTCAAAGCTCATCAGCTCGGCACCCGAACGCCCTCGCAGGTACGCATCGGTAAACCCACGGTTAAACGACCTTCCCAGCTCGCGCTCAAGCTCTTCCACGGCACCGGGGTCCCACGCGCCGTCGTACAGCATATCGAGTGCCCGGCGCCACACCCGCACCACGTTGAATACGTAATCGGGGTTCTTCATGCGCCCCTCGATCTTGAGCGACGCCACGCCGGCATCTACAAGCTCGGGCAGATGTGCAATACCCAGATAGTCGCGCGGGCACAGCAGGCGATCTCCCTCGACGGCGACAACGCTCTGCCCCGCCTCGTCCACCAGGTCGTACGCCAGACGGCACGGCTGCGTGCAGTCGCCGCGCATCGCCGAGCGCCCACGCCGCAGGGCCGAGAACTCGCACGCCCCCGAATAGCCGATGCAAATCGCACCGTGGCAGAATACCTCGATGGGCACGCCCGTGGCACATAGCGCCGCAATCTCGTCGACCGTCAGCTCGCGTGCCGTCGTCACGCGCTCGACTCCCAGCTCATCGGCGGCAAGCCGCACGGCGCCTTCGCTATGAGCGCCCGCCTGCGTAGACAGGTGAATCTCGACCCCGGGAATCGCCGCGCGCAGCACGCAGGCCAACCCGGCATCGGCCACAATCAGAGCATCGGCGCCCAGCTCCAGTGCATGAGCTCCCAACACCACCGCGTCGGATAACTCATCGTCAAACACGAACACGTTGAGCGTCACGTACACGCGCGCGCCATGGGCATGCGCCACGGCACAACCGCGCACAAACTCGTCATCCGTAAAGCCATGGGCGCTCACACGGGCGTTAAAGCCGCCCAACCCCGCATAGATGGCATCGGCGCCCGCGGCGATGGCCGCAAGCATCTGGTCGAGCCCGCCCGCCGGCGCCAGCAGCTCGGGCAGCGCCGCACCGGCAGCATCCAATCCAGTCTTGTGTTGTCCGCTCGGCCCCATCGTCCGAATCGCCATCGACAAACTCCTTACCAAGGTATGCATTCACTCTGAAAAATGCCGCCTTCCAGCATACACGAGGCCTCGCGCACCCCGTTTGGTTTATCGTGTAATAACTTATGTCCATCCTGCCCCGACGGCACATCCGCCGTCGGGCACGACATACCTGGAGGTCAATATATGGGTCCTCGCCAACGACAGGGACGCAGCCGTTCAAAGACGCATGCCCTGCCCATAATCCTGCTCTCGTTTTTGGGCTTTTTGCTTATCGCGGGCGTGGCATTTGGCATCGGCATGGTCGGCAACGTCAACCGCTGGCTGTCCGATCTGCCCGACTACACCGACGCCAATGCGTATCTGGTGAGCGAGCCCACCGAGATCGTCGACTGCAACGGCAACAAGATCGCGAGCTTCTACACGCAAAACCGCAAGTCCATCACCAAGGACGAGGTCTCCCCCTACGTGCTGCAGGGCACCGTTGACGTCGAGGACGAGCGCTTCTACGAGCACGGCGGTATCGACCTGTGGGGTATCGCGCGTGCTGCGGTGGCAACCCTCGGCGGCGGGCACGAAGGCGCCTCGACTATCACCCAGCAGCTGGTGCGCAACACCATCCTGCAGGAGGAGCAGTTCGACTCGACCATCGAGCGTAAGGTACGCGAGGCCTACATCGCCGTAAAGATGGAGGATATGTACTCCAAAGACGAGATCCTCATGATGTACCTCAACACCATCTATTACGGCCACGGCGCCTACGGCATCGAGGCCGCAGCCGAGACCTATCTGTCCAAGAGCGCCGCCGACCTCACCCTGAGCGAGGCCGCGCTGCTCATCGGCCTTCCCAACTCGCCCTCGCAGTACGACCCCACGGTCAACCCCGACCTGGCGCTGTCCCGTCGCAACAAGGTCCTCGACAACATGTTGCGTCTGGGCCACATTACGCAGGAGGAGCACGATGCCGCACAGGCCGAGCCCATCACCCTCAACGTGACCGAGATTTCGGGCAGCGGCGTCGACGTATACTCGCAGCCCTACTTTGTCGCCTATGTTAAGCAGCTGCTGGAGCAGGAGTTCTCGACCGACGTGCTCTTTAAGGGCGGCCTGACCGTCAAGACCACCATCGACCCCACGATGCAGCAGGTGGCAGAGAATGCCGTCCGCGAGCAGCTCGACACGCTCTCACTCGACGGCCTGGACATGGGCATGGTCGTCGTCGACCCCAAGACCGGCTACATCAAGTGCATGGTGGGCGGCTACGACTACAACGCCGACGAGAACCACGTAAACCATGCCACGGCCAAGCGTCCCGTCGGCTCCACCTTCAAGGCCTTTACGCTGGCAACTGCCATCCAAAACGGCATGAACCCCAACGTCACCCTCAACTGCAACTCGCCGCTCAAGGCCAAGGGCACCACGACCGAGGTCCAAAACTACGCCAAACATAGCTATGGCAACATCACGCTTAAGCAGGCGACGGCATACTCCTCCAACACCGGCTACATCCAGGTGGCGGAAGCCGTCGGCAACAGCAAGATCATCTCGCTCGTCAAAAAGCTCGGCATCGATCCCGCCAAGGACAACATCGAGGACGTTCCCGTCATGACGCTCGGCACTGGCTCGATCTCGCCGCTCGAGATGGCCGCCGCCTACGCGACGTTTGCCAACGGCGGCTACTATCGTCAGCCGATCGCCATCACCGAGATTGACTCTCGTACCGGTTCGGTGCTGTACCAGCACACGGACAATCCCTCACAGGTGCTTACCGAGGGCGAGGCCGCCGCGGTCACCGATGTTCTGTCCGGCGTCATGCAGGGCAGCGGTACAGGTGCTGCTGGCGCCCTGAGCGTCAACCAGCCCTATGCCGGCAAAACGGGCACCACCGACAACACCACCAACCTGTGGTTCTGCGGCTATACCCCGCAGCTGGCGTGCGCCCTGTGGACCGGCTATTCCGCAGGTGAGATCCCCATCCAAAAATACGGCACGGACCTGCTGGGCGACAGCACCAACCTGCCTGTCTTTAAGCGGTTTATGAACACCGTTCTGACCGGTACCGAGCGCGAGGAGTTTGCGACCGGAACGGCGCCCACCTACAAGAACAACAGCGTCTGGAAGTTCTACGGCACCAACAACACCAAGAAGACGGAGAACGACGACAAGGACGAGAACGAGGACGAAGAGGAAACCACCACAACGACTACCACGACGACCACGACGACCGAGACCACGGGCGGCGACACCACCGGCGGCACCGGAACGACCGGTGGCTCGACGGGCGGCTCCACTGGTGGTTCGACCGGCGGCGATGGCGGCACGCCTACGCCCACGCCTACGCCCACTCCCGACCCCTCGCCCACGCCTGACGATACGGTCGGCTAGAAATTCATCCGGCCATTAGCAACAAGGCCCCCGAGCAGCTTATTAAAGTGCTCGGGGGCCTTTTAATTTAAAGTGACCTGGTGGACGGTCTTTATACCGGCAAACAAAAAAAGGGGGGTACCGACCAACGTCGATACCCCTTACAAGCCACCATGTCACGCGCACAGTGCCGAGCGCACGACCCGCACGCCTACTTGCGAGAATTGCTCAGCTTATTGATCAGCGCCTCAAGACGCTCGCCGTCCTCGGCCGTCTGGGCAATAACCAAAATCGTATCGTTGCCGGCAAGCGAGCCAAGCACATCGGGCAACTCTGCCGCATCAACGGCGGCGGCGATGCCGGAAGCCGTGCCAGGCTGAGCCTTGATCATAACCAGATTATCGGTACGCAGAACGCCCGTTACAAGCTCGGAAACCATACGCTGCAGGTGCAGGTCCTCTACCAGAACATAGATGCCCTCAGGGAGCTTACGCAGCCCCATGTCGGCAATATCGCGAGAGACAGTCGCCTGCGTGCAATCAAAGCCCATAGCGCGGAGCTCATCGACCAGCACGCGCTGCGTTCGGACGTCCTTATTGCGCACAATATCTCTAATGGCATCCTGGCGCCCATTGCGTTTTTTAGCCATACAAACCTCTCTCCAAAAGATGGCGGAGACAATCAATCAGTGATTGAATAGTTTAACGCTATTTGAAGGCTTTTGTGTATAAGAACGCATTTCGAAACAATTCTATGCAAGTTTGTTTCGAAATGAGCCGTTTAGGCGGTTTTTGCGCCCGTCCGGTTAAGAAAAGCTGCCAGATGCGTACACATCACGCAGCGCGCGGGCTTGGCGCTGGCGATCGGCCCAAACAACAGACCGAGCCCCCGATGGTTATCCTTGAGCGCGGCGACCATCTGACGGGTTCGAGGCGCATCGAGCATATCACGCATGCGGGCGGAACGCTCGATTGACGACACCCCATGCGGGCTCAGACACAAATTCTCGATGCAGGCGACCAGTCCGGCAAAGTAGAACTTTTGGCTTGCCAGCTTGAGCCGACCACCGCTGTCTGCTTCCGAGAGTGAGTCCGCAAGCTCGTCGAGCGCTCGAGTGTCATCGGATACCTTGGCATACATGGTGGGATCAAAGGCATCTGTAAGTTTAGGTGCCGCCGTGTGGAAACAAGCATCGCCGCAGCCGGACACGCATCGTGTCTGCGAAAGCGCGCATGCCATAAACCCAACTGTGCGAAACACCTTGTCGCACAAAAGGCATGCCTCAAACAGCGAGCGGCTGTACATCACACCAGAGGTCTGAACGACTAGGCCGCCTAAAATCAACTGAGGCAGCCCGGCCACCATCGAAGATTTGCTATCAATGGAAATATGAGCAGCATCCAAGACGCGCGAATGGCGCTCTCGATGTGCATCATAGCGGTCGAGCGACACCGTGGGGAGCACTATGTCTGCCGTAGTATCGCACGCGATATTGACCATCTTGGAAAGGGACTGCGGAGCAAACCACTCATCGGCGTTCATAGCGATGATTTGAGAGCCGCGCGAGGCAGCAAAACCGGCACGAAGACAAGCGCCGCGCTTCGCGTCCTCGACGTCAATCAAATCAATATGGATGTCCCTGTCGGCAGCAACTTGAAGCGAATGGCGCACACCGGGCGCAGCATCGCGGCAGACAACGACAATCTGCAAATCGTAGAGGTCTTGGTTCTGGATACTCTCGAGCGCACGCATCGCATAGCTGGGCGAACCTTCTACCACAAGGATCACCGAAAGTCGCGGATGCGAGCCACGTCGAACCAAGTTATCCGTCCTCTCGACAGCAGTGAATCAAACTGTCGTTCATGGTACACCCCGGCAATAAAAGCAATGAGACACCGGTTGTATTGCACGCCAAGAACAGATGTTGCACACGCGCAGCCCACAGATGACAGGTGCCGACGCACGACGCGCCGAGCCCTCCCCTAGTCGAGCACGACAAGCTCGGCGGGATCGTAATCCACGCCCATAAACGTAAGGCCGCAGGCAGGAGCCGTGGGGCCCGCAGCGGTACGGTCGCAAGCATCGATGACCTCGCGCATCCACTCGGGTTCACGGCGATGCATGCCAATCTCGACAAGCGTGCCCACGATCGTGCGGACCATCGAATGCAGAAACGCATTGCCCTCGATGGTAAACGTCAGGATGTCCTCGCCAAACGCAACCTCATGGCCAAACTCGGCACGCATCACGCAGCGGTGCGTGGGCTTGCCCACGGCAGACGCCACCTTGCAAAAGCTCTTGAAGTCCTGCTCGCCCAGCAGCGCGGGACAGGCCGCAGACATCGCCTCAACATCCAATGGGTAGCGATGCCACCACACCGCACCGCGCGAAAGCACAGGGCGCGCGTCGCGATCGGCAATACGGTACGTATACGTACGGGAACGCGCATCAAAGCGTGCAGAAAAGCCTTTACGGGCCTTGTAGACCTCGTTTATGGCGATATCTTTGGGCAGGAGGGCATCCATGGCCCTCAGCCACCTACGGCGCGTCAAAGCCAACTCAGCGTCCGTTACGGGCACGCTGATAAACTGTGCCACCGCATGCACGCCGGCATCGGTACGTCCCGCACACGTCAGGTCGATCGGACGGCGCAGGAGCGTCTCAATAGCTCGACGTAGCTCACCCGCAACCGTCGTCTGTCCCGGCTGCTCGGCAAATCCGCTATACGACGAGCCATCATAGGCCACGCGAAATACGAGTGTGGCGTCAAGCTCGGAAATCGAATTGAAATCAGACGGCGCAGTCATGGGCGCTCCCAACAAACAAGCAACGGTATCGCGACAAAAAAAGAGGGGTACGCGAACGTACCCCTCGAATATAGCCTATGCAGACGGATTGTCTACTCAGCGGTCTCCTCAGCAGGAGCCTCCTCGACAGCCTCGACCTTCTTGGGAGCAGCGGCCTTCTTGGGGGCCGGAGCAGCCTTCTTAGCCTTAGGCGTGCAAGGCTCGGTGACGAGCTCCATGATAACGATGGGAGCGTTGTCGCCCTTGCGGTTACCGAGCTTCATGATGCGGGTGTAACCGCCGTTGCGGTCCTGCCACATGCCCTGAGCAGCCTTGTCGAAGATCTCGGCAACGAGCTGCTTATCGCCGAGCTTGGCGATAGCCAGACGACGAGAGTGCAGGTCGCCCTTCTTGGCCCAGGTGATGATCGGATCGACGACCGAACGCAGCGCCTTAGCGCGGGTCTCGGTGGTCTTGATGCGGTCGTTCTCGAAGAGGGCCTTAGCAAGGCTCTTCTTCATGGCCTTGGTGTGGCTCGCATCGGTGCCGAGCTTCAGGCCCTTCTTAACGTTATGACGCATGGTCTAGTTTCTCCTCAAATATGCGAAGCATTAAGCCTTCAGGCTCAGGCCCATGGACTCAAGCTTGTCCTTCACTTCCTCGATCGACTTAACACCGAAGTTACGGATGTTGAGCAGATCGTTCTCCGAGAACTCAACGAGCTGACGGACCGAGTGAATGCTGGCGCGCTTAAGGCAGTTGTAAGAACGGACGGAAAGGTCCAGATCCTCGATCTGCTTGTCCAGCTCAGCGTTGTCGTTGGTGACCTCGGGAGCGAAGATCGAAGCCTCCTCCTCGACCTCGGGGGTCTCGGCAAGGTTCATAAAGGCAGCCATATGCTGGTTAATGATATTGGCAGCCTGGACCACGGCGTCGCGCGGGGCGATGGAGCCGTTGGTCTCGATCTCGAGGACAAGGCGGTCGTAGTCGGTGTGCTGACCGACACGGCAAGCCTCAACGAGCTTGGCGCAACGGGAAACCGGCGAGTACAGCGAGTCGACGTGGATCACACCGATGGGATCGTTGTCGCGCTTGTTGGCCTCGCCAGAAACATAGCCGCGGCCATAGCCGATGCGCATGCTCATGGTGAGATGGCCACCCTCGGTGAGCGTAGCAATGTGCTGCTCGGGGTTGACCAGCTCAAACTCGGACGGAATAAAGAAGTCCGCACCGGTGACCTCGCAGGGGCCGTCAACCGAGATGGTGGCGGTCGCCTCGTCGGTCGTGCCGAGAGCCCTGAAGACAAGACCCTTGACATTCAGGACGATGTCGGTGACATCCTCGACCATGTTAGGGATGGTCATGAACTCGTGCTGCGCACCATCGATCTGAATAGCCTCGACGGCGGCACCCTCGAGCGAGGACAGAAGAACGCGACGAAGGGAGTTACCCAGCGTATCGCCGTAACCACGCTCGAGCGGCTCGACGGAGACACGAGCAGACGTCTCGTTGATCTCTTCGACCTGAACCTGAGGCCTAATGAATTCTGACATGTATTACCTCCAGCCTCAGCAGCCCGGATGGACTACTTAGAGTAGAGCTCGACGATGAGCTGCTCGTTGATATCACCGCTGATCTGCTCACGCGTCGGCAGAGCGAGCACGTTACCAGACAGCTTCTCGATATCGACCTCGAGCCAGCCAGGGACCTCAAAGCGCTCGGAGGAAATCAGGGCCTCCTTGATGGGGAGGAGGTCACGGAACTTCTCGCCGACAGCGATGACGTCGCCGGCCTTGACGCGGTAGGACGGGATGTCCACGCGCTTGCCGTTCACGGTGAAGTGACCGTGACGGACGGACTGACGAGCCTCTTTGCGGGTGCGGGCGAAGCCAAGACGGAAGACGACGTTGTCGAGGCGAGACTCAAGGATGATCATGAGGTTCTCACCGGTGACGCCGTTCATCTTGCGGGCCTTGTTGAAGTAGCCGTGGAACTGCTTCTCCAGAACGCCATAGATGAACTTGACCTTCTGCTTCTCGCGCAGCTGCATGCCGTACTCAGATTCCTTGCGACGGCGCTTGGGCTGACGGATAGATTCCTTCTTGCTGCTGTAACCGAGCTCAGCGGGATCGATCCCGAGCTGACGGCAGCGCTTAAGAACAGGAGTCCTGTCGATTGCCATATTGATACGATCCTTTCAGTTACACGCGGCGACGCTTCTTGGGGCGGCAGCCGTTGTGCGGAATGGGGGTCTTGTCCTGGATGCTCGAGACCTCGAGGCCAGCAGCCTGGAGGGAGCGGATGGCGGTCTCACGACCGGAGCCGGGGCCCTTGACGAAGACGGAAACCTTCTTCATACCGTGCTCCATGGCCTGCTTGGCAGCAGCCTCGGCAGCCATCTGGGCAGCGAACGGCGTGGACTTACGGGAGCCCTTGAAGCCCACCTGGCCAGCCGACTTCCAGGAAATGACGTTGCCCTGGGGATCGGTGATCGAAACGATCGTGTTGTTGAACGTAGAACGAATGTGAGCCTGGCCCACGGAAATGTTCTTACGGTCCGCGCGCTTCAGACGGGCAGCGCGAACGTTCTTCTTAGCAGTAGCCATCTATCTAGCGCTCCTTATTTCTTCTTCTTAGCACCGATCTGACGCTTCGGGCCCTTGCGGGTACGAGCGTTAGTGTGGGTGCGCTGGCCGCGGACCGGGAGGCCCTTGCGGTGACGAAGGCCGCGGTTGCAGCCGATGTCCATAAGGCGCTTGACGTTCTGGTTGCGCTCACGGCGGAGGTCGCCCTCAACCATGATCTGGTTCTTATCGATATAATCGCGGATGGCGTTAACCTCATCCTCGGTGAGGTCCTTAACGCGCGTATCCACGTTAACGTTGCACTCGACGCAAATCTTCGTCGCAGTGGTGCGGCCGATGCCGTAAATGTAGGTCAGACCGATCTCAACGCGCTTCTCACGCGGGAGGTCGACACCATTAATACGGGCCAACGTAGTCTCCTCTCTTAACCCTGACGCTGCTTATGACGGGGGTTCTCGCAAATGACGAGGACCTTGCCATGGCGCCTAATGATTTTGCACTTATCGCACATCTTCTTGACCGAAGGACGTACCTTCATCGTTCTTCCTTTCGGTAGCGCTCAAACTACTTCCCTACTATCTACTCGCCCAGCCGCAGGCGTTTAAAACTATGGCTGGTCTTCACACACAATCCGACCGTAGGTTGAGCTAAGCCTGCAGTCGGAAATGGAGTGCGTGTATGCGTGCCGCTATTTGTAGCGATAGGTGATGCGGCCGCGGGTCAGGTCGTACGGGGAAAGCTCCACGACAACCCTGTCACCGGGGAGAATACGGATGTAATTCATTCGGATCTTGCCAGAAATGTTGCACAGAACCGAATGACCGTTCTCGAGCTCGACCTTAAACATGGCGTTGGGCAACGGTTCCTTTACCGTACCCTCGAGCTCAATTGCGTCTTCCTTCTTCACAAGCAATCATCTTTCTCTAGAAAACGACAGCGATTGAGTATTCTACAACACGTATGCACGCATCGTAATAACTTCGTAATGGCTCCACAACTAAGTGGAACTTGTTACATTTCTCCGCCTTGGAGCGAACACCAAGCACCTTGGGCATCCGTGGTCAGAATCACCGGACCGTCATTGGTAATGGCGACGGTGTTCTCGTAGTGCGCGGCGGGCAGGTGGTCGTTGGTCGTAACAATCCAACCGTCGGAGCCCGTGCTCACATGGTTGGAACCCATCGTAACCATCGGCTCGATGGCAATGACCATGCCGGCCTGGAGGCGAACGCCCCTCCCCTTCTTTCCGTAGTTAGGAACGTTGGGGTCCTCGTGCATCACGCGGCCAATGCCATGGCCAACATAATCACGAAGCACGCCGTAACCGTGAGACTCGGCGAGGGACTGAACGGCATAACCGACGTCCCCGATATGGTTACCGGGAACAGCCTGCTCGATGGCAGCCTTAAGGCAATCGCGCGCGACCTCGCACAAAGCCTTGGCTTCGGGCGTGGGGGTGCCGACGAAAAACGTCCATGCGTTATCGCCGACCCAACCGTCGACAACGGCTCCCGTATCGATGGAGATGATATCGCCATCGCGCAGGATCATGTCAGGGTTGGGAATACCGTGGACCACGGCATCGTTGATCGATGCGCAAATGGTCCCCGGGAACCCGCCGTAACCCTTAAAGGCAGGGGTGCCGCCATGCATGCGGATAATCTGCTCCGCGAGCTGATCGAGCTCAAAAGTCGAAACGCCGGGGCACACCATGGCTCCAACGTGGCGGAGCGCCATCTTAGATAGCGCTCCTGCCTTCTTCATCTGCTCGATTTGCGTTGCAGACTTAATCTTGATCATAGACCGAGAGCCTCTTTGACATCCCCGTACACGGTCTCGCGAGCCTGGTCACCGTTGACCGACTTGAGCAGACCCTGGCCACGATAGTAGTCGACGAGCGGGCTCGTGGACTTCTCGTAGACGTCGAGACGGTTCTTGATGGTCTCGGGCTTGTCGTCGTCGCGCTGATACATCTCGCCTGCGCACTTGGGGCAGGTGGCATCGGCAGCGGTGCCGGTGTAACCGCAGGCGCGGCAGGTGCGACGCGAAGACAGACGATCGATAATGACCTCGGGGGCCACATCGACCAGAAGGGCACAGTCGATCTCGCGACCCATGGCGGAAAGCTCGGAATCGAGCGTCACAGCCTGGGCGGTGTTGCGCGGGAAGCCGTCGAGGATGAAGCCCTGCTGGGCGTCATCGGCGGCAAGGCGCTCCTTGACAAGGTCGATCACGAGCTGGTCGGGAACGAGCTCGCCAGCGTCCATGTACTTCTTAGCCTGAATACCAAGCTCGGTGCCACCCTTGACGGCAGCACGCAGCAGGTCGCCCGTGGAAATATGGGCGACGCCAAACTCGGCGACGAGCTCCTGTGCGACGGTGCCCTTACCGGCACCCGGAGCTCCGAGCAATACGAGGTTCATGAGCAATCCTCCTCTAGCCTATTTAAAGAATCCATCGTAATCATACATCTTGATTTGGCCTTCGAGCTTATCGACCGTGTCGAGCACGACGCCGACCATGATGAGGATGGACGTGCCGCCAAATGCCTGGATCAGATGGTTACCCGTGAAGGAGAAGATGATCGAAGGCACGATGGCGATGAGCGCCAAAAAGACAGCGCTGGGAAGCGTGATCTTGTTGAGCGCGTTCTTGATGTAGGCCGCGGTAGCCCTACCCGGACGGACGCCCGGAATAAAGCCGCCCTGCTTCTTAAGGTTATCGGCCGTGTCATCGGGGTTGAACACCATGGAGGTGTAGAAGTACGCGAAGAACACAATGAGGACAACGTTAAGCACCCAGTTAAGCCAACCGGTCGAAAGCGCGGAGGCAACTGCCTGAATCCAGCCGATGCCGGGGAAGAACACGGCAATCTGAGCCGGGAAGTACAGCAGCGCCGAAGCGAAGATGATCGGCACGACACCCGCGGTGTTGACCTTGATGGGCAGGTAGGTGGTCTGGCCACCCATCATGCGACGGCCCACGACGCGCTTAGCGTAGGAGACCGGGATGCGGCGCTGGCCGCGCTCAAGGAAAACAATCAGCGGGATAACCAGCAGGATGATGGCGCAGATGATCACCATGGTGATGATGCCACCGGCGTTACCCTCGGTGCTGGAGAAGATAGCCTGCGGCAGACCGGCCATGATGTTCGCGAAGATGATCAGCGACATGCCATTGCCGATACCGCGCTGGGTGATGAGCTCACCAATCCACATGATCAGCATAGCGCCCGCGGTGAGCGTACCGACGATCATGAGGTCGAAGATGATCTCGGGAGCGCCGGCGCCATTAAAGCTGATGCCGAAGCTCTTAAAGAGGAAGAGGTAACCCACGGAGTTGAGGATTGCCAGAGCCAGGGTGAGGTAACGCGAATACTGCGTAATCTTGGTCTGACCGACCTCGCCCTCGCGGGCAAGCTCATGCAGGGAAGGCACGACGGCCTGGAGCATCTGGAGGATGATCGAGCTGGTGATGTAAGGCATGATGCCCAGCGAAAACACCGACACATAGCTCAACGCGCCGCCAGAGAAAAGATTCAGGAGGGCCATAGCACCTGCGGCGACCGAATTGTTATCGGTCGAGAAAAGGCCCAGCATCCCCTGGAAGGGAATGCCGGGCACAGGAACGTGCGCACCAATGCGGTACACGACGAGCATAGCTATGGTAAAAAGAATCTTTTCGCGCAATTCTTTGATGCGGAAAGCATTCTTAAGACCATTTAGCACGGCAGCTCGACCTTTCCGCCGGCGGTCTCGATCTTGGCCTGCGCAGAAGCGCTGACCTTGTCGACCTTGACCGTGAACTTCTTGGTGAGCTCACCATTGCCGAGCACCTTGACGGGCTCGAACTCGCTCTTGGTGATGCGAGCGGCCTTAAGAGCGGCACCGTCGATCACAGCGCCGTCCTCGAACTTGCGCTCGAGACGCTCAACGTTAACAGCGGTGTACTCGATACGACGGGGGTTGCGGAAGCCCGGAAGCTTGGGAAGGCGCATGGCCAGCGGAGTCTGGCCACCCTCGAAGCCGGCACCCTTGGTGCCGCCAGAGCGGGAACCCTGGCCCTTCTGACCGCGGCCAGAAGTGGTGCCGTGACCCGAAGAATTGCCACGGCCGACGCGCTTGCGGTTCTTGGTGGAACCGGGCGCGGGAGTAAGATCGTGAAGCTGCATTTGCTACTCCTCTACAATCTCGACAAGGTGCTTGACCTTGAAGATCATGCCGCGGACGGACTCGTTGTCAGCAATCTCGCGAACCTCGCGGATCCTGTGGAGACCGAGGGCACGGACAGTACGGACCTGGTCCTGCTTGCAACCGTTGGTGCTGCGGACCTGCTTGATCTTGATGGTGTCAGCCATGCTTAGTTCTCCTTACCGACGAACATCTCGGAGACCGTCAGGCCACGGCGAGCCGCGACGTCCTCAGGGCTGGAGAGCTCCTTGAGGCCCTCGACGGCAGCCTTGATGATGTTGAGGCCGTTGTCGGTACCGAGGGACTTGGACAGGACGTTCTTGATGCCAGCAAGCTCAAAGAGGGGACGCACAGCGCCGCCGGCGATAACGCCGGTACCCTCGACAGCGGGCTTGATGATGATGCGGCCGGCACCAAAGTGGCCGAGAACCTCGTGCGGGATGGTGCCCTGCTCGGTCACCGGCACGTGGAACATGTTCTTCTTGGCATCGAGAGATGCCTTGGAGATGGCCATGGGCACCTCAGCGGACTTGCCCATGCCAACGCCGACGTTGCCCTTGCCGTCGCCAACGACGACGAGAGCGACGAGGCTCATGCGACGACCACCCTTGACGGTCTTCGACACGCGGTTGATGTAAACGACGCGCTCCTCGAACTCGGAGGCCTCGCGCTGCTGCTTCTGATTACGAGCCATGTGCTACATACCTCCTAGAACTCGAGACCGGCGGCACGAGCACCGTCGGCGAGGGCCTTGACGCGGCCATGGTAGATACGGCCACCACGATCGAAGGCGACCTTGGTGATGCCGGCCTCGATGGCGCGCTTGCCAACGAGCTGACCGACCTTCTCCGCAGCCTCCTTGTTCGAGGTGTGGGTGCCCTTGAACTCGGCCTCGAGGGTCGAGGCAGAGACGAGCGTCAGGCTGGAGCCCTTGCTGTCGTCAATGATCTGGGCATAGATGTTGGCGTTAGTACGGGTCACGCGAAGACGCGGACGCTCGGCGGTACCCGAGACCTTGCCGCGAACACGACGCTGACGACGCTTGAGGCCTTCCAGCTTCGCCTTATGCTTGTTCATACGTAAACTCCTAAAAAGGTTGATCTTGCCAGCACCTGACGGGGTGCTGGTCTTATGCGAGTGAGTCGGTTACGACTACTTGGCGGCCTTACCCAGCTTGCGGCGGATGTGCTCGCCAACATAGTGGATACCCTTGCCCTTGTAAGGCTCGGGAGGACGATGGCCGCGGATCTCAGCGGCGATCTGACCGACCTGCTGCTTGTTGATACCCTTGACGTTCACGTGGGTGTTGTCGGGAACCTCGAAGGTGATGCCCTCGGGAGCCTCGACGATCACGGGGTGCGAGAAGCCCAGGGAGAACTCGAGGTTCTTACCCTTCTGCTGCACGCGGTAACCGACGCCGGCGAGCTCGAGCTTCTTCTCGAAGCCCTCGGAAACGCCGACAACCATGTTGTGGATGAGGGCGCGGGTGAGGCCGTGGCGGGCACGGGTCTCACGCTCGTCGTCGGGACGGGAAACGGTGAGGACGTTGTCCTCGACGTTGATAGCGAGCTTCTCAAAGACATCGAGCTCGAGCTGGCCCTTGGGGCCCTTGACGACAACGTTGTTGCCGTTGACTGCCACTTCGACTCCGGCGGGAATCTGGACAGGCTTATTACCGATACGAGACACGGTGATCTCCTTTCCTTCTACCTACCGAGCGAATTACCAGACGTAAGCGATGATCTCGCCGCCGACGTTGTGCTTGCGAGCATCGCGGTCGGTCATGACGCCATGGCTGGTGGAAATAATGGCGGTACCAAGGCCACCGCGGACGCGGGGCATGTCGGCAACGCCGGTGTACTTACGCAGGCCCGGCTTGGAAATGCGGCGGATGCCGTTGATGACCTTAGCCTTCTTGGGACCATACTTAAGCGTGATGTGCAGAGTCTTCTGGGGAACGGTGTCCTCGACATCGTAGCCCTCGATGTAGCCCTCCTCGTGCAGAACACGAGCGATCTCGACGAGCTTCTTGCTGCTCGGCATGGAGACCGTGGCCTTGTTCACAGAGTTAGCGTTACGGATGCGCGTAAGCATATCTGCGATCGGGTCTGTAAGGTTCATACAGATTCTCCTTCGTTCTTGATGAACACGTGCTCTTGGTTCTTCGCCGCCCTTAACGGCAAAGCCTTTTTAGCGCGTTTTCCCTGTTCCAAACTGATGCTTGAAACGCTGGTAGTGACTTACCAGCTGGCCTTCTTAACGCCGGGAAGCTCGCCCTTGAGTGCAAGCTCGCGGAAGCAGACACGGCACAGGCCGAACTTGCGGTACACAGAGTGCGGACGGCCGCAGCGCTGGCAGCGCGTGTACTCACGAGTAGAGAACTTCTGCTTGCGATTGCACTTGACGATCATCGATGTCTTAGCCACTTATATCCTCCTCACATAGAGTATTGTTCGCCCCAAGCGCCGCCCCCTTGTGGGAACGGCGCTTATAGGGCAGGTGAACCTATTTCTTGAACGGGAAACCGAAGGCGTCCAGAAGGGCCTTGGCCTCCTCATCGGTGTTGGCGGTGGTCACGAAAGTGATGTCCATACCGCGCTGGTGATCGACGGAGTCGAAGTCGATCTCGGGGAAGATGAGCTGCTCGGTGACGCCCATGGAGAAGTTACCACGGCCGTCGAAGCTCTTGGCGGAGATGCCGCGGAAGTCGCGGATACGGGGGATCGCGACGGAGGTCAGACGATCGAAGAACTCCCACATACGGTCGCCACGCAGGGTAACCTTGCAGCCGATCGGCATACCAGCGCGCAGGCGGAAGGTAGCGATGGACTTGCGGGCACGGGTGATCATCGGCTGCTGGCCGGTGATGGCGCGCAGGTCGCGCACGGCACCGTCGATGGCCTTGGAATCGGTAGCGGCCTCGCCGACACCCATGTTCACGACGATCTTCTCAAACTTGGGGATCATCATGACGTTCTCGTACTGGAACTTGTCCTGAAGCTGCTGCTTGACCTCGTTGTTGTACTTGGTCTTCAGACGCGGCACATACTTCTCTTCTGCCATTGTTCACTCCTTCTTGGGGTTTTAAGCACGGGGCGTGGCCACGATGGGTTGTCCTCGTGCCTCCTGGCTGCATCCGCGCCGCTCATGGCATTTTGCGGTTTAGACTCGACGCAGCAGGAGCCGACAAAACAATCGGTACTATACGCGCATCGGGAGCGTATTTCCAGAAAAACCTCGTCTGCCTGCACAACTCCACAACTCCCCCGCACAAATGGATCCCAAAAAGCAGTTGCGGTGAAATAGGGACTGTTTGGCGGCCTAACAGGCTTAAACAGTCCGTATTTCACCGCAACTTATTGGTGGGGATCCGATTAGCGCTTGCGGGGGACGAGTTTGGTGCGGCGCAGGTGGATCATCTCGGCGGCGATGGAGATGGCGATCTCCTTGGGGTCCTCGGCCTCGATGGCAACGCCGATCGGAAGGTGCAGCTCGTCGATCTGGTCCTGCGTAAAACCTTCCTGCTCCAGGCGGGCACGCACAAAGGCCGTCTTGCGGCGCGAACCCAGACAGCCCAGATAGGCAGGCTTGGCACGCATGGCCTGAATCACCACGTCGATATCGGACTTGTGACCCGCCGTGGCGACGACCACCAAGTCGCGCGGACCGATGGGACACAGCTCGCTCAGGTTCTTGTAATCGACCAGGCGACGATCGTAGACACCGGGCACCCATTCGGGCGTCAACGTGCCGGGGCGGTCATCGCAGGCCACGACGGCAAAGCCCGCCGCCGTGAGCACGCGCGCCGTCGCGGCACCCACGTGTCCGCAGCCAAAGATGTAGGTCAGGCCCTCGGGGCAGAGCGTCTCGATGTGCGCCGCGGGAATCTCAGAGGCAGCGTTGGTGTAGGTGACGTTACTCCCCTCCTCCACCAGTGAAAGCCCGGGGCAGCCCGCAATGGTATGGCGCGATGCCTCGCCATGGTACTCGGCCACATCGCCCTCGAGCGCGCTCGCGATAAACGGCTCAAAGTCGATGACGAAGTCGCCGATGCGCCGATAGACCAAGACGTCGGCAATTTCCTGGAACAACGGTGCCTGGGTCGCATCCAGATGCAGATAGCACAGGCAAATGGCTCCGCCGCAGATCATGCCGGTATCGGAGTTCTCGCCGCCCATGGTGTAGCGGACCAGACGCGACTGTCCCGCGCTCAGGAGTTCGCGCGCCTCATCCAGCGCAAAGAGCTCAATCTTGCCGCCGCCGATAGTGCCCGCCTGGCTGCCGTCGGCAAAGACGGCCATCCAGGCGCCCACGCCGCGCGGCGACGACCCCGCCGTGCCGGCCACGACCACGAGCTCGCACGTCTCGCCAGCACGCAGGGCGGCAAGCGCCGCATTCACAACATCGAGCTTTTCCATTGCCGCCTTCTATCCTCTAAAGATATCGGTGAGCATAGCGAGTGCCTCGAGCACGCCGCCGCCGACCGACGTCGCCTTGTCCGAAATGTAGTTGATATAGCTGGCATCGCCGCGCGGATCGACATCGGCGCATTTAAAGCCCTCGGTCACCTGCACGCCGTTCGCCAAAAGCCCGCGCAGACAGCCATCGATCTGCGTGCGCATGGGCGTATCGCCCGCGTAGCCAATCACGTCTCCGGCGCGCACGATGTCGCCGATTGCGCGGTCGGACCGAAACACGCCGGCGGCGGGGCTGTGGATAACACGCTCTTTGCCATAGCCAGCGATAATGCCCGGCACGCCCGTGTTGGGCTGGGGTGAACCTTGGGTAATGACACGGCCGAGAAAATGCCCGCGCATGGTCTCGACCACAGCGTCGCAGTCAACCGGCGCGGTAAAGCCCGGCCCCACGGCGATGACGGTAGGCGCCATGTCGCGCGTGGTGCCCAGGTTGCGCTTGGCCAGAATCGCGTCGACCACAGCCGCGGGTTTAAGCTCATCGAGCATCTTGGCCTGAGGGTCCACCACGACGGCAACATCCCCCGCTTGGGTAATCTCGAGCGCCTCTGCCGGCGTCTGCGCCAAGCGAGCGCGAATGCCCTCGACCTGGACCTCGCCCAGGCGAATAGCCTCGCAAAAACTGATTGTGCGGCGGATGCACGTGGGAACCGCGATATCGGCCATAACGACCGACACGCCGGCGCGCACCAAGCGAGCGGCGACACCCGTGGCGATATCGCCGGCGCCGCGAACATAAACGAGCATTCCCGGGGCACCTCCCTGTGCTACGGTTTGAGCAGAGCAAAAGCGGTTCGACCGCTACTCTGATGATTATTTATTATCACAGTATTATACGGCGGTGAACAGATGGAAACGGTTAGCGGCAATCTTGCCTCGGCGCTCAGGATCGAGCCGGGCATTACCGCGATTATCGGCAGCGGCGGCAAGTCGACGTTGCTCAAAACGCTGGGTCTTGAGCTCATGCGCGCTGGCGGCCGCGTGCTCCTCTGCACCACCACGCATATGCTTCCCGTTGCCGGCGTGCCATGGGACGGGTCGAATCGTCGCCTGGACGCCGCGCCTTGGAAGCCAGGTGCCCCACACGCCCCAGGCTGCACCTGCGAGGCCTGCGCGGGGCTTGCACGCGGAGGCATCTGCCAGGCAGGCATCTTGGACCCGGAGACAGGCAAGCTCTCCGCCCCCGCCGAGCCACTCGGCGAGCTGGCACAGCGCTTTGACTATGTGTTGGCCGAGGCAGACGGTAGCAAGCGACTCCCGCTCAAGGCGCATGCCGCCTGGGAGCCGGTAATTCCCGCCGCCACGGCAAACGTTGTCTGGGTCGTCGGCGCCTCGGGACTGGGCAAACCCGTCGCCGAGGTTGTCCACCGCCCCGAGCTCTTTTGCGAGCGTTGCGGCTGCGAGCTCACCGACACTGCCACCCCAGAGCGCGTCGCCCAGGTGCTCAATGCCGAGCTGCGGATGCTGAACCTCAACAATGCCCGCATCATGCTCAACCAAGTCGACACGCTCAGCGACCCCACGATGGCCGACCGCTTCGAGGCAGCTCTCGACCACCCCGTCGTCGCCAGCAGCCTCAAGTAGCCGGCCCCATCTCCTCAGTTGCGGTGAAATACGGACTGTTTGGCCGCCCGACGGCCGCAAACAGTCCGTATTTCACCGCAACTGAGGAGGGGACACGGCATCTTTGCTGCTAGCGGGGGACGTAGCGGCCGGGCTGGGCTCCGGTGGGCTCGCCGTCGCGTGCCGCCAGCACGCCGTTCACAAACACGGCCTTGGCGCGGCCATGTGCCTCAAAGCCCTCGAGCGGCGTGTAGTCCACGGCCTGATGCTGTGTCGCGGCGCTGATCGTCCAACGCGCGCAAGGATCCCACACGCACACGTCGGCATCGGCACCCTCGGCAAGACAGCCCTTGCGCGGGTACATGCCAAACACGCGCGCCGGGTTCTCGCTCATCAAGCGGCAGAGGTCCTCGGGTCCCAGCTGTCCCTCAAAGCTCGTGGCAATCGCGACGGGACGATGCTCCACGCCGGGCCCGCCGTTGGGAATCGCGCGGAAATCGTCGCGCCCGCGGTCCTTTTGCCCGTGCAGGTTAAAGCTGCAATGATCGGTCGCAATCGTATCGATCTCGCCGGCCACAAGCGCCTCGCGCAGCGCGGCACGGTCGCCGGCATGGCGCAGCGGCGGGCTCATCACGTACTTGGCGCCCGCAAAGCCGTCCTCGCCCTGCTCCAGATAGCAGGTGTCGTCGAGCATCAGATACTGAGGGCAGGTCTCGACATAGATATTCTTCTGCCCGCGCGCCTTGGCCGCACGAATGGCCTCGAGCCCCAACTTGGTCGAAAGGTGCACCACGTTGACTGGGGCGTCGCCGGCCAGGTGCGCCAGATACAGCAGGCGGCTCACGGCTTCGGCCTCACACACGTCCGGGCGGCTGAGCGCATGCCCCTCGGGCCCATGAATCCCCTGCTCGTACACGCGCTTCTGCAGCTCATTCACCAGCGTACCGTTCTCGCAATGCACGCACAGTATGCCGCCAATACGCTTGAGCTCCTCGAGCACCTCGAGCGTCTCGGCATCGTCCAGGCGCAAATGATCGTAGGCAAAGTAGGTCTTAAACGACGATACGCCCGCCTCGCGCATAGCCGAAAGATCGGCGCGGTTGCGTTCATTCCACTCGGCGAGTGCCATATGAAAGGCGTAGTTGGCCGTGCAGGTTCCGTCGGCACGGCGATGCCACTCGGCCAAGGCATCGGGCATGGTCACGCCGCGGTCGGCCGTCGCGTAGTCCACGATGGTCGTCGTACCGCCGCAGGCAGCCGCACGCGTGCCGGTTTCAAAGCTATCGGCTGTCCAATCCATGCCGGTCCAGCACTGCATGTGCGTGTGGCCGTCGATAAAGCCGGGAAACACCCAGCAGCCCGCGGCGTCCTCGACGGTATCGTCGGCGCCCGGCTCAATCGCCGCGGCAATCCGCACGATCTTATCGCCCTCCATGGCAAGATCGGCGCGGCGAAGCCCCTGGGGCGTCACGAGCGCGCCGTTTTTGATGATGATCATGTTGCTCCTTATCGATTCATACAGTTGGCCACGCGATCAAAATACGAGCAGGCGGCAATATGCTCCGCTATGCGTCGCTGTCCCTTGGCGGTATCGACATCCCACAGCTCGTAGGCACGCGCTTCGACCAGCGTGACGTCGACGCGACCTTTGAGAATCGAACCGCCGCCGTCCTTGCCCTCAAGACACATAAGTGCATCGAACAGTTCCGCCGGAAAGAGCACCGGACTCGAAGGCTCACCGCTGCACGCCAAGCGCACCGGATGTTTGCGGCCACGCTCGTCAAACGCGTGAACCATGGCATCAAAAGAATCCGCGCTCACAAGCGGCTGGTCGCCCGGCAAAAAGAGGCAACCTTTCCAGTTGCGTTCGACTCCCCACGAAAGGCCCGCACGGACGCTTTCGCTGCGCAGCTCGCCATCGTGCAGCACGCACGGGCAATGCTTGTCCTCGCAAATCTGGGCGACCTCGGGCCAACGCGTCGAGACCACAACGTCAAAGCCCCGGGGAACCGAATCGATGGTCCGGGCAATCAGCGGCTCGCCATAGATATCGGCAAGCATCTTGTTAGAGCCAAACCGCTTGCCCTCGCCCGAGGCCATAATGACGCATCCAAGTTTCATGGTGATACCTCCCCTGAAACCATCGTACCCATAACTCGCGCCGCGGGCATCCACATCGAAAGCACTTATCCCGCACGCCCGCGATGCAAAAAAGGGGCACCCCGCCGATTGGCAGAGCGCCCCCTTTACATGGCTTACCTCAACCCGGCTTTAGGCCTGGAGCCAACGAGCGGTGTTGCGCTCGTCGAGGGCCTTGAGGGTAGCGGCGGGATCGGCAACCTTCTGCAGGAACATCATGGCAGCGATGGCGTACGGCTTGTAGCTGGCCTCCTTGTACATGCCCACGCGGTGCATGTCGAAGACGTCGGCGTTAACCTCGCCGTGCTCGCAGGAGACACCGGAGATGTCGGCGGGCAGCGGGTGCATAAAGATGGTGTCCTGGCCGTTGGCAGTCTTCTCCATGAGCTCGGTCGTAGAGCACCAGTCCTGATGGGTGGCGTTCTGGGCGAGCAGCTCCTTCTCGAGCGCAGCGATGCCGGCGTCGTCGCCCTCGGCGTACAGGTTGGTACGCTTCTCCATGGCGGCAAACGGAGCCCAGCTCTTGGGGATCACGATGTCGGCGCCCTCGAAGGCCTCGGCCATGGTGTTGACCTGCTTAAAGGTGGTGCCGAACTCGGCGGCATAGCCCTTGGCGCGCTCGACGACCTCGGGCATGAGGTCGTAGCCCTCGGGGTGGGCCAGGGTGACGTCCATGCCAAAGCGGGGCAGCAGGCTGATCAGCGACTGCGGGCAGGACAGCGGCTTGCCGTAAGAGGGCGAATAGGCCCAGGTGACGGCAACCTTCTTGCCCTTGAGGTTCTCGAGGCCGCCAAACTCGTTGATGAGGTAGAGCATGTCGGCAGAGGACTGCGTGGGGTGATCGGAGTCGGACTGCAGGGAAATAAGCGTGGGACGGTGATCCAGAACGCCGTCCTCGTAGGCCTGCTGCACGGACTCGGAGACCTCGGCCATGTAGGCATCGCCCTTGCCGATGTACATGTCATCGCGGATGCCGATGACGTCGGCCATGAAGGAGATCATGGTAGCGGTCTCGCGGACGGTCTCGCCGTGGGCGATCTGGGACTTCTTCTCGTCCAGGTCCTGCAGCTCAAGGCCGAGCAGGTTGGCGGCCTTAGAGAAAGAGAAGCGCGTACGGGTGGAGTTGTCGCGGAACAGGGAGACTGCCAGGCCCGAGTCGAAGATCTTGGACGAGACGTTGTTCTCGCGCAGCTCGCGCAGGGCGTCGGCGACGATGTAGAGCGCCTTGAGCTCGTCGGTGGTCTTGTCCCAAGTGTGCAGGAAGTCGCTACCGTACATACCCTTAAAATCGAGGCCGTTCAGCTGCTCGACGAGCTCGGTAAACTTAGCGTCCATGGAAATGTCCTTTCTAAAGATGAAACGATCGCAATGAGTAGATGTGCTCCGGCATGCGCGTGTGGCTAGAACATGCAGAGCACCATGACGAGGACCCGCCACCGTTGAGGAAGCATGGGAGATAACGACCGCGGGCCCCAAGTCAACAGGGGGTGCCGGGGACACGAGCGTCCCCCGGCTCAACAAAATCGAGGAATGGGACTAATCGATCTTGTTGTTGGTCAGACCGGCACGGAACACGGTGGCGTCGCCATCGGCCTGGCTCGGATCGTAGAGGTTCAGGGCAGCCACATACATGGCGGCAGCGGTGACCAGGTCGTCCTTGTAGGTGACCTCGTTGGGAGCGTGAGCCTGAGACTCGGCACCCGGGCCAAAGCCCACGCAGGGGATGCCGTAGCGGCCCTGGATGGAGACGCAGTTCGTGGAGAAGGTCCACTTGTCGCACAGCGGGCGACCGGTGCGCTTGTCCATGCTGGGCTCGCAGCCGATGCGCTCGTCACCAAACATGGCCTTGTGGGCGTCGACGAGGGCCTTGACGTGCGGAGCGGTCTCCTTGTTGATCCACGTGGGGAAGTAAGCCTCGGTCTCGTAGACCTCGCCGGTCCAGGACGGACGGTCGTACATGTACATGGAGACCTTCACGTCGTCGCCGTACTTCTTGGCAGCCGGCAGGTTGCGGATCTCGTCCAGGCAGGACTCCCAGGTCTCGCCGGCGGTCATGCGACGGTCGATGGAGATGGCGCAGGAGTCGGCCACGGCGCAACGGCTGGGGCTGGTGTAGAAGATCTGGCTGACGGTGCAGGTGCCGCGGCCCAGGAAGCGGGCATCCTCGAAGTGCTTGGGATTGTACTTGGGGTCGAGCATCTTGACGAGACCCTTGATGTCGGTCGACTCGTCGCAGCCGTTGTTGTTGAGGGCGCGGACGTCGGCGATGATGTCGGCCATCTTGTAGATGGCGTTGTCGCCGCGGTCGGGAGCGGAGCCGTGGCAGGAGGTGCCGTGAACGTCGACGCGGATCTCCATGCGGCCGCGGTGACCGCGGTAGATGCCGCCGTCGGTGGGCTCGGTGGAAATGACGAACTCGGGCTTAATGCCGTCCTTGTTGTAGATGTACTGCCAGCACATGCCGTCGCAGTCCTCTTCCTGGACGGTGCCGACGACCATGATCTTGTAGCCCTCGGGGATGAGGCCCATGTCCTTCATCATCTTGGCAGCGTAGGTAGCAGAAGCCATGCCGCCCTCCTGGTCGGAGCCGCCGCGGCCGTAGATGATCTCGTCGGTCTCGTAGCCCTCATAGGGATCGGCGTCCCAGTTCTCGATGTTGCCGATGCCGACAGTGTCGATGTGGGAGTCGATGGCGATGATCTTGTCGCCCTCGCCCATAAAGCCCATGACGTTGCCCAGGCCGTCGACCTTGACCTCGTCATAGCCAAGGCTCTCCATCTCGGCCTTGATGCAAGCGACAACCTCGCCCTCCTCGCAGGACTCAGAGGGATGGGAGATCATAGCGCGCAGGAAGCGAGTCATATCAGCACGATGGGACTCAGCAGCAGCCTTGATAGCGTCGAAATCGAGTTCTTTAGCCATTGTTCATAACCTTTCAAACGAAGGAATCTACCTGTGAGGTGGCGGAGCGATACCTATTTACTCCGCCCCAACGATTAGCAAGTGGGATATTCGCCTTCCCAAACAATGCGGCGATACTGGTCGGGATCGGTGTCGCCCTCGGTGGAGAAGCAGAGCACGGAGCTCGTCTTGTCCAGGCCGATGAGCTCCTTGAGCTCGGCGTACTCGGGATCGAGCATGATGGTCTCGACCAGGCCGGTGGTCACTGCGCCGGACTCGCCGGAGATGACGCGCGGGTCGCCCTTCTCGGGAGCGCCCAGGGTACGCATGCCGCGAGCGGTGACCCAGTCGGGGCAAGACACGAAGGCGGTGGTGTGGTTGCGCAGGATATCCCAGCCCAGGATGTTGGGCTCGCCGCAGCACAGGCCGGCCATGATGGAAGGCATGTCGCCGTCCACGATACGCGGATCGCCATCGCCGGCGGCAGCACCCTTGTACAGGCAGGCGGCAGGCGCGCACTCGACCACAACAAAGGTCGGCGGGTTATCGGGATACAGGTTGGTGAAGTAGCCCACCACGGCGCCGGCCAGCGAGCCCACGCCAGCCTGGACAAAGACGTGCGTCGGGCGGTTGATGGCCATCTCGCGCAGCTGCTCGGCAGCCTCGGAAGCCATGGTGCCGTAGCCCTCCATGATCCAAGACGGGATCTTCTCGTAGCCCTCCCAGGCGGTGTCCTGAACGATAACGCCGCGCTCGCAGGCGTCGGCCTCGGCGGCCGCCATGCGCACGCACTCGTCGTAGTTGACCTCTTCGATGGTCACCGTGGCGCCCTCGGCGGCGATGTTATCGAAGCGGGGCTTGGTGGAACCCTTGGGCATGTGCACGACAGCCTTCTGGCCCAGCTTGTTGGCAGCCCATGCCACGCCGCGGCCATGGTTGCCGTCGGTGGCGGTAAAGAAGGTAGCCTGGCCAAAGTCCTTGGCAAGCTGATCGGAAGTCAGGTAATCGAAGGTGCACTCGGCAACGTCCTTGCCGGTCTCGTCGGCAATGTAGTTGGCCATGGCAAACGAGCCGCCCAGGACCTTAAAGGCGTTGAGGCCAAAGCGATAGCTCTCGTCCTTAACGCACAGGTTGGACAGGCCCAGACGCGCGGCCTGGCCGTCCAGGCGGGCAAGCGGAGTGACGGTGTACTGGGGGAACGACTGGTGGAAGGCGCGGGCCTTCTTCACGTGGTCGAGACTCATGATTCCCAGGTGCTTGTCATCGCTCTTGGGCATCGTGTTGCTCGCCCACTGGATCTTATCGGCCATACGGTGAACTCCTTAGGTTCTCTCTTGCCGGCCCCCGCATACGCGTTTCAGCCCGACCCCATTCACACGGCTGAACTTTTATGTGGATGCCAAACAAAAAGTTTGTTAGTAATGTTCTATCACACTTTTTGATTGGCATACCTAACGAATTGTTTGTTGCCGTAATCGGTACTTTTTCGCCGCCGAACGGTCACATAACGCAGCGACGCTTTCGTTATTTGCGAACAGGTGTGGTTTATGGCACAGTGAGCCCAAACTAATTTTTAGGAAGGTACCCATGACCCCCGCACAGATTGAGTTTTACAAGCGCCTCGCACACGGCCTGGCGCTCCAATTTGGCCCCAACTGCGAAGTCGTCGTCCACGATCTGGAGACCGAGGACGTAGACCACTCCATCGTAGTGATCGAAAACGGCCACGTCAGCGGGCGCAAACTGGGTGACGGCCCCAGCCATATCGTGTTTGAGTCCATGCACGAGGGCGCCACCGATGTACACGACCGCGAGCCGTACCTCACTAAAACCACCGACGGTAAGCTGCTCAAGTCCTCGACGATCTTTATCCGCAACGATGAGGGCAAACCCGTCGGCATTTTGGGCATCAACTTTGACATTACGCTTATGAAGGCTTTTGAGCGTTCGCTCGACGCCTTTACCGGCACCGGCGGCACGGGCTATACCGAGCCCGAGCCCATTACCAAGAACATCGGCGACCTGCTCGAGGACCTGCTGCACGAGTGCGAGCAGTTTGTGGGCAAGCCCGCGGCACTCATGACCAAAGACGAGCGCATTCGTGCCATTGGCTACCTCGACCGTCGCGGCGCCTTCCTCATTTCCAAGTCGAGCGAGCGCGCCTGCGAGTTCTTTGGCATCTCCAAATACAGCTTCTATAGCTACCTCAATGAGGCCAAGGCGGCGGCCGGCGACAAGTAGGCACTCGCCCGGATTGACCCTCCCCTTTTGGGCGCGAGTTCTGGAAAGCACGAATCCAAGACCGAGCCGCTTGGGAAGTTCCATATAATCGATGTCATTAATATTTCGAAAGGATGGAACAGAATGGCGTTGAGCAAGGCATCATGCACCGGTCGCGGATTGATTCCGGCAATTGGTGGACATGTGCACCGCATGTTCGATGAGAGTGAAGACGACCTGTTTTCGCTGAGCCTTGACGACGTGATGAATGATCGCCCGTGGACCGCCGACGAACTCATGGGCGGCGGGACTCGCCCGTCAAACCCCAATCCCGCACTTGCGCCTAAGACCGCATCTGCGCCGACTCCTGCGCAGTTGGCTGTTTCGACGCCCGCACCCACTTCGGCGCCCACGACCGCTCCCCGCCCCGCAAGCGACCCGTCCGAGACCGCGGCATTTCTCGCTGCAGCGACGCAGGGCAAATCGGCCGACAGCACCGTTATGTACAGCGCCCAGCAGTTGCCTGTTCCTGCGGCACGCAAGCCTCCGATCGCAAGGCTCGACGAGCCCGTTGCCCATCAGGTTGCCTACGATTCCTGGGCCACAGCCGATCTGGATGAGACCTCTACCGGCATGCCGGCGCTCGACGTTCCAGTTAACCCGCTTTTTGCCACCAACACGAGCGCCGTGGACTATGAGGGCGGTGCAGCATATTCCGATTATTCCGATGACTATGCTGGCAATGGTCGCATCGAGACCGAGGGTTATGGCACCGCATCGAGCGATTATCTCAACGATCCGTACGCTGCCACGCCTGCACCGGAATATGACCCGGAGGCCGCGTCCGCGCCGGCGTATACCAAAAGCACGGGCGAAGAGCGCTTCGCCGATTATTACGCCAAGGAAAAGGCGCTGCGTTTCTCGGAATTTCCGCAGGCAGTCAAGGTTGCCTTTATCGCCATTGTCATTGCCCTGCTCGGTGTCATTGCGTTTGAGGGATTCCAGCTGTTCCGCGGCCCCACCCAAGCGGAGTCGGAAACCCAGCAAAAAGAGGACGATAACCAGTACCTGGACATCAACACCCTCAAGGGCGACCCCAACGACGAGGACGACGAGTAGCGAGGGCTGAAGGCGACCACAGGATCCCGCATCCAGCACCGGCTTCTAAGTGCTGTTTTGGCATCCAGCTACACTTTTCCGGATAATTTGCCTATCGAATTTGACACTTTTCCGAAGTTTTAAGGTGCCTATTTCGACACTTTTCCGGATGAAAGCCGAATAATCACTTGGGAAACTAACGCCGTTCACGCGTCATTTCGCAGGCGGCGTTTGATTTCCGTCCGTACACGCTGATAGACTTCCTCTTGCCCGCAAGCAGCGGGCGCGTTTTATCCAGAGTCGGGGTAGAGAGTTGGCTCCACGATCCCGACGCCAACCGGCCAAGAGGCACGGTGGCCCTGCCAACATCGATGAAAGGAGTCCGTATGGACAATTTCTCCGTGCGCAGTGAGCGCAACTTCCACAACCTGGCAGCCAAGCCAAAACGAATGCATCTTCTGGACGAGCCGAGCGGCTATGCCTCGGCCATGGTCAAGAACAGCCTCTCCCACCAGATGCGCTTTACCGTGCAGGTGCTCGAGGAAGAGCTCTGCGCCGCCGGCGACCCGCACGTGCTGCAGATCAAGCTGCTCGGAGATGACCCTCGTGAGCCGTCCAGATGGATGCTCTTCGCCGACAGCGTGTGCGTTGCGGACGGATCCGGCGCCTTTGCCCGCGAGTGCTTCTGCGAGGGCGCCGAGGTGTTTTTGGATCTGTGCCACGACGCCGTCGAGGCTGCCGAGCTGCGCCAGTGGAGTCAAAGGGAGTACGAGCTGCTGAGTGCCGTGCGCGGGATTGCAATGATTTAGAAACAGAGCGGTGGCGTTATCGAACTGTCGACGCCGCCGCCTCCCCAACGCCCGTCGTGCTCAACGATCAGATCGACCTCAAGGCCCTTCTCATCTCGGAAATAATGAACACTGTTGTCGACACCGCCGTAGGTGGAAAGGAACACGCGCACGTCGCGCAGGATGAGATTCTCAAAGAGCATCCCCAGCGTTTGCATATCGACAAGCAGCCGCTCAGGGGTAGCCCCCAGCAACGCCGCCGCAAGTGACGGGTCACAGAAGTAGCGCTTGGGGCGCACGCGAACGCGGGCCTTCGAGCGCACATACTGGCCTGCTCTCTCGCGCAAGCTCGTCCGAAAACCCAAGGTTTGCAGGTCACCGCTCCTGCAGCAGGTAGCGCGCGCAGCCGTGGTGTAAGAAGCAAGGGAGGGCCATCGCCTAGAATCGTCAGCGCCTAGATATTCGACGAAAGGAAAGACGATGGCCCACAGCGACATTCTATCCCAGC
>DBGDSC010000082.1:0-1335 GCA_048402045.1 Collinsella sp.
GGGAGCTGGAGAAGAAAGTGCAGAAAGTAACCGACGACCTCTCCGTCCATGTAGCCTCCTCCGAGAAGGCGTTCAATGAGGTCCAAAATGACATCGAGGCGCTCGACGGCAGACTCGACGACGAGATCGAACGTGCCAAAGGTGAAGAGGCCGCGATCCGCAGGGAACTGGCCGCGGGCGATGCCGCGACACTCTCCTCGGCCAAATCCTATACCGACACCTCCGTTGCTGCCGAAGCCGGTAAGCGCGAACAGGGCGATGCGACGACCCTCCAAGCCGCGAAAACCTATACCGACACATCTGTCGCAGCGGAAGCCGAGGAGCGGACACAAGGCGATGCCACGACCCTTTCTTCGGCCAAGACCTACACCGACACCTCCGTGGCGGACGAGGCCCAGAAGCGCGGGCAGGGCGATGCCGCGACGCTTCAGTCGGCCAACAGCCACGCCGATGCGGCCGTGGCTTCGGAGAAATCCGCCCGTGAGAGCGGGGACCGCACGACGCTCGAATCGGCAAAGGCATACGTGGATAAGGCCATCGCCGAACTGGTGGACGGCAGCCCTGCGGCACTCGATACGCTCAAGGAGCTGTCGGCCGCCCTGGGCAACGATCCGAATTTCGCTACGACCGTCGCCACGCAGATCGGCCAGAAGGTCGATAAGGTTGCGGGCAAGGGCCTTTCTACCGAAGACTACACCTCGGAGGAGAAGGCGAAACTCGCGGGTGTGGCCGCCGGAGCGAACAACTACCAGCACCCGGCCACACATCCGGCGACGATGATCGAACAGGATGCCTCGCACCGTTTCGTGACCGATACGGAGAAAACGACCTGGAACGGTAAGGCATCGACGGCCGTCGTCACCCAATCGGCCAACGGTCTGATGTCGGCGGCCGACAAGAAGAAACTCGACGGCGTGGCTGCCGGGGCGAACAACTACCAGCATCCGGCCACGCATCCCGCTTCGGTAATCGTACAGGATTCGACGCACCGCTTCGTGACCGACACGGAGAAAACGACCTGGAACGGTAAGGCATCGACGGCCGTCGCCACCCAATCGGCCAACGGGCTGATGTCGGCCGCAGACAAGAAGAAGCTCGACGACCTGACGGGCGGCGAGCTGGTCATCCAATGTTCAATCCCCGGAATGAATTGACGCTATGGCAGCAAAAATGACAATCCAAACCCGGACACAGCTTCCGGTCTATACGGCGGAGACACTTGCCGCCAAGAATCCCGTCCTGCTCAAGGGCGAAATCGTCTATGAATCCGATACCGGACGCCACAAACTCGGCGACGGCACGACGGCCTGGAACACACTGGCCTATGCCTCCGAT
>DBGDSC010000083.1:0-1068 GCA_048402045.1 Collinsella sp.
GGGAGCTGGAGAAGAAAGTGCAGAAAGTAACCGACGACCTCTCCGTCCATGTAGCCTCCTCCGAGAAGGCGTTCAATGAGGTCCAAAATGACATCGAGGCGCTCGACGGCAGACTCGACATCGAGATCGAACGTGCCAAAGGTGAAGAGGCCGCGATCCGCAGGGAGCTGGCCGCGGGCGATGCCGCGACACTCTCCTCGGCCAAATCCTATACCGACACATCTGTCGCAGCGGAAGCCGAGGAGCGGACACAAGGCGACGCCGCGACCCTTTCTTCGGCCAAGACCTATACCGATACCGCCGTGGCGGACGAGGCCCAGAAGCGCGGGCAGGGCGATGCCGCGACCCTTCGAGCAGCCAATGAACACACCGATGCGGCCGTCGCTGAGGAGGCCTCCGCCCGCGAGAGCGGCGACCGCGCGACGCTCCAGTCGGCCAAAGATTATGTGGACAAGGCCATCGCCGAACTGGTCGATGGCAGCCCTGCGGCGCTCGACACGCTCAAGGAGCTGTCGGCCGCCCTGGGCAACGATCCGAATTTCGCTACGACCGTCGCCACGCAGATCGGCCGAAAGGTCGATAAGGTCGCGGGCAAGGGCCTTTCCACCGAGGACTACACCTCCGAGGAGAAGGCCAAGCTGGCGGGAATCTCATCGGGGGCGAACAACTACCGGCACCCGGCCTCCCATCCGGCTTCGATGATCGAGCAGGACGCCACGCACCGCTTCATAACCGATACGGAGCGATCGACCTGGAACGGCAAGGCATCGACGGCCGTCGCCACCCAGTCAGCAAACGGTCTGATGTCGTCGGCCGACAAGAAGAAACTCGACGACCTGACGGACGGCGAGGTGATTATCCAATGTTCAATCCCCGGAATGAATTGACGCTATGGCAGCAAAAATGACAATCCAAACCCGGACACAACTTCCGGTCTATACGGCGGAGGCACTTGCCGCCAAGAATCCCGTCCTGCTCAAGGGCGAAATCGTCTATGAATCCGATACCGGACGCCACAAACTCGGCGACGGCACGACGGCCTGGAACACACTGGCCTATGCCTCCGAT
>DBGDSC010000084.1:0-10690 GCA_048402045.1 Collinsella sp.
CGCGCCAGGGAGATAGTGGACGAGATAGTCGAGAGGCGCGGTCTCAAGAAGGAGTAACATCGGGACTTGCAGCGACGGACCTCAGGACACTCTTACACCACGTCTGCGCGCGCGACCGAACTACCGACCAGACCGCGGTTTTACCAACAATTTATCAGGGGTTTTGTTGTCAAAATACGCCGCGTGCTCGGCGGTCTCGAAATTTGCCGCATACTTCCGAAAAACCGACCGTGAGCACTGTGCTCGCGGTCGGTTTTTGCTCTTCTTACGCTACAAAAGCGCTTGTTTTGTCCAATAGCTAGGCGCTATTTAACCTCGATGAGCTCGTACTTGCTCGTGCCCAGGCCGATCTTCTCGGCATGCACGATGCACGCGCGCCAGTCGGTGTCGGGATGCGTGATGCAGAAGGGGTCGCGCGCCTGCTCGCCCTCCAGATGCTCGTGATTGTGCTCCATCTTGGCCGCGCTATCGGTGAGCTCGGTGTTGGGCAGCGGCTCGGACGCCATGACGGCGTCGGCGCAGGCCTGGTCGATGGCGACCGGGTCGAAGCTCGCGAACATGCCGATGTCGTTGACGATAGGCGTATCGTTTTCGGGATGGCAATCGCAGTTGGGGCTGATGTCCATAGCAAGCGAGATATGGAAGCTCGGGCGGCCGTCGACGACGGCCTTGGTGTACTCGGCGATCTTGCAGTTGAGCACATCGGCCGCGGCGTCATAGCCGGGCTTGATGCAGTCCTGGTTGCATGCCGCAATGCAGCGTCCGCAGCCCACGCAGCGATCATGGTCGATGGCGGCCACGTGCACCGTGCGAGTAGCGCCGCTGGCAAGCTCGCGCTCGCGGGTGTCGTCAAACGAGATAGCGTTGTGCGCGCAGATCCTCTCGCAGGCACGGCAGCCAATGCAGTGCTCGGTCGCGACGTTCGGTTTGCCGGCGGCATGCTGCTCCATCTTGCCGGCACGGCTGCCGCCTCCCATGCCCAGGTTCTTCATGGCACCGCCAAAGCCGGCCTGCTCATGACCCTTAAAGTGGGTGAGGCTGATCACAATGTCGGCGTCCATGAGTGCCTGACCGATCTTGGCCTCGCGCACGTACTCGCCGCCCTCGACCGGGACGAGCGCCTCGTCGGTGCCCTTGAGGCCGTCGGCGATGATGATCTGGCAACCCGTGGCATACGGGGTAAAGCCGTTCTGGTAGGCGGTGTCGATGTGCTCGAGCGCGTTTTTGCGGCTACCGACGTAGAGCGTATTGCAGTCGGTGAGGAAGGGCTTGCCGCCCAGCTCCTTCACGACATCCGCGACGGCGCGGGCGTAGTTGGGGCGCAAAAAGCTCAGGTTGCCCAACTCGCCAAAGTGAATCTTGATGGCGACGAACTTGTTCTCAAAGTCGATCTGCTCGATACCGGCGTGACGGATGAGGCGCTTGAGCTTGTCGAGCTGGCTCTCGCGAGCATGCGTGCGCAGGTTGGTGAAGTACACCTTAGCGGGTGCAGTTGCGGTCATAGATATATCCCCTCGGTCTATATGGCGTTACAGACATAAGAGGATGGTACCAGTTAAAGCAGAGTTAAAGTCAAGCGCGACACCTTGTCATTGGGGACGTTCTTAAATGACTACTCCTGCACCTTGAGGGCTTCGGCCAGGCTGACGCGCTTGATGGAGCGCGTGTGCAGCAGTGCCACGACCAGGTAGGTCGCAAAGCCAATGCCGACGCATGCAGCCATAGACCAAGCGGGCACGTAGATCTCGATATTGCCGTTGTAGGCGAGCAGCATCGAGCGGAAGATGGCCGTGAGCGAGCCGATAATGACCGGCAAGCTCAGCACAAGCGACGCCGCCACGCACAGTGTGATCGACCGGATGTACAGATGCGAGATCTCGCCATCGCGATAGCCAAAGACCTTCATGCAGCTAATCGACCGGGCGCTATGGTCGATCACAGCCTTGGTCAGCAGGTACATAAACAGCAGGAAGATAAACACCGCGAGCCCAACCATCATGCCGATCATTTTGCTCATCATACCGATGAACTGGTCACCCACGGCGCGCATGTCGTCGGGCGTGGTGTCGCCGGCAAAGTAGCGCGCGTCGAGGTCGAGCTTCTCGTTGCTCACATAGCCGTTAAAGTAGGCGGCGTCGTTGCCGAACAGCTCGTTAAAGTCGTCGATGCTCATATAGACATTCATATCCGACTTAGAGCCCCAAACGCAGTCCTTGCCCACGTACTCAAAGGAATAATGCTCGCCCTCATACTTGTCATGGAGCGTGACCTTCTGGCCCTCGCTCCAGCCAAACTTATCGAGCAGACCGCCGCCAAAGACGACGCGTCCGTCGCCGACGTTGAGGTCTTTCCAGTAGCGCGAATCGGGCGAGATGCCGTAGACGGAAATCGTCTCCTCGCCATTTCCATCGCCGCGGTCGTATTGCAGCTGGTAGACGGCGTATTTCTCGGCCTGCGCGATTGCGCCCGCGCCATTGTCGATCGTATTGACCGGGTGGATATCGTCGTTGTCAGCGTCGATCTTAGAGGCCTTGTCGATCAGGCCGATGGCCTCATCGCGGTCGCAGCCGAGGGCATCGGCAAGATCGTCAAGGCGCGCGTAGAGCGCATCCTTCTTGTCCTGAACCTTGGCAAGCGCGTTCTGCGCTGCGGTCAGGCTCTCGGCAGACGGAGATGCGGTCGCGGCATCGGCTGCCGTCTGCGCCGCATCGGCCGCGTCGTCGAGCTCGTCATCGGCATCCTGGGCGGCAGAAAGCAGCGCGCCGTCAACCGACTGCAAGCGCTCGAGTGCTGACCACTGCTCACGCTCCTCGGCAGTGCCCTCGAGCTCCAGTGGCGCCTTGAGCGTGTACTGGCGCTCGGCGACCAGGCTTGTCTCGAGGTTGTCCGCATAGTGCGTCATCGTGGGCAGAATCGCCAGGCCAAAGAGCAGTAGCAGCGACGCAAACGCGATGCCCACGAAGAGCGTGGCGAAGTTGCCCAGGTTGCGCAGGAAGATACGCAGGCGGAAGCGGGAAACAAAACCCATGCGCTCCGGCAGCTGCAGGCCGCGCTTGGTGCCCGATTTGCCGCTCGCCTCGTGACGAAGGAATTGCAACGGCGTCTTGCCCATCTTGCGAAGCAGGCCCACCAGCGTGATGAGGATGAGCGCGGCGGCGGGAACCACGGCGCACTTCACAAAGATCTCCCAGCTCCAGTACACCTGGAAGGGCGGCAGGCTGTACGAACCGTAATAGAGGCTGCGCATGGGCTCGGTAAAGAACACAACGCCGAGTGCAGTGCCCAAAAGCGCCGCGAGCACACCCACGATGGCGGGAAGCGCCAGGTAGTGGAGTACAATCTCGCGACGACGATAGCCGCTGGCGAGCAGCGTGCCGATGATGGCGCTCTCCTCCTCGATGGTCGCGTCGGTAAGGACCACAAAGACGAACGCCATAATCACGATAATAATGTCGAGCAGCGTCATCCACATCATGGAGTCGCCGTCCACGTCGTCGCGCGCATAGCCAATGCCCTGATTGGAATCGGCGTCGACCAGATCGTCCACGCGCGCATCGGCGTCGGTCAGTGCCTCGACCATATCTTGCTCGGCGTCGATACGGTCTGCAGTGGAGAGATCGCGATTGGCAAAGGTGAAGGAGTAGGTGTAGGCGGGTGCGCCACCGGCATCCTCGAGCGCGGCAAAGCCGGCGTCGGTGACCTCGGCCACGCCATAGGTGATGGTGTTCACCGTAAAGTCCGAATTGTTGAGGAACAGCGCCTGGCTGTCGGGCTGGGTCATGATGCCGCAGATGGTGTAGGTGCGCCCCTCGAGCTCGACCTTATCGCCCACGGCGAGGTCGTTGTTGGTGGCAAAAACGCGGTCGATTGCTACCTCGTCGTCCGCCTTGGGCTCCTTGCCCTCACAGTAGGACGCGATATCGACCTTGGTGCGGTGCGCATAGGTGCGCAGCGTGCGCTTGGTGCCGTCGTCGCCGGCGGTCTTTTTGATGATGGCGTCGATGGAGAAATTCTTGTAGAGCGTGACGCCGCCGGCATCGTCAGCTGCGCCCTCGGCTGCTTTGAGTTGATTGTCGGTAGCCTCGAAGGAGGTGGTCACGCGGCCGTCTTCGATGATGTACTCGTCGCGCATGCCGTCGATGAGGCAGCCGATGGAGTGGGCCGCGAGCAAAAAGCCCGAGGTAAGGGCGATGCTTCCGCACATAAGCAAAAAGATGCCCAGGTACTTGCCGATATTGCGGCGCAGCTCGCGCGGGAGACGTTTTGCGAGAGGTGTCATGGTGCCGCCTACCAATCGAGCTCGGCGGCCGCGACGGGCGACTCGTTGAGCCCATCCTCGACGATGCGCCCGTCGCGCAGGCGCAACACGCGATTGGCCATGCGCGCGATGGCGGCGTTGTGGGTGACGATGATGATGGTGCAGCCGTAGGTGCGGTTTACATCCTCCATGAGCTGCAAGATTTCCTTGGACGTCTTATAGTCGAGCGCGCCCGTGGGCTCGTCGCACAGCAGCAGGCCCGGGTTTTTGACGAGCGCGCGGCCGATGGCGCAGCGCTGCTGCTGGCCACCCGAGACCTGGCGCGGGAACTTGTTGCGGTGCTCGTAGAGGCCCAGCGAACGCAGCAGGTCGTCGACATTGAGCGGGTTTTTGGACAGGTGCGCCGTGACCTCGATGTTCTCCTTGATGGTGAGATCGGGCACCAGGTTGTAGAACTGGAAGACAAAGCCCAGCTCGCGGCGGCGATACTCACCCAGGTCGGTAGGCTTGAGCGCCGTGAGATCGCAGCCGTCCACCAGAATAGAGCCGGCGTCGGCATCCTCCAGGCCGCCGATTAGGTTAAGAAACGTCGACTTGCCCGAACCCGAAGGTCCCAGCATGACGCAGATCTCTCCGCGGTTGATGGGCGTGTCGATGCCGTCGAGCACCGTCAGGCATGCATCACCGTCGCCATAGTGCTTTTTGAGATCCTTAACCTGGACATAGGCTTCCTGCGTTGCCATGGTATCCCCTATTGTTAGCCCCGTACTACTTTATGAGCGTAATAGTAAACCTTGGCGAACTATTTTGGGGCGAGGCTTGGGATTTATTTCAGACTAGTCATTGGGGACGCTCTTAAACAACTAGGCGGCTAAGCACGGGATTTGGTGCGCGAGAGGGCTAGGCCTACGGCGGCGATGGCCGCGGCAAAGAGCACCGTGACGCCCAGGTCGCAGGCGATGTCACCCAGCACGGCGGACGTCAAATCCGAGGCAAGCGCCTTGCCGATCGCGTCGTTCACCCAATATGTCGGCACAAAGTGCGCCACGGTCTGCACGGCCGGGCCCATCAGCGACAGCGGCATCCAGGCGCCGCCCAAAAACGTCATGAGCATGCCGAGCAGGTTGCCCACACCGTTGAGCAGCTCCTCGCGCGCGCCCAGGCTCGAAAGCGCAAAGCCAACGGCCAGCGGCGTGCACGCCAGGGCAAACGTCGCCGCCAGTGCCAGACACACGCGACCCACGCCGACCTCGACAACCGCGCCGGCAAAGCCCACGACGCCCATCATGCTCGACACAAACCAGATGCAGACGGTGAGCACGGCGGCGGCCGCAAACACGGCAAGCGAACGCTGGCGCTCGGAGATTGGGCCGGCATCCATACGACGTACGCGCTCGGGCTCGTTCATGCCCGAGAACACCAGCCCCACCGACACGATGACCGACGAGATGATCGCGTACGCGCCAAAGTTGAAGTACGACTCGAGCGTGGCGGCGGCAGTCGAGTCGACCTTGACCTGCTCGACCTGAACCTCCGCGCGCTTTGCAGCCGCGTGCTCGGCGGCCTTGGCAACATCGCCGTTGGGGGCAGCGGGCTCAAGCGCGGCCGCAGCACCCGCGAGCGAGATCCAGCGCGAGGCCTCGGCAGACGAAAGCGCCGCCGCCATGGTGCCGGAACCATAGGTCACGTCGAGCTTGGGCAGAGACTCCCCCGCGCGGGCGGCTACAACAAGGTCGCCCTCAAACCCCTCCGGGATAAAGAACACGCAGTCGGCGCTACCCTTGGCGCTGTTGCTCTTGGAGAGCGCGTCCGCAAGGTCGTAGGTGTCGTCGCCGACGCCCGTGACCAGCTCAAAACGCGAACCCAGATGCTTGGCAAGCGCACGCGAAAGGTCGCTATTGTCGCGGTCGACCACGATCACGTTGGTGTCGTAGGGCTTGTACTCGGTGAGCTGCGACGAGTTCCAGCTCACCGACGCCGCGATGAATACGCCCATGAGCGAGATGAACACCGTATAGATGAGCAGGTAGAACGGGTGCGCCAGCGCCATGCGAAGCGCAGTCTTAAAGGTGCTCATAGCGGCTCCTTCCAAAGATCAGCGTGGCGGCGGCAACGAACAGCAGCGCCATCAGGACGAGCGCGCCGGCGCGAACGGCAAAGGGACTCAGGTCCTCAAAGAAATACAGGCGGTTGAACATGTCGCAGATGAGCTTGACGGGGTTGAGCCAACACTCGGCCGGGCAGGCGCGGGCGACGTCGTCGGCAAGCGCCATCGCCGGCTCGCCGTAGAGGCCGGCGAACAGGGCGCACGTGGTGGCAAAGCCCGTGAGGATGCCCGACTTGGACGCCTTGCCGCCCTTAACGGGAAGCGTGCCCACAAAGAGCCCCAAGCCCGTGGCGGCAAGCGCGGATGCAGCACCGCCCAGCAGGCACAGCCCCTCGCGCCCGCCAAAGTCAACGCCAACGACTAGGCGCACGTAGCTAATCGCGACCGCCATCGAGGCAAAGGAAACCAGCCACGAGCCCACAAAGATACCGGCTAGCGACGCCGTCTTGGAAAGACCGCCCACGCAGCGGCGCGCGCCAAGGCCCGACAGATTGGGCTGCAGGTCAACGACGCTCAAGGCGGCAAACTCGGCAGACATCATCGCGACCAGGCCAAAGAGCGCGTAATAGTAGATGACCGTGCCGTCGGGCGTGGTGCGTGTCAGGCTCACGCGGCGGGTTCCGCCCTCGAGCGACAGGGCGCGCGCAACCGCCTCCGGGTCGGCGAGCGCCGCCGGGTTGTCCTGGGCAATCTGGCGCATGAGCTCGGCATTTTGTGTATACGAGCTTGCCACCGTCTCAAGGATGCTGCGGTCGGTGAGCACCGACGACGCACGCGAGTTGTCATAGCTCGAAAGCAGCGTGAGCTTGGGCGTGCCTTCGGCGTCGACCGTATAGATGCCCGCGACCTCGCCGGCCTTGAGCGCACGGTTCGCATCGGCTGCGTCGTCGTACTCGTGGATCTCGAGCAGCTGGTCGTCGCCCTCCTTGGCAAGCGACGTCGCCACATCCTTAAAGGTCGAGGCGTCCCAGGCTTCGTCAGCGACAACGGCCACCGGCACCGGGTCGATCTTGCCGTCGGAGCTGAGGTTCGCAAACATAAACATGAACATCGTGGAAAGCGCGACGGGAAAGATCGCGCCCCAAACCCACGTGCTCGGCCGGCGCAGCAGCGTCTTGACCGTAATGATAATGGTGTTGAACATGGCTGCCCCCTAGTCGCGCAGCTCGCGGCCGGTGATCTCGAGGAACACGTCGTTGAGAGTCGGCGGCTCGCTCCACACGCGGCCGAGCGCCACGTCGGCGGCGCGCAGCGTATCGAGGATGTCGACCAGATTGTGCGGGCTCGCTTCGCAGGTGCAGACGAGCTCGCCGCCGGACAGCTCGACGCTGAGCACGTGCTCGTGGGCGCGCAGGCGCTCGACTGTGGCGGCCTCGACGGCGCCGACCTCGACAGTCACGCGCTCGCCCATCTGAATCATGCGCTTGAGCTCGTCGTTGGTGCCCTGCGCCAGCACGCGGCCGCCGTCCATGATCATGATGCGGCTGCAAATCTGCTCGACTTCCTCCATGTAATGGCTGGTATACACCACCGTGGCGCCCTCGTCGCGCAGGCGGCAGATGCCCTTCAGGATGGCGCTGCGGCTCTGCGGGTCGACCGCCACCGTGGGCTCGTCAAAGAAGATGAGCTCGGGCTTGTGCGCGATGCCGCAGGCAATGTTGAGGCGACGCGCCAGGCCGCCCGAGAGCTTGCCGGGGCGAAACTTGGTAAAGTCGCCCAGCCCGACAAAGTCGATGGCCTCTTCGACCAGCGCGCGACGGCGCTTGCGGTCGTTGACGTAAAGGCTGCAGAAATAGTCGATGTTCTCGCGCACCGTAAGCTCGTCAAACACCGCCACCTGCTGCGGCACCACGCCGATGCGGCGCTTGAGGTCGTAGCGGGCGGGCGTCATGGGCTCGCCGAACAGATCGATGGTGCCTTTGTCGTAGGCAAGCAGCTGCAGAATACAGTTGATGGACGTGGTCTTGCCCGAGCCGTTGGGGCCGAGCAGACCAAAGATCTCGCCGGGGGCGATGCTCAAGTTAAAGTGGTCGAGCGCAATAAGATCGTCATAGCGCTTGACGAGGTTTTCGACGTGGACGATGTCTGTCATGAGACGGCCCTTCCGTTGATTGCGGCCCGGTACGATTGCATCATCGCAGGAGCGGGCGGTGCGCACCAGTGAGCTTTGTCACGAGTGCGAGGGGGCGGAGGCGAAACCCCCGCTCGCGCGAGCGATCGACGCCGCTTTGCCGCACGGGAGGAATGTCACGGTTGCGCAGGCAGCCCCTCCACCACGCGCGGCTTCGCGTACAATACCCGTATGAACAGGCTTTTCGACAAATCGATCGTGCTGGCGTGCTGTATTGCGGCCGCCGTGGGTCTTGCTGTGGACGCTCGCCTGGTCGCGGCGTTTTGCCTTGGCGTTATTGCCACCTCGGCGTCGGAAGTCGCACGAGAAGAACACGCCCATCGCGCGAGCGAGGCCGCGAGCTACGCCTACATCATCGCGGCCATCTTCGTGCCGTCATTTATGCCGTTCGCACCCCTTGCCTTCTATGACATCGTGCGACGCGTGCGCCGTGAACGAATCTGGCCCGCGCTGGCGATTGGCGCCGTGTTCGTCTGCGCGCTTGTCGCGGACCTTCGTGGCGGCGTGCTCACCACCCGAACGCTGCTGCTAACCGCCATCCTTTCGGTCGCCGCCACGTTGCTGTCGCTGCGCACCGCGCAGCTGGAGCGCGAACAGGAACGCATGCGTCGCACCCGCGACAAGCTGCAAGAACGCGCCCTGGCACTCGAGGCACGCAACCGCGACCTCGCCGACCGCCAGGACTACGAAGTCGAGCTCGCGACGCTCGCCGAACGCGCCCGCATCGCGCGCGAAATCCACGATAACGTGGGCCACCAGCTCACGCGCGCTTCGCTTCAAGCCGAGGCCTTGCGCGTGGTCCATGCCGATGAGCCCGACGTCGCCGCCGATTTCGCCGACGTCAAACGCACGGTTGACGAGGCGCTCCAGCTCGTGCGCGCCAGCGTCCACGCGCTCAACGACAATGCGACTGACCTCTCCGTGCAGCTCGAGCGCATCGTTGAAGGCGCACGCTCGGACAGCGGTCCGCAGATTGAGCTTGAGGTTTTGGCCGAGCATGCGCCCGCCAACGTCGCCAACTGCTTTGCGGCGGTGCTGCGCGAGGCGCTTTCCAACGCCGTGCGCCACGCCCATGCCAAAACCATTACCGTGCGGTGCATGGAGCATCCGTCGTTTTACCAGCTCATCGTTACCGATGATGGCGCGGACGCGACCCCGGCGAGCAGCAGCAACGTCGTAGAAGGCATGGGGCTCGCCTCCATGCGCGAGCGCGTCGAGGCGCTTGGCGGAACCTTCACCGCCGGCCTGCGCGCCGGCGCCCCCGGCTGGCGCGTGTTTGCCACCGTCCCCAAACAGCAAGGAGATGACGCCCGATGAGGCTCATAGTTGTCGACGACGACCGCTTGGTGGTCGATTCGCTCAAGATTATCTTGGGCGCCCAGCCGCAGATCGAGGTAGTGGGCACCGGCGCCAATGGCGACGACGCGGTCGCGCTCTACGCCGAGCACGCGCCCGACATCGCGCTGCTCGACATCCAGATGCCGGGACGCGACGGCCTTTCGGCCGCGCGCGAGATCCTTGAGCGCGACCCTGCGGCGCGCGTGGTGTTTCTGACGACATTCTCGGATGACGAGTACATTGTGTCGGCGCTCAAGCTGGGCGCCCGCGGTTACCTGATCAAAACCGATGTCGCCGCCATTCCGCCAGCGTTGGCGCAGGCCATGGATGGCAAACGCGTGCTCGAGGGCAAGGCGATCGAAGATGTTGACTTTGACGGGATGGGCGACAAGACGGGCACGCCCCGCCGGCCCGCAGCCCTTGCCAGCCTGACCGACCGCGAGTTCGAAGTCGCCGAGCTCATCGCCCGCGGCCTCGATAACAAGGAGATTGCCGCCACGGCTTATATGGGAGAAGGCACGGTGCGCAACCACATCAGCTCGATCCTGGCAAAGATGGGCCTACGCAACCGCACGCAGATCGCCATCGCCTATCTGCGAGGGTAATTACCCAACGACCGACCGCCCCGGCATAGCAAAATGGCTGTTATCGATTTAATGCCATTTCAAAACCATGCCGGATTACGGGGCTAAACTCAGGGCCCCATCCATACTTGCGTTTTCTGCAAGATGACGACTCGTCTACCTGCACTGATAATTGTTCTCGGGGGAAGCGGGCACTGCGGGGCGCGGCAACGGCGCGCGATTTCCGCGTCGCAGCGCTACCCTGATGCTGAATGCCGGGACGATGACCCACT